>JBGPOE010000132.1:0-2575 GCA_041487875.1 Gemmatimonadota bacterium | reverse complement strand
CGCGTGAGCGTGATTCCGGTGCTCTCGGCGGCCGAAGCGGCGGCGTGGGATGCCACGGCGCGCACGCAGTATCGCGTGCCGAGCCGCGCCCTGATGGAAGCGGCCGGGCGCGCGGTGGCCCAGGTGCTCGTGGCGGCGTATCCCGACGTCGTGGATCGCGGCGCGCTGATCGTGGCCGGGGCGGGAAACAACGGCGGCGACGGCTGGGTCACGGCGCGGGCGCTGCATACGGTCGGGATTCCCGTGTGGGTCGCGGCGGTGGACCCGAAGACCGACGACGCGATCGACAACCGCGCGCTGGCGCGCGTCGCGGGCGTGCACGAGCTGGGCCGCGACGAGCCGTGGCCCGCGGCGGCCGTGATCGTGGACGCGCTGCTCGGCACCGGGGCCGCGGGTCCCGCGCGTGGCGACGTGCTCGCCCTGGCCGAGCGCATCGCCGAGTACGGCGCGCCGGTCGTCGCGGTGGACGGGCCCACGGGGCTCGACCTGTCGAGCGGCGAGGCGCACGGGCCGGTGCGCGCCGCGCTGACCATAACGTTCGGCGGCGCGCGCCGCGGTCACCTGTTGGCCCGTGAAGTCTGCGGGCGGATAATCGTGGCCGACATCGGCTTCCCGCCGCCCGATCCCGCGTGGCCGCTGCTCGTCACCGATGCCTGGGCGAAAGAGCGCCTGCCCAAGCTGCAACCCAAGATGCACAAGGGCGATCGCGGCCGCGTGACCGTCGTGGGCGGCGCCGCGGGGATGACGGGCGCGGCGCTGCACGCGGCGCGCGGCGCCCTCGCCGCGGGCGCCGGCGTCGTGAAGCTCGTGGCCTCGCCCGAGACGATCGCAGCCGCGCGCGCCAGCCTGCCCGACGTGCTGACGGTCGTGTCGGCGCTGGGGCAGGGACTCGAGCCGGAGGTGAGCGAAGCGCTCGAGTGGGCCGACGCGCTGGTGGTGGGTCCGGGACTGGGCCGCGACCCCGCGCGCGCGCATTTCCTGGCGGCGGCGATGCAGCGGCGCGCGATTCCCACCGTCGTGGACGCCGACGCCCTGACGCTGTGGAACGGCCTGGCCCAACGACCGCTCGTGTTCACGCCGCACCTGGGCGAGTTTCGCGCGCTGGTGGGCGACCAGCTCGCCGATGAGGCCACGAACGACCGCTGGGCCGCGGCCACGAAGGCGGCGCAGAAAGTCCGCGGCGCGGTGCTGCTCAAGGGCGTGCCGACCGTGATCGCCGACGTGCGCGGGCCGGTGCACGTGGTGGCGGCGGGCAATCCCGGTCTCGCCACGGGCGGCTCGGGCGACCTGCTCGCGGGCTTCATCGGCGCGTTTCTCGCGCGGGGCACGGCGCCGGTCGAAGCGGCGGCCTTGGGCGCGCACGCGCTGGGCCGCGCCGCCGAGTTGGGCGCGCGGCAGTGGACCGCGCGCAGTCTGCGGCCGGCGGACATCTTGGCCGCACTGCCGGATACCTGGCGCGCCTGGGCCGACGTGCGGCCGCACGCGCCGCCGGTGCTGACGGTGCTCGAAGCGGTGGAGACGGCGTGAAGAAAGCGATGCTGCTCGCGGCGCTCCTGGCGGTTCAGTCTTCCCGCTGGCGCCCCGACGAGCGCGCCCTCGTGTCCGATTTTTCGTTCGTCTCCGCCGTCGCCGCGTCGCCGTTCACGGTATACGCCGCCACCACGCACGGCCTGCTCATGTACGACCGCCGCACCCAGCGCTGGCAGCTGCCGGTGACGACGCTGGATGGGTACCCGTCCGATTACGTGCGCGTCGCGCTGGCCGATGCGGTAGACGACGCCGTGTGGCTCGGCACCGCCCAAGGCTGGGCGCATTACGACGCCAACATCCGGCGCTGGGATTCCGGCGTCGTGCCGGGCGGGGTGACGGACTTGATGCTCGATGCGCGTGATCCCGCGAGCGGCATTTTCCTGAAGAGTTTCGGCGGGTGGAGCTTTCTGCCGCGCGGCGGTCTCATCCCCGAGCCGGGGCAGCCGCTGCCGCCGGCCGCGCGCCAGGTGACCGCCCTGTCGCCCGACCAGGCGCTGGCCAAGGCGCCCATCGCCGACGCGATGCGTGCCTTGATTCTCACCGACCCGCGCTTGCGCAGCTTTCACTATACCAGCGCCGCGCTATCGCCCGACAAGACCGACCTCTACTTCGGCACCGACGGCTTCGGCGTGGTGCGCGTCGATCCCATCACCGGCCAGTGGACCAACCTCGAGTTCGGCCTGCTCACGCCGCGCGCTGGCGCTGTTGCGGCTGGCCGAGGGGGCGTGTTCGTGGCGACCAATGCGGGCGTCGGCACGCGCCGCGGCATTACGTGGCTATCGCAGGATCTGGCGCAGACGCGGCGCTTGGAAGGCGGCGTTACGCCGGGAATGGATTTCTTCCAGGGGCGCCGCATGCTCGTCGCGGGCGACGCGCTGTGGCTCGCCACCGACCAGGGACTCTGGAAGGTGGACCCCAACGGCGGTCGCGGCCGCCACTTCAACGCGCTGGACGGTCTGCCGTCCGACAATATTCTCGCTTTGGCGCCCGCGCCCGACGGCGTGTGGGTGGGCACCGATCGCGGACTCGCCGTGATCACCATGGG
>JBGPOE010000131.1:0-2653 GCA_041487875.1 Gemmatimonadota bacterium | reverse complement strand
CCAACGGCACCTGGACCGGCCGCGACCGCGCGAAGAACGGCCTCCTGGGCCTCCTCACCACGGCCATCTGTGTCGGCGTGACGATCGGCGCCGGCCAGATCGAGGAGCACACCACCAACCTCACCACCGGCAACTACATCGCCTTCGGCAGCGAGTTCGTGTTCGGCTTCCTCGCCCTGCTGGCGTTCGTGCAGTCCGTTATCGAGTTGGTGCACGCGCCGTTCACCAAGCCGTGGAAGGTCGCGCCCTAAGAGAGCAAGGCCGCCACCAGACTCGGTGGCGGCCTTCTTCATGCACTCGACCGTTACAGCGTTACAGACCTACCGCAACATCAGGCCCACGGTGATGGGCAGAAAGGTCAGCGACGAGCCGCTGGTCTGAATGCTCATGTAGCGCCCTTCCACGAAGGCGTGCATCGTGCCGACGCCGAACAGAACGCCGCCGCCCAGCCCGAACGCGAACTTCGACTGCGAGGTCCCAGCCCCGAAGTTCACGTTGTAGAACCCCAGGCCGCCCAAGACGTAGGGCCGCACGCTCGCCGCGCGATCCCCCAGATGGTACAGCAGGTCGGCCGTGCCGCCCGCCAACTTGATGCTGCCGCCACCGGCCTTGTTTGAGGTCATCCCATACATGCCATCGAAGCGCAGGTGGATCGGCGACTGCGCGATCGGCAGCTGGATCAACCCCATCACGTGCCAGCCCGCCTTGTCGGCCGTCCCGTAGTTGCCGGTGGGGAGAATGAGGCCTGCCCCCAGTCCGAAGCTGACGCCCTCCGTCGGCTGCGCCTTTTGCGCCTGCAGCGCCGGCGCGGCGACGAGTCCGAGTGCCAGTGCCACCATTCCCAAATGCGTGCGTGTCATTCCTGCTCCTTGTGTCGGTGAAGGAGCGAGGCCCTATGCCCCGGCTCCCCCAACACTATACAAAGAAGCGCGCGACAAGTCTGCCCCTCATAAGGGTGACACGTTTTACGCCCTGGGGGCCTCGGGTGCCGCGTGTTGCAGTGCGTAAATTATGAGGAGATGATGAGTCTCGCCGCCGCCTTGGCAGAACGGCAGTCGGGCTCCAACATAGAGCCGCGCACGCATCCCCCAACCGGAGCCGCCGATGGGCCTGTTCTTCGATCTCTATCAGCAGAGCCAGATCTCCTCGCAGCAACAGCGCAGCGCCAATCTCGCTGACCGCGTGAGCGCGCTCGAAGCGGAGCTGCTCGCCACGCGCACCCTGCTGCGCGACGTGATCCACCGGCTGGAAAAGAACGTCGGCACCGATCTCGACAACGACGGGAAGGTCGGATGATCGCCCGCGGGCCCGCGGGCCTGCAGGCGCCGTAGCTGGCGCAGGGCGGTGCCGCGGCGCCAGATTCTCGCTGCCCCAGACCTCCGGAGGTCCCGATGAAGTGGATCACCCGCGAACGTCCCAAGATCGACCGCATCGCGTGCCCGTGGCTCATCGCGCGCTTCATCGACCCGACGGCCGACTTCATTTTCGCGCCGCCCGCCGACGTGGCGCGCCTGGCCCGGCAGCTCGGCGCCATGCCGTTCGACGTCGAGGGCGTGGAGCTCTCCCACGACGGCCCGCTGTGCACGTTCGACGCGCTGCTCGCCAAGTATCACGTGGACGATCCGGCGCTCGCCGAGCTCGCCGTCATCGTCCGCGGCGCCGATACCGCGCGCTTGGACCTGGCGCCCCAGGCCGCGGGCCTGCTCGCGATCTCGCTGGGACTGTCCTACAACTTCACGGACGACCACGAGCAGCTCAAGCAGGGCTTCGTGCTGTACGACGCGCTCTACTCCTGGGCCCGCCACGTCCGCGGCGAGACCCACACCTGGAACCCGCAGCGGGCGGCATAGCCTGATGGACACCTGGATCTTGCAGATGCTCCGCCGGAAGTATCGCAACCAGCTCATCGCCTGGGGACTCGTCACGGCGGTGGGCGTCGCGATCGCGCTCGCCAACACGCGCTACATTGGCAACTTCGTGCGCGGGCCGTTCGCCATGGGCGCGAGCGATCTGGCGCAGGTGAGCGACGCCAGCGCCGCGCCGCACTACTTCGTCGCGGTCGCGGGCTCCCGCGCCATCGATACGGGCCTGCAGGAAGTCAGCGTCGAGACAGAAAACGGCGTCGAGACGAGCCGCAACGTGACGTCCAATTATTACGCGCTGCAGGTGGGCGACAGGTTCCTCGTGGTGAAGAGCGCGGGCGGCACGATGAAGGTGGCCCAGGGCTCGCTCGAGCCGATGTCGGGCGATGTCGAGGCCCACCTGTTCTCGAGCCCCGAGATGGCGGCGGCGCGGACGCACTTCTATCCGTTCTATCTCGACGCCGCGTCGTCGTTCCGCACGGGCGGCTACTGGGCGATCGCGATCGGGCTCGCGTTCCTGGCGCTGCTCGCGTGGCGGGCGCGCCCGGCGTGGCGCGCCTTGGAGGATCCCGGCGCTCACCCGCTGGCGGCACGCGTCGCGAGGTGGGGTAGTCCGGTGGATACCGCGGCGGCCATCGAGCGCGAGTGGCGCTCCCCGGGCAACAAGAAGATGGGGTACTGGACCATCACCGCGGGCTACCTGATCCGGTCGTCGCCGTTCCGCTTCGACGTGCTGCGGTTCGTGGACTTGCTGTGGGCGTACAAGAAGGTGACCAAGAAGAGCGTCAACT
>JBGPOE010000130.1:0-2661 GCA_041487875.1 Gemmatimonadota bacterium | reverse complement strand
CGTCGCCCAGCCAGGGCCCGGGTGGCACGGGCTCCCACGCCGCGTCGTAGCCGAGCACGCGAAATAGTTCGCGGAGATCGTCGATCTGCTCGGTGCGGGCGAGTATGTCCCGCAGCACCACGGGCCCCTGGAATGGACGGTCCCACGATGGGGAGTGACTAGTGGAGGAGCGGCATCATCCCAGCGCGAGGCGTAGCTTTTTACGGCGACGTTCCGGCAGGTTCGTGCATCCGTACGACGACCCATCACCGAGGCCCGCCGTGCGACTGCGTCCGCTGATCGTCCAAATCCATCTCTGGCTCGGCCTAATCGCGGGCGCGTTCATCGCCGTGCTCGCGATCACCGGCAGCATCATGGCGTTCGAGACCGAGCTCGAGCGGGCGCTGCACCCGCATCGCTCCTACGTGACGCCCCAGGGCCAGCGGCTCTCCCTCGCGCAGATCGCCGCGGCCGTACAGCGGGCCTACCCCAACGATACGATCGGGGCCTTCGTCGTTGCGACGCGGCCCAACTTCTCCTACGAAGTCGGTTTGCAGCGCGCCGACGTGTTCGTCAACCCGTATACGGGAGAAATCTTGGGCGAGCAGACGGCTCCCGATTGGCTGAACACCGTGCACCAGCTGCACACGCATCTGCTGCTGCCGCGGCGCCCGGGCGACGTCGGTGGGAAGATCACGTCCGGCGCGGCGGTCGTGCTGCTGCTGATGCTCTTGTCGGGATTGTATCTGTGGTGGCCGCTGAAACGGGTGCGTGTCACGTGGCGCGGGGCTGCGGCGCGAATGACGTGGTTCGACATCCACAACGTCACGGGCATTCTGGCGTTGCTATTCCTGCTGGCGCTCACGACGACCGGCCTGGTCGTGGGGTTCGAGAGCGTGACGACGCCGCTGTTCTACAAGATGACGGGCTCGCAAGCCACGCCGCGGCCGAATTTTCGCGTGGCCCCAGTTCCGGGGGCGACACCGATTGCGCCGGACAGCGCGCTCGTGCTCGCGCGGGCGGCGCTGCCTGGTACGGCGCCGTTCGAGATCAACGTGCCCGGCCCGGGCGAAGCGTACGTGGTGCGGGCGCGCCACCCGGAAGATCGCACGCCCGGGGGCCGCAGCTTGGTCGTGCTGAACCCCTACACCGGTAGCATACTGTTCGCGGAAGGGTCGCGCGGCGCGCCGGCAGGAACGCGCCTGGTGACTGCCAATCGCGCGATCCATACCGGCGACATCCTCGGCATCCCCGGTAAGATCCTCGTGTCGCTCGCCAGCCTGGCGGCACTGGCGCAGGTGCTCACCGGCTTGACGATGTGGCTGAAGCGACGCCGGCCAGACTAATCAGGCGTTTTTTCTCAGCCGGATGCTGCCGTTCACCGTCTTGAGCTCGAGCGAGCGCCCGCCCGCGCCGATGGTCGCGCGCACGCGCCGCGGCCCGAACTTGCCGCTCACCGTCATCGGGAAATCCGAATCGATGTCGCCGTTCAAGGTCTCCGCCCGCACATCCGTGCTCAAGGTGGCGGGCAGGTTCAGCGT
Organism: Gemmatimonadota bacterium; assembly: GCA_041487875.1. Lineage (GTDB taxonomy): Bacteria > Gemmatimonadota > Gemmatimonadetes > Gemmatimonadales > GWC2-71-9 > DATLWA01. The sequence continues at coordinate 1,141 of JBGPOE010000130.1, read as the reverse complement.
GATCCCGCCGTTCACCGTGCTGAATTCGACCGGCCCCGTCCAATCGGCCCGGCCCAGCGTCGCCACGATCGAGCCGTTGATGGTCCGCGCCTCGGCGTAGCCCGTGGTCGAGAGCTGGATGCTGCCGTTGATCGTGCCCAGCGTGACGTTGGCCGTAAGGCCGTCCGCCTCGGCGTCGCCGTTCACGGTCTGTCCGTCGAACTCCACGCCCTTCGGGACGGCCACGGTGAAGTCCACGACGACGTCGTTATCCTCGGTGTTCGAGTGCGACCCGCCCGGCTCGCAGGTGTTCTCCTCCCGCGCGCGGCGCGGGGTGGGGTAGACCGCGCAAATCGCGACGCCGCCCGCGAACGGCACGACCTCGATTTTCACGTCGTCGGGATCGCTGCGCCGCGCGTGCTTGTGCGCGGTGACCTCGACTTGATCGCCCGTGGCCGCGGTGGCGCGGATGTCACCGCTTACGCCTTTGATCTCCAGCCGCTGCCCTGGGGCGAGCTTGCCGGTCCAGTGGAAGTCACCGCCCTGGGCGGCCGCCGTGGACGTGAGGCCCGTGAGCAGGATGCCGATGAGTGTGCGCGCGTTCATTGGTTGTCCTCGTTGTCGTTGTGGCTTTTGACCTTGTGCTTGCCCGAGCCGCCCATCTGCCCCGGGCGCCGCAAGTGGATGTCGCCGTCGAATGATTCGACCTCGACGCGGGCACTGCCCGAACCCAGCGTGAACGTGAAGCGCCGCTTGGTGGTGTTGGTGACGCTCACGGGGAAATCCGCCTCGAAGTCGCCGTCGAACGTGGAGACCGAGACCGTGGCGTTGGTGCCGGGCGGTACGCCCAGCTCGACGTCGCCGTCGTGGGTCGAGAGGCTGTAGTGGCCGCCGTCCTTGATGGTGCCGTCGTAGGTCACGCCGCCGTCCACCGTGGTGATGTCGATGTTGGACGACTCGATGTTGGTCAGCTCGATGTCGCCGTCCACTGATTCCGCCGTGATGTCGCCCACGACGTCCGTCACGGTGATGTTGTCGTTGACGGTGTTCAACTCGATACGGCCGCGCGCCTTCTCGAGTGTCAGCGCCCCCTCCACGGACTTGAGCGACACGTTGCCCGAGCCGCCACGGCAGATGATTTCGCCCTGCACGCTCTCGGCCG
>JBGPOE010000129.1:0-2676 GCA_041487875.1 Gemmatimonadota bacterium | reverse complement strand
CGTCTACGAGCAGGGCCACTACGGCAACGTGGCGGTGCACGTGCTGTATCAGCCGCAGGACACGGCCTCCTGGGGCCACGGTGTGGCCGTGGGCCGCACGGTGACGGCGCTCGCTTGGCTCGACACGTTGTACGGCCCGTTCGCCTGGCCGCAGCTGACCAACGTGCACCGCATCGAGGGCGGCGGCACCGAGTTCCCGATGATGGTGATGAACGGCGGCGCCTCCTTGGGCCTCATCGTCCACGAAGTGGGGCATCAATACACGATGGGCATCCTCGCCAACAACGAGTGGCGCGAGGGATTCTTGGACGAAGGGTTCACGAGCTTTCAGACGGGCTGGTTCTACGAGCATCACGGCGCGGGTGCGGCACTGCCGGGGCTCGACCCCTGGTTGCTGGACCTCGACCTGGACGGCTGGAGCGAGCCGATCTCGCTCGTGAGCGAGCGCTACCACGATTTCACCACGTACAACATCATGATTTATTCCAAGGCGCAGCTCTTCTACGAAGAGCTGCGCTTTGTGGTGGGCGACGACGCCATGCGCCGGATCCTGCGGCTCTATTACGCCCGCTGGAAGTTGCGGCACGTGGACGAGGCGAAGCTCCGCGCGGTGTGCGAAGAGGTGGCGCACCAGGATCTGGGCTGGTTCTTCGCGGAGTGGCTGCACGGCACGCCGCTGTTCGATTACCGCCTGCAGCGCGTGGCGCGCCGGCATCTGGCGGACGGCAGCTGGCGCACCACGGTGACCATCCGCCGGCTGGGCGACGGCATGATGCCCGTGGAGATCGGCGAGCGCGACACGATCTACGCCCGCGCCACAGGTCAGCCGCTCGAGGAGCGGGTGGAATTCGTGACCGCGCGCAAGCCGGGCCGCCTGATGCTCGACCCCCGTCTCAAGGCCCACGACTGGAACATGCTGAACAACCGCGAACCGCGGCCGTTCAAAGGGCGGAGCCTCACGGAGCTGCGCATCGACAACCCGACACGCGAGACCGTGCGCCGCGACCGCTTGGTGAGTGCGTGGCTGCCGCTCGTGTGGTCCAACACGGCCGGCGGGTTGACGCTCGCCTTGCGGGCGCGGGACAACTACCTGGGCCGCTTCGACCGCAACGTGACCATCGGCTCCCTGGCCACGCGCCGCGGCGCGCCCCGGCGGTCGGGCCTGTACGTGCGCTGGGCGAACCCCACGGCGAGCTTCACGCCGCGCACCGCCACGAGCGTGGCGGCGTGGTCGGTGGAGGGCCGCGCGGGGCTGGCGCTGCACGCCGACCGCTCGCTGCGCTCGCATCTCGACTTCGGGCCCGATCCGCACGCGGGGTTCGACGCCGAATGGATGGCGACCACCGATGTCACCTACCTCGATCGCCGTTTGTGGGACGACGCGGGGAGTATCGAAGCCGGACCGTGGATCTCCATCACGACGCAGCACGGACAAACGGAGTGGAGCGGGCGGCTCAGCCTGCGGGGCGGTGTGGTGTACCGCTACCCCGGCGTGGGCGTGGTCAGCGCCAACCGCTATGACGTCGACGGGTACGCCCGGACCGAGGGCGAGGCCCGCGTGGCGTTGCCGCTGTGGCTCAAGAGCCGCCTCAGCGTCCGGCTCTACGTCGGCGGGTACGCCGCGGCCACCCCGCCGCCCTTGCAGCGGCGCATCCTGCTCGCGGGCGCCGATCCGTACGAGACGTTCACGAACCCCCTGTTGCGCAGCAGCGGGGCGCTGTTCGTGCGGCCCGGCTTCCATTATCACGCGAGCGGCGGCGCCAACCTGCGCGGGTTCGCTCCCGACGCCAGCGGACGCTGGGCGGTGGCGGTGAACGTGGACGGTACGAAGCCGCTGCTGCGCGTCAACCACGGCCTGCTGCGGGAGATCGCCCTCACGGCCTTCGCGGACGGCGGTGTGGCGGACACGATGGCAATTCCCTCGTCGCCGCCGGGCCGCTCGTACACGACCCTGTACGACGCGGGCGTCGGAATCGCGACCCGGCACGTGTTGGGCGACCTGGCGTGGCGGCTGCGGCTCGATCTGCCGCTGGTGGTGAACCGCTGGGATCGCGCGGCGGACTTCACCCCGGGCGACGGCCGCGTCGCCTTCCGCTGGCAGGTGAGTCTGGAAGCGGTGCGCTGACGGCCGGCGACGCGCAGGACCGCCGCGGTTTTTTCCGCGAGACCATCGGCCGCGTCCTGCGGGAGGTGGCGGTGCGCGCCGAGGCGCGCGTGGTGCCGCAGCGCTTCTTCCGGCCGCCGGGCGCCGCGCCGGAGATCGCGTTCATCGCATCGTGCACGCGCTGCGGCGACTGCATCGATGTCTGCCCGGTGCACGCCATCGTGCAGGCGCCCGCGGGGGCGGGGCTCGCGGCGGGCACGCCGATGCTCGTCCCGGCCCTGCAGGCGTGCGTGGTGTGCGCCGACATGCCGTGCGCGAAGGCGTGCGAAACGGGCGCCTTGGTGGCGCCGCCCGCCGGCTGGGCCGGCATCCACATGGGCGTGCTGGAGCTCGACCCGGAGCGCTGCATCACGTTTCACGGCGCCGCGTGTGGCGTGTGTGCGCGCGCCTGCCCGGTGGGCGAGCGGGCGCTGGTGATGGACGACCGCGGCCACCCGGTGATCCGCGCGGAAGGGTGCGTGGGCTGCGGCGTGTGCGTGACCGCGTGCGTGACGAGCCCCTCTTCACTCGCG
>JBGPOE010000128.1:0-2681 GCA_041487875.1 Gemmatimonadota bacterium | reverse complement strand
GTTCGCCTTCGAATGGCTGTGGGGAATGCTGGCGGATCGGTACGGGTACCGCGGCCCGCTCGTCGTGTCGCAGCTGCTATACGCGGCGTGCATCGTTCTCCTGGCGCGGGCCGACTCGGTGGTGCCAATCGCGGTCAGCTATTTGCTGGCATCGGGCATGTTCGTGGCGGCCGGCCCCGTGGCCCGTTCTTTCCTTGGCACCACTCTTCACGCGCGGCTGCGAGCCACCGGCCTTGCGCTCGTCTCGGCGCAGTGGGTGATCGCCGAGGCAATCGGGGCGGGCGCCGGCGGCCAGCTGATCGATCACTTCCCGATTCGCAGCATCTTGTATGCGAGCGCGGTACTTCCGGCGGTGACCGCCGTGCTTGCCCTGTGGGTGTTCAAGGGTCATTCCGCCACCGAGCACCGGGCGGGCTCGGCACGGGACGACGCGGCTCGCAGTGAGGAATCACGCGCGGGCGGCGGAGTCATGCGGGTGCTTTTGGTGACCGCATCGATGACCCTGCTCGTTCAGATCGGCGCGGGCGGCGAGCTGGCGCTGCTGCCGCTCCTGGTGACTACTCACCTTCAACTCTCGGCGGCCAGCGCGGGGACCGCGATGCTGGTGGTCGGGGTGCTTGGAGGGACCCTGATGGTCCCGGGCGGCTACGCCGCGGACCGCTGGGGCCGCAAGCAGGCGATGATCGCGGGCGGGGCGATCTCGGTCGTCGGCTTCGTCGTCTACGCCAATGCCGGCACTTTCGCCGTGGTCATTGCCGGTGCCGCCATTCGAGCTCTCGGCGGAGCCTTGATCTGGCCGGCGGCGATTGCGTGGATCTCGGACTCGATACCACGGCGGCGCCACGCGTTCTTCATGGGGATCTTCGGAGAATTCGAAAATGTCGGCGTCACAATAGGACCGATGTTGGGAGGTCTCGCCTGGTCGCTTTCGGGAATCCAGAGCGCCTTTTACGTATACGCGGCGGCAGCTCTGTTCGCCGCCATCATCGCGGCGGCGATGGTCGACCGGCGAGCGCCCGGCAGGGTGGCCGCGTGAACAAAACAGTGCGACTCACGATGGCCCAGGCGTTGCTGCGTTTCCTCTCGGCGCAGAGGGTCGAACGCGACGGCCGCGGAAACCGATTCTTTGAAGGCTGCTTTGGGATCTTCGGCCACGGCAACGTGACCGGCATCGGCCAGGCGCTGGCGGAGCAGCCTGGGCTTCTGACCTATTACCAGGCCCGCAATGAGCAAGGCATGGTTCACACGGCGGCCGCTTTTGCCAGGATGCGAAACCGCCTTGCTGCGCTCGCGTGCACGACCTCGATCGGACCGGGCGCGACGAACATGTTGACCGGCGCGGCCGCCGCCACCATCAACCGGGTGCCCGTGCTCCTGCTCCCGGGCGACGTTTTTGCATCGCGGCGCCCCGACCCAGTCCTGCAGCAGCTGGAGTCCCCCGGGCGTGGGGAGCTGAGCGTCAACGATTGCTTCCAACCCGTATGCAGGTACTGGGATCGGATCCAGCGGCCGGAGCAGCTCGTGCCGGCGGCCCTGGCGGCGATGCGCGTGCTGACGAGCCAGGCTGACACGGGGGCGGTGATGCTGGCTCTGCCGCAGGACGTGCAGGCCGAAGCGTTCGATTACCCGGCCGAGTTCCTCGAGGACCGTGTCTGGCCCATCGGCCGTCCACTTCCCGGCGCGGCCGCGCTCGATCGCGCCGTCGCGATCATCCGCGCATCGAAACGACCGTTGATCATCGCCGGCGGCGGGGTCATCTACGCGGAGGCCACGGAGGTGTTGCGCGGGCTGGTGGACGGCACCGGAATCCCCGTGGGCGAGACGCAGGCGGGCAAAGGCTCACTGCCGTTCGACCATCCGAGCGCGATGGGCGGCATTGGAGCCACCGGCACCTTCGCCGCCAACCGCGTGGCGGCACGGGCCGATGTGGTGATCGGCGTGGGCACGCGCTTCAGCGACTTCACGACCGCCTCGAAGACAGCGTTTCAGGATGCCGGCGTGCGCTTCATCAACATCAACGTCGCGGAGGCCGACGCCTACAAGCTGGGCGGGCTTGCGCTGATCGGTGACGCCCGCGCGACGCTTGAACTCTTGGCTGAGCGACTGAAGGGCTGGGCGGTCGCGCCCGAGCACCGACAGGTCTGCACGAAGCTGCACGCGGAATGGGACGACGAGGTGTCGCGCCTCTATCACCTTGGACATGCCGGCCTGCCGGCTCAGTCGGAGGTGATTGGAGCGGTGAACGATCTGTCCGGGCCGCGCGACGTCGTCGTTTCCGCAGCGGGCTCGATCCCGGGTGACCTCCACAAGCTGTGGCGCACTCGCGATGCCAAGGGTTATCACGTCGAGTACGGCTACTCGACGATGGGCTATGAGATCGCCGGCGGCCTGGGCGTCAAGCTCGCAGACCCCGAGCGCGAGGTGTACGTCCTGGTCGGTGACGGCTCGTACCTGATGATGGCCCAGGAGCTGGTCACCTCGATTCAAGAGGGACTCAAGCTCACTGTGGTGCTGGTCGACAACGAGGGCTACGCGTCCATTGGCGGCCTTTCGCGATCGAAAGGCACCGCCGGCTTTGGCACGCGGTATCTCTACCGCAGCGATGGTTCGCTGGGCGATGATTCGGGGCAGCGCGAGGGCAAGCCTCTGCCGGTCGACCTCGCATTGAATGCGCAAGGCCT
>JBGPOE010000127.1:0-2721 GCA_041487875.1 Gemmatimonadota bacterium | reverse complement strand
CGAGACGGGCGACGTGCGGGCCATCGTCGAGCAGAGCGACGGCACGCTGCTGCAGGTCAAGCGCGAGGTGAAGGTCACCGTCGGCGGGTGCGGGGGCTAGCATGTCCGACATCGGCAAGGTGCGGCTGCGGCTGCCGTCGAGCATCAAGGCGGGCGACGTCGTGCGCGTGCGCTGTCTGGTCATCCATCCCATGGAGCGCATCGAGCGCGACAAGTCCGGCAAGATCATCGACAAGAAGTACCAGTACATCGACAAGGTCACCGTGACTTACCTCGGCAAGACCGTCGCGTCGTTCGACACCACCCAGAGCGTCAGCGAGAACCCCTTCTTCGCGTTCGCCTTCAGGGCCACCGACCCGGGCAGGCTGGCCGTGACGTTCCACGACACGCACGGCGCCACGTACGAGGGAACGGCCGACGTCACGTTCGGATGAGCGGCGCGTGATGCGGCGCGCCGCGGTGCGCTGGCTGGGCCTGGGTGTGCTCGTCGTCGGCTGTGCGACCGCGTCGGAGCGACCCGACTACTCCGCGATTCCCCGCTGGACCACGCGCGCCATCCCCGCAGCCCGCGGCGACGTCCGCATCGGGGCCGACGGACGTCACGTGGCCGTCCGCTACCCCGGGTGGTCCACGCGCGACTTCGGGGGCTTCCGCACTTACGCCTACGACGACGTTCGCCCCGAGCCGCCGGTCCAGCGGGCGGAGATGCCGGCGGGCGTGACGGGCGATCCCGCCAAGGGGCGCGCGCTCTTCCTCGACCGCAACAAGGCGCCGTGCACCGGCTGCCACCTGGTGCCGGGCGCCGACGTGTGGCCGGCCGGCAGCGTGGGGCCCGATCTCTCGACGCTGGCCGATCGCAAGCTGCCCGACGCATATCTCTACCAGCAGCTCTGGGATCCGCGGGTGACGTTTCCCAGGACCGTGATGCCGCCGTGGGGCGCGCAGGGTACCTTCTCGCCGCAGGAGATCGCTCACCTCGTCGCCTACCTGCAGACGCAGCACGGCCCGGTCGTCGCGGAGAAGGACCCGGAGCGCAACCCGTTCACGCGCCACAAGCCGGTGGGCTTCGGCGACAACCTCGACGCGACCAACAATCCCGCGGTCGTCCGCGCCGAGGGCGCCGAGGCGTTGTGGAGCGCGCGGGGACCGTCCGGCAAGGCGTGCGCCGACTGTCACGCCGGCGGCGCCGGGCGCTCGATGCGCGGCGTGGCCACGAAGTATCCGGCGCACGTCGCGGCCCACGGGCGCGTGATGGCGATCGAGGATTTCCTGTCCGTGCACGGGCCGGCGACGACCGGCACGCCGCTGCCGGTCGAGAGCGCGCCGAACGTCGACCTCACGATGTCGATCAAGATGGCGTCCAACGGCCTGCCGGTCGCCATCGACACGTCGAGCGCGGCGGCGCGGGCGGCGCTGGCCCGCGGCAAGGCCACCTTCGAGAAGCGCGTGGGCGAGCGCAACCACTCGTGCGCCGACTGCCACACACCCGGTCGCGGCGCCAACAAGTTCCTGGGCCGCCGCCTGCTCGCCGACGTGACCGCCGGGCTGACCCGCCACTTCCCGACCTGGCGCACCAGCCAGAACGACGCCTGGGACATGCGCCGCCGCTTCCAGTGGTGCATGACACCGCTCGGCGCCAACATGCTCCCCGCCGACTCCATCGAGTACGCCGAGCTCGAGCTCTACCTGACGCAGTTCGACAACGGCAAGCCGATGAGCGTGCCGGGCATCCGCCATTGATCAGCGCCGCGCTGCGCATCCGCAATTGATCGCTCCGGGTGGCTTGACCGCGTGCGGAGGCACAGCCGGGCCGGGGGAGAGCCAGCCCCGGGCGTGGGACCACCCCGCCGCGCCAGTTGATGGCGAGCCGTTGTCGCCGTTCGAGCGCAGGGCCCGGCGAGCGAGCCGCCACAACTCGAAGAGGCCACGCCCCAGCCCCCTCTGGGGGATGGGGGGCCCGAGCGAGCCGGGCCCGGAGCGAGTTACGGCGACAGGCGAGCCATCATGGCGCGGCGGGGTGGTCCCACGCCCGGGGCTGGCTCTCCCCCGGCCCGGCTGTGCCTCCGCACCCGCTCCAGCCATTTGATGGAGGTCACCCGTCGCGATCTCCTCAAGCTCGCCGGGATCGCCGCGGCGACCGGGCTGAGTCCGCGCGCGCTTGCCGAGGCTGGCGACGCGGCGGATCGGCTGCTGGAGTTCGAGCCGCTCGGCAACGTCACGCTGGTGCATCTGACCGACACGCACGCGACGCTGCTGCCCGTGTATTTCCGCGAGCCCGACACGCTGCTGGGCGTCGGCGACGAGCGGGGGAAGCCGCCGTACCTCACTGGGGCGGCGTTGCTGGCGCACTATGGGATCGCGCCCGGGTCGGCGGCGGCGTACGCGCTCACGCACGTGGACTTCGCGGCGCTGGCGGCGCGGTACGGACGGATGGGCGGGTACGCGCACATCGCGACGCTGGTCAAGCGCATCCGGAGCGAGCGGGCGGGGCGGACGCTGGTGCTCGACGGCGGCGACGCGCTGCAGGGGTCGGCGACCGCGCTGTGGAGCCGCGGCGAGGACATGCTGCGGGCCACGAACCAGCTCGGCGTCGAGGTGTTCACGGCGCACTGGGAGTTCACCTACGGGCTCGAGCGCGTGCGCGAGCTGTTCGGCGACCGCGAGCGGCGCGGCCGATTCGCCGGCGACTTCGTGGCCCAGAACGTGGTCGAGGCCGGCTGG
>JBGPOE010000126.1:0-2798 GCA_041487875.1 Gemmatimonadota bacterium | reverse complement strand
CGCTATCGCCCGACAAGACCGACCTCTACTTCGGCACCGACGGCTTCGGCGTGGTGCGCGTCGATCCCATCACCGGCCAGTGGACCAACCTCGAGTTCGGCCTGCTCACGCCGCGCGCTGGCGCTGTGGCGGCTGGCCGAGGGGGCGTGTTCGTGGCGACCAATGCGGGCGTCGGCACGCGCCGCGGCATTACGTGGCTATCGGAGGATCTGGCGCAGACGCGGCGCTTGGAAGGCGGCGTCACGCCGGGAATGGATTTCTTCCAGGGGCGCCGCATGCTCGTCGCGGGCGACGCGCTGTGGCTCGCCACCGACCAGGGACTCTGGAAGGTGGACCCCAACGGTGGTCGCGGTCGGCGCTTCAACGCGCTGGACGGCCTGCCGTCCGACAATGTCCTCGCCCTGGCGCCCGCACCCGACGGCGTGTGGGTGGGCACCGACCGCGGGCTCGCCGTGATCACCGCCGGCGACAAGGTCGTGCGCGTGGGCGCGTTCAACGGCGCGGTGCTTTCCCTCCTGGCGATACGCGAGACGCTGTATGTCGGCTCGACGGTCGGGTTGGGCGTCCTGCCCCCCGGCGTGAACGAGCCCGGCGTGCCGCCGGAGCTCGCGAGCCAGCCGTCGCTGAAGACTGCCGTGCTCGCGCTCGCGCGCGTGCGCGACACAATCGTCATGGCGACCGCTGATCATCTCGCGTGGCGAAGTCCCGTCACCGGCCAGTGGACCGTGGTGTCGGGCCGCGGGGAGCTGGGCCAGATCGCCGCGATGGCGGGTGGCGACGACGGCGTGTGGATCGCGGGCAGTGCGGGCGTGGCGTTCTGGGAAGTGGCACGCGGCCGGTTCGACGTGTTGCGCGTGCCGTACGACGTCCCCGCCGCGGCGCGCGACCTGGCGCTCGATCCCAAGTATCTCTGGATCGCCACCGACTCCGGTGTGGTCCGCTTCGAGCGTGACGCCGCGCGGCGATGAGCCATATGGGCCTGGGCCCTGGGCCCGAGTTCGATCGCATCCGCGCCATCATCGCCCGGCTGGGCCCCGACGCCTCCGGCATCGGCGACGACTGCGCCGTGGTGCCGCTCGGGAGCACCCATCTCGTCGCAAGCATTGATTGCAGCGTCGAAGGCGTCCACTTCCGTACGGATTGGCTCACGCCGGAGGAGATCGGCTACCGCGCGACCGCCGCGGCCCTGTCGGACCTGGCTGCCGACGGAGCGGAGCCTCTGGGCGTGCTCGTCAGTCTCGGAATTCCGGGAAGCGGGAAGGGGGAAGCGGGAAGCGACATCATGGCGGGCGTGGGCGCTGCGTGTCGCGCCGTCCACGCCCAGGTTTTGGGCGGCGACCTGGTCCGCTGCGACAAGATCATCGTGGACGTCTGCGTCTTGGGCACCGCGGCGCGGCCAGTGCGGCGTCAGGGCGCCAAAGCGGGCGACGGCGTGTGGGTGACCGGAACGCTCGGCGGCGCGGGATTGGCGCTGGCGCAATTCGAGTCGGGGAAGCGGCTCGATGAACGCTTGCGCGCCCGCTACGCCCGGCCCGAGCCGCGCATCGCCACCGGCCAATGGCTCGCATTTCACGGCGCCACCGCGATGATTGACATCTCCGATGGGCTCGCCCAGGACGCGGGTCAGCTCGCCGCGGCGTCCGGCGTGTCGATCTCGCTCCGGCTGGAAGACCTGCCGTGCTGGCCCGGTGTCGCGCCGCTGGCGGCCGCCGCGAGCGGCGAGGAATTCGAGCTGCTCGTGACGCTGCCCCCGGAATTCAAGAACGCCGCGCAATTCGCGAAAGCGACGGGTCTCCCACTCACGCAGATCGGAACCTGCTCTGCGGGCAGCGGAATACGGATAACGGAGAACGGACAACGCATCACGCCGCCCCCCGGCTTCCAGCATTTCACACCATGATCCGCACCCTCTTCTTCTATATAGTGTTGTTCGTCTCGACGGCGATCCACGGCGGCGCATCCATCGTGGCGGGGCTCTTGGGCATCAAGCGGCGCGGCATCTACGACTGGGGCACGCGGGACTGGTCCAAGTGGAATCTCTGGGCCGCGGGCACGCCGCTCGACGTGCAGGGGCTCGAGCATGTGCCGCCCGGGCCGGTGGTGTATGCGTCCAATCATTCGTCCATGTTCGATATCTGGGCGTTGTCGGCGGCGCTGCCCGGCTCGACCCGCTTCGTGGCGAAGCAGGAATTAGCCAAGATCCCGTTTTTCGGCAGCGCCATGGTCACGGCGGGCCACGTCACGATCGACCGCTTCAATCGCGGCAAGGCGTTCGAGGCCTACGAGCGCGCGGCGGCGACCATCAAGAGCGGCATCTCGACCATCGTCTTTCCGGAGGGCACGCGCAGCCGCACGGGTGAGCTGTTGCCCTTCAAGAACGCGCCGTTCGGCCTCGCGATCGCGGCGCAGGTGCCGCTCGTGCCGGTGTACGTGCACCACACGTTCGAGATCCTGCCCAAGGGAGCGTGGCGCTTGCGCCGCAAGACGATTCAAATCCGCATCGGCGACGTAATTCCCACGGTAGGGCTCACACTTGCGGATCGGGACCAGCTGCGCGAGCGCACGCGCGCGGCGATTGAAGCGTTGCGCGCGCGCGTTGACTCGGGCGCCCGGCGGTCTTAGGGTTGAGCCCACCATGAGCACGATCATTTCAGTGCGCGCGCGCGAGATCCTCGACAGCCGGGGCAATCCCACCGTCGAGGCCGACGTCAACCTGTCGAGCGGGGCGGCGGGCCGGGCCGCCGTGCCTTCGGGTGCGTCCACGGGCGAGCGCGAGGCGGTCGAGCTGCGCGACGGCG
>JBGPOE010000125.1:0-2984 GCA_041487875.1 Gemmatimonadota bacterium | reverse complement strand
GCGAGCTCGAGGCCCGCAGCATCCGCACGCTCGTGGACGTGCCGGCGACGGCGGGCGTGCGCAACGTGCGCGCCCTGCCCTACCGCTACGAGGTCGCCTGTCGGCGCCGCGGCGGCACGCGCGAGGAGCTGCGCTTCCAGGCGAAGGTCGTTCTGCTGGGCGGCGGCACCGTTGGCACGGCGGCGCTGCTGCTCGCCTCGCGGCCCCAGCTGCCGCGGCTCAGCTCGGAAGTGGGCAAGCACATCGCCTTCAACGGCAGCGTGAAGGTCGCGGGGCTCTTGCCCGACGGCTTCCCCGACGGCGACATGTTCGCCGGGCGGTCGCATCCGGGGATGATCAGCTACCAGTTCCTCGAGTCGCACGGCATCTCCATCTCGGCGGGCAAGGCGATGCCGCTGATGCTGGTGAGCGCCGCCCGGCTGCACTTGGACGGCGATCCGCGCGAGCCCGCGTGGTGGGGTCAGGCGAACGTGGACCTGATGCGCCAGGCGCGCCACCGCATGATCGCGCTGGTGTCGTTCGGGCTCACGCCGCCGGGCGGCCACCTCACTCTCGGGCCCGACCGCGCGCCGCAGGTGGCACTGCAACCGACGCCCGAGCTCGAGCGCTACGTCGCGACGACCGGCGGCATCCTGCGGGACATTCTGGTGCGCAACGGCTGCCGCATGGTCGACGCGGACTGGGTGGACCATGGCGGCAGCCCGGTGGAGGGACTGCATTTCTCGACGGCCCACCAGGTCGGCTCGTGCCGCATGGCGGACAGCCCCGCGCACGGCGTGGTGGATGCGGCGGGCGAAGTGTTCGGGTATCCCGGGCTGTACGTCAGCGACGGCGCCGCGATCCCCTCGTCGCTCGCCGTGAACACGAGCCTCACCATCCTGGCGAACGCCGAGCGGATCGCGGACGGGATCGCGACCCGCTACGGGCTCGGTGCGCTCTAGTTCTTCGCGGCCAGTGCCGTCGCGCGCGCGCGCAGCGCCTTGTCCACGTCGTCCATTGAGACGGCGGCCGGCACGGTCCAGTCGCCCCGTCTGGTGGTGGGCACGCGTACCGACGCGACGTCGCCCGCGGGACCCAGCTCGACGACGGCCGTGGCCGCCTCATCCCCCTGGTGCACGCGAATGACGAGCGTCCAGGTGCCCTCGCTCGGCCAGTTGCGCTCGAGCGCGTACTCGCCGGTGCGCGAGGTCGCGGTCAACTTGAGCTGGATCGTCCGCCGTTCGCCGTTGACCATCCCCTCGGCCGTGCCGTCAATCGGGAACGAGACAGCGAGGCCGTGATGGAACGCGTGGACCACGAGAAACGCGCCGCGGGTGGCGGCGTCGTACGGATTGGCGGGCAATTCGATCGAGATCCAGGGCGGGCCCGCGACAGCGGGGGTCGCGGCGGCAACGGTCATCAGGGCCGCCAGTACGTACTTCAGCATAGACATCTCCGGTAATGGGTCGTCGCTAGGACGCCACCCGGCCCCGGAGGGTTTGAAGCGCTACCGCTGCACGCCCTTCAGGATCTCGCGCCGCCAGGCGGCGCGGCGGATCGGCGTCCACCAGGCGTCGAGCGCCGCGGGGTCGAGCCGCAGGAGGGCGGCGCGCGTCACACCCGCGGGCGGCGGCGCGAAGCGGGCCAGCCGCTCATACACCCGGGCGCGCAGCGGCGCGTCCACTCGCTGCAGCAAGTGCCACAGTGACGTCGCGTCTTCGGGCCGCGCGGCGGCGAGCGCCGCCTCCGCCACGCGCGATCCGCCACCCGCGAAATCGAAGCGCGTCAACGCCTCGCGCAGCGCCGCGGGAGCATCCCCCACATACGGAATGCCGGGCGCCGCACCGCCTCTGGTCTCAGCCCACGAGCCCAGCGAAACAATCGAGCGCCGCCCCAGCGCCGTGAACTCCACGTAGCCTTGGGTCACGTGAATCACGCCGCGACCGCTCGAGTCCACCGTCAGCGTGTAGGCGCACCCCAGGTCCGCCGCCACGCCCGCCGGGGTCTCCACAAAAAAGATGCGGGGCGGCGCGTCGACCTGAGCGGAGATCGTGCCCACATCGAGCGCCAGCCGCTGGTCGGTCGCCTGCGCGACGAGCAGCCGCAGCCGCGTGTTGGGCTCGACCTCGACCTCGCCGATCGAGCCCACGGCCACGCGCGCCCGCGAAGAATCGTCGGTCACCAGCGCATCACCCACGCGCAGCGTCCCCCGCGCGCTGACGCGCCGCGTGCCCACCGTCGGCGCGCCGGCGAGTGTCGCCACCCGCCACGCCGGACCACTCGACCGCAAGGCGAGCCAGCCCCCCACGAGCACCACGACGGATGCCGCGAGGGCGAGCCACAGGAGGGCGGGTGCGCGGGCGGGCCGCTTCAGCTCCGCGGCGATCCCCGGCCACAAGTCGCGTGGCGGCTCGATGCTCGCGGGGAGCCGACGCGCTCGCGTCAGCAGGTCCTGGAACTCGGCGTCCCGGTCGTCGTCAGTCATGCGTTCAGCATCTCCCGCAGCAGTCGCCGCGCGCGAAACAATTGCGCCTTGGATGTGCCCACCGCGATGCCCAGCATCGTGCCGATCTCCTCGTGGCGGTAACCGTCCACATCATGCATCACGAACACCGCCCGCGCTCCCTCCGGCAGCCGCGCGATGGCGCGCTCCAGATCGATGGTGTCGCCCGGCCCCGCCCCACCGCGCGGTCGCTCCAGCGCGCCCGGGTCTTCCACCGCTTCGACGCGCGCGATGCGGCGCCGCGTGGCGCGCCGCTCGTTCAACACGACGTTGATCGTCAGGCGATACAGCCACGACCCGAAGGCGCTGTCGCCGCGAAACGTTCCCAGCCGCCGCCACGCCTGCACGAACACGTCCTGGGTGAAATCCTCCGCCGCCCCGCGATCGCCCGTCAGGCGCAGGCACACCGCGAACACCCGCCCCACGTGCTCGCGATAGAGCGCGTGGAACGCGCCTTGATCCCCCGCTTGCGCGAGACGGACGGGATCGGACGCTTGCATGG
>JBGPOE010000124.1:0-3021 GCA_041487875.1 Gemmatimonadota bacterium | reverse complement strand
GATCTCGCGGTTCGATCCGACGCCGTTCCGCAGCCACATGGCCGCGGAGATCCCCGACTTCCGTCCCCAGGATCATCTCGACAAGAAGCGCGCCAAGCGGCTGGATCGTTTCTCCCAGCTCGCGGTCACCTGCGCCCGGCTGGCGCTCGCCGACGCACACATGGACCCCGCGCGCGAGGATCCCGACGACGTTGGCGTGACGATGGGATCGGCGCTGGGCGGCGTGGCGTTCGCGGAGATGCAAGTGCCGGCATTCCTGCGCGAGGGCCCGCGTGGGCTCGACGCGGCGCTGGCGCTCGCCGTGTTCGGGGGGGCCGCGAGCTGCAACATCGCGATCGAATTCGGCTTCACCGGCCCCAACGCGACCAACGGCATGAGCTGCGCCTCGGGTACCATCGCTGTTGGGGACGCCTTTCACGCGATTCGCGCCGGGCGCGCCCAGGTGATGCTCGCGGGCGGCGCCGAGGCGCCGCTCGCCCCGATGACGTTCGCCGCCTTCTCCAACATCCGCGCCATGAGCACGCGCAACCACGATCCGGCGGGCGCGTCGCGTCCATTCGACAAGGATCGCGACGGCTTCGTCATGGGCGAGGGCGCGGCGGTGCTGGTGCTGGAGGAGCGCGGTCGGGCGCTGGCCCGCGGCGCGCCGGTGTACGGCGAAGTCGTGGGGTACGCGTCGACCAACGACGCCTACCACATGACCGCCCCGCGGCCCGACGGGCGGCAGGCGGCGCGCGCCATGCGGCTCGCCCTCGCCGACGGCGACGTTGCGCCCGGCGACGTGGGCTACGTCAACGCGCACGGCTCGTCCACGCCGCTCAACGACTCGACCGAGACCACGGCCATCAAGCAGGTGTTCGGCGATCACGCGTTCCGTCTCGCCGTGAGCGGCACCAAGGGGTATTACGGGCACGCCCTGGGCGCGAGCGGCGCGATCGAGGCGGCCATCTGCGCGCTCGCGCTGGCGCGGCGCTGGCTGCCCCCCACTATCAACCTCGAGCAGCCGGACCCGGCTTGCGATCTCGATTGCCTGCCGCAACAAGGCCGAGCCGCCGAGCCCGGCGTCGTCATTTCGAATTCGTTCGGATTCGGCGGCATCAACGCGGCGCTGGTGTTGCGGCGAGCCTAGCCCCGCCGGTAGATTGGGCGCCATGAATCCCAAAACTCTGCGGCCGCTCACGGCCGAGTGCATTGGTACGGCGTTGTTCGTGTTCCTGGGCGCCGGCAGCGTCGTCATGAACGTGCCGAGCGGCCTCGGCACGATCGGCATCGCGTTGGCGCACGGCGTGGCCCTGGCGATCATCGTGTCGGCCACCATGAACATCTCCGGCGGTCACATCAACCCGGCGGTCACCGCCGCGGTGTGGGTCGCCCGCAAGATCGACGGCCGCACCGCCGGACTGTACGTCGTGGCGCAGCTGATCGGCGCGGTGCTGGGTGCCTTGCTCGTGAACGCCGTGCTGCCGCATGCGGCGGTGCGCGCCATGAGCGTCGGCACGCCGGCGGTCGCCACGAGCGTCACGTTTGCGCAGGCGGTGTGGATCGAAGCCGTGCTTACGTTCTTCCTGGTGAGCGCGGTGCTGGGCACGGTGGTGTCGTCCGAATCGCCGCGGATCGGCGGCTTCGGCGTCGGCCTCGCGCTCTTCGTGGACATCCTGCTCGGCGGACCGTTGACGGGCGCGGCGATGAACCCCGCGCGCGCCTTCGGCCCCGCGTTGGTCGCGTGGGACTGGCACGGTCAGGCGATCTTCTGGATCGGCCCGCTCGTCGGCGCCCTGGTCGCGGCGGCGGTGTGGCGGTGGGTGTTGCTGCCGCGGGATCCGACCAACATCTAGAGCAGCTGGGCCACCGCCGGGGCGAAGTAGGTGAGAATGATGTCGGCCCCGGCGCGGCGGATCGAATACAGCGACTCCCACATCGCGCGCGTCTCGTCGATCATGCCGCGCGCCGCGGCCGCCTTGATCATCGCGTACTCGCCGCTCACCTGGTAGGCCACGAGCGGCGCGCCGAACTCCTCCTTGGCGCGCCGCACGATGTCGAGGCACGGCCCCGCCGGCTTCACCATCAGCAGATCCGCTCCCTCCGCCAGATCCAGCCGCATTTCCCGCAACGCCTCGTCGCCGTTGGTGACGGCCATCTGGTAGCCCTGGCGGTCGCCGAATTGCGGGGTCGAGCCCGCCGCCTCGCGGAACGGCCCGTAAAACGCCGAGGCGTATTTCGCGGCGTAGGAGAGAATCGGGATGTGCGAGAAGCCGGCGGCGTCCAGCGCCTTGCGGATGCCCGCCACCCGCCCATCCATCATGTCGCTCGGCGCCACCACGTCGACGCCCGCCCGCGCCTGCATGACCGCCACCTTGCCGAGCAAGTAGACCGACGCGTCGTTGTCCACTTCGCCGTCTTTGATCACGCCGCAGTGACCGTGATCGGTGTACTCGCACAGGCATACGTCGCCCAGCACGAGCAGGCCCGGCACGGCGCGTTTCACCGCCCGAATCGCCTGCTGCACGATGCCCTGGTCGTCGTAGGCCTCCGAGCCCGTCGCGTCCTTGGCCTCGGGCAAACCGAAGAGGATGATGCCGCCGAGCCCAAGCTGGGCGGCGCGCTCGGCGTCCCGCACCAGCTCGTCCACGGACGTCTGGTACACGCCCGGCAACGGCACCACTTCCGCACGCACGCCTTCGCCATGCTGCACGAACAGCGGCCAGACGAGCTGCGCCGGGTCGAGCCGCGCTTCTTGGACGAGACGGCGCAACTGCGGCGTGCGCCGCAGCCGGCGCATGCGGACAGTCGGGTAAGAACTCATCGCGCGAGAAACTTCGACGCGCCCTGCGCTTCCAGCAAGCGGGCCACGGCACGCCCGGCGGCGGCGGGATCGGCCGGGTCGATCTCGGCCGATGCCGTGAGCTGAATGGATCCGTCCGGCGCCGTCACTCTCCCATAGAGCCGCCCCTTCCCGCTTCCCGCTTCCCCCTTCCCCTCGGTGTAGGCCGCCACCGGCGCCTGGCAGCCGCCGCCCAACTG
>JBGPOE010000123.1:0-3075 GCA_041487875.1 Gemmatimonadota bacterium | reverse complement strand
TGGCAGCAGGTGCTGGGCGACTTTTGGGGCCCGTTCGCGACGGCACTCGGCGCGGTGGACATTCCGTCGATCCTGCACGAGGTGCACGACCTCTCCAAGCTCGACCAGGAGCGCTGCCCGACGTGCGGCAGCCCGCTGGTGGTGCGGACCGGGCGGTTCGGCCCGTTCATCGCGTGCGCCAAGTACCCCGATGAATGCCGCTTCACCAAGCCGATCGGGGGCGACAAGGTGCCCGACAAGCCGTCGGACGAGATTTGCAAGGAGTGCGGCGCCCCGATGGTGATCAAGACGGGGCGGTTCGGCGAGTTCCTGGCGTGCACGACCTATCCCAAGTGCAAGCACACGCGCCCGGTGCCGCTGGGGATCACGTGTCCCAAGTGCGGCCAGGGCGACATCGCCGAGCGGCGCACGCGCAAAGGGCGCAATTTCTTCGGCTGCACCCGCTATCCGGACTGCGACTACTCGGTGTGGAACAAGCCGGTGCTGATCGCCTGCCCGAGCTGCGGCTTCGTGGGGATGGAAGAGAAGCAATCCAAGACGCTGGGGACGACCCGCAAGTGCCTGAAGTGCGGACACGAAGTGCCGGTGGAGGAGCCCGCGCCGACGGAGCCGGTCGCGACCTGACGGCGGTGGTCGTGGGCGGCGGGCTCGCGGGGAGCGAAGCCGCCTGGGCGCTCGCCGAGCGCGGCGTGCGCGTCACGCTGCACGAGATGCGGCCCGTGCGCCGGACCCCGGCGCACCAGACCGATCGCCTGGCCGAGCTGGTCTGCAGCAATTCCTTCAAGTCGACCGAGCTGGTGACGCCGCACGGCCTCCTCAAGGCCGAGATGCGCCGTCTGGGCAGCATCGTGCTGGCCGCGGCGGACGCCGCGCGCGTGCCAGGCGGGGCGGCGCTGGCGGTCGATCGCGTGGTCTTCGCGACCGCGGTGCAGGACCGCGTGATCGCGCACCCCAACATCACGCTGGTTCGGGGCGAAGTGACGGCGCTGCCGTCGCCCGGCGTCGTGGCGACGGGACCGCTCACCTCCGACGCGCTGGCCGAGGCCATCGGCGCCCGGCTGGGGACGCGCGGCCTGGCGTTCTTCGACGCCATTGCGCCGATCGTGGCGGACGAGTCGCTCGACCACGCGCGGCTGTTCCGCGCGTCGCGCTACGGCAAGGGCGGGGGCGACGATTATCTCAACGCGGCGCTCACGGCGGAGCAATACGCGGCGTTCGTCGCGGCCCTGCTCGCGGGCGAGCAGTACCAGCCGAGCCACGAGTTCGACCAGATTCCCTACTTTGAGGGTTGCTTGCCGGTCGAGGAGATGGCGCGGCGGGGCCCTGAGACGCTGCGCTTCGGGCCGATGAAGCCTGTGGGCCTCGTGGACCCGCGCACCGGGGCCGAGCCCTTCGCCGTGGTGCAGCTGCGCCAGGAAGACAAGGCGGGGCAGATGTGGAATCTGGTGGGCTTTCAGACCCGGCTCCGCACCGCCGAGCAACAGCGGGTGCTGCAGACCATTCCCGGCCTCGAGCGCGCTGAGTTCCTGCGCTACGGCTCGATCCACCGCAACGCCTACGTCAATGCGCCGGCCGCGCTCACGCCGCACCTGTCGGCGCGGGACGATCGGACGCTGCTCTTCGCGGGTCAGCTGACGGGGGTGGAAGGTTACACCGAGTCGGCCGCGACGGGGATTCTGGCGGGCATCAATCTGGCGCGGCTGCTCGCGGGCGAGGAGCCGCTGGTGCCGCCGCCCACGACCATGCTGGGGGCTCTGTATCGCTATCTGCGCGAGGCCGACCCGGCGCAGTTCCAGCCGATGAACGCGAATTTCGGGCTGCTCGAGCCGCTCGACCCGCCGGTGAAAGACAGAGTGAAGAAGAGAGAGCTGTTGGCTGCACGGGCACTGGTGGATTTTGACGCGTTCGTCGCTCGTCTCAACGCGGAACGCGGAGGTCGGAACGCGGAACAGGATCGGGCACCAGTTCCGCGTTCCGCGTTCCCCGTTCCGCGTTCATCCCACCCATGAGCGCGCCCGAGATCGCCGCTTTCGTGGCGTTCCTCGAGAAGGAGCGGAACGATTCGCCGCACACCGTCACGGCGTACGCACGCGACGTGACCGAATTCGCGGAGTTCTGCGGACGGTTCTACGGCGGCAAGTGGACGTGGGCGGGCGTCGATCGGCTCGCGATCCGCGGGTTTCTCGGCGCGCTGCGGCAGCGGGGCCTCGCCAAACGGTCGATGGCGCGGGCGCTGTCGGCGCTGCGGACGTTCTACCGGTTCTTGAACGTGACGCAGGGGATCGAAGTCAATCCCGCGAAGGCGACGCGCACGCCGAAGCTCGAGCGCACGCTACCGGCGTATCTCGACCGCTCCGAGATGGAGCAGCTGTTCGCCGAGGCGGAGCGGCGCGCCGCCGCGGGGGGATTCCGCGAGGCGCGCGACCTGGCGATGCTGGAGCTGTTCTACTCGACGGGCATGCGGTTGTCCGAGCTCGCGGGATTGAACGATCAGGACCTGGACCTCGTGTCGGACCAGGTGAAGGTCCGGGGTAAAGGGAAGAAGGAGCGGATCCTGCCCGTGGGCGCGCACGCGGGTGGGGCGCTGCGCGCCTACTTCCGGCGGCGCGACCTGTTGCTCGGCGCGATTGGCGGCGACCGCCGCGCGGTGTTCCTGAACCAACGGGGCCGCCGCATCACGGGGCGCGGGGTGCAGCTCGCCGTGAAGCAGGCCCTGAGCACGCTCGCCCGCGGCCGCGACCTGCACGTCCATTCGCTGCGCCATTCGTTCGCGACGCACCTGCTGGACGCGGGCGCCGACCTGCGGGCGGTGCAGGAGCTGCTGGGGCATGCGTCGTTGAACACCACGCAGGTGTATACTCATACGTCCGTAGAGCGCTTGAAGCAGGTGTACACCCAGGCGCATCCGCGGGCGTGAGCGCGGGAACGGAAAGGATGGCGGGGGTGGGTCTGGTGCCGATGCACGCAACGACGATTCTCTCGGTCCGCCGGGACGGCCGCGTCGCCATGGGCGGCGACGGCCAGGTCACGGTGGGCGAGACGGTGATGAAAGCGAACGCGACCAAAGTGCGCACG
>JBGPOE010000122.1:0-3155 GCA_041487875.1 Gemmatimonadota bacterium | reverse complement strand
GTTCCACCACCAACCCTGGACCCTGATGCATGGGGTTGCCTCCAGCCTGCTGGCGGCATTGACGGCCATGATGGCGCTGGGCGTTCGCTATCCGCTGCAGATGCTGCCGCTGCTGCTCTTCGAATTCCTCTGGAAGGCGATCTGGCTCGCGGCCATTGCGCTGCCGCTCTGGTCCGCGCACCAACTGGACCCGGAAACCATGGAGACCGTCAAGGCCTGCCTGATGGGAGTCGTGTTATGCCCCATCGTCATTCCCTGGCCCTACGTGTGGGCAAACTACGTGAAGAAGCCGGGCGATAGATGGCGGCGAATGGCGCCTGCAACTGGCTGAAATCCGAGCCCCAGCGCTCAGCGCCGCGCGCCACTCCGCTGCGGCGGCACCGGCAGCGCCACCACGAACGTGCTGCCGCGCCCCACCTCGGATTCCACGCGCACCGTCCCGCCGAACATGTCGTGCGTCAGCTTGCGTACCACGCCGAGACCTGTCCCGGAGCCTGAGCCGGGCGCCTTGGTGGTGAACCCGGCGTCGAAAATGCGCTCGAGATCCCCGGCCGCGATGCCCACTCCATGGTCGCGCACGGTCAGGAGGAGCATCGCGCCCGCTCGGTCGAGGGCCACCACCACCGGCTCCGGCCTCCCGGTCGATGCATCCACCGCGTTCCGCACCAGGTTCGTGATCACCTGGTACAGCGCGTTGGAATCGCCGGAAAGAAACGCCGAATCGACCGAGCACTCCAGCTTCAAGTCGACCCCGCGCCTGAGCGCGAGCGGCCGCTCCAGCGTCACGCAGGACTGCACCACTGGGGTCACGTCAAACCGCGTGACCCGCGCCGGTCCCACGGGCGGACGATCCTGAATCGAGCGCAGATAGTTGGTGGCCTGCTCGATCGCTTCGACCGCGTTGCGTAAGTCCTGCAACAATTGCGAGCGGAACGTCGGATCGAGGGACGGCGCCCCACGCACCGCGGCAATGCCGAAGTCCAAGTTGCCGAGCGCCGCCGTCAGCGGATTTCCCACCTCGTGGGCGATCACGCTCGGCTGGCGGGCGTGCTCCCGCAGGGCTTCCTCGGGCGGCAGGCGGCGCTTGCCGCCGTCAGCCGCGACGTCGATCAAGCCGAGACAGAGGCCGGTGAGCTCGAGGATGAGCCGCTCCGGGCAGCGCCGCTCCACCTGACCGGGCGGCGGATCGGCGGGCCGCACGCGCACCGGGGCGATGCACCAGCGGCCGTCGTACTCCAGGCGACAGCCCACCCAGCGGCTGCCGCGGATGATCGGCACGCCCCACCGGCCCACGGTGGCGTCGAGGTCCAGCCGGGTGGCCTCGGCAGGCGCACCGGGGGCGCTCGTCGCAATGGGCGCGGCGTCCGTGGGCGACGCCACTTCCCACAGGGTGACGAGGCGGCCTTGCAGCGCGACGGCGGCCTGTCGCAGGATCTCGGGCTGCTGCGCTTGCGGAGTGGTCACGGGCTCCCGGAAAATGGTGGTCCCTTCACGCTAGGGCTCGCGGGACATATTGCAAGGGTGGAAAGCGCTTGACAGCCTGTTGCCGGCGCGTATCTCTCCACGCCCCGGAGGCGGCCTCGTGGCGCGCCGGCGTGACCGGGCTCACCGCGTCGTGACCGCACGCACCACTATCGTCCGGGCCACTGTCCCTCCAGCCTTCGAGGAGTCCCGCGCATGATCCATCGGCATCGGCTCGCTCGCTTCTTGAGCGTGGCGAGCGGCGTGTTGTTCGCCGCATGCGCGCGCCCCGCCGGCCCGCCCGCTCCGGCCCCGGCCGATCTCGCCACCCTCGAAGCGCAGCGCACCCAGACGCCGGGTGACGCGGGCCTCAACCTGCGACTGGCGCAGCTCTACTACGGCGCCGGCCGCTACACCGACGCCCGCGCCGCCCTCGCCGTGGTGCTCGCCATCCAGCCCACGAACGCCCAGGCGCGGGTGTACCTGGGCTACACCTACGAGGGTCTGACCCAGTTCGACTCGGCGCGCGCCGTGTACGTTGGCCTGGCGAACGAACATCCCCCGCGCGCCGTACGCCAGCTGCTCGTGGGCCGGCTGCGGCTGGTCGATCGCGCGCAGATGCGGTTCGTGGCGCGGCTGGCCCTCGCCCGCGAGTCCACCCTGACCCAGACGCCGCCCCCGCCCGGCACGGTGGCCGTGATGCCCTTTCATTACACCGGCGCCGACTCGAGCTTCAAGCCGCTCGAGCGCGGCTTGTCGGCGCTGATGGTCACCGACTTGTCGCGCGTGCGGTCGCTGCGGGTCGTGGAGCGCGAGCGGCTCCAGGCCCTGCTCGACGAGATGAAGCTGGCGGAGAGCGGCCGCGTAGATCCCGCCACCGGTGCCCGCTCCGGGCGGCTCGTGGGCGCCGCCAACGTGCTGGAAGGGCAGTTCACCACCGACTCGAGTGAGCGCTTCACGATCCAGGCCTCGGTCGTACGGGCCAGCGACGCGGGCATTGCGGCGACGGGGCAGGGGGCCGACCGCTTGGCCCAGTTATTCGACCTCGAGAAGCAGGTCGTCTTCCAGCTGATCGACAGGCTCGGCATCACGCTCACGCCGGCCGAGCGCGTGGCCATCAACGAGCGGCCGACGCGCGACATCACCGCCTTCCTTCTTTATAGTCGCGGGCTGCAAGCGCAGGACCAGGGCGATGACGCCGGCGCGGCGCGGAGCTTCCAGGCCGCGGCGCAGCGCGATCCCAGCTTCAGCGCCGCCGCGCAACAGGCGCAGGGTGCGGCGGCGTCGGCGGCGGCCACCACCACGCCGCCGGCGGACGTGGCGACGACCGTCGCGGGCCCGCCCGAGCCGCCGGCCGGCGGCGGTGACGCGCTCCGCGGCGCGATCAACGGCACGACGCCCACCGGCGCCGGCGCCCTCACGGTACTGAACCCGGCGGCGATCAACCTCACCCTCCCGCCCACCAGCCCGAGCGGCATCTGCGAGGCCGCCGGCTGTCAGGGCCCGCCCAACGCGACGATCATCGGCATCCTCATCATCATCATCAGGAAGCCGTGACGACCGCACGACGCGGCCTGCGCCGCCTCGCCTGGCTCACGGGCACCGTGTGCGCCCTTTCGGGTGCGTCGCTCGCCGCGCAGGCCTCGGACGCCCTGTACACGCGCTGGACCGGTCTCACCGGTCTCGAGATCCAG
>JBGPOE010000121.1:0-3176 GCA_041487875.1 Gemmatimonadota bacterium | reverse complement strand
GTGACGACGCCCGCGGCGGTGTGCGCGCGCGCGAAGTACGCGGGCTTGATCGCGAGGCGCGACAGCACCGCGTCCGAATCCTTGCCGTCCGTCACGTCGAACCGGAAGGTGGCGGAATCCGTGGTGGTGTCCTTGAACGCGAAGCGCACCTCCGTCCCGCGGCCCGCCGCGAGCGTCACCGATCGCTGGGCTGGGCCGTCCATCGTCACACCGCGGGCGCGCGCCAGGACGCTCACCGTCGGCGTGCCGCCGGCGCGCTGGTTCACCACGATCCCGGCGGTGAACTGGTCGTCCTGCCGCAGGAAGCGCGGCAGCGCCGGGCGCGCGAGCAGCGGCCGGGTGACCAGGAGACTGGACTCGCCGCTGCCGTAGCGGTCGCCCGCCGTGACCGCGACCGCCATGACTTTGAACGTCGTCAAGTTGTCGGGCAGCTTCGCCGTCGCGACCGCGTTGCCCTGTGCGTCGGTCACCACCGAGCCCAGGAAGAACGCCACCGCGGCGAAGCGCGAGCGCAGCACGTCGCCGCCCGCGAGCCCGCCGCCACCGCCGGGCGCCGCGTCGCCCTTGATCGACGCTCCCTCCAGCGCCAGCACCTGCTCGGCCACCGCCGTGAGGTCGCTGCCCAGCCGCATCGCCACGCCGCGCGGCCGGTAGATCAGGTCGACCGGATCCGGCGTGCGGTATCCCGTGAGGGCGAGGACGCCCTCGTCCACGGCCCACAGCGTCACCTCGCTGCGCTGCCCGCGCAGCACCGCGTCGCGCACGCGCACCCGCACGCGGGCGCTGTCGCCCGGCCGGTACTCGGCCGCGAGCGGCTCGACGTCGACTTTGAGCCGCTTCACGCGCGGCGTCACCCGCAGCTCCGCGTAGCCCACGCGGATGGTGGGCCGGCCGGGATCGCCGATGCCGCCCGGCGGGGCGCTGCGCCCGCGCGCCACCACGATCGAGACGTAGGCGTTGGGGACGTAGGCCTCGGTGAGCGGCAGCTTGATCGACGTGGCGCCCGACGTGAGCCGCAGGCGGCGCTGCTGCAGGATGCCTTCGCGCTCCACCGTGACCCACGCTTCGGCGTCGGTGAAGGGAGAGGCGAACAGCACGGTCGCCGTGTCGCCCACGTTGTAGCTGGTCTTGTCGGGAATGACGTCCATCTTGAACTGGTTCTCGTCTTCCCACGGCACCCAGCCCTTGCCCGTGGCCCAACGGTAGAAGCTGGTCGAGGCGTCGTGGCCGGAGGCGTCTTTCGCCCGGAACGTCACGACGTACAAGCCGCCCTGGTCGGGCGTGAAGCGGCACGGCACGGGCGCGGCGCCGCTCACCACGTCGCAGTGCGTCACCGTGTCGGGCACCCACTCGCCCACCTGCTCGGCCAGCCCGCCGCGCTGGCGCTGCACGCGGTGCCACTCGCGCCGCACCACGGTGCCGCGGATCGCCACGCCGGGCAGTTTCTTTCCCTGCGGCGTGACGGCGATCAGACCGATCTCCTGCGCTGTGCCGGCCTTCCAGAAGTAGCCGCCGCCGGGCTTCGCGCCGATGTAGAACGCCGCCGGATGCAGCAGCGCCGACGCGCCGGCCGTGACCGTCTGGCGGTTCACGTCGGTGACGGTGGCTTCCACGCGCACGCGCGCGGGCCGGCCCTTGTCGGGGACCCCGAGCGCCGCGTGCAGCGTCAGGTGACCCGTCGCATCGAGCGTGTCGCTGCCGCTCGCCGTGACCTCGGCCGTGGGCCGCTCGAACGATTCGTCTTCCCACCACCATCCCGACTCGCCGAGGATGTAGTCGGCCGTCCCGGGGATGTTCAGCTCCCAGGGGAAGACCGGCGCGCGCCGCACGGTCCACTCCACCTTGGCTCGTCCCATGGGCGCGCCGAACAGGTAGCGCGCCTCCACGGTGGCCGCGAGCGTGTCGTTGGCGAAGTGCGGCGCGGAGTCCGACGCGACGCTCACCAGGAACTCGGGCGGCCGGTATTCGGCGACGCGATACCACGTGCTCGCCAGGTCGACCCAGCTGCCATCGCGGCGCAGCGCGACCGACACACCGTAGGTGCCGAGCGGCAGGTCCGGGGCGAGAGGCAGCGTTTGCTCGGCGGTCCCGAATGGCGATGGCGCCACGATCGTGTCCTTGAGCATGCCTTGCTCGCGATCCTGGAACACCCAGCGCACGGAGTCGCCCGCGGCGGGCACACGCAGCGCGCCGAGCGCGCCCGTGCGCACGATGGCCTTGGCGTGCACCACTTCGCCGGGGCGATAGATGCCGCGCTCGGTGAACACGGCCGCGGCGGCGGGCACGCGGTCGCCGGCTTCGGCGCCCGAGACGTTGAACACCCAGGGGCTGAGCTGCCACGTGTAAGCGCTGAAGGGCACCACCGCGCGGTCGGTCCCGGAGCTCGCCGCCACGTATCCCTCGAATCCTCCACCGAAGCGCCCCTGTTGCGGCGTGCCGGTGGTGTCGGGTGGGAATCCGGAGAGCCGCGCCAGTCCGGCGGAGTCGGACGTCGCGCGCGCGCGCGGCTTGCCGTTGCGGTCGAACAGCACCACCGCGGCGCCCGCGAGCGGCTTGCCGTCGTGCACCGTGGTGACCCAGACCGCGGCCTCAGCGCGGCCCAGACGCGCGGCGATGCCGATGTCCGTGACCTGCACGATGGCGAATGCCGCGCGCCGCCCCGAGGTCGTGTCGCTGCGGCTCGGCGCCATGCGCACGAGGGTGAGGGTCGGCGTGTGCGCGCGCAGCGCGTTGTACGCGGGGACGCGGATCGAGCTCACCAGCGGCACGTCCGGCTTCCCCTGCACCGCCACGGCGCGGGTGACGGCGCCGGGCGCGAGCTGCGACCACAGCGCGGCGAAGTCGCCCCAGCTGGGCGTGCCGAGCACCTGGGCTTCGAGCGTGTCCGGCACGCCCGCGAACGTCGCGAACACGGTATCGACGTTGACGTGGCGCACGGCAATAGTACGGAAGCCCTGACGCTCGACCAGCATCGAGCCGGTCGGGTAGTCGAGCGCCGGGTCGTAGCCGGTGGTGGTGAGCGACCCGGTGGTGGGTCCGGTGTACGTCTGGCCGAACACGTCGCGCAGCGCGGGGTCCACCGTGACCGTGTACGTGGTGCGCGGGGTCAATCCCGCGTCCAGAATCCAGCGCTCGGATTCATCCGCCGTGTCCGACACGGTGAATTTCGTGTCGGG
>JBGPOE010000120.1:0-3180 GCA_041487875.1 Gemmatimonadota bacterium | reverse complement strand
CCTCGCCGGCGATAGCGCGGGGCTGCACGGGCTGGCGTCGCTGGAGGCCGGCTACTGACGCGTGAGGGCATGAAGATCCCCGCCGTCGGAACCAACGGCTATGGCTGGAAGAGATTGGTGCGCCCGGAGAGGTTCGAACTCCCGACCTTCGCGTTCGAAGCGCGACGCTCTGTCCAGCTGAGCTACGGGCGCCGATGCCGGCGGGTGGGGGACCTCGCGCCTTTGTGGCGGGTGGCTCACCAGGACCGCCGGGGTTTGAACCCGGTTTCAGGCAGGCGGCGCGTATGCCACCTTCTTGGCCAGCTTCATCGCCTCCATGCCCTCTTCCGTGGTCAAGAGGGTGGTCGTGTGAAACTTCGACAGGGCCCCGCGTGCCGTGGTGGCGAGCGCCACGCCCGCGGCAGCGACGTTGTTCGGCATCTCGGCGATGATCACCACATCATATTCGCCGAACGAAAAATGAAACGAGTGCATCTTGCCGCCGACGGACTTGATCGCCTTGCGGGCGGCCTCCTCGCGGTTCTGCGGATGATCCACCAGCGCGTTCTCGGCGCCGCCCGTGTAGCCAACCTGAATGAGATAGAACCCCATCGTTGCCTCCCATCGTGAGACCCAGAGCGAACCGCGAGCCATCCTCGCGATTTCGCGGTGGGCCGAACCCATCCATTCTGACGCGTTCCGCTCCAGGCTGCAAAACCCGATGCCCGGCCGCGGCTTCGACCAAGGGCTCAGTCACAGCCTGGTGGCGGACGGGGTGGGATTCGAACCCACGGTGGACTTGCGCCCACGCCGGTTTTCAAGACCGGTGCCTTCAACCACTCGGCCACCCGTCCATGTCGGGACGATCAATGCGCACGCGGCGACAAATAGGCAAGCCTCTTCGGGTCGCAGAAATCAGCCGGGAAAGCTTGCCAAAACCCTCCCGATTTGATCAGCTAGCCGCCGGGTCTTAACTCCTCGTTAAGACTCACGGGCTGATCTTCGAGGATCGGCAGGGGCAATGCGGGAAGAGGGGGGGCGCGGGTGACACTCCCGATCCATCCGGACGTATCCACGATCGTGGCGGCGCGGGCGCATGGCCGTGCGCGCAAAGCCGTGGGCCGGGCGGGATGGTGAGCGCGATCGCAGCACGCGCCGTCATGGTCGCCGCGGCGGCCGCACTGCTCGCTTCCTGCGCCATGGCCCCGACGCCCGGCGCTTTCCGCTCCAAGGAATATTTCAGCGAGGCCCGCTACGGCGCGGCAAGCCCGCGGGTCGCGAGCCTGTCCCAGCCGGTGCCGAAAGGCGGCGGCGTCTACACCGTCGGCGAGCCCTATCGCGTCGCCGGCAAGACCTATATTCCGCGCGACAACCCGCGCTACAGCGCCACCGGACTCGCCTCCTGGTACGGCGCCGCCTTCCACGGCCGGCTGACCGCTAATGGCGAGGTCTACGACGTGAACGGCATGACCGCGGCGCACCCGACCATGCCGCTGCCGAGCTATGCCCGGGTGACCAATCTCGAGAACGGTCGTTCCGTGGTCGTGCGCGTCAACGACCGCGGACCGTTCGCCGCGAATCGAATCATCGACGTATCGTCGGCCGCCGCCGACATGCTCGCCTTCAAGGAGGCCGGCACCGCTCAAGTGAAGGTGGAGTATGTCGGCCCCGCCCAGATGGACGGGCTCGATCACCGGATACTCGCCGCTTCGTATCGCGAGCCTGGCATGAGCAAGGGCTTCGCGCCGTTTGGCGTGAGCCTGCGGCCGGCGGACAGCTACGCGGTCGCCGCCGCCTGGCCGGCGCCGCGCCTCCGCCAGCCGACCGACGCCTTCACGCCGGCGGTGGCTACGGCGGCACCGCTCATGCTGACGCCAGCCTCGGCATTCGCCCCGGCTCAGGCCTACGCCGGCGACCCGCTTGGCCCGCTGATCCTGCGCTCCGGCTTCTCGCGCTCCTACGCCGAAGAGGGCGCCCCGACCCCGGCCCTGCAAGCCGCCGCCAACCTTTCGGCCTCCGATCTGACCACGGCGCTGACCCGCGCCGCGGCGCGGAAGGCAACCGAACTCGCGGCGCCGGGTGCTCCCGGCGCGCCGACCGTTGTGCAGCTCGGCTCTTTCTCCGACGCGGCGAACGCGGAACGCATGGCCGGACAGTTCAGCCGGTTCGGCCGTACCGAGACGCAGCCGCGCGACTTCGGCGGGCGTAGATTGCAGGTCGTGCTGGTGACCGTTGACCGGTCGGTGACGAGCGCCACCGTGCTCGACGCCGCGGCCGCCGCCGGCCTCGACGGGGCTTTCGTCCTCACCCGCTGATCGTCTGCCAGAGCTGGTTTCCGCCGCAGCGATTGATTCGCGCGCTGCGCCCTTGCTATTCGGGGGCCGGGGGCGGGAGAGTATCGGCCATGGCTTGGCTGAATCCCCGACTCGCGCGTTCGCCCCATCGCCGCCTCGCCGAGGCCGGCGCCGCAGCTGCTCTGCTCTGCCTGATCGTATCCGGTGCGATTGCGGCCGAGACGCCGCCCCAGCGCTTCGAGACCCGCGCCGTGCACGCGCTTCTGATGGATGCCGCGACCGAAACCGTCCTCTTCCAGAAGGCGGCGGAGACCCACATGCCGCCGGCCAGCATGGCCAAGCTGATGACCATGGTGGTGGTCTTCGACGCGCTGAAGACCGGCAAGCTCCACCTCGACGACGAATTCCTGGTCAGCGAAAACGCCTGGCGGAGCGGCGGCGCCAATTCCGGCGGCTCGACCATGTTCGCCAAGCTCGGCTCGTCGATCAAGCTCGAGGACCTGATCCACGGGATCATCATCCAGTCGGCGAACGACGGCTGCATCATCGTCGCCGAGGGCATGGCCGGCACCGAGGCGACCTTCGCCCAAATGATGAATGCCGAAGGGCGGAAGCTTGGACTGACTGGGTCGCATTTCACCAACGCGACGGGCTTACCCGATCCCGATCAGTTCGTGACCGCCCACGACCTTGCCCGGATCGCCAAACACATCATCTACGATTTCCCGGAGTACTACGCGATCTACAGCCAGACCGAGTTCACCTGGAACGGCATCAAACAGCACAACCGCAACCCGCTCCTCGACATGAACATCGGCGCCGATGGGTTGAAGACGGGCTTCACGGAGGAGTCGGGGTACGGCCTTGTCGGGTCGGCGGTGCGTGACGGGCAGCGGCTGATCATGGT
>JBGPOE010000119.1:0-3215 GCA_041487875.1 Gemmatimonadota bacterium | reverse complement strand
GTCGGCGGGGCGCCAGCCGTAACCTGCCTCGGGCCAGACGCGAATATTGCGGGCGTGATCGCTGCGCACGTCGTACACCTCGAGGCCGCCGTCATAGCAGCCCGACCACACGGTGGCGTTGTCCACGGTGTCGGGAATCGCGAAGCCCGACTCGCAGCCGCCCACGTGGCCCCAGTCGCCCTCCGAGATGCCGCCCGCCAGGCTGCGCGACGGCATGCGGTACGAGCTGCCGTCCTGGCGATTGCCGTACAGGAAATAGGGCACGCGCGCGTCGGCGTTCACGTGGTACATCTGCGCGATGGGCAGCACCACGCGCGTGTAGCTCTTGCCGCGGTTCAGCGTGATGGTGGCGCCGCCGTCGTGCGCGATCATGTAGCGGTCGGCGTTCAGCGGATCGATCCAGATGTCGTGGTTGTCGCCGCCGCCCCCGAACCCCGAGCGCGCGAACGTCTGGCCGCCGTCCTGCGAGATGGAGAACCGCACCGACACGAAGTACAGCCGGTTCTCGTCGTCGGGCGACACGGCAAAGCGCACGTAATAGGGCGCCCGCTCGGCCATCGCGTGGTCGCGCGACACGAGGCGCCACGTGTTGCCGCCGTCGTCCGTGCGATAGAGCGTGGGGTCGGTGTCCTCGATCAGCGCGTAGACGGTGTTGGGGGCGGAGGGCGCCACGGCCACGGCGATCTTGCCGACGGGGTGACTCGCCACCGGCAGCCCGTGGCCCGACAGGCGCTTCCAGGTGACGCCGCCGTCGTGCGACGCCCACAGGCCGCTGCCCGGCCCGCCGCTCTGCAGGTGCCAGGTCTTGATCTCGAACTGCCACATGCCGGCGTAGACGACGTTGGGATCGCTCGGGTCGAGCGCCAGGTCGGAACAGCCGGTGTTCGGGTCCACGAACAGCACGCGCGCCCAGGTCTTGCCGCCGTCGGTGGTGCGATACACGCCGCGCTGCGGCGCCGGCCCATACGCGCGGCCCAGCGCGCACACCAGCACCACGTTGGGATCGAGCGGGCTGATGGCGACGCGCGCGATGCGGCCCGTCGAGTCGAGTCCCATGTGCGTCCAGCTTCTGCCAGCGTCGGTGGACTTGTAGACGCCGTTGCCCAGGGCCGTCATCGAGCGGATGAAGAACGTCTCGCCCGTGCCGGCCCAGACGATGTTGTGGGCCGACGGCGCCAACGCCAGCGCGCCGATCGCCTGCGCCGGCTCGGAGTCGAACACCGCGCGCCAGTGCCAGCCCGCGTCCTCGGTCTTCCAGATGCCGCCCGACGCGGCGCCCACGTAGGCCACCATCGGGTTGCCAGGCTCGCCGATGACCGCGACGGCGCGGTTGCCTTCGGGGCCGACGAACCGATAGTGGAGGCGACTCCAGAGGCTCGTATCGGGTTGCTGGGCGGCTAGAGAGACAACGGCGAAGAGGCTGAGGGGCAAAGGGGCGAAGCGCATGACGGCGATCCTCAGATCGGTGTGGGCGGCCGTAAGAATGGCGGCGGATCCGGGAACGCGCGAGGGGTGGTGACGCGGCGCGGTGCGGCGGGGTATGTTCGCTAGGATGACGCGCGCACTCTGTCTGGCGACTCTCATCGCGGCGCTCGCCTGCGCGGGCCCCGCGAACCCCGCGGCCGACCTGCTCGGCGGCGGCGGCACGGGCCTCGAAGGTCAGATGATGCGCGGGCCCATCACCCCGGTGTGTCGCGTGGATGTGCCATGCGATGGGCCGTTCAGCTCTTGGTTCGTCGTCTTCCGCGGCGCCTCACTGGTAGCGCGATTCCACTCGGATTCCGCCGGGGCGTTCCGCGTGGCGCTCGCGCCGGGTGCCTACGCCGTGATGCCGAGTGATACCGGGGCCATCACCATCATCATCCGATCGCAGCGCAAGGACGTCACGGTCGGGCCCCGGGGCTATACGCGGGTGACGCTGCTCTTCGACACCGGCATACGCTGACCTTCTAGCCGCTTAGCCCCTTAGCTGCTTCGCCCCTCACAACGTCGCCACCCGGTTCCTGCCCGATTCTTTGGCCTGATACAACGCTTTGTCGGCGGCCTGAATCACCTGCTCGGGCTTCTTCAAGCGGCCGCCCGCCGCGGCGGCGCCGATCGAGATCGTGATGGAGACCTGGGAGCGGGTGCTGCGGCCCTGCCGCGGCGCGTCCGGTTTCTTGCGGGGGCGGAGGCGGCGCCGCACGGTGAACCCGGTGTCCGCCACCGCTTCGCGGATGGCATTCAACGCAGGCAGGACTTCCTCGAGCGTGCGTCCCGGAAAGAGAATGGCGAACTCCTCGCCGCCGTAGCGGTAGGAGCGGCCGCCCCCTTCGACGGTGGCGAGTTTGGCCGCGACCATGCGCAGTACGTGATCGCCCACGTCGTGACCGAACGTATCGTTGAAGCGCTTGAAGTGGTCCACGTCCACCATCGCCACCACGTACTGATCGCCCAGGCGCGGCAGCTCTTCGTTCAGCGCGCGGCGGCCGGGCAGCTCGGTGAGCGCGTCCTCGTACACCTGGTGATACGACGCTTCGATCACGGCGACGGCGAGAATCAGCGCGCCGCTCGTGAACGACACCGTCGCGGCGATGCCGGGGTGCCCGGTGAAGACGGCCACGAAGGCGGCGCCCAGGGCCCACAGCGTGCTGCGGCCGGGCCCCAGCGGCTCGCGCAACGCCAGCACGAAGAGCAAGGCGCCCGCGCCCACGAACGCGAGGATGGCGGGTGGCGGGATCTTGAGCCACGTGACGAGCGTGCCCGACAGCACGCTCGCCCGGAAGAAGTGGTCGGCGTGCACGGGGGTGGCGGCGCACAGCGTCGCGATGACGAGCGTCTGCACCACCAGCACCCCCCAGCGCACGATGCCCGCGGGCGTGAGGATGCCCTTATCCGGGAGCAGGCTCAGCGCCAGCAGGTTGAGGGGCAAGAGCACCGCCACCGCGTCGAACGCCAGCCGCCGCGCGGCGGGCGTCCCAGCGGCGAGCGGGCCCCACGCGGCGAGGGCGAGCGCCACGAGCGAGAACAGCAGGCGGCCGCGGCGGAACCGCAGCGCCAGGAACACGGCCGTGACGAACACGGCGGCGGGGTAAAATTTGGCCAGCGACTCGAGTGCGTCGTGCAGGCTCGCGTTGCGCACGAGCAGCACGGTGGCCAGGAGGATGGGGGCCTCCGGCAGGACGACGATGGCGTGGCGCCACGAGGGTCGGGTCACGGCCTAGAACGGTAAGCGG
>JBGPOE010000118.1:0-3256 GCA_041487875.1 Gemmatimonadota bacterium | reverse complement strand
GGATACGCGACAAGTGCGTCCACATCCGCGTGAGCCGCGGCAACAGATACTCGAGCTGCGCCAGCTCCACCTGGATCTTCGCCTCGTGGCTCTTGGCGCGCGTCGCGAAGATGTCGAGAATCACCTCGGTGCGGTCCATCACGCGCACGCCCAGCTCTTTTTCCAGGTTCACGCCTTGTACGGGCGACAGCGCCTCGTCGAACAGCACCAGCGTGGCGCCCTCCGCGGCGAGCTGGCCCTTCAATTCCTCGACTTTACCCTCGCCCAGGTAGAGGTTGGGCGTGGGTCGCTCGATGCGCTGGAACACGCGGCCGATCACCTGCGCGCCCGCCGTGTCGGCCAGGCGGCCCAGCTCGTCGAGGTGCTCGTCGGCGCGCGCGATGTCGGCCGAGCCCTTGCGCGGCGCGCCCACGAGATAGGCGCGCTCGATCGGGTCTTGGATGTCGATCAGCTTCTTGATGGCGCGCTCCTCTAGGGCCGGATCTTCGACAGCGGCACGTTCCCCGACCCGCGCAGCTGCACCTGCTTGGTCCCCAAGGGCGTATCGAGGAACACCGTGCCCGTGAGGCCGAACGCCACCGCCTGTTTCGTGAGCAGCGCCTGCGCGCCCGCACCCAGGCCCGCCCAGTCGAACCGGATCGGCATCACCACCTGCGTGTGATTGGCGGGCGAGAGGTCGAGCGGCTTGTCGATCAGGCCGTCGGCGAAGTGGGTGTTCTCGAGCGCCAGCGACACCTC
The DNA here is from genome assembly GCA_041487875.1 of Gemmatimonadota bacterium. Classification (GTDB taxonomy): domain Bacteria; phylum Gemmatimonadota; class Gemmatimonadetes; order Gemmatimonadales; family GWC2-71-9; genus DATLWA01. The sequence continues at coordinate 2,518 of JBGPOE010000118.1, read as the reverse complement.
GAGCCGCGTGGAGCGCAGCCGGTAGTCGTTGGGATTGAACACGTCGAACACCAGGTCCATCGTGCCGCCCGTCAGCCCGATCCCCGTGATGTTGATCTGCTGCAGCTGCACCTGGGGCTCGGCGAACCGCAGGGCGTTCTGGAGGGTGGCGCAGGCAGCGAGAAGCACGACGGCGACGCCGAGCATCGCGAGCCGCTTCACTCTTTCGCCTTTGCCTTGAGTTTCTCCCACCACTCCATCCTCTCTTTCACTGTCTTCTCGTATCCGAATTCCGTGGGCTCATACCACCGCGCGCCCCGTAACGCCTCCGGCAGGTACTCTTGCGGCGCGTAGGCGTCGTCGTGCGCGTGTGCGTATTGATACCCCGCGCCGTAGCCTAAGTCGTCCATCAGCTTGGTGGGCGCGTTCCTGATATGCAGCGGCACGGGCTCCGCCGGGTGCTCCTGGGCCGCGGCGCTGGCCCGCCCGAACGCCTCATACACTTTGTTCGATTTGGGGGCGGTCGCCAGGTAGATCACCGCTTGTGCCAGCGCCAGCTCGCCTTCGGGCGTCCCCAGGAAGTGATAGGCGTCCTTCGCCGCCAGCGCCACGGTCAGGCCGCGCGGATCGGCGAGGCCGATGTCCTCGACGGCGATCCGCACGATGCGGCGCGCCAGATACAGCGGGTCTTCGCCCCCGGCGAGCATGCGCGCCAGCCAGTACAGCGCCCCTTCCACGTCCGACCCGCGCACCGCCTTGTGCAGCGCGGAGATCAAGTTGTAGTGCTCCTCGCCGGACTTATCATAAACCGGCAAGGGACGCTCAAGGACGTTTCGGATCAGATCGGGGGACAGGGGAATGGGGACTGGGGAAAGGGTCGCCGCGTGCTTCAACACTGCTTCGAGCGTGTTCAACGCGCGCCGCGCATCGCCCTGCGCCGATTGCACCAGCAGCTCGACCGCCGCGGGCGCCAGCTCCACCTTTCCCCTTTCCCCTGTCCCCTGTCCCGCCTCTGTCGTCGCCCGCTCGATCACCGTCCGGATCTGCGCATCCGTCAGCCGTTCGAGCACGAACACCCGACAGCGCGACAACAGCGCGCCCGTCAGCTCGAAGCTCGGGTTCTCCGTGGTGGCGCCGATCAGCGTGACGATGCCGTTCTCCACCCACGGCAGGAACGCATCCTGCTGCGCGCGATTGAAGCGGTGGATCTCGTCGCAGAAGAGAATCGTGCCGCGGCCCTCGTACTTGAGCCGCTCTTCCGCCTGCTTGATGATCTCGCGCACGCGCGCGACACCTTCGGTCACGGCCGAGAACGCCTCGAACTGCCGCTCGGTGTAATTGGCGATGATCTTGGCGAGCGTCGTCTTGCCGGAGCCCGGCGGGCCCCACAGGATGCAGGAGCCGACGTCGCCCTTGCGGATCAGCTCGCCCAGCGCCTTCCCGGGCCCGAGCAAATGGTCCTGGCCGAGGAAGCCGTCGAGCGTGCGGGGGCGCATGCGCGCGGCGAGGGGCTCTTGGGAGCCCTGGAAAAGGGATGGCTCGGTCATGCACCCTCCTTGCTTTCCCCGGGCCATGGGCCCGGGGATCTCGGGTGCCTCACCGCCGACGCGGCGCCATGCGTCGGGGATCTCGGGTCCCCTGTCCCCGTCATGACACGCGATCCAGCATCATCTTCGTGAGAAAGAACACCGCCGCTCCTGAAAAGAACGACAGCGGCAGCTTCCATCCCCCTTTGCCCTGGAACTCGGGCACGAGATTCGACGCCGCCACATACAGCGTCACCCCGGCCGCGATCGCCAGCCCGTTGTGCACCAGAAACCCCACGCGGTCCGTCACGAGCACCCCCAGCAGGGTGGCGACACCCAGCCAGGCGCTGGCGCGCAGGGCGCGCGGCGCGCTGCCCCCGGCGGCGAGCGTCAGGCTCGCGATGGTGACGCCCTCGGGCAGCTTGTGCAGGAAGATGGCGATCGACACGACGACGCCCAGCTGCGGCCGCACCAGGAACGCCCCGGCGATCGCCACGCCGTCGAAGAACGTGTGCAGCAGGAGGCCGAGCAGCGCCGAGCGCGCCGCGAGATGGTTGACGTGATGCGTCTCCTCGCCGAAATGAAAGTGCGGCGTCAGCGTGTGCTGGCTCAGGTGCACCGCGAAGTAGCCCGCGAAGACGAGCAGCGCGGCGCTGGGCCCGCTGCGCTCGAACGCCGCGGGCAAGACTTCGATCAGCACGACGGCCAGCATGAAGCCCGCGCCGAACGCCAGGAACTGCTCGATCGCCTTGAGGCTGGCGCTGGCGCGGCGCGTCACGGCGAGCGCGCCGATCACGTTGCCGCAGGCGGCGAGCAGCGCCGGGATGAGGGCGTTAGACACGGGAGAGCAGATACTCCTTGGTGTTGCGCGTGGGGTCTTCCAGCACCTCGCCGAGGAGCTTGGTGAGCGTCTCGCCCACGTCGGGGCCCGGGCGCACGCCCGCCGCCAGCAGGTCGTCGCCCGTCACGGCGAGATCCTTGAGGGCGAGCGGGTCCCGGGCATCGCGGATGGC
>JBGPOE010000117.1:0-3336 GCA_041487875.1 Gemmatimonadota bacterium | reverse complement strand
TCGCACTCGAGCGAGCCGGGGCAGGTGCAGCTGGTGAAGGACTTCCTGGCGAAAATCGGCTGCAGCGAGCGCGACCTGTTGTGCGGGCCGCACCCGCCGCTCTCGGAGAAAGTCGCCAAGGACTACGAAACGCGCGGCGTCCGCCTCACCGCCGTCTACTCCAACTGCTCGGGCAAGCACACCGGGATGCTCGCCCTGGCGCGCCACCATGGCTGGCCCACGGAGTTCTACACTCGGCTCGATCATCCCGTGCAGCAGCGCTGTCTTGCGGAGGTGAGCCGCTGGAGCGACGTGCCCGCGGAGCGGATCGGCGTCGGGGTGGACGGGTGCGGGGTGGCGTGCTTCGCGATACCGCTCCGCAATATGGCGTTGGCGTATGCGAAGCTGGTGCGGGGTGCGGGGTACGGGGTCGCTTCAGTAGCTTCGCAGCCTCACGGTGCAGCGAAGGAACCCCGCACCCCGCACTCCGCACCGGTTCTCGTCGAAGCCATGCTCCGCCACCCCGAGTTGATCGCCGGCGAGGGCCGCCCCTGCACCGACATGATGCGCGCGCATCCCGGCCGCGTGATCACCAAGGTCGGCGCCGACGGCGTCTACAGCGCGCTGCTCACGAGTGAGCGTTGGGGCATCGCCCTCAAGGTGGAAGACGGCCACGGCACGTCGGCCGCGTTGGCGCTGGCGGCGGTGCTGGCCGATCTGGGGCTGCGGCCGCAGCCCGACAGCCTCCGCGCCAAGCCGATCACCAACTGGCGCGGCGAGCCGGTGGGCGAATTGCGTGTAAACGGGGGGTTGGAGCGGTGAAAGGATGCGAGCATTCGACAGGGGACCTGCTATGGTGAGCGGGGAAAGGGGAAAGGGGAAAGGGGAAGCGGGGCTCGATCAGCAGACCATCGCGCTGATTCGCGTGGCGCTGGCGATCGCTATCGGCGACGAGGTCAAGGCGCGCGAGCGGATGATCGCGGCGCGGGCTGCGGGCGTGCCGGACCAGTGGATCGACGAGATCCTGCTCCAGAGTTTCTTGAACGTGGGCTATCCGCTCGCGTTGATGGCGTTCGGCGTGTGGCGCGAGGTGGCGGGCCCCGTCACGGATCCCGGCGAGCCGGTGGCGCACGGCATGTGGGAGCAGTGGACGCGCCGCGGCGCCGAGACCTGCGGCGCGGTGTACGGCCGGACGTTTCACAAGCTGATGCAGAACCTCAAGGGCCTGCACCCGGCGCTCGAGGCGCTCGTGCTGGTGGATGCGTACGGCAAGGTCATCGGCCGGCCGGGGCTCGACCTGCGGCGGCGCGAGCTGTGCACCCTGGCGGCGGTCGCGACCCTCACGACGCCCAAGCAGCTGCACGCGCATTTGCGCAGCGCGTTGAACACCGGCTCGACAAAGGAAGACGTGGACGCGGTGCTGGCGGTGGTGGAGGAAGACATTGATGCGGCGCGAGCTTTGAGGGTGTGGGAGACCTGGGCAGACGTAAGGGGAAGAAACTTGTGACGCAATGTTCATAGATCGGGCAATACTGCATGTCCTCGCCGGAACGGGCGGTTCTGGGGCGAGTTCGTTTAGGCGCGAGAAGTTTGTTCCCAAAGGCGGTCCCGATGGGGGTGATGGGGGTTCCGGCGGCAGCGTCTTCGTGCGCGCCGAGCCGAACCTCACCACCCTGCTCGATTATCGCTACCGCACCGAGTGGAAAGCCGAGCGCGGCGAGCACGGCAAGGGCAAGAACATGACGGGGCTCTCCCGCGACGATCTCTACCTGCCGGTGCCGCCGGGGACGGAAGTGCGGGATGCCGCGACCGGAGACTTGCTCGCCGAATTAGTCGCGGCCGGCCAGACCGTGTGCGTCGCCAAAGGCGGGCGCGGCGGCCGCGGCAACGCGCGCTTCGCCACGCCCACGCACCAGAGCCCGCGCGAATGGGAGCCGGGCGAGCAGGGCGAAGAGCGGCGGGTGGAGCTGGTGCTGAAGCTCATCGCCGACGTGGGCCTCTTGGGCGAGCCCAACGCCGGCAAGAGCACGCTGCTCTCGGTAATCTCCGCCGCGCGCCCCAAGATCGCCGAGTATCCCTTTACCACGCTCGAGCCGCACCTGGGCGTGGTGGGGCTGTCGGATTCGCGGTCCTTCGTCGTGGCCGATATCCCGGGCATCATCGCGGGCGCGCACGCGGGGAAGGGCCTGGGCCTCAAGTTCCTGCAGCACGTGGAGCGCACCCGCGTGATTGCCGTGTTGGTGCCGCTCGACAGCCCCGATCCCCAGGCGACCTACGAGCTGTTGCGGCGCGAGGCCGAGCTGTACAGCCCCGCGCTCGCGGCCAAGCCGCACGTCGTGATTCTCACCAAGCGGGACCTGCTCGCCCCGGGCGCGGCGCTGCCGGCACTGCGCACCGACGACCGCGCACCGATCCACGCCATTTCCGCCGTCACGCGGGAAGGTTTGCCTGAGTTGCTGGAATCCCTGTGGCGGATGACGTTGCAGCCTACCTCGCCCTGACGCAGGTGCCGGGCATCGGCGCCGCGCGGCTGCGGCTGCTCTTGGCGGCGTTCGAGACGGCGCAGGGCGCCTTGGCTGCGCCGCACGGCGCCATCGCGGCGCTGCCCGGCTTCTCCAAGGCCGCGGCGACGGCCATCCGCGCCCAATCCGTCGCGGTGGGCGCGCGCGTCCTGGCCGAGCTCGAGCGCCTGGGCGCGCGCGTGCTGCTGCCGGGTGACGCGGCCTTTCCGCCCCTCCTCTCAGAAGTTCCCGAGCCACCGGGCGTACTGTACGCCTGGGGCGACGTGGCACTGCTGCGGCGCCCGGCCGCCGCGATTGTCGGCAGCCGGGACCATTCGGAGTACGGCGCGACTGCGGCGCGTCTCCTCGCCGCGGGCGTGGCCCGCGCGGCCGTGGTGGTGAGCGGCATGGCGCGGGGGATCGACGCGATCGCGCACGCCGCGGCACTCGACGCCGGCGGGGCGTCGGTGGGCGTCTTGGGCAACGGCTTCGGCGTGATCTATCCCGCGGCCAATCGGGCGCTGTATGACCGGATGCTGGCGCACGGCTGCTTGATCACCGAGCACCCGCCGGGCGAGCGGCCGCACGCCGGCGCCTTTCCGCGGCGCAACCGGCTGATCTCGGGCCTCGCGCTCGCCACCGTGGTGATCGAGGCGCGTGTCACCTCGGGGGCGCTGATCACCGTGGACGCGGCGCTGGAGCAGGGCCGGGCGGTGCTCGCCGTGCCGGGCCCCATCACGAGCGCGACGTCGGAGGGCTGCAACAAGCTGATTCAGCAGGGCGCCAAACCGGCGCTCTGTGCCGGCGACATTCTCGAAGAGCTCGGCTTGGGTGGGTTCACCCCGGGGCCACGCCC
>JBGPOE010000116.1:0-3348 GCA_041487875.1 Gemmatimonadota bacterium | reverse complement strand
CGGCGGCATCACCGACGGCTCCGCCTGATGCTTGGCCCAACTCTCGAAATCAGCCGCAGACACCGTGAACGTTCTGAACCGCATGTTCGCGTGGCTGGATCCGCAGAACTCGACGCACGCGCCATTCCACACGCCCGTGCCCGACGAGTCAGGCATAAACCACATATAGTTCGAGCGCTTGCCCGGCATCACGTCGCGCTTGCCGCTGAGCGCGGGAATCCAGAACGAGTGAATCACGTCCATGGAGTTCAGCTTGAAATTCACCGTGCGGCCGAGGGGGAGATACAGCTCGTTGGCCGTGGTGACGCTGTATTGCGGGTAGCGGAACTCCCACCACCATTGATGCCCGATCACCTCGACCTTGAGCGCGTCGGGCGGCGCGTCCCCGGCGGTGGCGAAGATGGTGCGCACGGTGGGCACCGCGACGAACACGAGGATCACCGCCGGCGCCAGCGTCCAGGCGATCTCCATCAAGGTGTGGCCGTGCATCGGCTTGGGCGCCGGGCGCCCCTCGCGGTGGCGGAAGCGGACGATCGCGACGACGAGCAGCAGCTCGACCACTACGAACACGGCCGCCGCCCACCAGAAGATCTCGGTGAAGAGGACGTCCGTCGCCCGCGCGAAATCGGACCGGGGGTGGAGCGTGGATTGGGGAAATGGACCGGTGCACCCGGAAACGGCGAGCGCAGCGGCGAGCAGCCAGAGTCGTATGCGCGGCACGGCGACGAAAATCCTCAAGTGACCGTCTCGGAGAACCGGGACAGTAGCATGGCGGGGGGCGTGCGTCAACGCGGGCGGGACCGTGAAGGTCCGGGCGCTGCGGGAAGAGGTTACGTTCCGACACTGACAGCGATCGGCACGGAGGCACAGTGAAGCGGGTTGCGGTGTTGACGAGCGGCGGGGATGCGCCGGGGATGAACGCGGCCTTGCGCGCGGTGGTGCGCGTCGGGGTGTCGCGCGGGCTCGAGGTCATGGGCGTGCGCCAGGGGTACGCGGGGCTCATCGAGGACCAGCTCCAGCCAATGGGCGCGCGGGACGTCGCCGGCATCATCCATCTCGGCGGCACCATGCTCGGCAGCGCCCGCTGCCCCGAGTTCCGCACACCCGAGGGACGGCAGCGCGCGCTGCGGGTACTGGAGCAGCACCTGGTCGACGGGCTCGTCGTGATCGGGGGCAACGGATCGCTCGCGGGCGCTCACGCCCTGTCGCAAACGGGCTTCCCCGTGATCGGCGTCGCCTCCACGATCGACAACGACGTGAACGGCGCCGACCTCACCATCGGCGTGGACACCGCCCTCAACACCGCGCTCGAGGCGATCGACCGCCTCAAGACCACCGCGTCCTCGCACCAGCGCGCCTTCCTGGTCGAGGTCATGGGGCGCGCCCACGGCTATCTCGCGCTGATGGCGGGGATCGCCGGTGGAGCGGACGTGGTGGTCATCCCCGAGGTCGAGAGCGACCCCGATGCAGTGGCCGCGGCGCTGCAGGACGCCTACACGCGCGGCAAGCGGCACGCCATGGTGGTCGTTGCGGAGGGAGCGAAGTGGAATGCGGCGGCGCTGGCCAATTACTTCGCGAATCACCGCGAACGCATCGGCTTCGAGCTGCGGGCGACGATCCTCGGCCACGTGCAGCGCGGCGGCGGGCCGGGCGCGTTCGACCGCCTGCTGGCCAGCCGGACGGCCGCGGCCGCGGTCGAGCGCCTGGTCGCGGGCGAGTCCGGGCTCTATGTCGCGCTGGTGAAGGGCGTGATCGCCGCGCTGCCGCTCGAGCGCGTGCTCGAGCCCAAGCCGCCGCCCGACCCGGAGCTCGTCAAGCTGGCGCAGTTGTTGGCGCGCTGAGGGTCGCGCCGCGGGTTCGCACCATGTCGGCGTAGAAGTCACGCTCAGCGTCGATCCCGACGCGCTGCACTTCTTCGACGCCGAAACGCGGGAGCGGATCGCCTAGCGTCACCGCCCCGTCGCCGGTGACGGCAGCCGCAGCTCCACCGCGCGCGCCACGACGACCGTCGCCCCGCCTCCCTTGAGCGCCGCGTTCACCGCGGCGAGATCCCGGCCCAGTGCCTGTTGCAGCGCGACGAGCTGCTGCTGGATCTGCGGCGCGAACAGCCGGAACACATCGTACATCTGCGCGGTCGGCCTCGCGTCGGTCGTGCTGGCCGCGAAGATGAGTGAGCTGAGCCGCTCGGTGGGCCCCGGAGGATACACCAGCCCGTCCTCATCCGCCTGGCTCCGCACCTGGTACAGGCCGTCTTCGAGGCGGTTGAGCTTCGCGATCAGGGAGCGCGCCGCGTCCACCGCCGCGGGCGCCTGCGCCGCGCCGTCTTCGAGCTGGGCGCGCACGTTGCGGATCCGGATGATTGCGGTCGTCACCGCGTTGACGGTGTCGCGCAGCTGCTTCAGGAACGCGAACTGCGCCTGAAGATCGGCCGGCGTGACCTTGGAGCGGGGATCGAGCTTGAGCGCGAGCGGCTGGGTGGAAGACCGTCCGCCCATCGTGAGCCGCACGCGGTAGCTGCCGGGGAGCGCCATGGGACCGTCGGTGGCGACCCCGTTGATCCCCCAGAAGTCCCGGGCCGGGGGGTACTTCATGTTCCAGGCGAACATGTTGAGGCCCTGCTTGCTGGGCGCGCGCGGCGCAGCGGCCGGGCGGTGCGGCCACGGTTTGTCTTCGTCCTTGAGCGTATCCGCGAACAGCACGCCCAAGATGCTGTCGACCTTGGTGGAATCGGTGATGCCCGCGTGTTTCAGGCTGTCGGTGCGGGCTTGCTTCAGGGCGTCCACCTTGAGACTGTCCGCCCGGGTGAGCGAGTCCTGCTTGCTCGAGAAGCTGCGGATCACGCGGCCGCGCGCGTCGAGGATGTCGAGCGTGACGGTCCGGTCCTTGTCCTTGAGCCAGTAGTAGAGCATCGCGCCCGAGGGCGGATTCTTGCCCACCGGATGCGCCTCGTTGGGCGGGAAGCCGAAGCCGCCCGACCAATCGACGCGGTAGGCGTCGCGCGGCTTGAAGAGATGCGCCGCCTCGCGCGGTACGGCCTTGGCGAGCTGGCGCAGCGGCGCGATGTCGTCCAGGATCCAGAACGAGCGTCCATGGGTCGCCGCGACCAGGTCGCCCTCCTTGATCGCCAGGTCGTGCACCGGCACGATCGGCAGGTTGCGCTTGAGCGACTCCCAGCTGGCCCCGTCGTCGAACGACACCCACACGCCGCGCTCCGTGCCCGCGAACAGGAGCCCGTGCCGCACCGGGTCTTCGCGCACCACGCGCACGAACTCGGTGGCGGGCAGGCCTTTCACGATCTTGGTCCAGGTGCGCCCGTAATCCGTCGTCTTCCAGATATAGGGCGCCATG
>JBGPOE010000115.1:0-3717 GCA_041487875.1 Gemmatimonadota bacterium | reverse complement strand
CGCCGCGGCCGCTTCGGCTGCCGCCATGCGCCCCGGCCCCTCGGCTCGCTGCCGGCACGCCAGCGCTGCGAGCAGCGCTGCTCCGAGTAACGTTGCCACCCGCATGAAAGACAATATACTCAGGCGATGAGCGCCTCGGCCTCGCTCGCGCCCCCCGCCGCTCGCCCGCCGGTCCGCCGCCACCACTGGATCGTGCGCCTGACGCATTGGGCCACCGTCTTCCTGCTTGACCACTTAGCGGCTTAGCCTCTTCGCATCTAGCCTATCGCCGCCAATGCATCGTGCATCTCGGCCGCCGTCGCGTAGCGCGCCTCGCGGCTCTTGCCCATCGCCTTGAGAATCACACGCGCGAGCGCTTCGGGCACCTCGGCGTTGAGCCCACGCGGATCGGGCGGGTCTTCCTCCAAGTGCTTCGCGATCAACGACCACGTGCTCTCGGCTTCGAATGGGACGCGGCCCGTGACGCACTCGTACAGCACGACGCCCGCCGAATACAGATCGCTGCGCAGATCGAGCTCGCCGCCCGACAGCTGCTCCGGCGACATGTAGTCGGGCGTCCCGATCGACGTGCCGGCTTCGGTGAGCCCCTTGCCCTTGGGCGGATTGGCGAGGCGCGCGATGCCGAAGTCCATGACCTTGAGGAAGCCGCTCGGCTCGACCACCATGTTCTGCGGCTTGATGTCGCGGTGAATCACACCCTCGGCGTGCGCCACTTCGAGCGCGCGGCACAGCTGCTTGCCGATGGTGAGCGTGACGGGCAGCGGCAGCTTGCCGCGTGACGAGATCAGCTGCTTGAGCGACGTGCCCTCGACGTACTCCATCGTCAGGTAGTACATCCCGCCCACCTGGCCCAGATCGTACGTGCGCACCACGTTGCGATGCGCGATCTTGCGCGCCAGGCGGATCTCCTGCTTGAAGCGCTCCAGCGCCACCGGGTCGCCCGACATCACCTCGGGACGCAGCGTCTTGATGGCGACGGGCTCCTGCAGCTCGCGGTCGAACGCGCGGTAGACGACGCCCATGCCCCCCATGCCCAGCACTTCCTTCACCTCGTAGCGGCCGTCGAGCAGGGCGCCCGGCCGCAGCGCCTCGCCGCCGGGTGTCGCCAGCATCGCGGCGCGCACTCCCGAGGGCATCGTCTGCACAGGCTGCGTGGCCGCGGCGCCCGACGCGGACATCATGTACTGCACCAGGTCGCTCTTCTCTTTCAAGTCTTCCACCAGACCCTGGAACGCCTGGGACAAGACGCCGATCTCGTCGCCCGAGGTGACGGCGATCTCGACCGAGTAGTCGCCGTCCTGCACGCGCCGGGTGGCGTCCGCCAGGCGGCGGACCGGGCCCGCGATCTGGCGCGCCAGAAAGAAAGCCGATACGAGCGCGAGCACCACACCCGCCGCGATCGCGAGAATCATCGTGCGCTGCAGCGCGCGGAACGCGCCCAGCGCCTCGTCACGCGAGCGCAGGGCGACGAACCCGCCGAACGGATCGCCCCCCGCCGAGCGAATCGGAGCGGCCAGGCCGATCAGGTGCTGCCCCGCCGCCTGTGCCGCCAACGGCGCGCCCAGCGAGTCGGCGGCGAGTGAGTCCATGCGCACACTCGCGCGCAGGGCGGGGCCGATGTCCGCTGCGGGCAGCGTGGTGCCTACCACGACGGGGCGGTTGGCGGTGTCGAGTGCGAAGAAGACGACGTCGGCGTTGGTGGCACGCTTCACCGCCGCGGCGAGCGAGTCGTCCACGGCGTACGCCGCCACCAGGACGCCCTGCGGCGCCGACCTGGGAGGCGCCAGGGGCGTGGCCGTCGCCATGAACAGCCGAATCGCCCGCGGATCGCGGTCGTCCACAAACGCGCCGCTCGTCTGCTCGCCCGAGAGCGCGTTGCCGATCAGCGCGCCACGGGACAGATCGATGTCGCGCTCCTCGGGGTAGTCAGTGCGCGCGATCAGGATGCCGTCCTGGTTCGTCACAAGCACCCAGGCCGCGCCGATCAGGTCGCGATACTCCTGCGCCTGGTCGAGCACGTCCGCGCGATTGCTGCTCTTGAGCAGGCGCTCGCGGAACTGCGGCACGCCGGCGCTCACGGCGCTCATCCCGGCGAGCGTGTGCGTGCGTGCCGCCAGGAAATCCTCCACTGCGCTGCGCGTGTTGGCGAGCTGGTGGGCGACGCCCGAGTCGGCGGTGCGGTTCGCCTGAATCGACGTGACGCCAAACGTACCGCCCAGCACCGCCACAACGAGCAGCGCCGAGGCGAGAAAGATCTTCCCGGCGAGGCCGAAGCCCTTAATAGCGCTCGCGTCCGGCATTGGTGGGATAGTCGCGCCCGAACTTGTTCTTATGGGGCTGCCACTTGTAGCCGCGGGCATTGAGCGCCACGTCCACTTCGAGCGGCGCGCCCGCCGTGACGGTCACGTCCTTCACCACTTCCGCGGGCGCCCGCTCGTGCCACACGTGCAGGCGGTAGTGGCCCGGCGCGACGTTGTCTAGCACGTAGCTCCCGTCGCTCACCGGCTGGGTGAACCAGCGATTGGCGGTTACCATCACGAACGCCACCATCCGTGGGTGCACGTTGCAAAACACGCGCACCAGACCCGCGCCTGCGAACGTGTGGCCCTTGGCTTCGCCCCGGCCGTACAACCCGAGATCGAAGGCGTTGGGGTCGCTCTGAGAGAAAACGTTGTGGTTGAAGGGATCGTGGTTGGGGAAATTGACGGTCGAGCCCGCCGGGACCACGATCACATGGGGCACATACGTCTTGTCGCTGATGGCGATCTCGAAGGCGCCCGGCCGCGCCGCGAGTCCCGCGCCCTCGAGATAAACCACGGCGGACCCGAGGTCGGGGCTGGGCTTGTTGTCCTTCTCGAGGATGCTGACGCGGCCCGTCACCCTGCCCCCCTGGGCCAAGGCGGGCGGCGCTCCCGTGATACAGCTCACCGCCACACACCACACCGCGCGTCGCATCGCTCCCACGAGTCCCCAGTTGCGTTCAGGGCCGCTGAGCTTACTGTAAACACGGACAAATTGCCAGGAGCGGGCCGTGATGCGCGTCGCACCTCTGATTCTGCTCGCCGTCGCCGTGCCGGTGGCCGCGCAGACGCCGTCCAAACGAACCGTCGAGTTCACGGGCTTCGTGTTGGTCAACGCGTTCTACAACAGCGCCCGCGTCAACAACTCGGACGTGCCGCAGCTGGCGGACACCGATGCCGTCGGCGCCAAAGGCGGCGGTGCCACGATCCGCCAGACGCGACTCGGCGTGCTCGTCACGGAGCCTGACGTCCTGGGCGGCACCTTCACGGGCGAAGTCGACGCCGACTTCTACGGCGGCCAGCAACCGAGCAGCGGTGGTCGCACCTTCCCGCTGGTGCGGCTGCGGCGCGCGGTGGGCACGGTGAATTGGTCGCACGCCCAGCTCTTGATCGGCCAGGAAGTGCCGCTCGTGGCCGAGCGCAACCCACACTCGCTCGCGCAGGTGGGCAGCCCCGGGTTTGCGGGCTCAGGCAACTTGTGGCTGTGGCTGCCGCAGATCCGCTTCACGGTCGAGACCGGCTACACGCTGCGCCTCGCCTTGCAGGGCGCGGTGCTCGCCCCGACCGCCGGCACCGCGCAGGGCACGTTTCAAACGCAGCCCGACTCGGCGGAGCGCACGGCCCGGCCGTATCTGGAGGGGCGGATCCGCCTCGGCTGGGGGCCCACTGACGACCCCAGCGAGTTCGCGATCGGCGG
>JBGPOE010000114.1:0-3883 GCA_041487875.1 Gemmatimonadota bacterium | reverse complement strand
GCCGCAGAAATACTGCTCGTCGGCCAACGACGCCCCGCAGCGGAAGCACTTCACGGCTTAACCCGCACGTGGATCACGGTATCCGCGGCCACACCCGTCAACAGCGAGCTCAGGAAGCGGATGTTGATGCTGTCCTGACCGGTGCGGAGGGCCACCAGGGAGTCGCCCCCCGTGGTCAGGGTGAACACGGCCGCGTTGTATGTGAAAGCGGTCACGTGCGGGCGCGCGAGCGCGGTACCGCCCGCGATCACCGTCACCACGAATGGGACCGTGGTCCCACGCGTCAGCACGGTATCCCCAAACACGAAGTGGACGTCTCCCGGACCGGGAAATTGGAAGATGGCGTCAAACCCGCAGCCCACCAACAGGGTAACCGCGATGGTAAAGGCCGCGATTCTCAGGCGATGTCCATACAGCCATGGCAGCATGGGCCGACCCAAGGCCGTCCTAGCGGGAGATTGGAAGATGGGGTCAAACCCGCAGCCGACTATCAGGGGAAAGCCTGACGGCTATGCAAGATCTTGTGGTCTCGCGAGCTAGCGCTCCGCCTCGGCGCCAGCTGACAACCGTCAGTGCGCCATCCCTGCGCTGCCCGGCAGTCCCTTCGGCTTGTGCATCAGCAGCAGCAGCGGCAGTGACAGCACGAAACACGAGCCGAACAAGAGGAACAGCTGCTCGAACGACAGCATCAGCGCCTGTCGCTGCACGAGCCCGTTGAGGACCATCAGCGCCTTTTCAGGCGCCTGCGACAGCGCCGTCCCCTGCGCGATCAGTCCCTGCTGGATCGCGGCCAGGCGCGTCTGGGTGGCGGGTGAGAACATGGTGACGTTCTGCATCAGGTCGGCGCGATGGATCGCGGCAAAGCGCTGCACCAGCGTGGCCGACAGCGCGATCCCCACCGAGCCGCCCAGCTGGCGCATCAGATTGAAGAGCCCCGTGCCGTTGGGAATCTTGCTCATCGGCAGGTCGGCGAGCGCCAGGTTCGTGAGCGGCACGAATATCAGGCCGAGCCCGATGCCGCGGAAGATCAGCGGCCAAAAGAAGTCGTGCATACCGCTGTCGGTGGTGAAGTGGGCGTGCTTCCACATCGACAGCGCGAAGACCGCCACGCCCGCCACGATGGACAAGCGCCCGTCGAACTTGCCCTGCAGCCGGCCCATGAACGCCATCGTGAAGGCGCTGGCGAGCGCGCCCGGCAGGATCACGAGCCCCGTCTGCTTCGCGGTGAAGTGCTGCAGATTCTGCAGGTACACGGGCAGGACGAACACCGTCGCATACAGGCACACGCCCAGTACCATGCCGAACACCACGCCCACGGCGAGCTGGCGGCTCTTCAGGATCCGCAGGTCCACCACGGGATGGTCGGTGCGCAGCTCGTGCCAGATGAAGGTTACGAGCGACGTCGCGCTGATCAGCGCCAGCGCGGTCACCTCCCTCGATTCGAACCAGTCGAGCCGCTCGCCGCGCTCGAGCATCGTCTGCAGCGTGCCGATTCCCAAAGCGAGCAGCAGCAAGCCGATGTAGTCCACGCGGCCGACCTTCTCCTGGTAGCGCGAGTTGTGGATGAACGACATCGTCATCGCTAAGGCCAGCATGCCGAACGGGATGTTGATGTAGAAGATCCACGGCCAGCCATAGGCGTCGGTGATGTAGCCGCCCACGGTGGGGCCGAGCGTAGGGCCCACCATCACGCCGACCCCGAAGATCGCCATCGCGGTGCCGTACTCGGCGCGCGGGAACTCTTCGTACAGGATCGCCTGCGACGTGGAGAGCAGCGCGCCGCCGCCCAATCCCTGGATGATGCGCCAGAAGACGAGCGCCTCGAGCGAGTGGGCGTTGCCGCACAGGAACGACGCCGCCGTGAACAGTGCGATGGAGCCCGCGAAGTAGCGCCGCCGCCCGAAGAACGCCGACAGCCAGCCGGTGATCGGGAGAACGATGACATTGGCGACGATGTAGCCGGTCGAGACCCAGGCGATCTGATCCAGCGTGGCGCCCAGGTTCCCCATCATGTGGGGAATCGCGACGTTCACGATACTCGTGTCGAGCAGCTCCAGCACCGACGCGAGCGAGACCGTGATCGCGATCAGGTACTTGTACTTGTAGCGGTCCTCCGGGACCGCCAGCGGCAGCGGTAGTGCGGCGGTTGCCACGACGTAGTTCCTATTTCGTCTGGATCGTGACGACTACGCTCATCCCCGGGCGCAACGGGCACGTCGGATCCACCGGACTGTCGGGACGGATCCGCACCGGGATGCGCTGCACCACCTTGGTGAAGTTGCCCGTCGCGTTGTCGGGCGGCAGCATCGAGAAGCGCGCGCCCGTGGCGGGTGCGATGCTCTCCACGCGACCCGGGAAGTGCCGGCCGCCGCACGCGTCCACGGTGAAGTCCGCCGGATCACCGGGCGTCACGTTCGCCACTTCGGTTTCCTTGAGGTTGGCGGTGAGCCACACGTCCGCCAGCGGTACGACCGCGAACAGCGGCTGGCCCGGCTGCACCAGCTGTCCCACCTCGACGGATTTCTTCGCGACCACGCCGCTCGCGGGCGCGGTGAGGCGCGTGTAGGCGAGGTTCAACGCCGCCTGATCGCGCTGCGCCCGGGCGGATGCCACGCGGGCGTCGGCCCCGACCAGGGCCGCCTGCGCGGCCGCGAGCGCCGCGTCGGCCGACTGCACGTTGGCCTCCGCCGCGTCGAGCTGCTGCTTGGACGCGATGTCCTGGCTCGCGAGCTCGCGGATGCGCTCCAGATCCTGGTGCGCCTTGTCGGCGTTGGCCTGCGCCTGCCGCACCGCCGCGTCGGCCTGGCCGACGCGCCGGGGCGAGCTCACGTTGGCGAGCGCCACTGCGAGGTCGGCGTCGGCCTGCTGCAGCCGGGTGCGGTAGTCGCGGTCGTCCAGCACCACCAGCACGTCGCCCGCGTGCACCTGCTGGTTCTCGTCGGTGCGCACTTCCGCCACGAAGCCGCCGACTTTCGGCAGGATCGGCACGATGTGGCCGTCCACCTGCGCGTTATCGCTGGACACGTGGGAGCGGCTCCAGATCCACTTGCGCACGCCGCCCGCCACCAGCACCACTAGTACTGCGCCGAGGACCATGAAGACGAGGCGGCGGCGCCCGCCGGGCCGTGCCGCCGCGGCGGGCGGCTCGGGGGCGATGCCCTGTTCCGGCCGGGCGCCGCGTGTCTTCGCTTCGGGTTCCATCGTCGTCGCCATAACGCTCTATCCCTGGTCTTGACGTTTAGTGCAGTGTCCGCGCCGCGCCCACCGCCCGCGCCAGCGCCACGCGCGCCGCCGCGGCGGCGAAGCGCGCGTCGATATCGCCGTCCTTCGCCTTGATCAGCGAGGACTGCGCGTCGATCACTTCAATGTTGCCGGCCACGCCCGCGGCAAAGCGTTGCCGGGCCTGGGTCAACTCGTCTTGCGCGAGCTGCAGCCGCTCGGCCGCGATCGCCTGCTGCGCCTGTGCCGTGTTGAGGTCGAGCAGCGCGCCCTGCACGTCCGCCGCCACTTGCTGGCGCAGGTCGCGCTCGCGCACCGCCGCTTCTTCCGCCACGGCGCTCTGCTCGGCGATGCGGCCCTCGCGCCGGAAGCCGTCGAACAGCGGCACGCTCACCTGCAGTTGCAAGTCGGTCGTGCCGATCGCCTTGGGCATGGTGAGGCCGTTGACGCCGTAGTCGGCGCCGACGTCGAGCCGCGGCAGGCGCTCCGCGGAGATGGCGGCCTTGGCCTGCCGCGCCGCGTTGCCGCGCGCGACTTCAGCCTGGAGATCGGGGCGCGCCTGGAGGGCGCGGGTTACCGCGCCCTCCCGATCGACCGGCACGTCGGTGGTCCCCAGGTCGGCCCGCAGCGTGTCGGCCAGGTCGAGCGGGGTGGCGGGATCGAG
>JBGPOE010000113.1:0-3980 GCA_041487875.1 Gemmatimonadota bacterium | reverse complement strand
GCGCTGATGGCGGCGGCATCCACCACGTGATGGCTGCGCCGGGTGACGACCGTCATGGTCGTGACGGCGCTGTCGCGCGTGCCGCTCTTGCCGACGAGCGTCACGACGCCCGCCCCCGCCGCGATCGCGCGGCCGTCCTGCATCACCGCCATCACCGTCGGGTTGGACGACCGCCAGAACACGTCCGTGAGCGTCCGCACCGCGCCCAGCGTGCTCGTCGCGTTCAGTGTGAGGCGCAGGTCCTGGCCCTGCACCAGCGTGTCCGCGCCCGGCAGAATCGCGTACGTCGTCTGGACCGCGCTACCGCAGCTGCCGAGCGCCAGCGTGTGCAGCCGGAAACCGCTCACGTCCATGCCGACCGCGTACGACAGGATGACCAACGCGTCACGCGCGTCCACCGCGCCGCTCGTGTCGACGTCGGCCAGGCCGATCCCGGGGAAGGCCGAGATGTCGAGCCCGACGGCGCCCGAAAGCGCGAGCAGCGCGTCGCGCGATCCGACCGTGCCGTCGCCGTCGGCGTCGCCCCACAAACCGCGCGCGGCGCAGTACAGCGCGTTCTGAGCGGAGTCGGGCACGGGCGCGAAGGTGGGCGCCGTGGCGTAGAGCTCAGTCACCTGCAGCTGCAGCGTCGTCCCGACCGTGTCGAGCGGCGTGAAGCGGCCGATGCCGAGCGTGATCATGCCGTTCGCGCCGTTGGGGTTGGCGCCCGACAGCCGCAGCACGCCTTGGGGCGTGGAATCGGTGTTGCTGGTGATCTGGCCGAACGTACCGTTCGTGCCGCCCTCGAAGCGCAGGATCGCGGGGTCCCACTGCAACCTCAGCGCGAAGGCGCCGAGCTTGTCGAGCCGGGCCCTCCAGTCGGCTACGATCGGTACATCGAGCGGCATGTCGACGAGCGACGACAAATCGCCGGCCGGGCGGATGGTCACGGTCTGCGCTCGCGCGGCGGTGGCGCCAGCCGTGAGACCGAAGACGAAGATGAGGGCGCGTCTCATGGCTGGCCCTCCCGCTTGACCTGCTGGCGCGGCAGCGCGCTGGTGCGGATCGGTCGGACCGCCGCAGGCGCGCTCGGCGCCGGTGCCGTCAGGAACGGCGTCACGGGATTGACGGCCCCGATCGCAGAGTCGCCGAGGCTCGCAGGGTCGCAACCCGACGCGCACGTCGGTCCGAGCGGATCGTTCCACCAGTCGTTGTCGGCCTGCACCGGCGACGCGCTTTGGTTGCGGACGCCGGCGAGCACGTTGCCCTCGATGTTCGAGAAGCGCACCTGCGAGCCGTCCGCACCGCTCCAGATATCGACGCCGACCAGGTTGCGCGCCAGCAACGTGTTCGTCACGACCGTGGGGCTCGACACCTGAATGGCGGCGAGCGAGTCGTCGGTGATGGCGCTCGAGTCGATCAGGATGGGCCCCACGCTGGCAGCGTCCACGCGGATCCCGAGGATCGCGCTGAACTCAATCCGCGTGTTGCTGACGGTGATGGCGTTGGCGCCGAGGCCGAGTCCTGCCTCCGGGTTGCACGTGCAGTACGGTGTCCGGTGGTGAATCAGGGAGTTGCGTACCTGGACGTTGCCCACCTGCAGCATTTCGACGCCCGACCCCGGACCCTCGCGCAGGGTGTCCGCGAGCAGGCTCACGCCGTTCACTTGATACATGCCCAGAGCCGGGCTGCTCGAGGCCCCCGTACTATCGAACGTCGAGCTCTGCACGACCACCTGGTCCATATAGCTCGCGTAGATGGCGGGCGCGCCGTAGCGGAACGCGGTGCCGCGCACCGTGAGGTGGCCGGTCGAGTCGACGAAGCCTCCAGCCGACAACAACGTCTGCCCGCCCCGCATGAAGCTCGTGTCGAGCGTGAACGACCAAGCGGTGACGTCATACGGCGTAAGCAGAATGCCGCCGTTGGCGTTGCTGTCCACCGTGAAATTGGTGAGCTGGCCCCGCACCACGTTCGACAGCACGATGCCCGGCACGCTGTTCGAGACGTATTCCGTGCGGGCGGGCCCGAGCCGCGCCGGCGCCCCGCCCTTGATGATGCAGCTGGCGCCGCAGGTGCAGCCGTTCGGGCCGCACTCGCCGCCGAATCCGCCCACGCCGGCGTTGCGCGCCACGATGCTGCCGCGGCCGAGGAGTACCTGGGCCGAATCCACCAGTAAGCCGCCGCCCGCGTTGTCGTGCAGGTTCAGCGAATCGGCGTGCACGGTATCGGCGTGCGCCACGCGGATCGCCCAGCGCGCGGGCGAATTGAGGATCAGGAAGCTGGGCTGCGCCGAGCTGTCCACAGTCACGCCGGCCAGATTCACGACGGCGGCACTATCCACCAACACGCCGCCGGCTGCCGCGGCATGGACGCTCACGTTGCGCATGCTCACGATCGCCGTAGGATCGATCAACACGCCGACACCCTGCTGGACGTAGGCGATGGACGTCGAGTCAATGCGCACCTGTTGCGCGCTGCGGACGTCGATGCCGTCGCCGTAGAACACGGTGTCCACCGTCAGACGGCCGATCGCCACATCGGCCATGCTGTCGATGCGGACGCCGGCGCCGCTCTGCACGCCCGTCATCGCGCTACGCGTGATCGTGGCGCGCGACGGAATCCCGCTGCCGCGGTGCGGCTGCAGGTCGATGCCCGCGCCGGGGTTGAACAGCAGCACCGTGTCGACCACGGCGGTATCCGCCTGGAAGTGAATCTCTGCGTTGCAACTGGAGCTCGCGCCACCGCAGCCACCGTTCGCCAGCACCGCGCCGCTCACGCTCGCGAACCGGGCGCGCTGCACGTCGAGCGCCGACCCGGTGTTGCTCGCGTAATTCGTGATCGTGGTCCGCGTGATGCTGTCCGCCACGATGCCGGGCCCGTCCTGGTCCACGCCGAACACCGTGACGTCGCTCAGATCGGCTGTATTGCCGTTGAGCACCACCACGCCGGCCGCCGAGTCGTTGCGGGCGGCGATCACCGACAACGCCGCGCCGCTCACCGCCACGCTGGGCGTGTTGTCCACCCAGATGCCCGCCAAGGTCGCCGAGGTGACGCGCACGCCGCGCAGATCCGCCCGCTGCATGCCATGCACCCGCAGGCCGATGCCCCGCAGGGCATTCAGGCTGACGGACTGCACCGCGAGCGTGTCGCCCGTGGCGTCGAGCCCCGCGTTGGACTCGTCGAGGTTGAGCCACTGCAGCACCACGCGGCCGCTCGTGTTGACCGCCAGGGCCACCCCCGTGCCGTTCGAGATCGTCGGCATCCCGGAGGCGCCCGAGTCACCCAGTACGATCACTGGCTTCGTGATCGTCACCGGGCCGTACGGCGTCGGGGCCGTGGCGATGCGGACCGTATCGCGCGCCGCGGCGCGAGCCAGCGCCTGGGAAATCGTGGCGAACGGGAACGCACTCGAGCCGAGCTGGCTCACGCCAGTCGTGACCGCCCCGTCCACGTACCAGGTGTGGCGGTCGGCTACCGTGATGAACGCCGAGTCTTTTGGCCCGGCGACGGTCATCGCGATGACCGTGTCCGTGCCGTTCGCCACCGCGGTGACGATGCCCAGGGTGTCCACCGTGGCCACGCCGGCATTGCTGCTCGACCAGGCGAGCCCGTGCGCGGCCGTGGGGATGCCGGCCGAGTCGAGCGCGTTGGGCACGAGCGCGAGCACGTCGCCCGGCGCGAGCTGCACCGGCGACGGCGTGAGGGCGAGCGTCTGGGGCGCGGGGCCGCCGCAGGCGCCGGCGTTGGGCTGTCCCACGCGTGTGAGAGGCGTGGGGAGCCCGACCGCGTAGGACAGAATGAAGAGGGCGTCGCGGGTGTCGACCGTGCCGTTCTGATCGACGTCCGCATTGCTGAGTGTGTATGGCGCGATCGGCAGGCCCACCGCCGCTGTGACGACGATCAGCGCGTCGTTGCCGAGCACCCAGCCGACCGAGTTCTACAAGGAGTAGAACACCGGCGCCGTGGAAAAACACCCCTTGAACAGCTTGAAGCCGTCACCG
>JBGPOE010000112.1:0-4006 GCA_041487875.1 Gemmatimonadota bacterium | reverse complement strand
CTCTACATGCACGACGGCCAGAACGTGTTCGACGCCGCCACGAGCTTCGCGGGCGAGTGGGGGGTCGATGAAACGCTCGACAGTCTCCAGGCGCGGGGTGACGGCGGCGCGATCGTCGTCGCCGTGGACAACGGCCAACAGAAACGTTTCGACGAATATTCCCCCTGGCGCAACGCGCAGCTCGGCGGCGGCGAAGGGGACGCCTACGTCGACTTCCTCGCGCAGACGCTGAAGCCCTACATCGACCAGCATTACCGCACGCTGCCCGACCGGCTGCACACAGGCGTCGCGGGCTCCAGCATGGGCGGGCTGATCTCGCTGTACGCCGCGCTCAAGTACCCCGACGTGTTCGGCCGAGTGGGTGTGTTCTCGCCGGCGTTCTGGGTCGCGCCGTCGATCTATGCCGTCGCCCGGCGCGCGCACCCGCGTCCGGGGACGCGCATCTACATGGTGACCGGCGGACAGGAAGGCGACACACCGGAGGTGTACGTCAAGGACCACCAGCGGATGGTCGACACCCTGCGGGCGGCGGGATTCGCCATCGGCCGCGACGTGCAGGCGGCGGTCCGCCCCGACGGCAAGCACGCCGAGTGGTTCTGGCGGCGCGAATTCCCGGCGGCGTATCAATGGCTCTTCCGGGGGCTCTTCCAGGGCGCGCCGGCGCAACCGGCGCAAGACGCCAGCCCCGCCTGGACGCGCGGCGGCGTCTGCTACGAAGTCTTCGTCCGATCATTCTTCGACTCGAACGGCGACGGCATCGGCGACCTGAACGGGCTGATCGCGAAGCTCGACTACATCGCCCGGCTCGGCGCTTCCTGCATTTGGCTCATGCCGGTGTCCCCATCGCCGAGCTATCACGGTTACGATGTCAGCGACTACTACGGCGTGGAGCCGGCCTACGGCACCACCGACGACTTCAAGCGGCTGGTGGCGGCGGCGCACCGCCGCGGCATCGCGGTGCTCGTGGACATGGTGCTCAACCACAGCTCGAGCGCGCACCCTTACTTCCAGGCCGCACTGCACGACACGACGTCGCCCTATCGCGCGTGGTATCGCTTCGCGCCGACGCCGCTCGGCAAAGGGCCCTGGGGCCAGGACGCGTGGCGTCGCTCGCCGGTGCGGGATGAGTACTACTGGGGCGCCTTCTCGAGCGAGATGCCGGACTTGAACTACGACACGCCCGCCGTGCGGGATGAGGCGAAGAAAGTCGCCACATTCTGGCTGCGCGACATGGACGTGGACGGGTTCCGTTTGGACGCGGTGCCCTACCTCGTGGAGGAAGGCCGTTGCCTGATCGGGTGCCCCGGCACCCACGCCTTCCTGCATGAATACGCCGCGCATGTCGACAGCGTGAAGCCCGGCGCCTACACGGTCGGCGAAGCATGGGGCAACATCCCCCAAGTGATGCCCTACTACCCAGACCAGCTCACGTCGTATTTCGGCTTCGAGTTGGCCGACTCGCTCTTGTCGGCGGTCCGCACGGGCTCGCCGGGCGGCCTGCTCAGCGGATTCCTCCGGCTGCAGGACACGCTGCCGGCGTACCGCTGGTCTCCGTTCCTGAGCAACCACGACCAGACCCGCGTCATGACCGCGCTCGGCGGCGACGTGACGCGCGCCAAGCTCGCCGCGACGCTGTTGCTGACGCTGCCGGGCCTGCCGTTCGTCTACTATGGCGAAGAGATCGGCATGACGGGCGACAAACCCGACCCGCGGCTGCGCACGCCCATGCAATGGACCCCGCGCTCCGGCGTCGGGTTCACCGCGGGCACGCCATGGGAGAGCCCGCAGCCGGACTCGTTGACGACGACGGTCGCCGCGCAGGATGCCGACCCCCGCTCGCTGCTGAACCTGTACCGCCGGCTGATCCACCTGCGCAAGGAGAACGCGGCGCTCGCGACGGGGCGGTTGCTGCCGCTCTCGGCCAACAACCCTCACGTCGTCGCCTATCTCCGCCGCGCCGGCGGCCGCGCCGTGCTGGTGGTGGCGAACCTCTCCGTCGCACCGGCGTCCGGCATCTCGATCGGGTCGGCGGAGGGTGCGTTGCCGCGCGGCAGATACACGCCGCGGAATCTGCTCGGCGGACGGAATGGGGCGAGTCTACGGGTCAATCAGGACGGGCGGATTCGGGGCTACGCTCCGGTCCGCACCCTCGGGCCCAGGGCGAGCCTCGTGCTCTACCTCTCCAGCACGACGGCGCCGTAGGGCGCGAGTGCGACGGTGTCGCCCGATTGCGCGCGGTCCGTCAAGCGATCACGTGCGCCGTTCACGTTGAAGCCCGTTACGACGACTGCCACGGCATGGATGCGCGTGTTGATGAGCACCACCGCGCCCCCGCGCGCGTAGGCGATCACGTCGGCGGCGGCGTTGGTCTCGACCGGTCGAAAATCCCCCGCGACGAGCGCCGAATCGGTCAGGACCAGGTGCAGGACGCGCCGGTAGAAGCCGCGGGCTTCGGCGCTGTCGGGCTGCCCCCACGCGATCGCCTCCCGCACGAACAGCCCGAGCTTCTGCGGGCTCTCGACTTCCTGCCCGTCGTAGAGCAGCGGCCGGCCCGGCAGCAACGCCATGGCGACGTAGGCCGCGCGCGCTCCCGCCGCACCCCCGAAGAGCGTGACCGGCGGCTTGTCCCACCCCGTCTCGTCGTGATTGGTGGTGAAGCGCAGCCGCATGCCGCCCGCGGGCATGGCCCGCATGTCGTCCAGCTCGCGCGGGAGGAACGAGGATGCCGGCGCGCCTCCCCAGACCGACTTGAGGCGGCTGTAGGAATCCCATGCGTACGTCAGGTCGAATCCGAACCGATGCATCTTGAGATCGCCCCATTCCGCGAGCAACAGGATCGGGCGCCCGGCGGCGGCGCGCAGCGCCGGCACGGCCTCGCGCCAGAAGTCGTCGGGGACGAAGCCGGCCGCGTCGACGCGGAAGCCGTCGACGCCGTAGTGGTCGAGCCAATAGCGCATCGCGGCGATCATCGCGCGCCGGAGCGCCGGGTTCTTGTAGTCGAGCTGGGCCACGTCGGTCCAGTCCGTCAGTTTGCCCTGGTCGTCGCGCGGCACGGTGATCTCGCCGCGCTCGTTCCGGGCGTAGAAGTCGGGATGCTCGCGGATCCAGCGGTTGTCCCAAGCGGTGTGATTGGGGACCCAATCGAGGATGAGCTTCATCCCGCGCGCGTGCGCGGCGCGGACCAGGGCCCGGAAGTCCGCCGGCGTGCCGAAGTCGGGGTTGATCGCGCGGTAGTCGCGCACCGCGTACGGGGAGCCGAGGAGCCCTTTGTGGTTCAGAACGCCGACGGGGTAGATCGGCATGAGCCACACGACATTGGCGCCCGCGGACTGGATTCGATCGAGCCCGCGGACCACGCCCTTCAGGTCGCCGCTCGTGGAGAAGTCCCGGACGAAGACTTCGTAGATCGCACTGCGCCGGACCCAGGAGGTGTCCGGCGCGGCCTGGAGAGCGAACGTGGGCCGGGCGAACGCGAGGCACGCCGCGACCGCGATGAGGGGTTTGCGCATGCGAGCTAATGTAGCGAATATCGCCCCCATGCATCGTCACTCCATTTGTCTCGCGTTCAGCGTTGCCGCCACCGCGCTCATCGTGCCCGCGCTGGGGGGACAGGCCAGCGTCACTTCCCCCGACGGCAGGAACCAGGTCACACTACAGGTGCACGAGGGGAGGCTGTACTACAGCCTGACGCGCGACGGCCGCGCGCTGATCCTCCCCTCCCTCCTGGGGTTCGAGTTCCGGGGCGCGCCGCCGCTGCGTGATAGCCTGCGCATCACCGACACCACGCGCGACACGCACGACGAAACGTGGACCCAGCCGTGGGGCGAGGTGGCGCGCGTGCGCGACCACCACAACGAGCTGGCGGTGGCGGTCGCGGAGACCGCGGCCCCCAACCGCCGGTTCACGGTGCGCGTCCGCGCCTTCAACGACGGCGTGGGCTTCCGCTACGAATTTCCCGAGCAGGAGGGCCTCGGCGCCTTCGAGATCACGGACGAGCTCACTGAGT
>JBGPOE010000111.1:0-4075 GCA_041487875.1 Gemmatimonadota bacterium | reverse complement strand
GTCGCGCACGATGAGACCGAGCTGCAGCGTGCCGTTCAACCGAGTGATCAGGGCGGTGTCGATCGGCGCCGGCAGGATGCCGCCGGTGGCGACGCGGACCGACGCGTACACCAACCCCACCACGACTTTCACGCTGTCCGCTAACAGACCCGATGTGCCGACGATGTAGGTCGTGCCTTCGCCCGTCGACGCGATGGCACCCGTGCCGTCCACCGTCGCTATTGCCTGGTTGCGCGACGCCCAGCTAATCCCCGTGCCGGCGACCGGGTGCCCGCGCGCATCGCTCGCCGTCACAGTCGTGAGCGCGGTCGCGCCGATGCGATTGAACGCCGTGGTGTCCGGCGTAATGCTCATCGTGGTCGCGACCTGCGCCACGACCGCCACCAACGAATCCGCCGACCGCTCACCCTGCGCCCGCGCGATCAGCGTCGTGCCGCCGTTCGCGACCGCCGTCACGAGTCCCGATGCGGGATCGATCGACGCGACGCTGAGGTTCGAGGAGCTCCAGGTGATCGCGACGCCGCCAACGTTGGCGTTCAGAGCGTCCTTGGCTTGTGCCGTGAGCGTCACCGTATCGCCGAGGGAGGAAAGCGGACCGGGCCCACTCGCGATGACGACGCTTGCGATCCGCACGCGCAGGGTCCGCGAACCCGTGATGCCCGTCGTAGTGCCGTTGTGGAACGCTTCGGCGGTGATGGTGACGCTGCCCCGCGCGACGCCGGTCACCACCCCCGTCGGGCTCACGGTGGCCTTGGCCCCGTCGCTCGTGGACCACTGGAACGTGACGCCCGCCGTGGCGGGCACGCCGCCCGCCGAAGCGGCCGCCGCGAGCGGCGTGGTGCCAGCCAGCACCACCGTGGTGTCGCCCGACAGGGTCACGAGATCGATGGGCGCGGGCCCGCCACCCCCGTCGCCGCCACCGCCGCAGCTCGCCGCCGCGAACCAGAGCAACCCCGCGGTCAACAGTCGTCGCATCGTATCAGGGGCGCGTGGACCTTCGGGCGGCATCGCGCGCCGCGTGCTCGGCCCGGCGGCGCTCCTGCTCCTGGATCATGGTGACCGTCTTGGCCGGCATCCGCGGCGGGAATGTCAACGCGCGGGCCGGACGCGGCGCGGGGCTGCGGGCCGGCTGCGGCGCCGCCGCCAGGCGCACGTGCTTGGGCGCGGCCGGAGCCCCCGTGGGCCGCGCCGCGGATGTACGCACGGGCGCAGCGGTCGCGAGGAAGCGCGGCGCCAGACCCGGCAAGCCAGCGGGCGGCGTTCCGAGGAAGGCCGTCGCGTCGACGTTTCCTAGCACGCTGTCACCTACGCCGCCGCCGGAACCGCTCGAGCTGCCCCACCAGTTCGACTGCGCGTGCACGCTGTCGCCGGCCGAGGTGTCGATGATGGCGTATTGCGTGTTGCCGGTGAAGCTGTTGCCGTGCAGCTCGTGGGTCATCGCGCCGTAATACGGGAACGCGAAGAACACGCCGTAGGCGTTGCCTGAGATGTTGTTGTTCGTCATCGTCAGGCGACCGCCTTGGACGCGCGTCACCGCGGCGTCGGCGGCGCCCGACACGCCGTTCGAGTCCACGCGCACGGTGATCGTATCGAACTGATCGACCGTGATGCCGTCGGTCCCGCCGCGAATCGTGTTGCGGCGCAGCACCGAGCCGGGCAAGGACCGCTGCGCGTAAATGCCGACGAAGCAGCCAGTGACGAGGTTGTCCTCGGTCACCGTGGGGAACCCGCTCACGTCGATCGCGCGCGCGCCAGCCGCGGAGCAGCTCACCGAGTTCTGGCCGATGTCCGCCCGCATGCCGGCCCCGCCGTAGGCGAACACGTATAGGCCCTCGTTCACCACGCGGGTGAGGACGTTGTTCGCCACGACGGCGCTGTCGACGTACAGCTCGATGCCCCAGTACGTGCTGTCGATCACGTTGTTGCTGATCGTCGCGAGGCCCGGGAAGCTGCCGTACACCGGGTAGCCGATCTGCGTGAAGTGGGAGCGCTGCAGCGTGAGGGACTCGAGCTGCGGGCCGCCCTCCCCACTCGTCGGGTTGAAGCCGGTCACCTGATCGCAGTTCGCGACGGAGCATGCGGTCATGGTCACGCTGTCCACGAATAGGCGCAGCCCGGTGAAGTCGAACAGGTTGCCGTTGCCGAGATGCAAGAACTGCGACCGCGTGACGATGCCGTCGTTTGCCTCGATGCTCGAATACATGTAGACCGGTGCGGTGTCCGGGAACTGCACCACCGTGCGGTCCATCAAGAACGTGTCGGCCGAGAACGCTCGGATCCAATAGTGGAAGGTCGCGTTCGGCCCGATCGTGATCGTGTCGCCGTGGAAGGCAGTCTGCATCGGCCCCCCGCAGCTCGAGCAGGCGCCCTGCAAGTCGATGGCCTCGCTGGCCGGAGCCTCGATGCTCGAAGAGTCGAACACCGCGCGCCGTAGCGGATACCCGTAGACCTGCGTCGAATAGTTACGGGCAATCCTGCTGTGCGCGACGTATAGCGACGGATTGACGTTGTATTCCTGCGTTGCGTAGATGCCGTAGCCGTCGTTGTCGGACACGTCGGACCGTACGACGACCAGCGAGTCGGCGTCGGGCCAGGAGATGGCGTCGTTCCAGCCGCTGATCTTCGTGTCGCGCACCAGCAGGAGGGCGGTGCGCTGCACGCAATAAGCGTTCTCGAGGGCGGTGCCGGTGGAGTCGCCGTGGAACACGCTGCGGTCGACCCGGACCGTGTCGAGCGTGTTGGCACAGGTGTAGATGCCCGTGCCGTAGTTGCCGCTCGTGACCTCGACTTTCGAGTCCTCGAGCGCGAAGCTGCGCACGCCTTGCAGGTCCACCGCATAATTGAAATTCCGGAACGCCACGTTGTTGACCACCGTGCGCTGGCCGCCCTCGAGCTCCAAGGCGGTGTGGTAACCGGCCTGGGCGTCGCGGAACAACGGCCGCGTGGTCGTATCGCCCGGAGTGCCACCCTGGATCACGACGCCGACGTTGAGGATGCCATAGTCCACGAAATCATACGTGCCCGGGGCGACCGCGATCGTGTCGCCCTCCTGCACCACGGCGAACGCCCGCAGCGGGTTGTCGAACGGCAGCGCCTGAGTACCGAACTGCACCTGGGCGCCGGTCACGCTCACATCCACGTACCACTTGGTGCGGGGCGCCACCGTGACGGTCCCCGTGGCACTGATGCCCGGGCCCACCGCCGCGGTGATAACGGTCGTGCCCGGCGCCCGCGGATGCACGGTACCGTCGGCGTCCACGCCCGCCACGTTGAGATTCGAGGATCGCCAGGTGGCGTTGGACAGCGTGACCACCCGCCCCGCCGAGTCTCGACCCTGCGCCAACAGCTGGTACGTCTGTCCCGGCGCGAGCTGCGCGGTGCTCGGGAACACGGCCAGGGTCTTGGGCGAACCGGTGCCGCAGCCGCCCGGCGCCAGGACCAGCACGCGCTGGCCGGGAATGGGGATGCCCACCGCGGTCGACAGGATGATGAGCGCGTCCACGCTCGTCACGGCGCCGTCGGCGTTGACGTCGCCCAATCCCGAGTCGAAGAACGTGGTGTCCACGATGAGCGGCGACGTGCTGACCGTGTCGACGATGGTATCGACCGGCAGGCCCACCACCTTCGACAGAATGAGCAGCGCATCGCGGCTGTTGGCGGCGCCGTCGCGGTCGATGTCGCCCCACAACCCGCGCGACGGGCAGAAGGTGGCGCTGGTCACGGTGAGCGACGGCAGCAGGTTCGTGTACGTGCCGGCCGCCGACATTTCGCTGAACGACAGCGTGAGCGGCGAGCCGACGGTATCGGGCACGTAGAACAGCATCTGTGCCAGCGTGACGAGCCCGGTCGCGCCCACGGGCGAGATCGACGTGAACTTGAGGATGCCGAAGCCGACGCTGTCGGTGTTGACCTGCGGCGGCGGGAAGTTGCCGGCGAGGGCGTTGTAGAAATTCAGCCCCGCCGTGTTCCAGGTGAGACGCGCAGTGTAGCTGCCGAGCTTGGCGCCGCCCGCGCCGGTCATGTCCACCGCGATCGGCACGAGCACCGTGTTGAAGCGCTGGCCGGTGAGCTCGCC
>JBGPOE010000110.1:0-4152 GCA_041487875.1 Gemmatimonadota bacterium | reverse complement strand
GGGGTCTTCCAGCACCTCGCCGAGGAGCTTGGTGAGCGTCTCGCCCACGTCGGGGCCCGGGCGCACGCCCGCCGCCAGCAGGTCGTCGCCCGTCACGGCGAGATCCTTGAGGGCGAGCGGGTCCCGGGCATCGCGGATGGCTTGCACGACGACAGGGAGCGGGGAGCGGGGAGCGGTCGCGGGGAGGAGCGCCAGCAGATCGCCCGTGTAATCGCCCACCGCCGACAGCCACTGGCGGACCGCGGGCAGGTGTTTGGGATCGGGGTACTTGTCGCGCCATTCGCGAATCGCGCGACCGCGCTCGATGTCCTTGTTGGAGCACTTGAGCCGGGTGAGCAACGACGGCGGATCGGACGCGAGATACGCCGTGATCAAGACGGGATCACGTGGCAGCTTGTCCACCGCTCCCCGTTCCCCGCTCCCCGCTCCCCCGAGCTCCGGCAGCCAGATCCGCGCCGCGCCGGTCTCCACCCACAGGTGCACCAGCCTGCTCGCCTTCTGCGCCTGCATCAAACCCTTGAACCATTCCTCCCGCACCCGCTCGGCCGAGAGCTGCGACAGGCCCGCCACGTTCGCCTTCGCCGCCTCGAGCGTGCGCGACTGAATGCGGAACTCGAACCGCGCGCTGAAGCGCAGCGCCCGCAGGATGCGGAGGTAATCCTCCTGGAACCGCCAGTTGGGATCGCCCACCGAGCGGATCACGCCGCTGTCCAAGTCGGCCGCGCCGGCGAAGGGATCCTGCCAGTCGTGGCGGATCGGATGGTAGGCGATGGCGTTGATCGTGAAGTCGCGCCGCGCCAGGTCGTCCATCAGCGACACGCCGAACTCCACCACCGCGTGGCGGCCGTCGGTCTTGATGTCTTTGCGAAAGGTCGTCACCTCGTGCGGCTGATTGTGCGCGTCCAGCACCGCGACGGTGCCGTGTTCGATGCCGACGGGGATCGTCCGTTTGAACACGCGCTGGATCTCCGGCGGCGGCGCGGCGGTGGTGAGGTCGAAATCGTGGTTGTCGAGGCCCAGCAGGTTGTCGCGCACCGCACCGCCCACGCACCAGGTCTCGAAACCTGCGTCCTCCAGGCGCTGTGCGATCTTCAGAACTTCAGGCGGGATTGGGAGCCGGGAGGGGAACTTCATTGCGAGGTGCGGGGTGCGGGGTGCGGGGTTGCGGACGGTGGGGAAACCAACGGACGCGTCGCCTGGTGTGGCGCCGGCGGCGACCCCGCACTCCGCACCCCGCACCATGTCATCCGCACAGTACGCTCCCACCATTCACATTCAGAATTTCCCCCGTGATGTGCCGCGCGAGCCCTGAGCACAGAAACACGATCGGCCCGGCGATGTCCTCGGGGTGGGCGACGCGGCGCAGGGGAATGCTGCGCTCGATCTCCCGTCTCCCGTTTCCCGCTTCCCGGGCGTACGGCTGTGCCGCCATCTCGGTATCCACCCACCCCGGCGCCACGCAGTTGACGGTGATGCGCGGCGCGAGCTCCACGGCGAGCGATTTGGTGAGACTGATGACGGCGCCCTTGGTGGCGGCGTAGTCGGCGTGGAACGCCTCGCCGCGCTGCCCCGCCGTGGACGACACCAGCACGATCGTGCCGCCCGCGGAGAGCAAAGGAATGGCCGCGCGGCAGACGTAGATGACGCTGTCCAAGTTGGCGCGCCGGGTCTCCTCCCACTGCGCGTCCGACATCTTGGCGAGGGGCACGTCGTCGGGCGGCCAGACGCCGTGATTGACGATCAAGAGATCCAAGCCGCCCAGGGCCTGCGCCGCGGCGCCGACGGCGTGCTCGGCCGTGTCACGCTGGCCCAGATCGCCGGCGACGCCGACCGCCTGCCCGCCGGCCTGCCCCACTGCCCGGATTGTCTCCTCGGCGTCTTTCTTGCGACTGCGATACCCCACCGCGACGCTCGCGCCGGCCCGCGCCAGGAGCAGCGCCGTCGCGCGGCCGATGCCCCGCCCGCCACCCGTGACGAACGCGCGCTTACCCGAAAGATCAATCACCCCGTCAGCCGCTCCTCCACCATCTCGCAAATCAGGTGCTCGACGGCGAGATGGATCTCCTGAATCCGCGCCGTGTCGTCCGACGGCACCACCAGCGCCAGGTCGGCGAGGGCCTTGAGCTGCCCGCCGCCCCGCCCCAGAAACGCGATCACGGGCACACCGCGCGCCCGCGCCGACTGCGCCGCCCGCAGCACGTTGGGGCTCTCGCCCGACGTCGAGTGCAGCACCAGCAGGTCGCCGGGCTTCGCCAACGCCTCCACCTGGCGCGCGAACACCTCGTCGAAGCCCATGTCGTTGGCGCAGGCGGTGAGGAGCGATGTGTCCGTGGTGAGCGCGATGGCGCGCAGCGCCGGCCGGGTGGACTGATAGCGGACGACGTACTCGGTGGCGAGATGCTGGGCGTCGGCCGCGCTGCCGCCGTTGCCGGCGAAGAACAGGGTGCCGCCGCCGCGCAGCGCTGCCTCATAGCGCGCGGCGATCGCGGCCACGGTCTCCGCGTGCTCGGCGGCGACCAGGTTGGCGAGCGCCGCGAGCCCCTCCAGTCCCTGCCGCAGCCGGTCGCCGGCGGCCGTCACTCCTGCACCGCCCGCACGAACGCGTCGAGCCCCGCCGCGCCGTCGCGCTCGAGAATCGTGCCGATCACCACGTAGTCGGCGCCCGCGGCCCGTGCCCGCTTGGCATCGGCGGGCGTGCGGATGCCGCCGCCCACGAACAGCGGCGCGGCCGCGGCCGGCACCGCCGCGCGGACCGCGCGCACCACCGCTGCGGGGATCGGCCGCTCGGCCCCGCTCCCGGCATCCAGATAAATCGCCTGCATGCCGATCAGCCGCGCGGCCACGGCGTGCGCCGCGGCGAGCTCCGGCTTGTCGGCGGGCAGCGGGCGCGTCTGGCTCACCGCCTCGACGCTCGTCACGCGGCCGCCGTCGATCAGGATGTACGCGGTCGAGATGGTCGCCACGGGGTGGGCCTGCAGGAACGGCACCGCGCGCACGTGCTCCTCGATCAGATACTGGGCGTTGCGGCCCGAGACGAGCGAGAGAAACAGGATGCAGTCGACCTGATCGGTCAGCTGCATCGCGGAGCCTGGGAACAGGGCGACGGGCAGGTCGGGCGCCGCCGCGCGCAGCGCCTTGGCGATCAACGCCGTCTCCCGCGTGCCGTCGAACGACGAGCCGATCATCAGGCCCGCGGCCCCCGCGGCCTGCGCCTCGTGGGCGAGCGTGGTGGCCTCGGCGGCGTCCGTACGGCTCGGGTCCACCAGCACGAGCAATCCGGGTCGGCGCGCCAGCAAGCGGTTCATCGCTCGGCCGCCGCGATGCGATCGGCCAGCGGCGCGAGCCCCGCCGGGTCCAGCTCCGCTTGCGCTTCGAACGCGTAGGTGACGAACGCGTCGGCCGCGAGCAGGTCGAGCGCCAGCGACCGCCCGGCGGCGGGCGCGGCGGTGACGCGGCCGAGCGCCGCGCGGCCCAGGTCCGCGAGCTGCTGCGGCGGCGTGGCGGTCGCGTCCGTGAGCGGTGCCGCGAGGTGCGCGGCCAGGGCCCGAGGCGGCGCCGGGCGGCGCGACTCGAGCCAGCGGGCCAACTCAGTGCGAGTCACTCTTCTTCTCGATATAGGTCGTCACGAACCCCGCCAGTGTCGACGCCGATGGGATATTGGCCAGGTCACCCCAGCTGCCTGAGGCAAAGTGTGGTCGCCCCCCACCCCGTCCGCCAGTATGCGACGAAATCTCCTTCACAATCTGGTCGGCGGTGAATCCGCGTGCGACGAGGGCATCCGGCACGCCAACGTGATACGTCCCTGTGCCCGGCGATAACACGAACGACACGTACTTCTGGTCTTTCCGGAGATTGTCGATCATCAGGGCGATCTGAGCCCGGTCATCGACGCTGGTGCGAACGACGCGTAGCGAGAGATTCTGCGGTAGCGGTTGCTCCTCTGCTCCCTGCTCCCCGCTCCCTGCTCCCTCGCGCAGCATCTCCTCGATCCGCTTCTCCAGTTTCTTCTGCTCCTCGAGCATCGCCGCGACACGACGCGCGAGATGCTCGGGGGTCGACTTGAGCAGCGCCGCCGTTTCGTCGAGCCGGGCTTCGAGATCGCGCGCGTAGCGATAGGCGGCGGGGCCCGTGATCGCCTCGATGCGGCGCACG
>JBGPOE010000109.1:0-4178 GCA_041487875.1 Gemmatimonadota bacterium | reverse complement strand
GACTGCGTCACCCACACGGGCATCACCGCTTGCGTCCCGGGGGACTTGTCGCTCACCGCAATCATCGCGAAGCGGCCGTCGGGGGAGACGTCGAGCTCGCTGATGCTCTGGCCGTCGGCGAGATACAAGGGCTTGCGGCCGGTCGTGTCGGTGTCGGCGGCGAGCTTCTCCTGCGCCACCTGGCGCCGGATGTAATCGAACAGCTCGCGCTGCTGGTCGCGCAGGAACTTCTTCTCGCCCAATGGATCGGTGGGCGGCTTGGGTGCCGCGCCGGTGCGCACGTCCGTCAGCTGGCGGATGGCGCCGTCCGCCAAATCCAGGGCCCAGGCGTTGTTGTCGCGGGTGAAGAAGACGGTGCGGCCGTCCGCGGACCACGAAGGATTCGACTCGCGGCCGGTCGTCTGCGTGAGGGCGCGCTTCGCTCCCGTGCGATCGACCAGCCACAAGTCACCTTTGAGATTCACCACCTCGCGCTTCAAGTCGGGCGACCACACGCCCGTCGCCATGGCGATCGTATCCACCGCGTGCCGCGCCAGACGCTCGGGCGCGCCGCCCGCCACCGCCACGCGATAGTCCTGATCGAGCGTATCGACGCCGGGACTGCGCCAGGTGAAATACGCGTAGCGGCCGTCCGCCGAGAACCGTACGTTGGACGGCGCGGTGCCGAACAGCGCCGGGCCGCGCATGATGTTCGCGACGGTGAGCTGAAATCCCTGCGCGCCGAGGACCGACGGAGCGAGCGTGAGCAGCAAGGACGCGAGACGACGCACGAGGAGCCTCCGGCTTCGAGTGGGCGCGCTAATCTGCGCCGCGCTCGCCGCCTGCACCAGCGCGCCCGCCGCCCCACCGTTGCGTTTCGGCACCACCTTCACGCTGGAGCAGTCGGGCGCGCTGACCTTGCTCGACTCGCTCGCGCCGCCCGAATCGGTGACGACCGTGATCGCCGCCTCGGGCCAGATTCTTCAATCCGCGGCGCGCGGCGACCTGAGCCTCGCCCTCACGCACGCGCCGTCCCTGGAAGAGCGGCTGCTCGTGACGCCAGAACACGCCGTGGAGCGCTGCCCCTTCGTCGCGAGCCGCTTCGCCATCGTTGGACCCGCCGCCGATCCGGCAGCCGTGGCCCGCGCGGCCTCCGCCGCCGACGCGTTCACGCGCATCGCGCGCGCGGGCGCCCGGTTCATCTCGCGCGGCGATTCCTCGGGCACCCACGTGAAAGAGCTCGCCCTGTGGCGCGCCGCCGGCGTGACGCCGCAAGGACACCCGTGGTACGTGGAGACCGGCGCCGATCAGAGCACGACGCTGCACGTCGCCGATGAGCGCTCGGCCTACGCGCTGGCCGATCTGCCCACGCTCGCGCGCACGCCGGGCGTGGAGCTGCGCGTGCTGTTCGCGCAGGACACGGTGCTCACCAATCCCTACACGCTGTACGTGGTGCGCGGCCCGGACTCGCTGCGGGCGGCCGCGTTCGCCACCTGGGCGCTGAGCGTCTGGCGGGATAGGTTGGTGCGGGTGAAGTTGCCCGATGGATCACTGGCGTTCGTGACGAGACCCGGAGGCTGCACATGAGCCGCATCTGCTACGCCGCTTTGTCCCTAAGCCTCTTGGCATCCCTCGCCTGCCATCACCACCAGCCGGCGCCCCAGTCCCCCGCCGCCGCCCTCCTCGGGACGTGGCAGTATCACGGCGCGCCGCGCGCCGACACCACGCGTCCCACCCTCAACGCCGGGCTGCAATTCGCGCTGACATTCGACTCGGCGACGGGACGGACCGCGTTCGGGCACGTGAGCCGGTGGTTCGCGGGCGACGTGGGCGCGCTGCCGGGGACGTTCGGGCTGGTGGTGGCAACGATGGATACGACGGGGATGGTCACGCTGGTCGTGCCCTACGCACGGGGCGGCGCCCCACCGATGCGCTTCGCCGCGGAGCTCGTGGGCGACACGCTCGCCATGGTGCACGCCGGGTACGTGGACACCGGCGCTCTCCAAACGACAGCGGGCGCGAAGTTCATTCGCGCCCGCCCCTAGGCGTCTAGCCCCTAGCCGCCTACTTCGTCACCTGCAACGTGTAGCCGCCGAGCGGGCGCAGCGCGAACGTCCCCGACGCCGCCACCTGCTGCGCCGCCGCCGAGTATTGTCCCACCTTGTTGATGTCGTCCACGCTGATCGTGAAGAGAATCGCGCCCGTCGCGAGCGTGCCGGTGACGGCGAACTTGTTGGTCGTCGCGCTGGGTGTCCCGAACAACCGGAACCCCGTCTGCGCGCTGGCACCCGAGGGGACCGCCGGACCCGACACGGAGAGCAGGATCGCACCGTCGGAGCCGGAGTTGGGCGTAGCGCTGAGCTTAACCTTCAGGATGCCGGCAACGGGGCCGGTGCTGCCGCCGCCGCACGCCGCGAGCGTGGCGATGAGCGCCGCGATGACGAGCTTGGTGGTGGCGCGGGTCATGGGCGGCCTCCTTTCCGCGTCGTTCGACTTCGGGTGCTGACGGCGGGCCGCGGTGCCGTGAGCGGCGCCCCGGTGGCGTTCACCCACGCCAGGAAGTCGCCCACGTCGAACGTCGCGCTGTTGTTGCCGAGGTAGTCGAGGTAGCGCAGCTGATCGGTGGTCAGCGCGCTCGCGCCCGTGAGCAGCTGGGTCACGACGTCCGCGGTGAGTAGCGTGGGCGCGGTCACATTGAAGTTGAACGTGCCCTGCATCGTCTGACCGCCGGACGTGTCGCGCGCCGTGTAGCTGAAGCTCCCCGTTTGCTTGGGGAACCCCGCGAGCGTGCCGCCGAGCGACAGCGTAACGCCGGTGGGCAGCGCACCGCCCACGACGTGCCAGTGGTTGGTGCCGTTGCCGCCCGTCACCGTGAGAGCGTCGTTATAGGCCACACCCATTACGCCGTCGGGCCTCGTGGCGCCGCTCGATATCACCAGCGTCGCGGAGAACGTGGCGGTCACGCTGTAGGGCCGGCCCATCGGCAGCACCAGCATGGGGCCTGCGGCCGTCGTGTCGCCCGACCAGCCGTCGAACGCGAACCCGCCGGACGGCGTGGCGGTGAGCGTGTCGGGACTCCCCGAGGGGAGGAAGCCCGTGGCGTCGGGGAGCGGGCTCTGCGCGACCGACCCGTTGCCGCTCGTCGCGAACTGCGCCTTGAAGTCCTTGAAGAGCGTCACGATCAAGGTGTCGCCCGCGAAGCTGCCGGTGATCGCGTGTGTGATGGCCCCGCCGTCGGACCACGATTGGTAGCGGAACCGCGTGCGGTTGGCATTCGTGAATTGCGTGTCGGCGACACCCACTTCGTGGCTCGAGGCGTTGGCGAGCAGGCCGCGGAACACGGTGTAATTCAGGCTGTCGAACTGCACCACGGCGCTCGAGTCGTTGGCGCGCACCAAGGATGCGCCGCCGAATTGCACGCGGAAACTCATCGGACCGTTGGCCGAGAGCTGCTTGATCGAGTCCACCGCGAAGCCCGCGAACGTGCCGTCCACGTTCTTCGTGTTCGCCGGGTTCGTGTTGAACGAGAAGACCGTGTTGCTGGACGTGCCGGGGTACGGGTCACCGGCGTCGCCGCGGTTGAATCCACTCATCAGCTGCGCAAGACCATCCGCCTCCTCGAGCCGCAGTCCGTGGATCGGCCCGAAGTTCACGGTATTGTCCCCGCCGAAGCCGTGATTGACGACCTGCTGCGAATCCACGTGCCAGATCAGCAGTCCGCCGCCGCCGTGGATGCGGATCAGCGCCGTGTCCGCCTGCACCGCCTGGCGGTTCTCGAGCAGGTAATACTCGCCGCGCGGGTTCGATCCGGTCGGCCGCACGATCCAGGCCGAGTCGGACGTGGGGGCCGCGCCGAAGCTGTACGTGCCGTTCGTCGTGATCGGCGCGAGCGTCACCCAGCCGAATTGCGACAACGACCACGCTTCCATCCGGCTCGGGCTCACAGCCGACGTGTAGTTGCCGCTGCCCATCAGTCCGTACTCCCCGATGCCCTCGGAGGGTCCGCGGGTGTCGTATAGATCGGGCAGGCCCAGGCCGTGGCCCGATTCGTGGGCCACCGTCCCCACCGGCATGATCTGCGTGGTATCGCAGCCCTGCGCGCCGCCGACGCCGCTCGACAGGAAGTAGTCGCGAATCCTGATGAATTGACCGCTGTGGCCGGTCCACGGGTCGTTGGTGACAAAGTCCTGATAAAAGTT
>JBGPOE010000108.1:0-4233 GCA_041487875.1 Gemmatimonadota bacterium | reverse complement strand
TCGGCGGCCCGGAACGGGCCGGGCTGCGCGATCAAGGCGCGGGCGTGGTCCACCTGGTGCCACGTGTTCCACAAGAGCACGCCGCGCACGCGGCCATCCTTCAAGTAATAGACGACCCCTTCGCGGAACGGCTCCTTCCAGTCCACCACCGCCTCGAGCCGCGCGTCGAGATCTCCCACCGCTTCGTAGCCCAGGTCGAACAGGTCCGAATAGAAGAACGGCAGGTGGGTGTACGGCACGCCCTGCCCGGCCATGGCACGCCCGGCGGCCGCGCCCATCGTGTTGGCCGCGTCTTCGTGCTCGACCCGGGTGCGCACGCCGAGAGCCGCGTTCGGGAAATTCGCGACGTCGCCCGCGGCAAAGACGTGCGGGTCACTGGTGCGGAGCATCTGATCCACCACGATGCCGTTGTCCACCCGCAGCCCCGCCTGCTCCGCCAACTCCACGCCCGGTTGGATGCCGAGTCCCGCCACCACCACGTCGGCGGCGACCTCGTGACCGGCAGTCGTCTTGATAACGACTTTCCCCGCCCGCGGTGTGAGCCCCGCCACGCCATCGCCGGTCCGCATGCTCACGCCCTTGGCGCGGTAGTAGTCCACCAGATGACGCGACAGGTCGCCGGGGAACACCCGCGCCACGAGGCCCGCCTCGGGCACCAGCATCTCCACGTCGCGTCCCACGGAGCGCAGGGCGGCGGCGATCTCCGAGCCGATGAATCCGCCACCCACCACCAGAAAGCGTAGCTCCTCGTTGGCGAGGGCGCGGAGCCGGCGATAGTCGTCGTAGGTGCGGAAGTAGATGATCTGCTGGCCGTCGAATGCCAACCGCCGCGGCGCGCCGCCCGTGGCGAGCAGCAGCTCGCGGTACACATAGCTGTCGCCGCCATCGTCCGAGACCCGGCGCGCGGCGACGTCCACGCCCGTCGCGCGCCGGCTGAGGTGCAGGGTGGCTCCTGCCGCTCGGGTGTCGCGCCAGATGCCCGCTTCGGGCTCGCCCTTCCACAAGCCCTTGGAAAGCGGCGGCCGGTTGTACGGGGGATGGGGCTCGGCGCTGATGAGCCCGATGGTGCCGGAGGCGTCCGATTCGCGAATCCCCTGGACGGCGGCGGCGGCGGTCATGCCGCCGCCGATGATCAGATAGTCATAGCGATGTTGGGTCACGCTGAAAGAACGCCGCGAGCGCGCATGTTGGTTTCCTACTCGAGCTCGCCCGAGCGGGGATGCTTGGGGCGGCGGCGGTACTGCTTCTCGGACCGGTGCACCTTGTGCGACGGCGTGTCGAGGCGCTCCTTGACCGGCGCCTTGGGGTTGGGCACGCGCACCACGAGCTTCTTCTTCTCCCGCTTGCGGCTCATCCCTTGAGCCGCGCCGCGATCTGCTTCGCGTGATGGCGGCAGTGGACCACGTGGAAGCGCATCCACTCTTCCAGCGTCAAGTCGCCGAAGCGGGGGTGCTTTACGAACAAGTCGTAGCGGCGGGCGGGGAGGAGTAGCGGCGGGAGCTCGCCCCACTTGGCGAACCCGGCGCGGAACTTGGCCTCCGCCGCTTCGCGCGTGACGTTGGGCGCGGGCACGGTGCCTTCGGGCGCCTTGAACCCCCGAGGAAACCACCCGAGCCCGATGACGATCGCGCTCCCCAGCTTTTCGATCAGGCGGCGCGGCCGGCGCACCATCGGATCGTGGGCGCGGCGCTTCTCGAACGTGACGGCTGAGTACTCGATCGAAATTGCCAGGTGCTCCACGATCTGGGCGGACGAC
Source organism: Gemmatimonadota bacterium (assembly GCA_041487875.1). Classification (GTDB taxonomy): domain Bacteria; phylum Gemmatimonadota; class Gemmatimonadetes; order Gemmatimonadales; family GWC2-71-9; genus DATLWA01. Next base: position 2,477 of record JBGPOE010000108.1, on the reverse strand, counting down.
CACTTCCCCGCCGGCGCGCGATACCACACGGCGTCCGGGCGGCCAGCGAGCGGCGCCAACACCAGGTCGCGCATGTCCGCGAACGCGAGCTTCATTCGAGAAACACGCGAGCCAACCCATCGCCCTCCATGAAGAACGGATCGAGATCATCCGGCTTGGGCAGGCGGCCCCGCTTCCACCAGAAGAGATGCGTTCCCGCGCTGGCGGCGTGCTGGCCCGGTGTGACGCCGAGCCTGCCGCGGATCTGGGGCGTGAACGCGGCGCGGATCGCCGCCTCGTCAGGGCCGCGCAGCTCGTAGGCGTCGGAGAAGGTCGGGTCTTCGTCGAAGTCGATATCCTGACGGCCCAGCTTTTGGCCCAGCCGCTTCCAGAACCCTTCGGGCGAGAGCGAAAACACGGGCAGGCGTTTGTCGCCTGTCTCCCAACACAGGACGGCAAAACGGTACGTCTGGCTGTTCTTGCCGCTCGACACGGTGTAGGCGTACTCGAACGCCGTGAACGGCCGGTTCCCCACCCGGCCCAGGACGGTGTAGCCCCAGCGGCGCCGGCCGCCGTGGTCGAACAGCGGCACGGCCGGCTGAAACGGGCGCCACGCGTCCTTCCGCTCCCGCTCGAACTTGAAGCCGCGCATCATGCAGAATTGCTCCAGCGCCTCGCGCCGCTTCTTCTCCACGGTGAGCCCCAGCGCCACCAGCCCCGCGAGCAGTGCCACCCCCAGCCCGATCCACAGCGCTGGCGTCACGTTTGGATTCCTCCGGGTTCCGGCGTACTTTCCAGCGTCCCCGCCGCGAGAACCTACGAGTGAACGTCGTCCGTCGCCACCCGTTCGCATGTCTGCTCGCCCTGTTGGTGGTCGTGACGGCGACGGCGCCCCTGCCGGCGCTTGTTGACGCGGTCACGGGCGCGGCTCCCGACGCCGACCTCTCGCGGCCCCTCGGCTATCTCGTTCTCGCTCCGCTCTCCGATACGTTCGACGCGCTCACGTTCCTCTCGCTCGCGCGGGCGCAGGCGCTGCTCATCACCTGGGCGGTGGCACTCGCCACGTGGGGGGCGCTGCGGCGCGGCACTGTGCGCGAGCGCGTGCGCCGGGGTCTGCTCGGACCCGTCGTGATGGTCCTCGTCGCGACCGGCACGGTCCTGCTGCCCCGCCCGGTGCCGGGGCTGGTGGCGGCCGATTCGTCGGCGACCGTGATCGACTACCACGCCCACACCGACGCCTCGCACGATGGCCGGACCATACTCGGCGGCTGGAGCGTTCAGGATCTCGCGCGTTGGCACGCGGCGCAAGGGTTCGGCGCGTCCTACGTGACCGACCACAACATCGTGTTCAACCGGCGCATCACAACCCCAATCGTGCTGCTGCCCGGCGTCGAGTGGAGCGTGTACCAGCAGCATATCGTGGCGCTGGGCGAAACCCGCCCGCTCGACCGCACGCCGTACCTCACGGACACCCCTGCGATGTTGCAGTTGTTCGCCGCCCTGCACCAGCAGGGCGCGCTCGCCATCGCGTCGATCCCGGAGTATTGGGAGCATCATCGCGAGGACTTGGAGCAATTCATCGCGGCGGGCGTCGACGGGTTCGAGATCGTCAACTGCGCGCCCAAAGCGATCGGCTTCCCGGCAAGCGCCCGCGGCGACGTGATCGAGCTGGCCCGCGCGCACAATCTCCTCCTCACGGGCGCTTCGGACAATCACGGCTGGGGCAAGGTCACCTGCGTGTGGAATGTCACGCACGCGGGGGCCACTGGATTCGCCGCCAATCACATCATCGCGCGCTCGCTCGCCATGGCGCAGGGCAGCGCGGCGGACTGGAGCGCAGGCATCAGCCAACCCTGGCTGATGCTGCGCGCGCTATCCTGGAGCGAGCGCGCCGCTTGGCTCACGTGGATTGCACTGTATCTGATCTACATGTCGGTGCCGCGCCGCCAGGGACAGCGCGCGGGGCTCGGCATCCTGGCCCGCTCGCTGTAGCATGGCGGGCTACTCCGGCAAGCCGCTCGCCCAGAAGCTCGGGCTGAAGCCGGGCGTGACCGTCGCCGCGCTCAACGCGCCGCCGCAGTACGCGCGGCTGCTGCGCCCGCTCCCTTCGGGCGCCAAGATCCAATCCCGGCTGGGGCGCGTGGCGGCCTTCATCCACGTCTTCTCGGCGCGCCGGGCCGAGCTGGCGCGGCGCTTTCCTGTATGCGCGCGCGCGCTCACACCCGACGGGACGTTGTGGATTTCCTGGCCCAAGGGAACGTCCGGCGTCGCCACCGATCTCACCGAGGACGTCGTGCGCACCATCGGCCTCGCCACGGGCCTCGTGGACGTGAAGGTGTGCGCCGTGGACGACGTGTGGTCGGGGCTCAAGTTCGTGCGCCGGCTGGCGGACCGCTGACCATCCGGCCTCTGGGCCTCGACGACGAGGCTCTGCTCGAGCGATTTCTCGCCGCGCACACCGACAGCTCGATGTTCCTGCGATCCAACGCGCGGGCCGC
>JBGPOE010000107.1:0-4330 GCA_041487875.1 Gemmatimonadota bacterium | reverse complement strand
GCGCGCGAGCACCGTGCACCACAACCCGCTCGCGAACCAGCCGGCCACGCGCACCGCCCACCCCAGCCCCTGCGTGATGCCCGGCAGCGCGAGCAGCACGACGTCGCACAGCGCGCCCAGGAACGTGAAGCAGAACGCGATGCTGAACACGTCGAACGCATCCGACCAGAACCCGGCCTGGCGCGGCACGAGGAGAAAGAGCATGAGCGCCAGCGGCACCGCGGCCGCCAGGCTGCGGGCGGCGGTCTTGAGCCAGGGCGAGCTCACTTGAGGTATTGATCCAGCCAATCGAGCACCACCCCTTGCCACAACCGGCGGTTGCGCGGCCGCAGGATCCAGTGGCCCTCGTCGGGAAAGTGCAGGAATTTCGCGGGCACGCCCATGCGTTTGGCCGCCGTGAACGCCTGGTAGCCCTCCGACAGGTCCACACGGTAGTCGAGCTGCGAATGCACGATGAGAATGGGCGTCTTCCAGTTCTTGACGAAGTTCACGGGCGACCATTGCTCGTACAGGGCGCGCGCCGCCTCCGGCGTGCCGCCGAACTCCCAATACACGAACCACAGCTCCTCGGTACTGCCCGCCATGCTGAGGGTGTTGAACACGCCGTCGTGGTCGATCAGGCAGGTGAAACGAGTGGTGTGGCCCGCGATCCAGTAGACCATGTAGCCGCCGTACGACGCACCGGCGGCGCACATCTTGGTGGAGTCGACATAGGGAAGCCGCGTCACCGCGTCCAGTCCCTTCATCACGTCTTCGTAGGGGTAGTCACCCCAGTGCTGCGAGATCGCGTCGGTGAAGTCCTGGCCGTAACCTGTCGAGCCGTGGAAGTTGACCGCGGCCACCACGTAGCCGCGCGACGCGAACAACGCGTAGTTCCAGCGCGAGCCCCAGTAGTCGGTCCACGCGCCCTGAGGACCGCCGTGAATCAGATAGACCACGGGGTATTTCTTGGCGGGGTCAAACGCCGGCGGCTTCAACAGCCATCCGAACACGGAGTCGCCCTTGGCGCCCACGAAGCCGTATTCCTCGACCGGCCGCAGGTCGAGCTGGGCGAGCGCCGCATCGTTCACGTGGGTGAGTTGGCGCGGCACCGTCGCGGCGGCACCCATCGCCCACACCTCGTTGGGCGTGGTGTTGCTCTGATGCAGGTAGACGAAACTCCTGCCGTCGGGACCGAGACTGACCGATGCATTGACGCCGTTGCGGGCGATGACGGCGGTACGGCGGAACGACGGCAGGTCGATACGGTAGACGTTGTCCCTGCCTCGCTCCTCGACGACGCCGTAGATGCAGGCGGAGTTCGGGCACCACGTGTACGAGCCGACCGACAGCGTCCATCCGGCGGTCGCTTCGACGGCCGCGCCGCCCGCGCGCGGCAGCAGCATCAGCCGCAGCCGGTCCGCCTCGAAGCCCGGGCGCGCCATCGCGACGTAGCTGAGCCACTTACCGTCGGGTGAGTAGCGGGGCGTGTTATCGGCGCCCTTGTTCGCGGCGGTCACCGCGTGGCGGTTCGAGCCGTCGGCGCTCATGACGTAGACGTCGACGTTGGTGTTGTCCGCCACGACCTCGTCGCCGTGAAAGGCGACGGCGATCTCCTTGCCGTCGGGCGCCACGGCGAAATCCCCGTCGCCCGCCGTGGCGATCGTCGGGACGTCGTGATCCACCGGCGTCAGGTCCTTGGCGGCGCCCGTGGCGAGATCCACGGCGAACAAGTGCTGCCGCCGGCCCACGCGTATCTCGGTCCAATGGCGCCACAGCAGATTTGTCCAAATCACGGCATCGGTGGGATAGTCGCCGTTGCGGCGGTCGATCTCCTGATCGGTGGGCCACTTGATGTCGCTCACGGCGACGAAGCCCTGACCGTCGGGCCGCCAGACGAACTCGTTCACGCCGTCGGGCAGAGTCGTGATCTTGCGCGCGTCGCCGCCCGCGAGGGGCAGCACCCACAACTGCGCGCCGGTCTGCCGCGTCGAGAGAAACGCCAACGACTTGCCGTCCGGCGCCCAGCGCGGGCTGAAGTCCGAGCCCGAGCCCTGCGTCACCTGCCGCGCCTGTCCGGTGGCGACGTCGATCAGCCAGATGCGGTTCGCGGTGCGGTTGTCCTGCAGCGAGATGGTGCCGACCGTGTAGGCCGCCCACCGGCCGTCGGGCGAGAGCTGGGGGTCGCCCACATTCTTCAAGGCCAGGTAGCTGTCGATCGTGAGGGCGTGCTGCTGCGCGGCGAGAGCGGGAAGGGGGAAGAGGGACAGGGGAAGCGCGGCAACGGCCCAGGCGAGCCTGCGTGAGAGATTCACGGACGGTCCTTTAGAAATCAGGGTGAGTGAGAATCGCGCGCACCACGTCGTCGAACAGCCGCGACTCGGGTCTCTCTTTGCCGTCCGGATCGGTATGCACGTTCCACGAGCACAGCTCGTTGAGCGCGGTCGCCTCCTCGTACGTCAGATGGAGAACATACCCCGCCCCGTTGGCTGCCGCCCGGTCCAACACCGCAGTGAGCACGTCGGGGAGATGCTTGACGCTCTTGATCGCGTCGAATTGCGCACGGGTGATGGGTAAGTCCATGACTCCCTTGCTTTCGCCGGTCGGACACGGAATCTTCCCCGTTCCCTTTTCACACGCAACCCAATGCCCCGAACCGCGGTCCTCGCCACCGGCTTCCACGTGCCTCCCAAGATCGTCACCAACGACGACTTGGCCAAGCTGATGGACACGTCGGACGAGTGGATCCTGCAGCGCTCGGGCATCAAGACGCGGCACTGGGTGTCTCCCGGCGAGACGGGCGCCACGCTGGCGCGGGACGCCACGCGCAAGGCTCTCGCCAAGGGAGGCCTCGAGGCCACCGACATCGACTGCATCATCTACTGCACCTGCACCCCCGATCACTTCGAGCCCGGCAACGGCGTGTTCCTGCAACGGGAGCTGGGCCTGACCGACATCCCCGCGATGGACGTGCGCACGCAATGCTCGGGGTTCCTGTACGGCCTCTCTGTCGCCGACGCCTGGATCCGCACCGGTCAGCACCGCCGCATCCTGCTGGTGGGCGCCGAGATCCACTCGCGCGGGCTCGACAAGACCACGCGCGGCCGCGACACCGCCGTGCTGTTCGGCGACGGCGCGGGCGTCGTCATCCTAGGGCCCACGGACGACCCCGGGCGCGGCGTGCTGTCCACACACGTCTTCGCCGACGGGCGCTACGCCGAAAAGCTGTGGGTGGACGGGCCCGGCCTGGCGCACGACCCCTTCGTGAGCCACGAGCTGCTCGATCAGGGGTTCCATCTGCCGCACATGGAAGGGCGTGACGTGTTCAAGTTCGCCTCGGTGAAGATGCCGGAGTCGGTACAGCTGGCGCTGCACACCAATCACCTCACCATCGCGGACATCAAACTGCTCATTCCCCATCAAGCGAACCTGCGGATCATCGAGATGGTGCAGAAGGCGCTCGGACTGCGGGACGACCAGGTGTTCACGAACATCCAGAAGTACGGCAATACGACCGCCGCCTCGATCCCCATCGCGCTGGATGAGGCCCTGGACCAGCACCGGCTGGGCCGCGGCGACTTGCTCGTGCTCACCGCGTTCGGCTCCGGCTTCACGTGGGGCAGCGCCGCGATCCGGTGGTAAGACTCAGCCTCCCACTTTCAGCTCCCTGAGCTCGCGCGCGGCCGCGTCGGCCGCCGCGCTGCCGCGGTAGCGCTCCGCGAAACGCGCCAGCTCCACCATCAGGCGACCGCGGTTGGGCATCCGCCGGTACACGTCGATGAGACCGTTCGCCGCCATCATCTGGTGTCGGGGATCCCGCGCGCGCCGGCGCACCTCGAGATATTCGCGCTCGGCGGCGTCGTAGTCCTTGACGTGTCGCTCCAGCAGGTCCGCGAGGCGCAGCCGAGCGTCGCTGTCCTCCGGCTCCACCGTGAGGTGATCGCGGAAGTACTCCGCCGCTTCGGCGTACTGGCCGCGGGCGATCAAGACGTCCTGGCGCGGGTAGGAGGGCGGCGGCGCGATGTCACCCGCCGCGAGCACCGTACGGGCGAACCCGACCGCGGTCGCGGTCGTGGCGCGGTAAATCAACGCGACGCCCGCAGCCGTGAGCGGCACGTTGGCGACGATCAAGACGGGCAGCAGCCACCCGGGCAAGACCCCCTGGATTACGCACAGCCAGACCCAGAGGGCGGTAAGAATAATGAAGCACGCCGGCGCGAACCACACGACAATGCGCAGCACCTGCACCTGATCCCCCACGTCCGGGGCCCCTGGCCCGGACGGTGGAGGGGTGAGCGGCGGGCGCTGCAGCGGCTCGATCACGGCGCCGGCGCACCCCACATCGTCCGGT
>JBGPOE010000106.1:0-4364 GCA_041487875.1 Gemmatimonadota bacterium | reverse complement strand
GTTGTTGGACGAGCCGTTCACGGGTCTCGACCTCGCCGCGGCGGGCGACTTCCGGCGGCTGCTGGTGGATTACGCCGCGGCCGGCCGCTCCGTGGTGATCGCGACGCACAACGTGGAGGAAGGCGCCGAGCTCGCCTCCGACATCGCGTTCCAGGTCCGTGGCAGGTTCGTGGAGCACGCGCCGCGCGGACGGCGCGGTGCGGCGGAGATCGCCGAAGCCTACCGGCGGGCGGTGGGTCATGTTTGATCTGCTGCGCCACGCCTGGGCGATCGCCCGCAAAGACCTGGTGATCGAGCTGCGCAGCCGCACGGCGTTCGTATCGACGCTGGTGTTCACGGTGCTGGTGCTGATCGTGTTCAATTTCGGGCGCGATCCCACGGCCACGGCCGTCCTCGACCTGGCGCCCGGCATCCTGTGCGTGACGTTCACCTTCGCCGCCATGCTGGCCTTGAACCGCGCCTTTCAGCTCGAGCTCGAGAACCAGGCGCTCGAGGGCCTGCTGCTCACGCCGATCAGCCGCCGCAGCATCTACATCGGCAAGCTGATCGCGAATCTCGCGTTCGTGGGACTGGTGGAAGCGGTGGGGCTGCCGCTGTTCGTGGTGTTCTTCAACGTGCCGGTGGGGAACGTGCTGCCGGCGCTGGCGGGCCTGATCGCGCTGTCGACGGTGGGCTTCGTGGCGGTGGGAACATTGTTCAGTGCGATGGTCATTCGCACCCGCTTCGCCGAACTGATGCTGCCGGTGCTGCAGCTGCCGTTCTCCATCCCGCCGCTGGTGCTGGCGGTGCTCGCCGTGTCGAAGCTCTTCACCGGCCGTCCCTTGAGCGAGTCCATGGGGTACCTTAAGTTGCTCGCGGCCTACGACATCGTGTTCATCGGTCTCTCCACGCTCCTCTTTCCCGCGACGGTGGAAGAATGACGCTCGCCTCACGCGGTCGCGCAGTGACGGTGGTGGCGCTGTTGCTGCTCGTAGGCGTCTACGTCCGCGCCCTGATGTTCACGCCCCTCGAGCGGTTTCAGGGCGCAGCCCAGAAGATCTTCTACCTGCACGTACCAGCCGCCTGGTCGGCGATGCTCGCCATGGGCCTGGTGGGGCTCGCGAGCGTGCTGTACCTGATCTTGAGGGACGCGCGGTTCGACCGCTTTGCGGCGGCGTCCGCCGAGGTGGGGACGGCCTTCTGCGTGGTGATGCTCACGACCGGCCCCCTGTGGGCGCGCCCGGTGTGGGGGACCTGGTGGACGTGGGACGCCCGCCTCACGCTGACCCTATTCCTCTTCTTCCTTTATATAGGGTATCTGCTGCTCCGGCAGGCCGTGACCGACCCGGGGGTGCGGGCCCGCTACTCGGCCGTCCTGGGCATCTGCGGGACGGTGCTGCTGCCCTTCATACATCTGAGCGTGTACCTGTTCCGCACGCTGCATCCCCAGCCCATCGTCCTGAAGCCCTCGGCACCGTCGCTGCCCGGGGTGATGCTCGTGACGCTGTTGTACTCGTTCGGCGTCTTCACGCTGCTCTATGTCGGGTTCGTGATGCAGCGCTACGCGGTGGGGGAGGAAGGCGCCCATGTCTGAGGTCATTCCGCAGAACGCGGGCTACATGGTGGCGGCGTACATCGTCACGGCGATCGTCGTGCTGGCGTACGCCCTGTCGCTGTACCGCCGTACGCGCGGGCGCTAACTCTCCCGCCGCCCCGCGCGCGCCGCGGCGCGCGCCTCCGTCAGCCGCTCGAAGCCATCCGGCACCTGCGTCGCCCAGAGGGTCAGGGCCTCCTCGGCGGCGCGCTCGTCGCCCGCGGCGAACAGGGCGGTGGCGTTCTCCCACAATGCCTCCGCACCCGCTCCCGCGGCATAGGCGCGCGCGAACCGCGCCGCCGCCTCGGCCGCCCGGCCCGCGCGCCGGTACAGGACACCGGCCGCGAGCGCCGCGTCGGCCCGCTCCTCGAGCGAGAGCGCGCGCTCGTACGCCGACAACGCCTCGGGCTGGCGGAACGCCATCTCGTACGCCTCGCCCAAGAGCATCCACGCGTCGGGGTTCTCGGGAAAACGGTCGATGGCTTCGCGGGCCGCGGCGACGGCGCCCAGGCGGTCGTCGCGGGAGCGGCGCAGGTGCACGAGCGCGCGGAACGGCTCGGCGAACGCGGGCGTGACACTGCACGCCAGGCGTAGCCACCAGTCGGCGCGGCCGGGGGCGTAGCGTTGGCACGCGGCCGCGCGGCGGCCGGCGAAACGCGCGAGTGCGGCTTCCAATGAGCGCCACATTGCTTGCATAATGGGTTTGGCCGGGGTGAGATTGCAACCACGCATGACAGCGGCGTCGCAGTCGCAACCGCTCGCGGGGCGGCGGATCGTCGTCACCCGCGCGCGCGCGCAGGCGGACGAGCTGGCCGGCGCCCTCGCGGCGTTGGGCGCCGAGGTCATCGCCGCTCCCGTCATTCGCATCGAGCCGCTCCCCGATCTCACGCCGCTGCGCGCCGCCCTCGCCGACCTCGCTCGTTACAGCTGGATCGTATTCACCAGCCGCAATACGGTGGATGTCGTATGCGACCAGCTGGCCGGTTGGGGCCTCACGGCCGCGGCGCTGGCCGCGCGCCCCGTCGCGGCGATCGGCCCGGCGACCGCCGAAGCACTGTCGCAGCGAGGCATCCCGCCGGCGTTGGTGCCGCCCAAATTCGTGGCCGAATCGGTGGTGGAAGCCCTCGCCGCGCGCGGCTCGCTCGCGGGCGCCCGCGTGTTGCTGCCGCGCGCCGAGCAGGCGCGTGACGCCCTGCCCGAAGGCCTGCGCGCGCTCGGCGCGGTAGTGGACGTGATCCCGGTGTACCGCACCGTGGCGGCAGCGGGCAACGGCGCCGATCTCGCGGCGCAGCTTTTGGCGGGCCGCGTGGATGCGGTCACGTTCACGTCGTCTTCCACCGTACAGCACTTCGTCGAGCTGGTGGGTCGGGAGGCGGCGGCATCTCGATACGCGGCGGCGGTGATCGGACCCGTCACCGCGGCCACGGCCCGCGAGCTTGGCTTGCCCGTCGCGATCGAAGCGGCGGAGTACACGGCACCCGGGTTGGTGCAGGCGATCGTGCGCCACTTTGCGGGCAGGGCTGCGTGAGCGCGGCGCTGCGCATCGCCTCGCGCGGCAGCAAGCTGGCGCTGTGGCAGGCGGAGTGGATCAAGGCCGAGCTCGCACGCCACGGTACGGCCGCCGAGATCGTCGTGATCAAGACCCGCGGCGACGCGGAGATCGACCGGCCGTTTCAGCAAATGGAGGGCAAAGGGTTCTTCACCAAGGAAATCGAAGACGCCCTGCTCGACCGTCGCATCGACCTCGCGGTGCACTCGCTCAAGGACCTCCCGACGAAACTGCCCGACGGCCTGGCGCTGGGTCCCGTGCCCGAGCGCGCCGACGCGCGTGACGCACTAGTGGCGCGCGGCGGTGCGGCGACGCTCGCGGCACTGCCTGCGGGGACCCGGCTCGGCACGTCGAGCTTGCGCCGTGTCGCGCAGGTCCGGCACCTGCGCCCGGATGTGGAGCTGGTGCCGCTGCGCGGCAATGTGCCGACGCGCGTGGACAAGGTGCTGGTGCGCGGGGACGTGGATGCCGCCCTCCTGGCGTGCGCGGGCCTCGCGCGGTTGGGACTCGAGGACAAGATCGCCGCGCGGCTCGATCCGTTGGAGCTGATGCCGGCGCCCGGTCAAGGTGCGCTGGGGATCGAGCTGCGCACGGGCGATGCCCGCACCGCGGCGGCGCTCGCCCCGCTCGGGCATCCGCCGTCCGGGGCGGCGGTGACGGCCGAGCGCGCGCTGCTGGCGCAGTTGGGCGGCGGCTGCCAGGCGCCGGTGGCAGCCTACACTGACGGGAAGGGGGAAACGGGAAGCGGGAAGGGGCGGCTCTATGGGAGAGTGACGGCGCCGGACGGATCCATTCAGCTCACGGCGTCCGCCGACATCGACATGGCCGATCCCGCCGCCGCCGGGCGCGCGGTGGCGCGCTTGCTGGAAGCGCAGGGCGCGTCGAAGTTTCTCGCGCGATGAGCACGTACCCCACACTCCGCATGCGCCGGCTGCGGCGCACGCCGCAGTTGCGCCGTCTCGTCCAAGAAGCGCGGCTCGATCCGGCGCAGCTCGTCTGGCCGCTGTTCGTGCAGCATGGCGAAGGCGTGCGTGCGGAAGTGGTGCCGCTGCCCGGCGTGTCCCAGACCTCCGTGGACGAGTTGGTGCGGGACGCCGAGCAGGCCGCCAAGCTCGGGCTCGGCGGCATCATCCTCTTCGGTCTGCCTGAGGCCAAGGACGCGACGGGCTCGGAGGCGTACGACGACCAGGGCATCGTGCAGCAGGCGATTCGGGCGGTGAAACGCGCCGTGCCGGGCCTGCT
>JBGPOE010000105.1:0-4544 GCA_041487875.1 Gemmatimonadota bacterium | reverse complement strand
TTCAATTATCTGGACCGCTACGTCGCCCCAGCGGTGTTCGAGAGCATCAAGCATTCCGAGCTGCACCCGAGCGACGCGCAGTTGGGACTCCTGATGACGGGATTCCTGCTGGTCTACACGCTCACCGCGCCGATCTTCGGGGCGCTGGGCGACACCCGCTCGCGCCCGCGCCTGCTCGCGACCGGCGTCGCGCTGTGGAGCGTGGCGACCGCACTGGGCGGGTTCGCCCGCAACCTGACGCAGCTGTTTCTGGCGCGCGGCGCCGTGGGTGTGGGGGAAGCAGCGTACGGCAGCATCGGCCCGAGCCTGCTCGCCGACCATTTTCCCGTGGCGCGCCGCGGCCGCGCGTTCGCGACGTTCTTTCTCGCCATTCCCGTGGGCTCCGCGCTGGGCTACGTGGTGGGCGGCCTGGTGGATCACCATTTCGGCTGGCGCCGCGCGTTTCTGGTGGCGGGGCTGCCGGGTCTGATCCTGGCGCTGCTCGCCCTACGGTTGCCCGACGCGCCGCGCGGCGGCCAGGATCACGCCCCGCCCACCACGTTTCCCGGGTGGGCCGTGATCGGCCACCTGCTCTCGAACCGCGCCTACCGGCTCACGGTCCTGGGCTACGCGGCCTACACGTTTGCGCTGGGCGGCATCGCCACCTGGGTCAGTCCGTTCCTGCAGCGGGTGCGCGGGCTGTCGCAGCCCGCGGCCACGGTCCGGTTCGGGGCGATCGTCGTCGTGACGGGACTCGTGGGGACCTGGGTGGGCGGGTGGCTGGGCGACCGCCTGCTCGCCCGCACGCGCCAGGCCTACCTCTGGATCTCGGGCGTCGCGACGCTCGCCGCCGCGCCGCTGCTGCTGCTGGCGCTCGCGGCACCGGACCCGCGGGTGTACTGGAGCGCGATGGTCGCGGCACAGCTCCTGATGTTCGCGTCCACCGGCCCGATCAACTCGGTGATCGTGAACGTGGTGCCCGCGGGGATTCGCGCCACCGCCGTCGCCGGCAGCATTTTCGCGATCCACGTCCTCGGCGACGTGCCAAGTCCGTTCCTGGTAGGCGTCATATCGGACCACAGCTCGCTCGCCCGCGGCGTGCTCATCCTGCCCGCGGCGGCGCTCGTGGGAGGCGCGATCTGGGCCTGGGCGGCCCGAACTACTCCAGCTTCGCCTCCAGCGTAATCGTCGCGTTTCCCGCGAACAGCTTCGATACGGGGCAGCCCACCTTCGCCTCATCGGCCGCCTTCTGAAACTTGGACTGATCGATGCCCGCCACTTTGCCGCGCACCGACAGGGCGATGGTCGTGATCTTGGCCGCGCCATCCACCATGGCCAGCGTGCAGGCGGCACTCGTTTCGACGCGCGTCGCCGGCGTACCGGCGCGCTCGAGACCCGCCGACAGCGCCATGCTGAAGCAGGCGGCGTGCGCGGCCGCAATCAGCTCCTCGGGGTTCGTGCCTTTGGCCCCCTCGAACCGCGTCGCGAACGTGTAGGGACCGGCGAACGCGCCGCTCCCCGCCTTGAAGTTGCCTTTCCCGTCCTTCAGCTTGCCTTCCCACAGCGCCGTGGCTCGGCTGGTGGTCGCCATGCACATCCTCCCGATGAACGGTCGAGTTGCTTTTGTGAATCTGGCGGGTCGGCCCGCCCCGCGCTACGCTTTCTCCATCGTGCTGTTCAAACCCGATCCCCGTCAGGCAGGTTCCTCATGGCATCGAAGACCCGTTCCAAGAAAGCCACGCGCCCCCGCAAACGGCCCGCGACTCGCCGCCGCCCCGAGCGCCGTCAACCCGAATCGCTGCGGCTGCGCCAGATTTCCCCGTCGATCACCTGCAACGACCTCGACAGGAGCATCGCGTGGTACCGCGACGTCCTGGGCTTCACGGTGGGTGAGCGGTGGGAGCAGGATGGCCGGCTGATGGGGGTGCAGATGAAGGCGGGCGTCTGCGACCTGATGCTCAACCAGGATGACTTCGCCAAGGGACGCGATCGCAAGAAAGGCGAAGCGATTCGCCTCTGGCTTGCGACGGTGCAGGACATCGACGCGCTGGCGGTGCGGGCCAAGGCATTCGGCGTAAAGCTCGACTACGAGCCGCACATGCTGGAATGGGGCGATCGCGCATTCGCGCTCAGCGACCCCGACGGCATCAAGCTCACCATCATCGAGGCCTGACCGAGGCGCGTGCGCCCGGATACGTTGCGGACGCTGCGCGCCGTCGTGGAGACGTTCGTGCCCGACGGCGGCGGCGTGGGCCTCGCCGAGCGCGTCGCGACCCAGGTCGCGCGACTGCCGCGGGCGGCGGATCAAGCCGAGCTGACCCGGCTGCTGGGCATGATGGGGAGCCCAGTCTTGAACCTCCTCCTGGGCGGTGTGGCGGCTCGCTTCACGGCGCTCGACCGCCCCGCCCGCGAGCGCTACCTGCGCGGCTGGGCCACGAGCCGTCTGCCCCCCAAGCGCAAAGCGTTCCAGGCGCTCAAACGCCTCGCGACCGTCGCGTACTACACCGCCGTCGATGAGCGCGGCACCAATCCCTCATGGGCCGCCATCGGCTATCCCGGCCCCTTGGGCCCCGCTCCGCAGGTGCCCAAGCCGATCCGGCCGCTTGCGGTGACCGGCGACGCCGTGCTCGATTGCGACGTCGTGGTGATCGGGTCGGGCGCGGGCGGCGGCGTGGTGGCGGGAGAGCTGGCGGCGCAGGGCAAGGACGTCGTCGTGCTCGAGAAGGGCGCCTACTTGAACGAGGCCGACTTTTCCCAGCTCGAAGGCGACATGCTGGAGCGGGCCTACGACGGCGGCGGCCTGCTCGCGACCCAAGACTTGGGCGCGATCATTCTCCAGGGATCGTGTCTCGGCGGCGGCACCGTCGTCAACTACACCACGAGCTTCCATACGCCGGAGAGCGTGCGCGAAGAGTGGGCGCGCGAGCACGGTCTGCCGCACTTCACGACGCCGGAATTCACGCGCAGTCTCGACGCCGTGGCGCAGCGCATCCACGTCACCACCGACGCGGCCCGCCCCAGCGCCCGTGACGCAATCCTGATCCGCGGCCTCGAGCGCTGCGGCTGGCACCACGGCGTACTGCCCCGCGACGTGCTGGGCTGCACGCAGGACGACACGTGCGGCTACTGCGGCTACGGCTGCCGGCGCGGCGCCAAGCAGTCGACGCTGCTCACCTACCTGCAGGACGCGCACGATCATGGCGCGCGCATCGTCACGCACGCCGATGTCCGCCGGGTGACGCTCGAACGCGGGCGGGCCGCGGGCGTCGAGGCCCTGGTGCAGCCACCAGGGGGCCACCGCGCCTACGCGTTGACGGTCCGCGCGCGGGCGGTGGTCGTGGCCTGCGGCTCGATCCATTCACCGGCGTTGCTGCTGCGCTCCGGCGTCTCGTTGCCCGCGCTGGGCCGCCACCTGGCGCTGCATCCCGCCACCGCTGTGCTGGGCGACATGGAGGAGCCGGTGCGCCCCTGGACCGGCACGCTGCAGGCGCATTACTCCGACCAGTTCGCCGACCTGGACCGGGGCTACGGGTTCAAGTTCGAGACGGCGCCGATGCACCCGTCGCTCTTCGCCTTGGCTGTGCCGTGGGAATCGGGCGACGCGCACCGCCGCGCGATGACGCGCCTCGCCCAGACGACGCTCTGCGGCATCCTGCTGCGCGACCGCGAAGGCGGCCGCGTGCGCGTGGACCGCGCGGGCAACCCGGTCGTGCGCTACCGGCTGTCGCGCTACGATGCGCGCCACTTGCGGCGCGCCTTCGCCGCGGCGGGCGAGCTGCTCGAGGCCGCCGGCGCCAAGGAGATCTCGCTGCCGTTGGCGCGGCGCGTCGCGTATCGGCCCGGGCCCGGCGCCCGCGAGCGCTGGCTCGCGGAACTCGACCGCGTGGGCTCGGGTCCGAACCAGATGTTGCTCGTGACGTTTCATCAGATGGCGTCTTGCCGCATGGGGGCGAGCGCCAAGACGTCCGTAGTCGACGCCCATCACCAGGTGTGGAACCTGCCGGGCCTCTACGTCGCGGACGCCAGCGTTTTTCCCACGGCGTCCGGCGTGAACCCGATGCTCACCATCATGGGCATGGCGCATCGGGCGGCGGGTGTGATCGGAGCGGGGTTGTGAAACCAACACGTGGAGGATGCATCGCATGTTTCTCGTCCTAGCCGTCACCGCGCTGGCGTTCCAGCAGCCTGTCGCCGATTCATCGCCCTTCCGGGCCCTGCCCCTGCCGACCGCCGGCCGCGTCCGCAGCGCGTCGGGCGCGCCGGGCCCCGACTACTGGCAGCAGGAAGCGAGCTACGCCATCCAGGCGACGCTCGATACCGCCACCCAGACGCTCCGGGGCAGCGAGCGCATCCATTACGTGAACCATTCGCCCGACTCGCTCGCCTTCGTGTGGATCCAGGTGGAGCAAAACCTCTTCGCGGCCAACAGCATCACCTACACGTTGAATCAGCCGCCGCTCGTGTTCGCGGGCGGCGTGTCGTTCGACTTCACGGGCAAGGGCTTCATCGGCGGCGGCGTGATGGAGAAGTTCGACGTGGCGGGCAAGCCGCTGACACGTACGGTC
>JBGPOE010000104.1:0-4600 GCA_041487875.1 Gemmatimonadota bacterium | reverse complement strand
GGTTGATCGACTCACGAATGTTCGTGCCCACCAAGGCCTTCCTCACCAAGGGCGTCGGTCGGCACAAGGAGAAACTCACCAGCTTCGAAATGGCGCTGCGGGATGCGCATCTCGCCAACTTCAACCTGGTCCGGGTGAGCTCGATCTTCCCGCCGCACTGCGAGCTGGTGGACCGGGAAGAGGGTCTGTCGCTGATGAAGCCGGGCCAGGTGGTCTTCGCGGTGATCGCCGAATCGTCCACCAACGAGCCGAGCCGCCTCGTGGCGGCGTCGATCGGCGTCGCGATGCCGGCGGACGCCTCGCACCACGGCTACATCTCGGAGCACCACAGTTACGGGCAGAACGAGGTGACGTCGGGAGAGTACGCCGAGGACCTCGCCGCCTCGATGCTCGCCACGGTCCTGGGCGTACCGTTCGATACCGACAAGGCCTGGGACGAGCGGCGCGAGCAGTGGCTCCTGTCGGGAGAGATCGTTCGCACGATGAACATCACATCGACCGCCGAGTGCGGGGACGACGGGCGCTGGACCACCGTGGTCTCGGCGGTTTGCTTCTGCGGGTGACGCCTTCCTTCGTCATTGCTTTCGTCGCCGGGCTGCTGAGCTTTCTCTCGCCGTGCGTCCTGCCGCTCATCCCGAGCTACGTCGGGTTCCTCACCGGCCTGACGCTCGAAGAGCTCGACGTGCGGCGCGGCACCGCTCTGGTGCACGCGCTGTGGTTCGTCGCCGGATTCTCGTTGATTTTCATCGCCCTCGGAGCCACGGCGTCGGCACTAGGCGTGGTGCTGCTGCACTCGCAGGTATGGATCGGACGCATTGGTGGCGTCATTGTGATCCTGTTCGGCCTGTACTTGCTCGGTGTCCTGCGCCCGGCGTGGCTGATGCGCGAGCGCAAGGTACACCTCGCCCGCAAGCCGCTGGGCTACGCGGGATCGGCGTTCGTCGGCATCACCTTCGGCGCGGCCTGGACCCCCTGCATCGGACCCATCCTCGGCGCCATTCTCACCCTCGCCGCCGCCGAGGCGAGCGTGGCACACGGCTCGGCGCTGCTCGCCGCCTATTCCCTCGGCCTGGCCGTGCCCTTCTTGATCACGGCCCTCGCCCTCGATCGGTTTCTCGTCTGGTTCCAGCGGTTCCGGCCGTACCTGATCTGGGTCGAGCGGATCGCAGGCATCCTGCTCATCCTGCTTGGCGTGCTGCTCGTGAGCGACCGGTTCACGCTGATTGCCAGCTGGTTGCAGGGCCTGACCCCCGAGTTCCTGAAGAGCCGGCTGTAGTTCCCGTCACCCAGGGGGGGGTAACCTGGGATTTCCGAGGCTCAGCTATCTATATTTGTCCCGGCGATCCACAGAGAGAGGAATCAAATGGTCCGAACCAACTTGTTGCCGATTGCCGCGCTGACGGCGGTGGCGTTCCTCGCCTGCGCGAAGCCGGACGAGACGAGCCAATCGGCGGACTCGACGGCGCGCAACCTTACGCTCGCGCCCACGGAATCCACGGCGGCAATGAAGGACGTGCCCGCCCCTGCGGCCGTGCCGGCCAAGCCCGCGCCTGAGAAGAAGGCGACAGTGAAGCAACCCACGGCCTCCGCGCCGGCGGCTGCGGCGCCGGCCCAGTTGATGCTCGCTGCCGGCACCCGCGTCCCGCTCGCGGCTGGCGACACAATCACCACGCGGTCGGCCAAGGCGGGTGACGCGTTCACCGCCACGGTGAGCCAGGATGTGACGGATGCCGCCGGACGGGTGGTGATTCCGGCGGGCGCCACCGTGTCGGGGACGATCACGGCGGCGGCACCCGCGCCGAACCCGAACTCTGTCGGCAAGCTCGAGCTCACGATCTCGAGCGTGAGCGTCCGCGGCACGAGCTATCCGATCGATGCGTCCGTGGGCGCCATGGACACGGTGATGAAAGGCCGGGGAGTGACCGGCGCCGATGTCGCCAAGGTGGGCGCGGGAGCGGCGGCCGGTGCCATCATCGGGAAGATCATCGGGAAGAACACCAAGGGTGCGGTGATCGGCGGCGCGGCCGGTGCCGCTGCGGGCGCCGCGGCCGCCCGCGCGTCGCGCGACATCGACATCATGATTCCGAATGGAGCGGCGATCAGCATCACGCTAAACCGCCCGCTGACGGTAAAGCGGTTCTAACGCGCCGTCAGTATCCCGCCGCACCGCCGCCGCGCCGGGGATCGGCGACGCCGACCCAGCCGGTGGCGGTGCGTGCGATGGAATTCACGTCGGTCTTGTAGCTCCAAACGCTCACGGTGTGACCCATCGCCTGGAGCGAGTCGATGGACGGTCGCACGAAGCCGTCGCGTTCCAGGTACAGGACGTCCGGTAGCGCCTGATGATGGAGGCGCGGCGCCGCCACCGCGGCGGCGAGCGGCATCCCCTGATCGATCACGTCGGTCAGCACCTGATAGACGGCCGTGGTGATGCGCGAGCCGCCGGGCGAGCCCAGCACGAGCAGCAGCTGGCCCGCCGGATCGAGCACGATCGACGGCGTCATGGCTGACAGCATCCGCTTGCCCGGAGCGATGGCGTTCGCCTCGCCCTGCACCAGCCCGAACAGGTTGGGCTTGCCGGGAACGGCGGTGAAGTCGTCCATCTCGTCGTTCAACAAGAACCCCGCTCCCGTCACCGTGACCGCGCTGCCAAAATCGTTGTTGAGCGTGGTCGTGCACGACACCGCGTTGCCCTCCCCGTCCACCACCGAGTAGTGGGTGGTCTCCGTTCCCTCCGACCGCACTCCCGCGGCCGTCGGAGTCGGCGTTGCCCGCTGGGAATCGATGTCGGCCCGCAAGCGGGCGGCGTACTGCTTGGAGAGCAGCCGCGAGAGCGGCATCTGCACGAAGTCTGGATCTCCCAGAAACGCATTGCGGTCGGCGTAGGCGCGCCGCATCGCCTCGGTCTGGAGGTGCATGAGCCGCGCGCTCCCGAAGGGAGGGGGCGGCGCGTATCCCTCCATCACGTTGAGGATCTCCGCGAGCGTGACGCCCCCGCCGGAGGGCGGCGGCATTGTATAGATCGTGTAGCCGCGGTAGCCGATCTCGATCGGATTGCGCCACTTGGCCCGATAGCGGGCGAGGTCCCGTCGGGTGATCAGCCCGCCGCCGCGCGCCATCTCCCGCACGATCAGCTGGGCGATGCTGCCGCGGTAGAAGACTTTCGGCCCGCTGTCGGCGATGAGCTGCAGCGTCGCGGCGAGCTCCGGCTGCACGAACCGCGTCCCTGGCGGTGGGGCGTCTCCGTTCACCAGGAACTGCGCACGCGAGGCCGGGAACCGACCGAGCCGCCCGGCCTGGAGCCCGATTTGCCGGCTTCGCACGCCGTCGAGCACATGTCCATCGCGCGCCAGGTGCACCGCGGGCTCGAGCAGCTCTTTCCAGGGCAGGTGCCCGAACTTGCGGTGGGCCTCGTACATCCCCGCCACGTTGCCCGGCACGCCGACCGAGCGGTGGCCCGTGAGCGATGCATCCGTCGGGTTGCCGACGGAGTCGACGTACATGTCGTGCGTGGCGCCGGACGGCGCCGCCTCGCGGAAGTCGAGGGTGCGGACGGTGCCGTCGTGCAGGCGCAGCACCAGGAATCCGCCGCCTCCGATATTGCCCGCGATCGGGTCCACCACCGCGAGCGCGAACGCGACCGCCACGGCGGCGTCGACCGCGTTGCCGCCGCGGCGCAGGATGTCTACGCCGAGCTCGCTCGCAAGCGGATGCGACGTGACCACCATGCCGTGCTCGCTGGCGACCGACCGGACGCGTTGGTCGAGGGGCCAGTCGGCGGCAATCAGCGCAGCGCGGGCCCCTGCGGGAGCCGCGGGCATGGCCGGCGCCGGCGCGACGCCGGGGGGAGCGGGCGCGTTGGGGACTGCGGGGACGGTCTCCGGGGACTTGATGCCGCCGCTACAGGCGGTGAGCACAACGAGGCCGTAACCGAGGGCTCGACGCATACCGAATTGTGCACGTTGACCCGAGTTCCGGTCAACGTCTAACTTGGGTGGCACCAGGCACATGACCGTTCCCTCTCCCGACTACCACGACCCGCGGCTCACCGAGCAGCGCAATCCCCGCACCCAGCGCATCGACGTCGCCGCGACGCTCGAGATCGTGGACCTGCTCAACGCGGAGGATGCGAGCGTCGCACCGGCGGTGCACGCGGTGCGCGCCGAGCTGGCCCGCGCCGTGGATCTCGTAGTGGAGGCCTTCCGGCGCGGCGGGCGGTTGATCTACGTGGGGGCCGGGACGTCCGGGCGGCTCGGTGTGCTCGATGCGAGCGAATGCCCGCCCACCTTCGGGACGCCGCCGGAGATGGTAGTGGGGGTGATTGCGGGCGGCTACGCGGCGCTCGTGAAGAGTAGTGAAGGTGCCGAGGACGACGTGAACGCCGGGATGGCGGCGATGGACCAGGCGGCCGTGACGCCACCCGATTTCGTGCTCGGCATCGCAGCGAGCGGGACGACGCCGTTCGTGCGCGCCGCCCTGTCGCGCGCCCAGACCATCGGTGCCGCGACGGGACTCGTCTCCTGCTCGGATCCGCCGCGGGTGCTCGTCGAGACGTGCGACGTGCTCATTCTCCCCAAAGTGGGGCCCGAAGCGCTCACCG
>JBGPOE010000103.1:0-4679 GCA_041487875.1 Gemmatimonadota bacterium | reverse complement strand
GCAGGACGGCCGCGCGATCGCGGCGGGGGCGGGCGTCGTGACGCTCGTCGGCAAGAGCGGCACGCGCGACAGCGCCGTCACGACCATGACGGTCGTCACCCGGCGCAGCCATCACGTGGTGGATGCCGCCGCCATCAGCGCCGCGAACCGTATCGGCTCGGCCGCCCTGCCGTTCGCATCGCTCGCCGAGGCCGCGGGCATCACGGCCGAGGGCGATACGGTCTTCGTGCACGCCGGCCACTACGCCGACCCCGGATTCTTCAGCCAGGGCGTGGTGATTCTCGGCCAGTCGGGTGCGGGTGGCGTGGTGCTGTCCACGGGCCAGGCGGCGGCGATCTCCTTCTTCAACGGACGCCGCGGCGAGGTGCACAACGTCACGATCGACAATACCAACGCGGGTGTCGAGGCGTTCGGCCTCGACACGCTGGTGGTGGACAGTCTGACCTACACCGCCGCGGCCGGCACCTGCGTATCCGAGGCGGTCGGCTCGAGCGACATCCGCCAACTGGTGGTGCGGCGGTCCACGCTCACGGGCGACGGGGTGACCGGCTGCACCACGGGCATCGACGCGTTCGGGGTGGTGCAAGACCTGACGGTGGATCGCGTGGTGTTCAGCGATCTCGGCAACGACGCGGTCTATGCCGGCGCGGCCGACAGCGTCACGGTGCGGCGGTCCACGTTCCACGATCTCGGGTCCTACGCGATCAACGTCGACGCGCTCAGCCTCGGTGGCGGCCGCCTGCCGCAGCCCACCTCGCTCGCTCTGGTGGTGGACAGCAGCCACTTCGCGCGCGTCGGCAACAATTCCGCCGTCTACGCGTACGACCTGCGCTCGGCGCTCATGACGCACAGCGCGGTGGTGGGTGAGGGATACGTCGCCGTGCGGCTGTCCGGCGTCGGCAACCCCGGCGGCTACGCGCGCCTGGTGGACGACAGCCTGCTCGCGACGGGGTACAACAACTGGCTGGACGCGTACGCGCTCGACAGCGTCGCCATCGACTCCGTGGTGGCGAGCGGGAACCAGGCGTACTTCAGCAACGTGACCGCGCTGCGTGCCACCCGGTCGCGGATCACCGTGACGCAGTCCGGTACGGGGCTGTACGTCCAGCCCATTGTGGCGGGCGGCACCCTGGTGGCCGACAGCGTCACGATCACGGGCGATCCCGCCGGGTGCCCCCAGTGCGCCGAAGGCATCTACGCCCAGCACATCCCCGGCGCCGTGAGCCATTTCACGGGCAGCAACCTGAACTACGCCCTCGAGTTCTACGATTCGACAGTCAGCGTGACGCATGCCACGATCACCGACACGTACGAAGCCGTCTACTTGGTCGGCCCGTGCTGCGGGGCGCCGGCGCCCACGGCCACCGTGCGTGACCTGACCACCGTCAACACACAGTACCCGGTCGAGATCTCGGACATGGTGTTCGTGGGAGACAGTCTCTCGCTATCGGCGGGGTACGACGGGATCTACACGTACGGCGCCGGCGCCGACACGCTGCGCAACAGCATGATCGCCGACTTCCAGTACCCGGTCGATCTCGAAGGCGACACGCTGTACGCGGCGGGCAACACCATCCTCCGGCCCACATACGACGGCATCGAGATGTACGGCAACAACAACGCCGTCGATACGGCGGTGGTGAGCGGCAACACGGTGACGTGCAGTGCCGCGGGCGCCACAAACACCGACGCGATCTACATGCAGGGCGCGAACGCCGTCGTCAGCGGCAACAGCGTCACTGGTTGCGCCAGCGGCGTGTACATCAGCAGCTCCGGGTTCGCCTTCACCGCCGAGATCCGTGCCAACGTAATCACGGCGCCGGCCAACGCCACCGATGCGGCGATTCACGTCACACCGCCCAGCGTCGCGACGATCGTGGGCAATCAGATCCGTGGCGGCGGCCACAGCGGCGCTATCTGGTTGCAGGGTTTCTCCTACAGTCTTTTCGGGCACGCACGGGTGGATTCGAACACCATCCTGAACGTGGCCGACCGGGCGATTTGGGCGGATTACGTCGATACGCTCAACGTCCGGGGCAACCTCATCGACACCGTGACGAACAGCGGCTACTACGGCTCGGGACCGGTCGGCATCGGGCTCGCGAACGGCGGCGCGATCGATTCGCTCGAGCGCAACACCATTCGCCACGCGGCGCGCGGCGTGGAGATCAACATCGTTGGCGTCCTGGCGTCGCTCGACTCGAACGCGATCAGCGCGACCGATTCCGCCGCCGTGTGGGTGGACTACGGCCAAGTTACGATGACCGGTAACCACATCGCCAACAACCGTGGCGATGGTCTGAGGGACCCGGGCGACAACGCGACCACACACGTACTGCAGGGCAACGCGTTCGTGAACAACGCCCTGTACGCGGTCAATTCCCCGATCGATCAGGTGATCGCCCAGCAGAACTGGTGGGGTGATGCCGCCGGCGCGAACACGCCTCTGGCCGACAGCGTGTTCGGCACCGTGGACTTCTCGAACCCATTGACGACCGATCCCACGCCGTCGCTGCCGCCGCTGGCGCCGCCGGTGCGCGTGATTGCGGCGCGGTCCACGACTGCCGCGCGGAGCCTGCCGGTGCGCACGTACGTGGCGCCCGCGCGGACCGCGCGGGCGGCGCCCGCGCCGGTGGCCGCTAATGCACGGCAAGCGACGCTCGCGGACCGGATGGCGGCGGTGACGGGCGACTCGCGCGTGGCGCGGGCGGTGGCGCAGCGTGGCGAGAGGCTGCGGGCCCGGACCCAGGCGGACGCGGTCCGCGCGCAGGAGCGCGCCGAGCGCGCCGCCACGCAGCTCCAGCGGCAGCGGCAGGCCGAGGCCGCGCGGGCCGCGCGGGCCGCGCGCACACCGTCGCAGAAGGGACGGGCCGGCCAATGAAGCGCATGCTCCTGCTCGGCGCGTTAGCGGGTCTCGGAGTGGCGGGCGCCGCACGCGCCCAAGTGCCTTCCGGCGCGCAGCTGCGTCTGTTCTTCCTGGAGCCCTACAACACCGGCGACACGGCGTACGTCACGACCGCGGGCGGGCAAGTCACCGTCACGGTCGCGGCGCAGGACTACAACTTCAACTCGTACGCGCTGGGCGCCTTCACGCTGCGCCTGTATTTCGACCCGGCACGGCTCAGCTTTGTCGACGCCCGCTCGATCTGTCCCGACAGCGCGGCCAATCCTCTTAATGCGCCGGTGAGCGGCAGCAATTTTGTGGAGCTGTCGGCCGCGGGCTGCGGGTCGATCCAGTACTTCCAGCACAACGTCCTCCAGGCGCACTTCGCGCTCGCGGGCGGCGCCGTGGACGGCTCCACTCTGTACCTCGATCCCGTGGTCGTGAAGGACCGCCTCGGAACCGACCGTACGGCCGACCGCGTGGGCGACGTCACCGAGGTGTGCCACGCGTCGGGCCTGTGGGGCGACGTCAGCGGTGACGGCGTGATCAACAGCCTCGATGCCCTGATCACGCTGTCGGGGGCGGTGGGGCTCTCGACCGGCCCCTACACGCTGACCCACGCGGACGTGGACGCCGACGGCCAAGTGACGTCGCGCGACGCCCTGCTGATGCTCTCGGCGGCGATCGACCTGCCGACCACGGGCTTCCGGGTCGGGCAGGGAATCGTCGACGCGTGTGCGCCGGAAGCGACGTTCCCGCGACCGCTGTACTTCACCCGTGAGGGAACGAATCCCGGCGTGGCCGGTGTCTCGGGCTTGGCGATCCGAGCCGCCGGCGGCACCGCCGCCACGGTGGCCGGTGACAGCGCGGACGTGGGCAACTATGACTGGCGTCCGCGCGTCTCCCCCGCCGACGGCAGCGTGCTCTTCATCTGCTTCAACAGTTTGGGCTACCCCAACGTCTGCAAGGCGAGTGCCGACGGGTCGGGCCGCGTCAACTTGACCCCGACACATGTCACGATCGACCAGTCGCCCGACTGGTCGCCGGCAGGCGACTCGATTGTGTTCGTCACCAGCAATCAGATCTGGGTGATGGCCGCGGACGGGTCGAACGCGCACGCAATGCTGGGGACTCCGAGCAATGTGGAAGCCGTCACCTGGCAACCCCTGCCGGGTAGCCGGACAGTCGCCTATGCGAACCTGTTGAATGGCGGCGAGGTGCACAGCGTGTCGCTGGACGACGTGGCCAGCGACCAGACGGTGTACGCCGCCAGCGGCGCGAGCCTGGTACCGCGGTGGGTGGATTGGAACCAGGCGGGCGATTCCTTGTTCTTCGACCTGATCGTGGACAACAAGCGGGTGGTCGCCGCCGCTCCCGCGGTTGCGGGCGGACCGTTCGCCGTACGGGTCAGTCTGCCGGGAGGCGCGTTCAACCCGGCATGGACCGACCAAGGCGTGCTGTTCGCCACCTATCACAACCGTAATCGCCTGTACGTGTGGCGGGCCGACGGATCGATCGGCGTGATCGGCCGAGACGCCGTCGGCAACTCCACCCCCGGCATGAAGAGGGTCCCGTGAGGCGCGCCCTCGGGTTGGCCCTGCTGGGGCTCGGCTGCGGCGGCGCGCTCGGCGCACAGGTGACCGCGGCCGTCGGTGGCGAGCTCACCGGCCAGCGCTTCAACACGGTGCTCGTGCCGATCGCGGTGGACATGACCGGCGCGGGCGGCGCCAAGCTCGGCAGCTACACTGCGCGTCTCACCTGGAACACGGCGGGGCTGAATTTCTACAACGCCCTC
>JBGPOE010000102.1:0-4707 GCA_041487875.1 Gemmatimonadota bacterium | reverse complement strand
GCGTGGGTGAACGGCCGGTCGGCGGGTGCCGGGAAAGTCGGCGTGCCGCTGGAGATCGCCTTCTGAGACGGATCGGCCTGCTGGCCACGGGCCCCGGCGCGGACTCAGCCTGGGCGTTTGTGACGTCTCTGCTCGACGCCCCTGCTCGACGCCTTTCGCTTGACGCCTTGTCTTCATCCCTTTCCGGTCTCGACGTCGTCTGGATTCATGCGACGGTCGAGCCGCCGCCGCTGCCGCGCGATCCCATCATGGCGTGGGTCGCGGCCGGCGGGCGCCTGCTCCTCACGGGCCGGGCCGCCGCGCGCTGCGCCACGCTCGGTCTCGAGCAGGACGGGCCGAACGACGCGCACACCGTGTCCTGGCGGGCGGGGCCCGGAGAGACCGCGCCGTACGTGCGCGGCCTGGCGGCTTTCGGCAAGCATCCGCTGTTCGCCGGGATGGCGAACGGGACCTATGTGTGGGCGCCGAGTGCCGGAGAGCCCGATGCGCGAGCGGTGTACGCCCGCGGCAAGCGTCCGGCGGGTGGGCGCGTCGTGGCGTGCGAGCGATCCTACATCCGGCTCGACGCCGATCGCGTGATCGCGTGGGAGTACGCGGTGGCGGCAGGCGGGGTGTTGTGTCTTGGCGCGTTCATGGCGTTGGACGCAGCGGACGCGCGACTCGCGCGCCAGTTGCGCGCCGTGCTGGCCAACGCACTGACGGGCGGCGCCATCCCGCATGCCACGCGCGCGGCGCCCGCGGCAGAGTGGCCCGCGCCCGGCACGCGCTGCCGCCGCGACGACGGGCTGCTCGTACCCGAGCCGCCGCCGCTGGACGGCGCGTTCCCCGGCCTCGAGTCGCCGCTCGCCGCCGCCACTCGCGCGCTCACCGACGAAGCGACCGTGCTCGCCGGCCGCCGCCTGCTCGTGGTGGGCGGCGAGCAGAGCGGCGTGCGGGAGATCTGGGAACACCCGTGGCGGCTGGTGCAGGACTGGCGCGTGGAGATCGGCGGCGAGGTCCCGCTGGTGCGCGATGCGCAGGTCGCGCCGACGGTGGTGCAGCGGCACTTAGTGTCGCGCCAGCGGATCGTGGAGGAGACGGTGACGACCGCGCTCGAGCACGCCGTCGCGCTCATCGAGTATCGCGCCGAAAAAATCGGCCGGGCGCGCAATCTGCGGGCGGCGCCCGCGGTGACGGTGTCCTGGACCGTGGACTTGCGGCGCATGTGGCCCTATCCCGCGGGCTGCGCCGGCGATCTGCGGTTCAACCTGGGGGCCGACGGCCGCGCCCTCGTGGTGAGCCACACGGCTGCCGCCGTGACGTTCGCAGCCAACCGGCCGGTCGGGTGGCGCACTGAAGCAGTCGGTGGCATGGCCGCGTTGCGCTGTACCTTGAGCGCCACGCTGGATGAGCCGTTGCGGCTCGCGGTCATTGGCGGGAGGATCGGCGGGGCGGCAGAGGAGGAGGGCGAGGCCCACGCCGCCCTGCGCCGCCGCGGCGTCACAGCGCTCGTGGCGCAACGCCGCCGCCACGAAGAACAGGTGCGCGATTACCAATTCCGGTTGCTCTCCCCCGACACCGAGCTCAATGCCGCCGTCGAGTGGGCCAAGCAGCGGGTGGACGGATTCGTGGTCGATACGCCGGACGTGGGCCGCTCGCTCGTGGCGGGCTATGCCGCGTCGCGGCCCGGCTGGGACGACGGCCGCCCTGGCTACGCCTGGTACTTCGGGCGCGACGGTTGCTGGACCGCGTTGGCGGCACTCGCGGCCGGCGACTTTTCGCTCGCGCGCCTGGTGTTGCGCCACCTCGGCCGCACGCAGGACGTCACGGGGAAGGTGATCCACGAGCTCACCACCAGCGGCCTCGCCCACTACGACGCGGCCGACAGCACGCCGCTGTTCCTGCTGCTGGCCGGTCGCTACGCCGCGTGGACCGGCGACCTGCCGTTTCTGGACGAGCGCTGGGCGGAACTCGAGCGCGCCTATCGCTTCTGCCTCGAAACGGACAGCGACGGCGACGGGTTGATCGAGAACGCCGGTGTGGGCCACGGTTGGATCGAGATGGGCCCGCTCGCGGGCGCCAAAACCACGCTGTACCTCGCGGCCATCTGGCTCGCCGCGGTGGAGAGCCTCGGGCCGGTGGCGCAGGCCCTCGGCAAGGACGCGCTGGCGGCGGAGCTGGGCGAGCGTGCCGTGCGTGTGCGCTCGGAGATCGCCGCACGATTCCACGTGGACCGAGGGTTCGCCCTGGGCCTCACGGCCGACGGCTCGCCGCAGCGCCACCGCACGGCGCTCACCGCGGTGCCGCTGCTGCTCGGCGCCGTGGACGCAAACGACGCCGCCGCGTGGCTCGACGCCATCGCGTCACCGGAGTTTTCGGCGCCCTGGGGTGTGCGGCTGCTCTCCACGCACGATCCGCTCTACAATCCCGCGGGCTATCACACCGGCGCCGTGTGGCCGCTCTACACGGGGTGGGTGAGTCTCGCCGAGTACGCCTGCCATCGCGGCGAGGCGGGCTGCGAGCATCTGCTCGCCAACGCCCGGCTGCCGTTCGCGCGCGGCGTGGGCATGTTCGACGAAGTGCTGCACGGCGCCACGGAACGCGCGGCGGGCGTCTGCCCCGATCAGGCGTGGTCGGCCGCGATGCTCGTGGCACCGCTCGTCGAAGGTATGCTCGGCGCCAGGCCCGACGCGCTGGCCGAGCGCCTCACGTTGACCCCGCACCTGCCGGCGCGCTGGCGCGACTGTGAGTGGCGCAACCTGCACGTCGGCCACACGACGCTCGATGTCCGCGTGGCCGCGAAACCGGACCGCGTGGAGGTGCGGGCGCGGCGCACGGGCGGCCGGCGGCTCGCGCTGGTGGTGGCGCCGGCGATGCCCGCCGGGCGCGTGCCGTCCGATGCCACCGTGGACGGCGAGCGGCTCACGCCACGGGTGAGCGAGCGGGACGGCTGCCATCACGGTGAGGTCCGGCTGGAGCTCGGCGACGAGCACGTCGTGGAGATCTGGCACCGGCCCGGTTGAGCGGTAGCTTCTGCGCATGCGTCTTGCCGTGCTGCTCTGTTGTGCCGCCGCCTGCGGCGGCCGTTTGCGCACGACCGAGGTGGTGTCGGCGGGCCGCCCCGCGTATCCCGACAGCTTGCGCGCGCAGGGCATCGAGGGCCGCGTGATCGTGCAGGTGGTCGTTGATACGGCGGGCCGGGTCGAGCCCGGTTCGGCGGCGGTGGTGCAGTCGCCGCACGCGGGATTCGATCAGCCCGCCATCGATTTCGTCTACGCGGCGCAGTTCCGGCCGGCGCGGCAGCACGGCCATCCGGTGCGCGCGGTGGTGGACGTGCCGATCGATTTCAAGCTCGACCGTCGCGCCGTGGGCGGCGTGTTCCGCGCCGACCAGGTCGATCAGCCCCCGACCATCGTCTCGGCGGAACCGCCGGCGTATCCGTCGACGGTGAAGACGGCGCGCGTGGACGTGCGTGTGGTGGTGTCGGCCGTGATCGACACGCTGGGTCGTGCGGAGCCCGGCTCGCTGCGCATCGTGTCCAGCCCTGGCGCGGCGTTTGAAGAGCCGGCGCGCGCGTACGTCCTGGGAGCGCGGTTCTGGCCGGGAGTCGTGGAGGGAAGAAAAGTGCGCGTGCTGATCGACGTTCCGGTCGACTTCTCGGCGCACTAGCTACTGCGGATTTACCAGGACCGGCGCGGGCCGCGGGGTCGTCGAGCCATCGCCCAGCTGGCCGTCGCCGTTGTCACCCCAACAGTACACCAAGCCGGTGGTCGAGAACCCGCAGGTGTGCGCGTCGCCCGCGGTGATCCACACGAACCGGATGCCGCCGTAGACCGCCACGGGCGCCGGGCGGTCGCTGAAGGAGCTGTCGCCCAGCTGGCCTCTATCGTTAGCGCCCCAGCAGTACGCCAGACTATCCGCCGCGATGCCGCAGGTGTGAGCGCCGCCGGCCGCGAGCATGAGCCACGCGTGGCCGCCGCTGACCGCCACGGGCCGCCGCGACAGCGAATCCACCTGGCCCGTGCCGAGCTGGCCGCGGTCGTTCAGGCCCCAGCAAAACGCCGCGCTGCCCAGCAACCGGCCGCAGGTGTGACTCGTGCCGGCCGTGACATCGAGCCAGTCGGCCGTGCCGTTCACGAGCACGGGGTACGGGCGGGTCGAAGCGGTGCCGTCACCCAGTTCACCGTTGGCGTTGCCCCCCCAGCAGTACATGATCAGCCCGTTCACGCCGCAGGTGTGGGTACCACCCGCGCTCAGGATGGTGTAGTGACGGCTCTCGGCCACCCGCACGGGCGCGGCGCCGCCGCCGCCGGTCAGGCTGTCGCCCAGCTGGCCACTGTCGTTGGACCCCCAGCAGTAGGCCAAGGAGTCCGTTCTGATGCCGCAGCTGTGCCGCGCGCCGGCGGTGAGCTGCCGGAACGTGTTACCGCCCGTCACCGCCGCCGGGGTCGGGTTGGCGGAGAGGTTGCCGCCGGAGCCGAGCTGGCTCGCCGTGTTGTCACCCCAGCAGGACGCGGCGCCGTTGCCGGCGAGCCCGCAGGTGTGGTCCTCACCGCCGGCCAGTCCGGTGAAGCGTGCGAGGCCTGTCACCGGGAGGGGTGTTTTTTCGAAAAAGGACGCGAATCCGGCGCCGAGCTGGCCGTCGATATTGCGCCCCCAGCAATATGTGGCGGCGCCGTTGGTGGGCGCGCAGGTGTGGTGCCCGCCTGCCGTTGGAGTCAGGAGATG
>JBGPOE010000101.1:0-4865 GCA_041487875.1 Gemmatimonadota bacterium | reverse complement strand
TTGCGCCGCAAGACGATTCAAATCCGCATCGGCGAGCCAATTCTGACGGTGGGACTCACGCTTGATGATAGGGACCAGCTGCGCGAGCGCACGCGCGCCGCGATCGCGGCGTTGCGCGCGCGCGTTGACTCGGGCACCCGGCGGTCTTAGGGTTGAGCCCACCATGAGCACGATCATCGCAGTGCGCGCGCGCGAAATCCTGGACAGCCGGGGCAACCCCACCGTCGAGGCCGACGTCAACCTGTCGAGCGGGGCGGCGGGCCGGGCCGCCGTGCCTTCGGGTGCGTCCACGGGCGAGCGCGAGGCGGTCGAGCTGCGCGACGGCGACCTGAAGCGCTACGGCGGCAAGGGCGTGCTCGAGGCGGTGAAGAACGTCAACGAGATCATCGCGCCGCGGCTCGAAGGATTCGAGGCCTTGGACCAGGCGGCGCTCGATTACGCGATGCTCGAGCTCGACGGCACGCCCAACAAGAGCCATTTGGGTGCCAACGCGATCCTCGCCGTGTCGCTCGCGGCGGCGCGCGCGGCGGCACAGGAAACGGGTCTCACGCTCTATCGGTATCTGGGCGGCCCGATCGCGCACGTGCTGCCCGTGCCGATGATGAACATCGTGAACGGCGGCGTGCACGCCGGCAACAACCTGGATTTCCAGGAGTTCATGGTCGTCCCGATCGGCGGCGAGAACTTTCCCGAGGCGCTGCGGATGGGCGTGGAGGTGTTCCACGCGTTGAAGAAAGTCCTCGCCAAGCGGGGGCTCTCGACCGCGGTGGGGGACGAGGGCGGTTTTGCGCCGAGCCTGCCGCACGACGAGGCGGCGCTCGAGGCCATCATGTCGGCGATCGAGACCGCGGGCTACGAGGCGGGGAAGGACGTGGCGATCGCGCTCGATCCCGCGGCGTCCGAGCTGTATGCGGACGGCACGTACACGTTCAAGAAGAGCGGGGCGGGCTCGAAGTCATCCGACGAAATGATCGCGCTGTACAAGAGCTGGATCGACCGCTACCCCATCGTCTCAATCGAAGATGGATTGGCCGAGGGCGACTGGGGCGGCTGGGCGAAGCTCACCGCGGCGTTGGGCCAGCGGGTGCAGCTCGTGGGCGATGATATTTTCTGCACCAACATGGACCTGTTGTCGCGCGGCATCGAGGAGGGCGTGGCGAACGCCATTTTGATCAAGGTGAATCAAATCGGCACGCTCACCGAGACGTTGCAGTGCATCGAGCTGGCGCGGTCCAACGGCTACGGCGCGGTGATCTCGCACCGTTCGGGGGAGACCGAGGATACTTTTATAGCCGACTTAGCCGTAGCCTCAGGTGTGGGGCAGATCAAGACGGGCAGCGCGTCGCGCACCGACCGCGTCGCCAAGTACAATCAGCTGTTGCGCATCGCCGAGGAGCTGGGGGACGTGGGGACCTATCCCGGGCGGGAGCTGTACGGGTTGTGACAGGAGGGGACGGAAATGCACAACGCCATCATCGTGATCCCTCGGGGCAGAAGGCATTCGCTGTTAGCGGCGACCATCGCCGTCGTCGAAGCCGTGATACTCGGCTGCAGCGAGTCCACGAGCCCGCCGGCGGCGACGCAGCTGGCGTTCAGCGTGGGCCCGACGAGCACGACCGCGCGGCAGGCCATCTCGCCCGCGGTGAAGGTGACGGTCGAAGATGCAAGCGCGGCGCGGGTGAGCGGTGCGACGACCGCGGTGACGCTCGCGATCGGGACCAATCCCGGGAGCGGGACGTTGTCCGGGACCGTGACAATGAATGCGGTGGACGGCATGGCGACGTTCAGTGGGCTCACGATCGATAAGGCGGGTACCGGCTACACCCTGGTGGCCTCGGCGGCAGGCCTCGCGGGCGCCACCAGTGCGCCGTTTGCCATCGCGCCGGCGGCGGCGAAGCTGGCGTTCACTGTGGGGCCGACGAGCACGACGGCGGGGCAGACCATCTCACCCGCGGTGCAGGTGACGGTCGAGGATTCGACGGGGGTGCGGGTGACCGGCGCGACGGCCCTTGTCACCCTCGCGATCGGGACCAATCCGGGGGCCGGCACCTTGTCCGGGACCGTGACGGTGAGCGCGGTGGACGGGGTGGCGACGTTCAGCGGGCTCGCGATCAACAAGGCGGACAGCGGCTATAGCTTGGTCGCCTCGGCGTCAGGCCTCGCGGGCGCCACCAGTGCGTCGTTTGCCATCGCCCCCGCAGCGGCGGCCAAGCTTGCCTTCACGGTTCAGCCCAGCACCACCGCCGAGACGCAGCCGATCACGCCGGCGGTCCAAGTGGCCGTGCAGGACGCGTTCGGCAATACGGTGACGAGCGCCACCGTGGCTGTGACCGTCGCGATCGGGACGAACCCGATAGGGGGGACGCTCGGCGGCACGACGACGACGGCCGGCGTGAACGGAGTCGCCACGTTCACCACGCTCACGATTGACAAGCCGGACAGCGGGTACACGCTGGCGGCGACCGCGCATAGCCTCATTGGGGCAACGAGCGCCGCGTTTGCGATCCCGCCGGCCTTCGCTGCGGTGAGCGCCGGAGGCTTGCACACCTGCGGAGTCACGACTGCGGGCGCGGCGTACTGCTGGGGCGACAACCCTCACGGCGAGCTCGGCACCGGCGATACGACCAAGAGCACGATCCCGGTGGCGGTGTCCGGCGGGCTCACCTTCGCTACGGTGAGCACTGGGTCTTCTCACACCTGCGGGGTCACGACTGCGGGCGCGGCGTACTGTTGGGGCGCCAACACCTACGGCCAGCTCGGCGCCGGCGATACGACCAGCAGCACGACCCCCGTGCCGGTGTCCGGCGGACTCACGTTCTCCGCGGTGAGCGGCGGGCACTTTCACACCTGCGGGCTCACGACCGCAGGGGCGGCGTACTGCTGGGGCGACAACACCGACGGCGAGCTCGGCACCGGCGATACCGCCACCAGCACCACTCCCGTGGCGGTGTCCGGCGGGCTCACCTTCGCGGCGGTGAGCGCCGGATACTACGACACCTGCGGGCTCGCGACCGCCGGGGCGGCGTACTGCTGGGGCGACAACTCCTTCGGCCAGCTGGGAACCGGCGATACGACTAGTCACAGCATCACCCCCATGGCCGTGTCCGCCGGGCTCACCTTCGCCGCCGTGAACACCGGGGGCGGTTTCAACTGCGGGGTCACGACGGCGGGCACCGCGTACTGCTGGGGTTATAACGTCGACGGCCGGCTCGGCACCGGCACGATGATCACCAGCACCACCCCTGTGGCGGTGTCTGGCGGGCGCACTTTGGCTGCCGTGAGCCCTGGGTACTATCACACCTGTGGTGTCACGGCCGCAGGCGCGGCGTACTGCTGGGGCGAAAACGCGTTCGGCGAGCTCGGCACCGGCGCAACGACCTATGGCACTACCCCCGTGGCAGTGTCCGGCGGGCTCATCTTCGCCGCGGTGAGCGCCGGGGCCGGTCACACCTGCGGCGTCACGACAGCGGGCGCGGCGTACTGCTGGGGGTACAACGGCGACGGCCGGCTCGGGAACGGGACGTTGGGCAACACGATCCTCGTCCCCGTGCGCGTGAAGTAGGGCGACGTGGGCACCTATCCCGGGCGGGAGCTGTACGGGTTGTGAAGAAGACGCAGATTGCGGGGCTTGTCGCCGTGGCGGCGCTGGTGGGGTTCGCGGTGTACGGCGGCGAATACTCGACCGCCGACTGGTGGACGTTGCGGCAGCGGCTCGGCGCCGAGCGCGACACCGTGCGCCAGCTCGAGGCGCAGCTCGACTCGCTGGCGCGCTATACGCGGGCGATCGAGAACGATGCCGTGGCGCAGGAGCGGGCGGCGCGGGAGCAATTTGGGATGATCCGGGACGGGGAGATCCTCTACCGGTTGGTGCCGCGGGATCATTAGATTGCGGCTTCTCGGCGGCGTAGCTCAGCTGGCTAGAGCAGCGGAATCATAATCCGCGGGTCGTCGGTTCGAGTCCGACCGCCGCTATATGGAGTTAGCCCCCTCTCGGGAGACCCGGAGGGGGCTTTTCTATTTCTCCCTACTTCTTCGTGTTTCCATCCATGGCAAGATGATGCCGAGAAGGATGGCGAAACGGAACGATGTTTCCCAGTCTATGGTGCTTGCCCGATGAACGATGAGGTTCCAAAGCAACGTCACAATGACGCAAACAATCAGGCTTACAGCAAACACGGTTACAAAATCAACGAGTAGTTTCTTGATGTTCATTTCTCAGACTCCTCGATACCCACCACCACTCCCCGCCCGCCCGGCTATTTCACTACCGCCGCATTACGGCGCCTTCCGGCCACTGCGGCCCGCCAGCACGGCGATCAGAATAATCACCACGAGTGCCACGCCCCCGATCGCGAGCCACGTCGGTTGGGTATACCAGGACGTGCTCTTCTGCTCGACTTGGACCGTGACCGTTGGATTCTGCAGGGCGGTCAGTGCCATCATGAGAAATCGCATCTCTCGCTCCGTTAGGGTACCGCGCGAAATGTCGCTGTATGGTGCGGGCGACGGTAGGTCGGGGAATCCTTCACCTCTGCGCCCACGTACGGTGAGGGCGAAATCCGCGGGTCCTCGCCTCGAGTCCCACCGCCAGATTGCTTCGCACCATCCATTGCAGAGAGAGGGAGTCGCGCCATGACTGAGGTATCGACGTTCCGCCTGTATCTGATGCGGGCCCTGTACCTGCTCGTCTGCGTGGGCGAGGGATCGATCATCTGGCCCCTGATGTTCCACCACCAACCCTGGACCCTGATGCATGGGGTTGCCTCCAGCCTGCTGGCGGCATTGACGGCCATGATGGCGCTGGGCGTTCGCTATCCGCTGCAGATGCTGCCGCTGCTGCTCTTCGAATTCCTCTGGAAGGCGAT
>JBGPOE010000100.1:0-4944 GCA_041487875.1 Gemmatimonadota bacterium | reverse complement strand
TTGCCCTCGAACATGATGTAGGCGCGATCGACGATATCGAGCGTCTGCTCCACGTTGTGATCCGTGATCAGCACGCCGATGCCGCGATGGCGCAGGCTCGCGACGATCGTCTGAATGTCGTGCACGGCGATCGGATCGACGCCCGCGAACGGCTCGTCCAGCAGCATGAACTTGGGCTGGGTGACGAGGGCGCGCGTGATCTCGAGCCGGCGGCGCTCGCCGCCCGACAGCTGGAACGCCTTCTGGCGGCGCAGGTGCTTGATGGCCAGCTCGTCGAGCAACCCCTCGAGCCGCTGGCGCCGCTCGGTGTCGTCGATCGGCAGCGTCTCGAGGATGGCCAGAACGTTTTCCTCCACGGTGAGCTTGCGGAACACGGACGGCTCCTGCGCCAGGTAGCCGATCCCCGCCCGGGCGCGCCGGAACATCGGCTCGCCGGTGATGTCCGTGCCGTCGATCAGGATGCGGCCCTGCTCGGGCTTGATCAAGCCCGTGATCATGTAGAAGGTGGTGGTCTTCCCTGCCCCGTTGGGGCCCAGGAGCCCCACGATCTCGCCCTGCTCGAGCCGTATGGAGACGTCGTCCACCACCCGGCGCCGGCGGTAGGTCTTCACGAGCGACTGCGCCTCGAGCACACTGCCGCCGCGCACTGCCGCATGCTCGCCGCTCACGGCCGCCGCGCGATGGCCCGCCAGCGCCAGCAGCTCGGCCACCGCGGCCTCGCGGCGCGGCCCGATATCGGCCCACACTTCCGCCGTGAAACTCACCGGGGCCTCGCCCCACAGCTGGCCCGTGGGCACGAGCACCAAATCGAGCAGCGCGAGGCGCGGCAGCACGGACGTGCGCAGGTGGTCGCGCGCTTCGTCGACGGACAGGGTGCCGGTGTCGGGGCCCGGGAGACCGGTGGCGTCGCTGCGCAAGCGCAGGAACGCATCGCGATAGGCGATGGCCAGCTCGTCGAACGTGGTGTGGCCATCGGGGCCGGCGACGCGGGCCAGCGCCGCCGCGCCCAGCGCGAGCGATGTGTCGCGCGTGGCGAGCAGATCGGTGAGGTGGGGGGCCGGGGCCGTCATGGACGGCTCGATGGGCGACGGGGCGGACGGCGCGTGGAGTCGGCCGGCGCCCGCTTCTTGGTCGTGTCCACGGGTGGCCGCGGCGTCAGGTGGACGCCGTCCGCCTGGCCGCTCACGAGCACGCGGTCGATGCGGTCGCCGATCATCGTGATGGCGATCTGCTTGCCGCGGGAGTAGTCGATGGCCGGCGGCTGGGTCTTCTCTTTGGTGTCGTAATGGTGCGTGAACGCCCGGGCCGAGCCGCGGGCGACGAGCCGCTGCAGCTGCGCCTTGCTGTGTCCCGCGGAATCCGGTGCCTGCACCCAGTGCGCCGTGAGTGTATCCCCCACGATCCAATCGGTCTCACCCGGCCCGGAGGTCGAGTCGCGCTTCGACGTGGACCGGGCGTGGCGGAACGCGCGTGCTTCGGTCAGCACCTCACCGGGGACGTCGAGGGCGAGCGAGTCCGATTGAATCGTCTGCAGGGTGGACACGGCGTGCGGGCGCGATGAGTCACCCCAGGCGAATGCCTGCTGCAGCTTGGACTGCGCGAGGGCCAGGTGAATGGTGTCCGCCGTGAGGTGCCAATCGGCGCCGGATGCCTGCCCTGCGCCAAGGGCCTGCACCTGCTTCAGCTCGTGGTCGTGCTGCAGCAACTCGATGCGGGTGCCCACGAGCGTATAGGACCGCTCGCCTTTGCCCTGGACCTTGGGCTTGCCGATCAGCACGCCCAGCCCGGTCGTCTGATTCATGGCCATGGAGTCGGCGCGGGCCGCCAGATCGGAGCGGTCCACCGTGACGTTGCCACCCGCCCACATGCGGTCGTCGCCCTTGAAGTGGACGCGGTCGCCCACGATCACGTACGGCTCCGTGGAATCCGCCTGGCCGCCGTACTCGATCGTCGGCCGCTGCGTGGCGAACATCTCCAACGTGTCGCGAATCCCGGGGGCGGCGCGCAGGTAGTTCAAGTTGGGACCGCGCAGCGTGGAGCCGTTGCTGCGGCTCGTCGCGACCACATTGTTGTGCGCCTCGAGGCGTTCTTCACGCAGATAGTAGTACGCCAGATTGGCGTCGAGCGCGAGGGACGTATCGCGGATCTTCACGCGGCCGATCATGTCGAAGCGGCGCTGGCCCGAGTACCAGGCGACGCTGTCCGATGCGAACGTGCTGCCCGTGCCCTCGCAGTGCGCGAGGACGCCGCCGCCCGCGAAGTAATTCGTATCGCCCACCGCGCCGACCGTCTGGCGGCCATAGTGCCCCACCGAGTCGATCGCCACCTGGCAGGGGCGCCCCTGGGGCCGCGCGCTATCGGCGGAGACGGGCTGCTGGGCGAGCGCGAGAAGCACGAGGATCACTGATTCGGCAGCGTAAAGTGGCCGCCGGTGCCGCGCGGGTGCTTGGCGACGACGTTCTTGAACCCCGGATCCGACGTGAAGCCCTCTCCTTGGACGTGGTTGTTGGGGCCGTCGTAGGTGAAGGGCTTGTCGGACGACACTTCGTTCTTGGTCTCGCTGTAGCGCATCACTTCGGAGCGCAGAGTCCGGCCATCGGTGGTGAGGACGATGACGTTGCCGCGTGCCTCCATCTCCGCCGAACGCCAGTGATAGGTGCCTTCCCGCGCCGTCAGCGTCGACGTCTGGGCGCCGCGGTCGTCGTAGAAGGTCACGTGCACGCCGCGCAGCTCGGCGCTCTGCGTGTTGGAGTACATGTACGCCGTGTCGGACCGCACCCGCGCGCGCACGATGCCTTCGCCCGTCACATACGTCGACATCTGTACGAGCACCTGGTCGGCGCTGTCAGGCGCGCTGATGGTGGCGGTGGGGCGGACGCCGCCGCCACACCCGGCACTCGACCATCCACCGAGCAGAAGGAGCATGCCGAGGCGCCTCACGCGATTCCCGCCTTCATGAGATCGTGCAGGTGCACCATCCCGACCACTTTGCGGCCGTCGCCCAGGACCGGCAGGGCCATGATGCCGTACTGCTCCATCACGCGCACGGCCGCGCCGGCCAGCTCGCCGGGCTCCGTGGTCTTGGGAGCCTTGGTCATCACATCGCGCACCGGCACGTCGAGGAAGTGGGGCTGACGCTCCATCAGCCGCGTGAGATCGCCCGCGGTGACGACACCGGCGAGCTCACCCGTGCCGTTCACGACCGCCACGGTGCCGCGCCGCTGGGCGAGGAGCACCACGCACTCGCGCATCGGCCGGTCGGGCGCGAGCGTGGGTAGCTGTTGGGTGACCATGACGTCGGCGACGCGGAGCAGCAGCGCGCGGCCCAGGGCGCCGCCCGGGTGCAGCGCGGCGAAGTCCTCGCGGCGCACACCCTTGACCTCGAGCAAGGTGACGGCGAGCGCGTCGCCCAGCGCCAGCGCGACCGTGGTGCTCGCCGTGGGCGCCAGTGTCTCGGGGCAGGCCTCCTCCGCGACGCTTGCGTCCACCACGACGGTCGCGTGCCGCGCCAGCACCGAGTCGGCCTGGCCGGTGAGCGCGATGATCGGGACGCCGCGGCGCTTCAACTGGTCCACCAGGCCGAACAGCTCATCGGTGGTGCCGCTCTTGGAGAGCAAGATGGCCACGTCGTCCTTGCCGACGATCCCCAGGTCGCCGTGCAGCGAGTCCACCGGGTGGAGAAAGGCGGCCGGCGTGCCGGTCGAGGTGAAGGTCGCCGCGATTTTTCGGGCGATCAATCCCGACTTACCAACCCCTGAAACGATCACGCGGCCGCTGGCGTGCGCGAGCAGATCCACCGCCTTGGCGAACGGCTCGCCCAGGCGCTGCGCCACGCGCTCGATGGCTTTCGCCTCGAGCGCGAGAATTTGCCGGCCGCGCTCAACGAGCTCGGGCTGACCGTCGCGCGTCATCGCCTCGTTCCGCGAGATACTCGGTGACCAGATTGTCCCACACGCCCCGCGCGCGCAGGATCAGCTCCGCCACTTCCCGCACCGCACCGTGCCCGCCACCCGCCTGCGTGACCACGCGGGCGCAGGCGCGCACCTCCGGCACGGCGCCGGGGACGGTGATCGGCAGCGCCACACGCTCGAGCAACGGCAGGTCCGGCAGGTCGTCCCCCACGAAGGCACATTCCTCCCAGGTGATGCCACGGCGCGCGAGCAACGCGGCGAACGCCGGCAGCTTCTTATTGTCCTGCACCACTTCGTCGACCTTAAGCTCATGAGCCCGCATGGTCGTGGCGTCGGAGCGTCGGGCGCTCACGAACACCACGACGAGGCCCGCCTGCCGCAGCAATTTGATTCCCAAGCCGTCCTGGATGTCGAAGCGCTTGAGCTCTACCGCGTGGTCGGCGGCGCGTCCGATGTAGATCCCGCCGTCGGTGAGCACGCCGTCGACGTCGAAGCCGACCAGCTTCAAGCGGCGAGCCAGCGCGGCATCAAGCATTGCGCCCTCGAGCCGAGGGCACTGCTTTCGCTCGGTGCTCGACCGCCACCGCCCCACTCCCCTGGGACCTCGCTGACGCGGTGCCCTCGGCTCTCGCGCTGTGCCAGACGTCCAGGGCCCGCCGTAATACGCCTTCCAGCTGGTCGAGCGGCAGCATGTTGGGGCCGTCGGAGGGGGCGTGATCGGGATCGGGATGCGTCTCGAGGAAAAATCCGTCGGCGCCGGCGGCGGCCGCGGCGTACAAGAGTGGGGGGATGAACTCCCGCTGCCCGCCGCTCGCGCCGTCCGAGCCCGCGCCCGGTTGCTGCACTGCGTGGGTGGCGTCGAAGATCACTGGGGCGCGACACGCCGCGCCCAACCGCGCGAAGTTGCGCATGTCCACCACCAGGTCGCCGTAGCCGAAGAACGTGCCGCGCTCGGTCACGGCCACTTCGGGCGCGCCGCCCGAGCGCACCTTCTCCACCGCTCCGGCCATCCCCTCGGCGCTCATCCACTGGC
>JBGPOE010000099.1:0-5008 GCA_041487875.1 Gemmatimonadota bacterium | reverse complement strand
TCCGCAATCCGCAATCAGGCCTCCGCATTCCGAATTCCACACTCCGCATTATATTCTGCTCTCCGGCCCCTTAGCTCAGCGGTTAGAGCAGCGGACTCATAATCCGTAGGTCCCAGGTTCAAATCCTGGAGGGGCCACCAATAACAACTGGACGCGTAGGCGCGGAGGCGCAAAGACGCGTAGGAATGCACTAGGCGCGTAGACGCACAGACGCGTAGACGCGCAGGAGTGGCTAGTTCGTAGGGTCTTTCCTATGCGTCTGTTGCGTCTACGCGTCTGTAGTTCTGTTCTTTAGGGTGGTTAGCTCAGCTGGTTAGAGCGCCGGTCTCACATACCGGAGGTCACTGGTTCGAGTCCAGTACCGCCCATAGTGAATTGCGGATTTCGGATTGCGGATTGCGGATTGGGTTCGCCTCGTACAATCCGCAATCGCAAATCCGCAATCCGCAATTCCTTATGCGCCGTCTCCTCGTCGTCAGCACCGTGTATGTCGATCCCGCCAACCGCGGCAAGTTGCGCGCGCTGGCCGCCCAGGGCCTCGATGTCACGGTCGCGGTGCCGCAGCGCTGGCGCGAGCCCGCCCTGGGCCGGATCCTGGTGACGCCGTGGGAGCGCCAGAACGGCGTCGAAGTGTTCCCCATCCCCACCTCCAACATCGGCGACGAGCTGGAGTGCCGCTTCGGCCGGCGCGAGCTGCTGTCGCTGCTGCACGACAAGCATCCCGACCTGATCCAGATCGAAGCCGAGCCCGATGCGGCGCTCGCCGTGCAGGTGAGCAAGGCCGCGAAGAAGCTGCGGATCCCGGTGGTGGTGTTCGCCTGGGACGGGGCGAGCCGGCCGGGCGCGTTCGCCCGCTGGCGCCGGCGCCGCGTGCTGCGGCGGCTGGTGGGGGCGCTCGCGGGCAGCGACGCCGCGCGGGCGCGGCTCTTGTCGGAGCGGCCCGACCTGCCCGTGGCGGTGGTGCCGCAGCTCGGCGTCGCCGTGCCGACCCAGCCCGAGCATTTGCCGCACGAGGGGCTGGCCGTGGGCCACGTGGGACGGCTGGTGGCGCACAAGGGCGTAGATACCTTGTTGCAGGCGTTGGCGCTGAACCGCGAGGCGCCGTGGCACCTGACGGTGGTGGGTGACGGCCCCGAGCGCGAGCGGCTGGAGCGGCTGGCGACCGACCTGCGGCTCGCGGCTCGCATTCGCTGGCGCGGCGCCCTGCCGCCCGACGAGCTGTCCGGCGTGTGGTCCGCGCTCGACGTGCTCGTGGTCGGCCCCGAGGGCGTGACGACGCGCAGCGAGCAGTCGGGGCACGCATTGGCCGAGGCGATGGCGCACGAGGTGGCGGTGGTGGTGACCGAGACGGGGGTGTTGCCCGAGACGGTGGACACAGCGGGCGTGGTGATTCCACCGGGGGACGTCGCGCAGTTGGCGGAGGTGCTGCGCCGCCTGGGCGATCCGGCGGTGCGCCTGCCGCTGGTGCAGGCGGCGCGGGCGCGCGCGCTGCGGCTGTTCTCCGACGAGGCGGTGGCGGAGCGGATGCTGGTGTTTCTGAACGAGGTACTGGCCGAGCCCCGGGGCATGGCCCCGGGGTCAACCCACTCGAACGATCACCTCACGCAAGAGCCCGCGTGAGCCGCGTCCTCTTGGTCCCGCCGCTCCCCCTCGAGCGCCATGCCGCGCTCGAGAAGTACGCCCATCGCCTGTACGACTGGCTCGAGAGCTCAGCGCACGGCTTCGAGGTGCGACTGGCGGCGAGCATCGGCGAGCTGACGCGCGCCGAGCGCCAAACGGGCCGCACGTCGGGCGGCTTCAAGCGCTGGTGGACGCAGCCCGTGGACGCCTCGAGGCTGGTGCTGCCGGGTCCCTTGTACGGGCCGCATCGCTGGGTCGCGCGTTATCTCCTGTATCCGCGGCGCGTGGCGCGGGAGGCGCGCCGCGCCGACGTCGTCCACATCCTCGATCACAAGTACGCCCACATCATCGCTCAGGCGCGGCGCCGGCCCACAGTCGTGACGGTGCACGACCTGATGCCGGTGATCGTGTTGCGCTCGCCCCAGGGCGGCTGGCGCGAGCGGCTGCGCAACCGCTATCTCCGCAACACCCTCAAGGCGTTGCGGCAGGCGCAAGCGTACATCGTGGGCACCGAGTGGCTGAAGCACGAGCTGGCGACGTGGCTGGGCGACGAGCGGCGCATTCACGTGGTGCCCTTCGGCGTGGACCGCGCGTTTTTCTCGGAGTCGCCGGGCGCGCGCGACCGCGTGCGCGACGCGTGGCGCATTCCCGACGATGCCTTCGTCGTGCTGCACGTCGGCTCGACCGTCGATCGCAAGAACGTGCCGCTCGTGATCCAGACAGTGGCGCGGCTGCGCAGCGAGGCGGACGCCTATCTGTTGCAGGTGGGCGGCCACTTCACGGCGGACCAGGAGCAGTTGATTCAGCGGTCCGGGATTCGGCCGTTTGTGCGCAGCGTCAACTCGGCGGATGAGTCCACGTTGCGCCGCGCCTATCGCTCGGCCGACGTGTTGCTCTTTCCTTCTTTATATGAGGGGTTCGGGTTCCCGGTGCTCGAGGCCTTCGCGTCGGGCCTGCCGGTCGTGACGTCGGGTGCGGGCGGCTTGAAGGAAGTGGGCGGCGATGCGGCGGTGGTGGTGGAAGGCCGCGATCCGGCGGCGTACGTGTCTGCCCTGACCGAGCTGGCGGACCACGAGGGGCGGCGGGAGATCTTGGTGGAGCGCGGGCGCGCGAGAGCGCGAGCGTTTACCTGGCAGCGGACCGCGGAAATGACGGCAGAGGTCTACCGACAGCTACTTGGGTAGCTTGCTCGGCGGGCGTCGGGTCAGGTGCATATGGACGACGATCCCGATGATCCCCAGCACGAAAATGCCGCCAAACCCGACAACGATGTTAGACGTCACGGGCACGCCTCCGCTCGAGTAATACCGCTGCAATGAACAAGAAGATGCCGAAGCAGAAGAAAAGCAAGAGACGGCCAGTGCGCGCCGGCTCAGCCAACACCGCGTCGAGCGGCGCGAACGCCAGCAGCAACATACCGATCTCACGCATCGCCTCCTCGATGCGCTCTGCTACCGACTTGGTGCTCGGTGTGTCCATGCGCCGAGAGTAGGTCGCACGGCCGCGCACGCGGCATCATTTTCCCGCGCCGCGTGTCCGTTTCCTGAACCGTCGGCGACCCCGCACGCCGC
Source organism: Gemmatimonadota bacterium (assembly GCA_041487875.1). Taxonomy (GTDB): domain Bacteria; phylum Gemmatimonadota; class Gemmatimonadetes; order Gemmatimonadales; family GWC2-71-9; genus DATLWA01. The sequence continues at coordinate 1,817 of JBGPOE010000099.1, read as the reverse complement.
ACCCCGCACGTTTAACCTCTTGTCTTTCTCGCACTTGCCCCCCAATTTTCGCCCCCTGATGAGCCCTTGGCGCAGTATGCTTCGTCGTGGCACCGCCGCAACCCCGCACCCCGCACTCCGCACCCTGCTGGTTGCGGTAGCGTTGCTCGCGTGCCTCCCGCCGCTCGCCGGCGCCCAAAATCCCCCGCCTCCGAGCCAAGCCCAGGCCGCCCTGCAGCAGGCCTTGCAACAGAACCCCGGCCTCGGTGATGTCATCCGCCAGCGGTTGCAGCAATCGGGCATGACGCCCGAGCAGATCCGCGCGCGGCTGCAGGCGAGCGGCTACCCCGCGACTCTCCTCGACGCGTATCTCGGCACGGCCACGGCGGGTCAGCCGGCGGCGGCGCCGGGGGTGAACGAGCTGGCAGCGATTCAGGCGCTCGGATTGCAGCCGATTTCCCTGCAATTCTCGCAGCTGCCCGTGGACACGGGGCTGGTGCGCGCGGTGCGCGGCGGGCAGCCCGAATCGCTGAGCAACGTGTTCGGCGTGGACGTGTTCCGCCGCACCACCACGCAGTTCCTGCCGCTGCTCGCGGGTCCCGTGCCCGCCGATTACAAGCTCGGCGCGGGCGATCAATTGGTCTTAATCCTGACGGGCGACGTCGAGCTGGCGTATCAGATGCAGGTGACGCGCGAGGGGTTCGTGCTGATCCCGCAGGTGGGGCAAGTCTACGTCTCGAATTTGACGCTCGATCAGCTGCGCGACGTGTTGTATCAACGGCTGGGCCGCGTGTATTCGGGGGTCAAGCGCGGGGCGGGTGCCACCACGCGGTTCGACGTTTCGGTCGCGAATGTGCGCGCCAATCAGGTCTTCGTGCTGGGCGAGGTGGCGCAGCCCGGCGCCTATCAGATCAGCTCCCTCGGCACCGTGCTGACGGCGTTGTATGCGGCAGGCGGGGTCACCGAGCGCGGCAACACGCGCAAGATCGAAGTGCGGCGCGACGACAAGGCGGTCGCCACGCTCGACCTGTACGACTATCTGTTGCGGGGCGACACCCATAGCGACGTGCGACTCGAGACCGGGGATGTCGTCTTCGTGCCGGTGCACGGCACGCGGGTGCAGGTGACGGGCGCCGTGGTGCGGCCGGCGATCTACGAGATGGGCGCGGCCGAGACGCTGGCCGACCTTTTGAAGGATGCCGGCGGCTTCGCCGCGAACGCAGCGCTCAAGCGGGTGACGATTCATCGCATCCTGCCGGTGGCGGAGCGGGGGCCGGGGGTGGTGGTGAGGGGGGTGGTGGACGTGGCGCTGACACCGGGAAGCGGGAAGCGGGAAACGGGAAACGTGGCGATTCCGGCGGTCACCTTGATGGATGGGGACTCCGTCGTCGTCGATGCCCTGCCCCCGCTGAGTGAGACCTATTACGTCGGCATTGCGGGGATGGTGAACAAGCCGGGGGCGTTTCCGTGGCGCGCGGGGATGACGCTGCGCGATCTGCTGCTGTTGGCGCGCGGCCCGCGGATCGGGGCCGATCTGAAGGAGGCGGAAATCGCGCGGTTGCCGGCGGATCGTTCGCAGGGCCAGCTCGCGACCACCGTGCGGGTGCCCTTGGACTCGACCTATCTGTTTGAGCGAGACTCGCTGGGCCGTTACGTGGGCCCGCCGGGGTTGTCCTTTCCCGCGAGCGGCACGCCCGACGTGGTGCTCGAGCCGTACGACAACGTGCTGATCCTCAGGCAGCCCGACTTCGACTTGCAGCGCACGGTGGTGGTGGCGGGAGAGGTGCGTTATCCCGGAACGTATTCATTGCGTACCAAGACCGACCGCGTGGCCGATG
>JBGPOE010000098.1:0-5114 GCA_041487875.1 Gemmatimonadota bacterium | reverse complement strand
TGATCCGCGCGGAAGGGTGCGTGGGCTGCGGCGTGTGCGTGACCGCGTGCGTGACGAGCCCCTCTTCACTCGCGCTGACGCTTTCCTGAGGCCGCCATGACCGACCTTCCCTATCGCGTCGAGAAGCCCTGGGGCTACGAGCTGATCTGGGCCCGCACCGACCGCTACGTGGGCAAGATCCTGCACATCGAGCCGGGCCACGTGTTGTCGCTGCAGTATCACCACAAGAAAGACGAATCGATCTACGTGCTGGCGGGCGAGATCATCCTGCGGCTGCAGCAGGGCGACACGCTGATCGAGCGCCGCATGGCGCAGGGCGAGGCGTTTCACATCCCGCCGAAGCAGGTGCATCAGTTCGAGGCCGTGGTGGCGAGCGACCTGATCGAAGCGTCCACACCCGAGCTGGACGACGTGGTGCGGCTCAAGGACCGCTATGGCCGGGCCTAGGCTCAAGGTCATCGTGCCGCTCGCGGGCAAGGGCACGCGGCTCTTGCCGCTCACCCAGCGCGTGCCCAAGCCGCTGGTGCACGTGGCGGGCCGGCCCGTGATGGACTACGTGATGGACGGACTCGCGGGGCTCGACGTCCGAGAGCTGATCGTCATCACGGGCCATCTCAAGGACGTGGTCGAGCGCTACATCGTGGCCCACTACGACGTGCCGGCGCGCTTCGTCGAGCAGCGCACGTTGGACGGCACCGCCGGCGCGATCAACCTGGCCCGGCCGTACGTCGACGGGCCGGTGCTGATCGTGTTCGTCGATACGCTGTTCGACGCCGACCTGTCGGTCATCGCCACGAGCGACGCCGACGGCATTCTGTGGGCCAAGGAAGTGGACGACTACCAACGCTTCGGCGTGATCGTGCCCGACGCGCACGGATTCATGACCCGCATCGTCGAGAAGCCCGCCACGCCGATCTCGCGGCTCGCCAACATCGGGCTGTACTACGTGCGCGATTGGCGCGCCCTATTCGACGGGATCGCCCACGTGCTGCGGGCGCCGCCCCAGCACGGCGAGTACTACCTGACCGATGCGTTTCAACACATGGTGGACCACGGCCGGCGGCTGCGCGTGGCGCCCGTGGGTGGCTGGTACGACTGCGGCAAGGTGGATACCCTGCTCGAGACCAACCGCCACCTGTTGGAGCAGGGCCGGGCGCGGCGACCCGCCACCATGCCCAAGGGTGTGACGATCGTCGATCCGGTCTACATCGAAGAGGGCGTGACGTTGCGCGACGCCGTGATCGGCCCGAACGTGTCGATCGAAGCGGGCAGCGCCGTGACGGGCAGCACCATCGTGGACAGCATCCTCGGGCGCGGCGTGCGCGTCGCGGGCGCCACCATACGCGGCTGTGTGATCGGCGACGATCAAGTGGTCCAGCAGCGCACGCTCGAGCGCAGCGTGCTCGACGCGGGGGAGGTGGCGGCGGCGAAGTGAGCCGCCTCAGCCCCGTCCCAACGCTTTCGCCACGGCGGCGCGCAGCTCGGGCAGCTCGTAGGGTTTTTGCAGGAAGCCTTCCACCTGCGGGACCAGGCCCAGCGCGGCCTCGTCGTCGGGTGTGTACCCCGACGACACCAGGAACTTGAGCTCGGGGCGCACCGCCTTGAGCAACTCGAAAATCCCCGCCCCGCCTCCCGGCAGCACCAGGTCGAGCACGACGAGGTCCACCGGTGGCTTGGCGCTCTGCAACGCGGCGAGGGCGGTCGCGCCGTCCGCGGCTTCCAGCACGCGGTAGCCGAAGCGCGTCAGGGCGCGCCGCAGGCTGGAGCGCACGATCTCTTCGTCGTCCACGATCAACACCGTCGCGCCGCCGCCCCGCGCCAGCTGCGGCGCGGGCGCCGCGGGCGCCGCGGCGGGGCTCGCGGCGGCCGCGGGGATGAGCAGGTGCACGGTGGTGCCACGGCCGCGCGCGCTGTCGATCCGGAGCGCGCCGCCGTGATCGCGTACGATTCCATGTACCGTCGACAACCCGAGGCCCGTCGCCTGATGCAGCGGCTTGGTCGAGAAGAACGGCTCCAGCACCCGCTCCACGGTGGCCGCGTCCATGCCGCTGCCCGTGTCGGAGACCGACAGCCGCACGTACCCCCCGGGGCGCGCGCCGGGCCAGCGCGCGTCGTCCGGCGCCACCGTTTCGGGTGCGGCCTCGATGCGCACGTGGCCTGGCCCTCGCAGGGCCTCACGGGCGTTGAAGGCGAGCTGCAACAGCGCTTCGGCGAGGCGATCGGGGTCCGCCGTGAGGGCGGGGCAGCCCGGCGCCACGACGGTCTCGACGGTCACCTCGTCGGGCAGCGCGGCACGGGTCAACGTCCGGGCCGAGGCAATCAGCTCGGTTGCGGACACCGGCCGCAGCGCGAGCGGCGTGCTGCGGGTGAAGCGCAGCAGCTCGCGAGTCAGCTCGCGCCCGCGCCGCGTGGCTTCGAGAATCTCGTCCAGCTCGCGGGCCGCGGCCTGGTTGGCGGCGTCGGCGCGCAGCACACCCGTGTGCGTGAGGATCCCGCCCAGCAAATTGTTGAATTGGTGCACGATGCCGCCGGCGAAGCGGCCCAGCGAGTCGAGCTTCTGCGCCTGCGCGTGCTGGCGCTCCACAGCGCGCCGTTCGGTGAGGTCGCGCACGATCGCTTGGACGATGGGCCCTGCGCGCGTTTCCGTGCGGGCGTAGGCGATCTCCACCTCGACGGGCCGGCCGTCGCTGTGCATCAGGGTGTGCAGGGTGGTGCGCAGCGCGCCGCGGAGCGCCGCCTGCTGCTCGGCGGTGACGCGGGCGCCGGCGCCCCCGGGGGTCTGCTCGGCGGGCGCCAGAAACTCACCGAGGTGGTGGCCGATGATGTGGTCCAGGGGGCGTCCCAGCAGCTCCCCCAGGCGGGGGTTCGCCTCGTGGATAGCGCCGGTGGCGGCGAGCACGGCGATGCCGTCGCCCGCCTGCTGGAACAGCTCGCGGTAGCGGGCCTCCGAGAGGGCGACGCGCTGGCGCTCGCGGTCGGCGAGGTGGGTGCCGAGCACGCTGGCGGCGCCGCAGGAGAGCAGGAACACCGTCGCGATCTCCGCCGTCCCCGGCGGAGCGGTGCTGCGCTCGATCACGGCGAACAGCGCCGCCAGCGCCATCGTGGTGACCGCCCCGGCGAGCGCCGCCTGCCAGCGCCACGACCAGGGCGCGAACAGTGCGGCCCCGAAGACCACGCTGGAGTGCACCGCCATCGTTTCCCACACCCGCGCCGGAACGAACGCTGCGATGACGACGTTGGTGAGGGAAACGGCGATGGCGAGCATGAACGCGAGCCCGCGCAGCAGGGCGAGGGACAGCCGCGGCGAGCTGGCCGCGGCGACGGCGAGGCAGAGCACGATCTCGGTGATGCGGGCAACCCACACCGCGGTGGGCGCGGGCCCGTTTTCGCGTGCCGCGAGCTCCCACACCAGGGACGACGCACCAACCAGCAACGCGATAGCGCGCAGCGGGCGAGAGAACGCGACGGACGTTTCGGGGATGCGCATCTGCCTTGGATGATAGGGAACCCCCCGCAGGCCGGATAGCAGGCGCGCGGGGAGCCAGGCACGGGCTCCCCGAGGGCCGGCCCGGAACATCGCGGGCGCGAGCGGGGTTGACACGGCGTCGGCCGGTTACTTACTTACCGGTCAGTTATTATTCACCGGAGCGCAGTGGCGATGGCGCGTGTGCTGGCCCCGTCGAGACGCCGCGGCAAACCGCGGTGGCACCGCCGCAAAGAGGCGCGGCCCGAGGAGATCGTGGCCGCGGCGCTGGACGTGTTCGTCGAGCGCGGCTTCGCGCGGGCGCGGCTGGAGGAGGTGGCGCGGCGGGCGGGCGTCACCAAGGGGACCATCTATCTTTACTTCAAGAGCAAGGACGCGTTGTTCAAGGCGGTGGTGCGGGGGACCATCGTGCCCGTCATCGCCCAGGGCGAGGCGCTGGCGCAGTCGTTCACCGGCAGCGCCCGGGAGCTGGTGGAGCAGCTGGTGCGCGAATACTGGCGCCTGGTGGGCGAGACGCGCCTCGCCGGCATTCCCAAACTGATGATGGCCGAGGCGGCCACGTTTCCCGCGTTGACGCGCTTCTACTACGACGAGGTCGTGACGCGCGGCCACCGCCTCATGGCCGGCGTGATCGAGCGGGGTATCAAGAACGGCGAGTTCCGGCCGGTGAACGTCGCCGTGGCCGCGAAGCTCGCGATGTCGCCGCTGATGCACGCCACCGTGGTGCGCCTCGCGTTCGCGTCGTGCATGCCCGAGGCTTTCAACGTTCGTCACTACATCGACACTCACATCGACCTGTATCTCCATGGCATCACGAAACACTAGCCGCGCGGCGCTCGCCCTGGTCGCCATGTTGGGGGCAGCGCCGCTCGTGGCGCAGGCGCCCGCGCCCTTGCGCCTGACCTTCGGCGCGGCCGTCCAGCGCGCCGCGGGCACGGCGCCGGCCGTCGAGCTGGCGGACCTGCGGGCCGACGAGGCGTCGGCGCGGGTGCGCCAGGCGCGCGGCGCGTTGCTGCCGTCGCTCGACGCCGCGGCCTTCTGGCTCAACCGCTCGTTCAACAGCCATTCGATCGGCATCAGCTTCCCGGGCTTCCCCACGCTGATCGGGCCGTTCAACAACTACGACGCCCGGTTGCGCGGCAGTCTCACGCTGTTCAGCGCCGCCACGCTCAAGCGTGTGAGTGCCGCGCGGGCGCAGCTCTCAAGCGCCGAGGCCGACCGCGCGCTCGCGGCGGAAGGGTCGGCGCAAGCGGCGGCGCTCGCGTACCTGCGGGCGGCGCGCGCGGCGGCCGTCGTCTTGGCCCGCCGCGCCGACTCGGCCGTGGCGGCCGAGCTGTTGGGGCTGGCGCAGGCGCAGAAAGCGGCGGGCGTGAGCTCGGCGATCGACGTCACCCGCGCCCGCACCCAGCTCGTTACGGCGGAGAATGCCCTGCTCGTGGCCGTGAACCAGGCGGAGCGCGCCCGCATCGATCTGGCGCGCACGCTGGGCCTCGATCCCGCCACCCCGCTCGACCTGGCCGACACGCTGCGGGCCGACCTGGGGACCACCGACGTGCCGGTCGATCGGGAGGGCGCGGTAACCCGCGCCCTCCAGGCGCGCCCCGATCTCCAGGCTGAAGTCGCGCGCGGC
>JBGPOE010000097.1:0-5290 GCA_041487875.1 Gemmatimonadota bacterium | reverse complement strand
GCCGGCGCGAACCACACGACAATGCGCAGCACCTGCACCTGATCCCCCACGTCCGGGGCCCCTGGCCCGGACGGTGGAGGGGTGAGCGGCGGGCGCTGCAGCGGCTCGATCACGGCGCCGGCGCACCCCACATCGTCCGGTAGGCGATCGGCCCTTCGTTCAGGGCCTTGATGCCCGCCTCGATCTGCGCCCGGTCCCCCACGACCACGATGGCGAAGTGGTCGGGATCGATGTGCTGGCGCGCCGCGCGCTGCACGTCGGCCGCGGTCACGGCGCCCACGGCGGGAATGAAGTGGTCGTACCAATCGAGCGGCAGACCGTAGACGAGGAGATCGCGGAACCGCGCCGCCGCGCCGGTGGTCGTTTCGAACGCCCCGGGCAGCTGCAGCGCGATGTAGCTCTTGGCCTTGTCGAGCTCCGCCTGCGGCACCGCCTCGTCACGGATGCGACGCAGCTCCTTCAGGAACTCGATCAGCGAGCTGTCGGTCTTCGCCGTGACGACCGAAGCCGCCGCGACAAAGAAGCCGGGCAGCCGCCGCGCCGCGAACGCGCTCGACGCACCGTAGGTGTAGCCGTGCGTCTCGCGCAGATTCTGGTTCAAGCGGCTCGTGAACGCGCCGCCCAGAATCGTATTCAGCACCTGCAGGGTAGCGTAGTCCGGCGTGCTGCGGGCGACGCCCGGCTCGCCGATCCGGATCACCGACTGCGCGGCGCCCGGCTTGTCGACGAGGTAGAACGACCGCGCCGCGGGCGCGGGTGCCTGCGCCTGGGGGAACGCCGTCACCGCGCCGCGTGGCCATGCGCCGAAGCGCGCGGTGAACAGCCGCTTCGCTTCGTCCAGCGTGATGTCCCCCACGATCAGGATTCGCGTCGCGTTGGGGCGGTACGCCGCCTGGTAGAACGCGACCACCCGGTCGTGCGTCAGCTTCGGTGGCGTGGAGTCGTTGCCGGCGGCCGGGTGCCCGTACGGATGGCCCGCACCCAGCACGATCGCCGGAAACGCGATGCCCGCCATCGCGACCGGCTGGTCGCGCTGTTGCAGGATCGTGTTGGCGAGGAGGCCCCGCTGGCGCGTGACCTCCGAGTCCGCGAACTGCGGACGTACCAATACGTCCGCGAGCAGATCGAGCGCCGCATCGAGGTGGCGCTTGGGCACATGCAGGCGCACCGTGACGACGTCGAAGTCGCTGACCGCGGAGAGTTGCGCCCCCAAGTAGGCGATCTCGTCGGCCAGCGCCAGCGTGCCGCGCGCGCCGGCGCCCTGGGTGAGCATGTTGGCCGTGAACGCGGCGAGTCCGGGCAGATCCGCCGGATCGCGCGCCGTGCCGGCGTCGACCAGTGCCTGCACTTCGACCACCGGGACCTTGTGCATCTCCACCACCGCCAGCGTGAGTCCGTTGGGCAACGTCGCCGTGCGGATCGCGGGGAGGTGCAGCGCGGGCGCCGGGCCCAGCGCCGGGGCTTTGGTGCGGTCCACCTGAGCGGCGAGGTCGCCGGCGGCGAGCGCCGTCGCGAGCAGCGCCAAGGCTGTCCGCCGGATCGTCTTCATTGTCCCTCCTTGACGGCGAGCTCGGGCTTGCCCTGGGGCACCACCGACAGCACGACGCGATGCGCGTCGCGCAGGTAGGTGCGCGCCGCGCGCTGCACGTCGGCGGCGGTCACGCGGCGGTAGCGATCGAGGTCCTGCTGGAAGTAGTCCGGCGTGCCGGCGAAGTAGTTGTAGAAATTCAAGCGGTCGGCCTTGCCGCCGAAACTGCCCATTCGCTCCATGGCGTTCAGGAAGTCGGATTCGAACGAATTCTGCGCCCGCTCCAGCTCGCGCGCGGTGGGCCCGGAGTCCGCCAGCAGGCGGATCTGCGCGTCGATCGCCCGCTCCACTTCCGTCAGGTCGCGGCCGGGGCGCGCCGTGGCGAACAGCTCGAACTTGCCGTCGATGCGGCTGCCGTCCTGGAACGCGATCACGTTCGAGGCGATCTGCTTGTCGTACACCAGCACCTTGTAAAGCCGCGACGCGCGCCCGCCCGCGAGAATCGTGGCGACGATGTCGAGCGTGGCGTCGTCGGGGCCGAAGGCCTTGACGCTGTGCCAGGCGTTGTAGACGCGCGGCACCTGCACGCGGTCCTCGATCATCGCCACGCGGTCGCTATCGAGCTGAAATACGGGCGGCGGCGTGCGGGTGACCGCGGGGCCGCGCGGCACCTCGCCGAAGTACCGCTGCGCGAGGGCGCGCGCCGCGGCGACGTCGATGTCGCCGCCGATCACGAGGGTCGCGTTGTTGGGCGTGTAATAGCTCTTGAAGAAATTCCGCACATCGTCGATCGTGGCGGCCGAGAGATCCGCCATCGACCCGATCACCGGCCAGTGATACGGGTGATGCGCGGGGTACAGGCGCAGCAGGATGTTCTCGTCCGCCAGCCCGTAGGGCTGGTTCTCATAGCTCTGGCGACGCTCGTTCTGCACCACGCCGCGCTGCAGATCCACCTTGGCCGAGTCGATTTCCGGCAGCAGCCACCCCATCCGGTCCGAATCGAGCCACAGCATCAGCGGCAGCGCGTTGCTCGGCGCGTCCTCGAAGTAGTTGGTGCGATCTTCGGTGGTCGAGCCGTTGTTGTCGCCGCCCGCTGCCTCGAGCTGCTTGTCGAAGTCGCCCGTCGGCACGTGTTGCGACCCCATGAACATGAGGTGCTCGAATAGATGCGCGAACCCGGTGCGCCCGGGTTTTTCGTCTCCCGAGCCCACGTGATACCAGATGTTCACGGTCACCACCGGCACCGCGTGGTCGGGCGCCACGATCACCTGCAGACCGTTGGCGAGCGTGAAGGAATCGTAGGGGACGCGCAGCGTCTGCGCGGCCAGAGGCGTGGCGGCGAAGAGCAAGAACAGCAGTACACGACGCAGCATCAGCGTATTCTCCTCGGTTTCACGTAACGACGGCATGGACCTCGCCCGATGATTTGCGCTCGAAACGGCGCCGCCGCAAGTTGCGTAGGGAGGGCCGAGGAGGTCACACCATGGTCGGGTTGCTGGTGGGCATCGCCGCTCTGGGCGGCGGGTTCGTGTGGACGCGGGAGTTCGTGCGCCGGCGGCTGCGGTTCGTCGACGCCGTGCGCCGGCCGGCCGCGCCGGTGGTGGCGGGTCTGGCCGCCGCGGCGGTGGCACTCCCCTTTGCCGCGTTGCCGATCATCACCGTGGGAACGGCGGTGGCGCTCGGCGTCGGCGTGGCGGGCGGTGTGGCGAGCGGCCGCAGGGCGCCGCCGCCGCCCGACTGATCAGACGACTCTCAGCTCCTTCCCCGTCTCGCTCACCTCGGGTGCGGCGGCCACCGTGCGCAGCGCTTTCACTGCATCGCGCCAGAACGTCTTCCCCGATCCCCGCTCCACTTCCTCCAACGCGGTCCACTTGGGGAAGGCCGGGCGAACCGGCGTCGCCATCTGCAGGGTCTCGAATGCGTCCGCCACCGCCAGAATCTTCACCGTCGAGGGGATCGGCAGCGCATCGAGCTCCCAGTCTTCACCGACAATTTCGTAGTAGTGGCCGTATTCCGCGATGATGGCGGCCGCGCCCCGCATCGCGCGCGCCACCGCCACCTTGTCGTCCGTGGCCGCCTTCGAGAGCAAACTCAGCAACCGCTGGTCCTGCGTCCCCACTTCGTGCAGCAGCGCCGCCACGCCGAGATTTTCCGCGTCCTCTTCCGGTAGTCCCAGCTCCCGCGCCATCGCCGTCGCGATCACCGACACGCGGTGGCTGTGGCCCTGCTGGTGATGCTCGGTCGACTCGATGTGGAAGGTCAGCAACTCCAGCACCGCGAGGTACGCGTTCTTTACGTCGGTGAGCCGGCGGGCGCGGTCTTCCGCGAGCATCCCGACCACATAGCCCGTCAACATCAGGAAGCCGGCCCACGGCACGAGCGTCAGCAATACACCAAGATGCAGACCGGGGAGCATGTCGGCATCGAGGCCCAGCATCGCCTGGTAATAGGAGACGAGCAGCACGATGAACAGCGCCGCAAACACCGCGAAGCGCCGGCCGCCGAAGAAACCCGCCAGAATGATCGGCAGATAATAGAAGCTGAGGAACGCGACCTTGTCGTCCACGATGTAGTTGATCGCGAGCAGTGACGCGACCAGCAGCACCACAAAGGTCCGCTCGAAATTGCGGAAAAAGAATTGCTTCGCCCGCTCCAGCACGCCGGGGTGGACCACGATGAAACCCTCGAGGACAGGGAGTCTACTTTGGCGGGCGCCGCCACCCTAAACATGGGGGCCCGCCCGCCGGTCGCAAGAGACCGGCGCCGCATTCGCGCCAGCCCAAGCGCCGCTTGGCTAGTGCGCCTTGTAGTCTTCCACCATTTGCCGGACCGTTTCACCTGACGCGAGCCGCGTGTACCAGCGCGTGGTGAGCAGCCAGTCCTTGAGAATCCGCTCGCTCTTGGGGCTCGCCCGGCGCAACGCAGCGACCAGGTCCGCGGTGGTGGCACCCTTGTCGCGGTACTGCTGAAAGAATCCGCGGTACCCGCGATCGAACGCGTCGGAACCGAGCGTCTGCGACAGCGCGTAGAACATCAGCATGCCGACCGAATAGGAGCGGTCGGTGAGTCCCGCCGTACCGTAGCTCGCGAACGGCACGGAGTCGCAGCGCGCCGGCGGCGCGCAGCCGCGCATGAGGTACGCGGTGGTGCGTTGCAGCTGGGCATCCCAGTCGGTCCACCCATCCAGTTCGCCGGCCATGCGCCATTGGAGATACATCGCGAGCCCTTCATTCCACCGCGGGGAGGGGCGGTCGAGATCGGGCACGTTCCACACGTGGGAGAGCTCATGGTACAGCTGTCCGAGCTGCGAGCGATTGCGGAACGCCCCCGCCGTCTGGATGATCCCGGCCACGAGACTTGCCTGTGATCCGAAGCCGTCCGGGATTTCCATGACCACGATCTGCGGCTGCCGGCCGAGTGGACCATACCAGCGGGTATATCGCTCCACCGCCCCGGCGATGGCCCGCTGGACCAGGCGCGCACCGCTCGAATCCGCGGGGAAGTAGAAGATCCGCGCAGCCGCGCTTTCGAGTACCTGATATGGCGCGATCGCGATATTGAGGAACGGGGCCGGCCCCGAGCTGCGGTAGCTCCACGTCACCATGGAGTCCTGCGTCGTACGCTCCCCCCGCTCTCCCCCCATCGCGACGACGAGACCCGCGGGGACGCTCACGCGCGCCGCGTAAACGAATGGCTCCCGGCGCGCCGCGCGATTCGCCCTCCAGGACAGGACACCCAGCGACGGGAACGCGTACGCGTCTT
>JBGPOE010000096.1:0-5354 GCA_041487875.1 Gemmatimonadota bacterium | reverse complement strand
GCCGGCATCCAAGGCGAGGAATAGATTCGACAGGGTCTGCGCCTGGACCCCCTGGGAGGCGTCGACGACGAGGATGGCGCCTTCGCACGCCACTAACGAGCGCGACACCTCGTAGGTAAAGTCGACATGGCCCGGCGTGTCGATCAGGTTCAGCTCGTACAGCTGGCCGTCCCTCGCGTGGTAAGCCATCCGCACCGCGTTGAGCTTGATCGTGATGCCGCGCTCGCGCTCCAGATCCATGGTGTCCAGGACCTGTTCGCGCATCAGCCGCTTGTCGAGCGTGCCGGTCAGCTCGATCAGCCGGTCGGCAAGGGTCGACTTCCCATGGTCGATGTGGGCGACGATGCAGAAGTTGCGGATGTTGGCTTGGCGCATGTGGCGGGTAATATAGCCGACAGCCATCAGCCATCCGTACTGACGGCTGACGGCTGACGGCCGATTGCCTTACCTTCACCGGTACCCATCCTTACATGGCATCCATCACCGGTTGGTTCGATCCCGCGCCCAAGGGCGGTTTCCTGCGCCTCGCGGCCAACAGCTACCTCCCCGCCAAAGGGGATCCGCCCGTACGGCTCCCCGGACTGCGGCGCGGTGACATCGTGGTCGTCGAAGACGGCCGGCTGACGCAGGTGAACGGGCAGCCTCCCAATGCCGGTCTGGAACGGCCCGAATTCAGCGAGCTCGGCGCCGTGCATCCCAGTCGCCCCCTCACCCTCGAGACGGCGCAGGCATCGAGCCCCCGCACGGCGGAAACGCAGCGCGTGGTGGACCTGATCTGCCCGTTCGGCTTCGGTCAACGGGCCCTCATCGTGTCACCGCCCAAGGCGGGGAAGACGATCATGCTGCAGGCCGTGGCCGAGGCCGTGGCACTCAACCATCCGACGACGACGCTTCTGATCCTGCTCGTGGACGAGCGGCCCGAGGAAGTGAGTGAGATGATCGATTGGAACCGCGGCGAAGTGGTCGCGTCGAGCTTCGACCTGCCGCACGAGCGGCACGTGGCGGTGGCCGACATGGTGTTCGAGCACGCCCGCCGACAGGTCGAGCTGGGTCGCGACGTCGTGATCGTGCTGGACTCGCTCACCCGCCTCGCGCGTTCGCACAACACGTCGGGACGCTCGAGCGGCCGGACGATGTCGGGCGGGCTCGACGCCACGGCCCTCGCCAAGCCCAAGGCGCTGTTCGGGGCGGCGCGCGCCGTGCCGAGCGGCGGATCGCTCACCGTGATCGCCACCGCGCTCGTGGAAACCGAGAGCCGTATGGACGACGTGATCTTCGAGGAGTTCAAGGGCACGGGCAACGCCGAGCTGCGCCTCGTCCGCGCGCTCGCCGACCGGCGCATCTATCCCGCGGTGGACATCGCGGCGAGCGGCACGCGGCGCGAAGAGCTGTTGGCCGATCCGGCCACGGTGGAGGCCAAACAGAAGCTCCGGCGTGCCCTCGTGGGGATGCCGTCGGAGCAAGCGATGCAGAGTTTGTTGCAGCAGATCAAGCGGACCAAGACGAACGCCGAGCTGCTCGCGACGGTGACGTAGCGGTCTAGGGCGCGCCCTCCACGATGCGGCGGTAGCTGGCCGGGTTCCACTGCGGCTTGTCCGCCGCGTTCGCGATGTCGAGGCCGAGGTAGAACACCAGCTTGATAATGCGCGACTCCTTCTCGGCGTCGATCTTGTCGGGCGAGTCGCCTACCTGGTGGTAATCCGCGTGCGTGCCGTTGAAGAAGAAGAGAATCGGCACGCCCTTGCGCGCGAAGTTGTAGTGGTCGGAGCGGAAGTAGAAGTTCTCCTGGGGCCAGATGTCGTCGATCGGCGTCATGTGCAGCTCGGGGTGCGCCGCGCCGATGCGATTCAGCGTGGTGCCCAGGTCGGAGTGCTCCTTGCCGATCACGGCGATCGTGTCCTTCCAGTTGCGTCCCACCATGTCGGTGTTGAGGTCGGCCACCGTCCTCGCGAGCGGCACGGTCGGGTGCTCGGAGTACCACCGGCTGCCCCAGAGGCCGCGTTCTTCGCCGCTGACCGTCATGAAGACGAGCGAGCGCTTGGGGCGGGGCTGCAGCTGCGCGAACGCCTCCGCGGCTTCGAGCACCGCCGTGGTGCCCGACGCGTCGTCGTCGGCGCCGTTGCAAATGGAGTCTCCGCCGCGGGCCGTGCAGTCCTCGCCCGAGCCCGGCGTGCCGATGTGATCCATATGGCCCGTAAAGAACACGTACTGGCGCTTGAGCGTGGAATCCGAGCCTTCGAGGATGCCGATGACGTTGGGGGCGGAGGCCCGCACCATCACCTGCTGCCGCACGTCGTAGCGTACGGTCACGCCGGCGAGCCGCCGGGCGCTCCACGCCGTCTGTTGCCGCACGGCCGCCGCGTTGATGCCGAGCAGCGTGGCCGCCTGCGCGTCGCGGATTTCGAGCAAGCCGGGGAGCGGCACGCTGTCGGGCACCGCGTCGCCGGCGAACTCGGCCGACAGCTCGAAGGCGCGCCCGAGCCGATTGCGCCACTGCGCATCGGGCCGGTCGGAGATGAACAACGCCCCGATCGCCCCCGCGCGCAGAGCGCTCTGCACCCATTGGAAATTGAGATTCACTCCGTCCGGCGTCGCGGTGACCACCTGGGCGACCCAGGCGCCCTTGACGTCGACGCCGGCCAGGAGATTGGCGTCGTCCGGCGTGCCGGCGAACAGCACGACGGGCCCGGCCAGCGGCTTCTTGGGCAACGGCGCCACACGCAAGACGTAGACGTCGACGCCCGGCGTCAGCGTGCCGGCGGCGCGGCCGGTGAAGGCGACGCGGCTCGTCGCCGTATCGATCCGGCTCTGCGTGATGGCGTAGCGTTGAAAATAGGTGTCGTTCTCGCCGCCGGGCTTCAGGCCGAAGCGTTGGAACTCGGCCGCGACGTAGGCGGCCACCTCCTCCAGCTGCGGGCTCGGCGTGGCGCGGCCGAGCATCGAGTCGTCGGCGAGAATGCCGATGCGCCGCTGGACGTCTTGTGGCGTGATCGAGTTGACGGCGCGTTGCACCGCGGCGGGGGTCTGCGCGAGCAGGGCTGACGGCACCAACAGCGCCGCGACGAGAGCGAAACGTCTCACGTACCGACCTGCCTTCGGTTAGGGATTGGCCAGCTCGCGGACGAGCTCGCCCAGATAGCGGGTGATGCGGGCCGCGGACTCGGCATTGACGACTCGGATGTCGTCCCACGGCGCATGCAGGGCGCCGTGGACGCCATTGAAGAAGAAGAGCGACGGCACGCCGCGCTGCACGAACAGCCGTTGGTCCGACTGCTCGAAGTACCCCTCGCGCGGCCACAGGTCGCCCACGGCGGTGACGCCGAGCTCTGGATGTCGCGCCGCGGCGGAGTCGGCGGCCGCGCCCAGCCATGACCGTGCCTTGCCGAGGACGGCCACCGAGTCGGGCAGGTTGCGCGAGATCGACTCCACGTTCAAGAACGCGACCAGGCGCGACAGCGGCACGGTGGGACGCGACACGTAATAGTCGCTGCCCCAGAAACCCCGTTCGGTGCCGCTGAACAACACGAACAACACCGAGCGGCGGGGCGGCGGCCCGTGCGCCAGCGCCTCAGCGACCTCGAGCACGGCGGCCGTGCCCGATGCATCGTCGTCGGCGCCGTTGTAGATGCTGTCGCCGCCGATCTTCCTCCCCACGCCAAGCGCGTCGATGTGTGCCGCCAGGGCGACGTATTGCGCCGCGACGCTCGAGTCGGCGCCCGGGAGGACCGCGAGGACATTGGGAGCGGAGCGGCGCGATAGAACCCGCTCCACCAGATGAAGACGCACGAGGGTCTCCGGCAGCACGATTTGCTCGACCGTGTCAGGCACGGGCCGGCTGCCCGCGGCGGCGACACCCAGTTCAGCGAGGTAGGTGCCGAGCGTCGCGTCCTGCATCTGGAGCACCGGAAAGGGTGCGAACGCCTCGGCGCCGGGCCGCACCAGGCGCGGGGTCGCGAGCTCGGTCATGCTGGCACGGAATTCTTGGGACGGGAGGTTCCGGACGAGAATGCAGGCCACCGCGCCGGCGCGGGCGGCGGCGCGCAAGAGCCAGAGCGGAGTCCCAGGCCGGTCAGTGCGGTCGTCGGCGAGCTGGATGAGGACCGCGCCCCGCAAATCGGTCCCGGCGAACGCGCGCAGCGAATCGGCGGGCACGCCCACCAGCACGACGGCGCGACCCGCGAGGTCGCGGGGCGCGAGGCCGCTCGACGGCAACCAGTACACGTCGCGGCCCACGCGCCAGCGCCGCGGCACCGGACCCGCGATCGTCACGCTCGAGCTCTCGGCGATGAAACGCGAGCGCACGATGGCGTAGCGCTGGATGTAGCCGCTGTCCCCCGCGGGGCGGAGCCCCAACCGCCCGAATTCCTTCGCGATGTACCGCGCCGCCTGCTCCAATCCGGCGCTCGGCGTGTCGCGGCCGCGCAGAGAATCGGCGGCGAGCAGAGCGACCCGCTGCCGCACATCCGCGGCTGTGATCGCATCGGACGTCTGCGCGCACAACGCGCTCGGCCCGGCGGCGAGCGCCGCCAGCAGCAACGGCATCCAGCGATGCGACACGAGCGACCTCGAGAGTCGGGGAAAGTTGGGGGGAAAAGCTAACGCGCCCGGCCGCGTGACGTCCACGGCCGGGCGCGTCTGGATCAAGTCAGGGCTTGCGCCGTCGCAACGAAGGTTCCGACGACCGCGGCGGCGGATCGCGCCGCGGCTCGGCCCGCGCCGGCGGCTGCCGCTCCGCGCGCGGCTGGGGTTGCGCCCGCGGTTCCGGCCGGTCGGCTGGCCGAGACTGCTCGCGCCCGCGGTTCTCCGGGCGTTGCTGTGCCGGCCGCTCCGCCGGACGGGATTGCGGCTGGTCCTGGCGCGCGCCGCGGTCACTCGACCCGCCGCGATCGCTCGGCCTGCCCGGGTCACTCGGCCGGCTGGGGACGATCGGCTGCCAGCTCGGACGACCGGGCTGATCGGGGTGACCATCCTGGCCGGGGCGCCGCCGCCGGCCGTTATTGTCGCCACCGTTGCCGTTCCCGTTATTGCCGCCGTTGCCGTTGCCACCACCGTTGCCGTTGCCACCACCGTTACCGTTGCCACCACCGTTACCGTTGCCGCCGCCGCCCTGGTCTCCAGGGCGACCGTCAGGGTGCCGCTCGCGCGGCGGAGGAATCACACCGGTCCCCGTACCGCCGCCACCGTCGCCGCACACGCCGCGCCGGCCGTTGTCGTTCACGGGACGCTCGCGCTGGCGCGAGATGAACGGGCTCCGGCCGTCCTGATCCTTGAAGATGAAGCGCGGGCCGGGCCGGTACGGCCGCGTGAACACCACCGACGTGCCCCCGTAAGTCCGGTAGGGGTAGTAGAACGGG
>JBGPOE010000095.1:0-5592 GCA_041487875.1 Gemmatimonadota bacterium | reverse complement strand
CGAGGCTGGTATCGGCGCGCGGGCACTCGTCCTTGTCGATCACGGTGGGCCCCTTCTTGCCGGGGATCTCGACGACGACCGTCTCGGCCTTGAAGCGGCAGGCCTGCATCGCCGCCACCGCCTTCTGATGGCTCTGCAGCGCGAACGCGTCCTGATCGGCGCGCGACACGCCCGCCTTCTTCGCCGTGTACTCGGCGAGGTTGCCCATGTGCTGATTGGAGAACGAGTCCCACAGGCCGTCCAAGATCATGCCGTCCACGAGCGTCGAGTTACCGGCCTTGATGCCGCCGCGCATCCCGTAGACGTAATGCGGCGCGTTGGACATGGACTCCATGCCGCCCGCCACGATGCACTGGGCGTCGCCCGCCTTGATCGCCTGGGCCGCGAGCATCACCGCTTTCAACCCGGAGCCGCAGACCTTGTTGATCGTGAGCGCGGGGATCGTCCCGGCGAGCCCGGCGTGGATGGCGGCCTGGCGGGCGGGTGCCTGCCCCTCGCCGCCCTGCAGCACGTTGCCGAGGATGACGTCTTCCACGGCCGCGCCGGCGACGCCCGAGCGACGCACGGCTTCCTGCACTACCAGCGCGCCCAGCTTCGGCGCCGTGAGCGGCGCGAGCCCGCCCAAGTACTTGCCTACGGGCGTGCGGCAGGCGGAGAGGATCACGGGCGTCGTGGTGTCGTTCATAGTCCCTCGGTCATACTAATGCCGTCAAACTCCTGGTGCGAATTTCTTCGAGCAGTTTTGTCAGGAACTGGTCCAGCGGCAGCACCACCTGCTTCTTGCCTTCGCCCCGCGCGCGAATCGCCACGGTGCCGGCCTCCGCCTCGCGCTGGCCCACGACGGCCATGTAGGGGACCTTGTTCGTCTCGCCGTCACGGATCTTGTAATTCAGAGTTTCGGCGCGCTCGTCCAGATGGGAGCGGACGCCGGCGGCCCGCAGCGCGTCGTGCACCTTGCGGGCCGCATCGAGCTGCGCGTCGGCGATCGGCAGCACGCGCACCTGCTCGGGGCTGAGCCACAGCGGGAACGCGCCCGCGAAGTGCTCGATCAAGAACCCGACGAAGCGCTCCAGGGTGCCGTAGATCGCGCGATGAATCATCACGGGCCGGTGCGCCGTGTTGTCGCTGCCCGTGTACTCGAGCTTGAAGCGCTCCGGCAGCTCGTAGTCGAGCTGAATGGTGGCGCCCTGCCACTCGCGGCCGATCGCGTCGTTGAATTTCACGTCGATCTTCGGCCCGTAAAAAGCGCCGCCGCCCGCATCGACGCGATAGGCGATGCCGCGGCGCTTGAGCGCCTGCTCCAGGCCGCGCTCGGCCACGTCCCACATCGCGTCATCACCCAGCTTCTTGGCGGGCCGCGTGGCGAGGTCGAGCCGGTAGGCGAGGCCGAACGTCTTGCCCAACACCAGCTCCACGATGTCCAGCAGGTTGAAGATCTCCTGCTCGATCTGATCCTCGCGCAGGAAGATGTGTGCGTCGTCCATCGACAGGCCGCGCACGCGCAGCATGCCGTGCAGCGTGCCCGAGCGCTCGTTGCGATAGACGTTGGCGATCTCGGCGAGCCGGATCGGCAGATCGCGGTAGCTGCGCTGCTGCGCGGCGTACACCAGGATGTGCATCGGGCAGTTCATCGGCTTCACCCGGTAGCGCACATCTTCGCCCTCGCCCTCCCCCGCGCCCATCGCGGGGAACTGGTTTTCCGCGTACAGCGGCAGGTGGCCGGAGCGCAGGAACAGCTGCTCGCGCGTCACGTGCGGCGTGTACACCAGCTGGTAGCCGCGCTCGAGGATCACGTCCTCGATGAAGCGGCGCAGC
The DNA here is from genome assembly GCA_041487875.1 of Gemmatimonadota bacterium. Taxonomy (GTDB): domain Bacteria; phylum Gemmatimonadota; class Gemmatimonadetes; order Gemmatimonadales; family GWC2-71-9; genus DATLWA01. Next base: position 3,777 of record JBGPOE010000095.1, on the reverse strand, counting down.
TGGAAGTTGATCATCGCGCCCTTGGGGTGCCAGAAAATCAGCCCCGGGCCCACGTCCTCCTGGATCGAGAACAGATCGAGCTGCTTGCCGATCACGCGGTGGTCGCGCTTCCTCGCCTCCTCCAGCCGGTGCAGGTAGCCCGCCAGGTCGTCCTTCGAGAACCACGCCGTGCCGTAGATGCGCTGCAGCATCTGCCGCCGCTCGTCGCCGCGCCAATAGGCGCCCGCGGCGTGCAGCAGTTTGAAGTGCTTGATCCGGCCGGTGCTCGGCAGGTGCGGGCCGCGGCACAGGTCGACGAACGGCCCGTCCGTGTAGACCGAGATGATCTCGTTGTCGCCCAAGTCATCGATTCGTTCCAACTTCAACGGGTCGTCGACAAAGCGAGAGCGAGCTGCGTCGCGGTTCACCTCTTCGCGCACGAAGGGGTAATCCGCCGCGGCCACTTCCCTCATCTTGGCCTCGATCTTCTCCAGATCCTCGGGCGTGAACGGCGCCGGCACCTCGAAGTCGTAATAGAAGCCGTCCTCGATGGCCGGGCCGAAGCCGATTCTCGCGTGCGGGAAGATCTGGCGGACGGCGGTGGCCAGGACGTGCGCCGAGGAGTGCCGCAGCACGTCGAGCGCCTGCGGGTCCTTGTCCGTGATGATCGAGACGGTGGCCCCGTCGGGCAGCGGGCGGGCCAGGTCGCGCACGTCGCCGTTGACGCGCGCGGCGAGCGCCGCCTTGGCGAGGCCCGGGCCGATGGCCGTGGCGAGATCGGCCGCGGTGGCGCCCGCGGGCAGGGTCTTCTGGCTCCCGTCGGGGAGCGTGACGCGGATGGAATCGGCCACGGCGGTCAGCGGGCCGACGCGGCGGTGGGCGGCGCCGGCTCGAGCGGCGGCAGGTCGCGGCCCTGCGTGAAATACAGCGCGACGGCCGCCACCAGGAGCAATGCCAGCGTGCCCCAGCGCACCAGCCGCGCGAGCGGGACGAGGTTTGATTCGTCGGACATTTGTGGGTATTCTAGCTACTCGCGTCACACTCTGACAGTTGCGCAAAGACGGGGACGCCCCCTGTCCCCATCGTCTATATAGAGGAATGGGCACCACCAAGCCGCTCGAGCTGCCGCCGCAGTACGCACCCGCCGACGTCGAAGCCGGGCTGTACCGCCGTTGGCTCGAGCGCGGCGTGTTCCAGCCGCGCGCGGACGGCGAGCCGTACGTCATCGTGATCCCGCCGCCCAACCTCACAGCCGTGCTGCACGTGGGGCACGGCCTCAACAACATCGTGCAGGACGTGGTGATCCGGTTCGAGCGGATGCGCGGCCGCGCGGCGGAATGGCTTCCCGGGACCGATCACGCGGGGATCGCGACCCAGAACGTGGTGGAAAAGCAGCTCGCCGCCGAGGGGAAGACGCGCTTCGACGTAGGCCGCGAGGCGTTCGTCGAGCGCGTGTGGGCGTTCGTGCGCGAGACGGGCGACACGATCATCGAGCAGCTCAAGATCATCGGCTGCTCCTGCGACTGGAGCCGCACGCGCTTCACGCTCGATCCCGCGTACTCCCGCTCGGTGCGCGAGGCGTTCGTGCGGCTGTGGGAGGAGCAGCTGATCTATCGCGGGCATCGCGTCATTCACTGGTGCCCCCACTGCCTCACGGCCCTCTCCGACGAAGAAGCGGAGTCCCGGGAGACGACCGGCAAACTGTACTACATCCGCTACGCGGTGGCGGGCGGCCCCGCGCCTTTTCTCACTGTGGCGACCACGCGGCCCGAGACCCTGCTGGGCGATACGGCGGTGGCGGTGAGTCCCAAGGACAAGCGCCACCGCGCCTTCGTCGGCAAGACGGCGCGACTGCCGCTCACGGGCATCGCCGTCCCCATCATCGCCGACGCGGCCGTGGACCCGGAGGTCGGCACGGGCTTCGTCAAGGTGACGCCCGCGCACGACCCCAACGACTTCGAGATCGGCCTGCGGCACAAGCTGGCGATGCCGCTGATCATGACTGAAGACGGGAGGATGGGAGAGGACGGGAAACGGGAAGGGGGAAGCGGGAAGCGTGTCCCGGCCGAGATCGCCGGCCTCGATCGGTTCGAGGCGCGCAAGAAGATCGTCAAGCTGCTCGAGGCCCAGGGGCTGCTCGAGAAGGTCGAGCCGCACCAGCACGCCGTGCGCCACTGCTACCGCTGCGACACGGTGGTCGAGCCGCGCTTGTCCGACCAGTGGTTCGTGAAAATGAAGCCGCTGGCCGAGCGGGTGATGAAGGGCTACAAGAAGAAGGAGTTCCGCATCGTGCCGGAGCGCTGGAACGCCACCTTCGTCAACTGGATGGAGGGCATCCGCGACTGGAACATCTCGCGGCAGCTGTGGTGGGGCCACCGCATTCCGGTGTTCACCTGCACCACGTGCCAGCATCAATGGGCCGACCGCCAGGACCCCGCGACGTGCCCCAAGTGCGGCGGACCGGTGACGCAGGATCCCGACGTGCTGGACACGTGGTTCTCGTCATGGCTGTGGCCGTTCGCGCCCTTCGGCTGGCCCGACCAGACGCCCGACCTCGCGCGTTTCTATCCCGGCCACACGCTCGTCACGGCGCCCGACATCCTCTTCTTCTGGGTGGCCCGCATGCTGATGGCGGGATACCACTTCATGGACCAGCGGCGGCCGTTCGCCACCGTGTACCTCACCGGCACCGTGCGCGACACGCAGCATCGCAAGATGTCCAAGTCGCTCGGCAACGGCATCGACCCGCGCGACGTGGTGCGCCTGTACGGCACCGACGCTCTGCGGTGGACGTTGATCGGCGGCAGCTCGCTCGGCGCCGATGTGACCGTCGATCCGAACGACCTCGAGACCACGTTCGCGCCGGGCCGCAACTTCGCCAACAAACTGTGGAACATCGGGCGCTTCATCCTGAGTCAGCTGCCTGAACGCGTCCCGGCGATCCACACGATCGATCGCCAACAGCTCACGCTCGCCGACCGCTGGATCCTGGCCCGCCTGAACGCGACGGCTCGCGCGGCCACGGCCGCGCTCGAGCAATTCCGACTCGACGAGGCGGCGAAGACGTGCTACGACTTCGTGTGGAAGGACCTCGCCGATTGGTACGTCGAAGCGGTGAAGCCGCGGCTCGGGGGAGGGGGCGCGGGCGTGGGCGCGGGTGTCGTGCCAGCCGTGCTCACGCACGCCTTCGACACGGCGCTGCGGCTGCTGCACCCCGTCGTCCCCTTCATTACCGAGGAGCTGTGGCAGAAACTGCCCGGGCGCGAGGGCGACGAGCTGCTCGCGACGGCGCGCTGGCCCGCGCCCGACCCGCGCTACGACGACGCGGCGGCCGAGCGCGGGTTCGCGCTGCTCCAGGAAGCGATCACAGCATCGCGCAGTATCCGAGCCGAGTATCAGGTGCCGCCCAAGGTCAAGACGCTTTTCTTCATCAGTGCGGCTACCCCCGAAGCGCGCAGGACTTTCGAGGATGAACGCGAAGTGATTGTGCTGATGTCGGGCAGCGCGAGCGCAGTCATGGAGCCCCCACCGCCCAACGTTGCCGGTGGGCATGCCGTGCTCACCGATGGGACCGCAGCGTTTGTAAAGCTCGAGGGATTCATTGACGTGAGCCGCGAGTGCCGGCGCCTCACCGAGGACCTCGACCGTCTCGACCGCCAGCTCACCGCGCTCACGGCGCGACTGGCGAACCAGAACTTCGTTGCCCGGGCGCCCGCGGACGTGGTCGCCAAGGAGCGAGAGAAGGAGCAGACGTGGCGCACCCAGCGCGGCGTGCTCGCCGACAAGCTCAAAGCGCTG
>JBGPOE010000094.1:0-6036 GCA_041487875.1 Gemmatimonadota bacterium | reverse complement strand
TGGCTGCGCTCGTTCTGGCAGGCGACCACGATGTTGGTCGGCAGGTGGGTAATGCGGACCGCGGAAGACGTCTTGTTGACGTGCTGGCCGCCCTTGCCCGAGGCGCGATACACGTCGATCCGCAGATCGTCGTCCTTGATTTCGATTTCGATGTCGTCGTCCACCTCGGGATAGACGAACACCGACGCAAAGGACGTATGGCGCCGCGACTGCGAGTCAAAGGGCGAGATCCGCACCAGGCGGTGCACGCCCTTCTCCGCCTTGAGCAGACCGTAGGCGTATTGACCGCGGATCTCGATTTCCGCCGACTTGATGCCCGCCTCTTCGCCCTGCAGCAGGTCGAGCACGTCCACCTTGAATCCGTGACGCTCGGCCCACCGCACATACATGCGCATCAGCATCTCGGCCCAGTCTTGCGACTCGGTGCCGCCGGCGCCCGGGTGGATGGTGAGCAACGCGTCGCGCCCGTCGTCCGGGCCTTGCAACATGTTCTGCAGCTCGAGGGCCTCGAGCTGCGCGCCGACGGTGTCGGCCTCCTGCTCCAACTGGCGCTGCAGGGTGAGATCGACGTGGGCCTCGGCCTCGAGCAGCTCATTGAGCTCGGCCGCCTCGGTCACGCGCTTGCGCAAGGCATGGTAGGGCTCGAGCCAGCGCTTCAGCTGCTTCACCTCATCCACGGTCCGGCGCGCGCGCTCCGGGTCGGCCCACACGTTGCCCTCCGCCATGGCGTGCTCCAGCTCCGCCAGGCGCGCGGCCTTGCCGTCCACGTCAAAGAAAGCTCCGCAGCTCGACGAGACGGTGATCGTACTCTTTGAAGCGCTCGCTCAGCGACACGGTCGTTTTCGCTCGCTCGGCCAGTTATGAGATGAGCCGCCCACCCGACGCGGGCGGACGGCTCTAACGAGCTGCAAGATAATCAAAACGCCTTGTGCCCGCCCGCCAGGATCTCGTTCAACGCTTCGGTCCAAAACGGCGTGCTTTGCGCCAGCTCGAGGCCTACTTGCTCCACGTATTCCTGCCAACTCTTCTCGATCTCATCCTTGAAGAGCTGCGGCAGGGTCCCATCGCGCATGCCCTGCTGCCGCTTCTCGGGATGATACACGATCATGTCCGAGATCAGGGCGCGCGCCAGGCGCCGCGCCTTCTGTTTGGGATCCTGCACCATGAACGGATTCACCGGACGCAGCGGGCCCGTCTTGCGTCCCCCGGGACCGCCGCCCGTGGGCGTGGCGGGCGGCGCGGCGGGAGCGCCGGCCACAGCCGGCCGCGGCCCCGTGACTGGGGGAACCACAGGACGGGCGGCGGGCGTCGCCGGGGCCGCGACGGCCGCGGGCGACGCCGGGCGCGCCGGCGCAGGCGGTGCGGCGGTCGGTGGCGCCACGCGCGGCACCGCGGGCGCAACGGGCCGCGCCGCCGGCATTGCGGGGGGCGCGGGCGGCGCGCTCATCGGACGGGCCGGCGTGAAGACCGGCGGGGGCAGCGGGGCTGGAGCAGCGGGGGCGGGAGCCGTGGCCCGTGGCGCCGGGGCGGCCGGGGCGGCCGGGGCGGCTGTGACCGGAGCCGGCGTCGCGGCACTGCGCGAGACGGCGGCGTGCGCCACGGCGGCGGGCTCCGCCGCGGGCGAGCCCGCCACATTCACGGCGAAGACATTGCTGCACACGGCGCAACGAGCGCGCACGCCGCCCGCGGGGACCTTGGCCGGGTCCACGCGATACACGGTGCCGCACGACGAGCACGTGACGTTCACGCGCCAAGCCTCTTACGCATCGGAGCTCTCATCCCCCTCTTGGTCCCGCCGCCGGTCGACGACGTACACCGACCCCGGCTGCGTCTTGGCAAAGCTCTTCATCTCGGTCGCCAGCTCGCTCACCTGGGCGGGGTGCGCGAACCGGCGGTGCTGGTTCGTCACGATGCCGATGGAGAGCGTCATCAACGGCACCCGGTGCAGCTGACCGCGGCGGTCCTTCCCGAAGTAGTACCCGGCGCGGCGATCCTGCTCGTTGTATTGATACGGCACGAGCAGATCGAACACCGCCAGCACCTCGCTGCAGACGTCGGGAATCGCTTCGATGGGGATCATGAATATGAAGTCGTCCCCCCCGATGTGCCCCACAAAACCGCGCTGTCCCAGCAACCCCTTCACCACGTCGTGGAGAATGCGCGATAAGATGTAGATCACCCGATCGCCGTCGCGGTAGCTGTAGCGATCGTTGAACTCCTTGAAGTGATCGAGATCGGCATAACACACGGCGAAGAACTCGCCGGTCTCCATGCGCCGCACGATCTCCCGCTCGATTTCCCTCGTGCCGGGCAGCCGAGTCGACGGATGCACCGCCACGTCGCGCTCGGCGCGGGTGAACAACCCCGCGAGACGCCCGACCTGCTCCACCGGCTCGAACAGCGACGTGATCACTTCGTCGGCGCCGGCGGCGAACCACTCGCGCACGCGCTCCGTCGAATGACGGCCTGAGACCACAACGAGCGGCACGATACCCGTGTACGGATCCGCCTTGAGGCGCGCGCACAACTCGAGCCCGCCCCCGCCCGCCGAGTCGGCGTCCACGATGACCAGGGCCGGCAGCATCCGCAACACCATCTCTTCCACGGTCGCGGCATCCGCCAGCGGCACGACCGACAGTCCCGTGCCGTCGACCCACTGGGTCACGAACTCAGGTACCGAGCGTCCGGCCGGCGAATAGTAGAGAACCGTCGGGCGCGTTCGCACCTGGCTCCTCGTGTAAGGGTAGAGCGGACTTAAACTTAGGCCGTGTCGCCTCGGCTGTCAAACTACCCGTCAAAATGCCACCGTGACGCGCCAGGCGACGTTGGGGGAGAGCTGCGTCTCCAGCCGCGCCGGCCGGCGGGCGAGCGCCGCGAGGCGGGCACTCACGAGCGCGTCGATCGTGCTCACAACGTGGTTCGCGAGCAACAATCCGAGCTGGTTCTGGGCACGGCGAAAAGCGTTGTCGGAGCGGCCGATGGTGGCGCGATACTCCTGCCATTCGAGATCGGAGTTCTGCCACGACCACAGGAATTCCGGACCCACCGCGCGCGCTTCATAGAACTGCAGCGCGCGCTGGTATTCGGGGCTGGTGGGCGGCGGGGCGGAATCGGGACTCTGCCAGAATGTGCGCCGCGCGAGCAACCAGACGGAGCCGTTGTAGGTGCGGGGATCGACCTCGGGAGCCACACCCGGACCTGGGTCGGTGTCGAAGGCGCCGCTCCGGACGAAGCGCTCCATCTGCTCGTAGTATTCGAACACGGTGTCCCGCCAGCTGCTGGCGTAGGCGCGGCGCGCGACTTGGAAGGCGAGCGCGCGGAAGCGCTGCGCGTCGTGGCGGCCGGCCGCGCGCAACGAGAGATAGCGGTTGAGCGTGTACAACTCGGCGGCGAAGTACACGGCCGCGCGATCTTCATGAGCGAGCAACTGCCCCGCGCCCGGCAGCGCGAGCGAGGCGAGCGGGCGCAGCGCCACCCGCGCGCGCGCGGCGGCGCTGTCCGAGCGGCTTTGGCCCCGGGCGCCCGCCGCTGGCGCGGTAGCGAGCAGCGCGCACAGCAAGCGTGCGCGCGTGTGCCGCATCAGAACACCAGGCGGAAGGACACGAACGTGGGGCTCGCGGCGAGGAGATCCGACCCCGTCAAGAACGTCCGCGCCAGGTCGACCCCGATCGAGCCGCTCTGCACGCCCATACCGACGCTCGGCCCGCTCAGGCCATCGTGCAGGAACGCGTACCCTCCCCGCACCCGCACGAGCCGGCGATAGCCGACGTCGAACCCCAGGCGCACTTCGGGCACCCCGGTCTCGCCCCAGGGGCTGTCCAAGTCCGCGGCGAGCGCCAGATCGAAATGATCCGGCAGGGCGGCCGGGGTCGTCGGATCGGCTGGCCGGCCGCCGGGCAGCGTGACGCGATACAGCGCCCCCACCGCCAGGCGTGCCGGCAGCGCGTCTGCTTGGTCGCGGTTCTGCACCTGCAGCTTGAATCCGACGTTGCGCAGGGCGAAGCCCAGACGCAGGGCGCCTGTCTCCCCCAAGGCGAGTTGTCCACCGACGTCGATGGCGTGAGTGAGGCCTTCCCCGTTGGGGAAGTTGCGACAGTCGCCGCTGCAATCGACCCGGAACTCGATCAGCTTGTAGTTGAGCCCGAACGTGAAGGCGCCGCCGAGCGCCGCGGCGTACGACGCGAGAAACTCGAAGTTGCGAGGAGCGATCCGCGCGATCGTGTTGTTCAGTGAGTCGGTGCGATCCAGATCGCCGTAGTCCACCAGGTAGATCGCGCCGCCCAGCACGCCGATGCCGTGGGAGGGGAAAAAGACGCTCACGGCGTGGGCTGTGCCCGCGGGGAGGGTGGCGCTGTGGAGCGTGAATTCGTCCTGATCGAGCGTGGCGAGGCCCGCGGGATTCCAGAAGGCGGCCTCGCTCCGCCCCTCCACCGCCATCGCCGCCTGCCCCATCCCTACCGCCTGGGCGCCGACGGGAAACACGAGAAACAGGGCGCCGGAATTGTTCGCGGCGCTCTGGGCGGTCAGGCCCGCGGGCGGCGCGCCGGCCAGCAGCAGGCCGGCGAGCACCGGCCCGCCCGCCCGCCAGCCCATCCATCCGTCAGAACGACCGCGCCTCATCGATCAACATGATCGGGATGTCATCCTCCACCGCGTAACGCAAGCGGCACGCATGGCAGAGCAGCTCCTCGCGCGGGGCGGTCCGATGCTCGAGCGGGCCTTTGCACTTGGGGCACACGAGGATCTGCAGCAAGTCGGGTGCGAGGCTCATGATGGGATATACCCCAGACGCTTGAGGGACGGTTCGTGGCGACGCCATTGGGGGAGAACCTTCACGTGGAGCTCCAGATAGACCGCGCGCCCCAGCAGCTGCTCGATGCGGGCCCGAGCGGCGGCGCCCAGCGCCTTGACGGTCCGCCCGCCCTGCCCGATCACGATGCCTTTCTGCGAATCCCGCTCCACGAACACATTGGCGCGAATATAGACGGGCTCTTGCTCTTCTCGGAATTCATCGATCTCGCACCCCACCGCGTAGGGGAGCTCCTCCTCGAGCAGCGCGAACGCCGCTTCGCGGATGAACTCGGCGGCAAAGAACCGCAGCGGCTGCGTGGCGAGGTCGTCGTCCGGATAGAGGAAGGGGCTCTCGGGCAGGCGCGCGCGCAGCGCGGTGAGCAGCTCGGCCGTGCCCTCGCCGGTCTGCGCCGACACCATGAGCTCTGCCTCCGCCAGCCGCGGGCGCGCGGACGCCGGCATGACGTCCGCCTTGGTGTACACGGTCAGGACCGGCGCGCGGGGCGGCGCCGCGAGGTGCGCCACCAGGGCGAGCGGCGGGGCGGGATGCTCGGCCAGAGGGTGCAGATAGACGATGACGTCGACGTAGGCGAGCGCGGCGAGTGCCGCGTCCCGCATCGCCTGCTGCAGCCGGTAGGTGGGCTCGAGCAAGCCGGGGGCGTCGGTGAAGATGAACTGGGTGTCGTCGCGGGTGACGAGCCCCACCACCGGCAGGCGCGTGGACTGTGGCTTGGAGCTGACAATGGCGAGGTGCTCGCCGACCAGCGCGTTGAGCAGGGTGGACTTGCCGACGTTGGGCCGGCCGGCGAGGACGATGGTGCCGCAGCGGGGCATGGAGAGAAGGTATCAGCCATCAGCGGTCAGCCGTCAGTAGCTGAGGGCTGAGAGCTGAGGGCTGAGGGCTGACGGCTCAATACGACGAAGCCCGCCCGAGCGAACCCGGGCGGGCTTCGAAGTGGAGGCTGGCAACGGCCTACTCTCCCACGGTCTCGCAACCGCAGTACCATCGGCGCTGACAGGCTTAACGACCGTGTTCGGGATGGGAACGGGTGTGGCCCTGTCGCGCTAGTCACCAGCCGAAAAGCAGTGACGATCGACATGCGAGGGGGTGCGGTGTCTGGGAAGCACACGATCAAACTATGTTGGAGAGATCAAGCCTCACGGGCAATTAGTACGGCTCGGCTGAAGCGCTCGCGCGCCTTACACCTGCCGCCTATCAACCTGGTAGTCTCCCAGGGCCCTTCA
>JBGPOE010000093.1:0-6111 GCA_041487875.1 Gemmatimonadota bacterium | reverse complement strand
GTGCCGCTCGCGGCGAGCGCCGCGGCCACCACGCCGACCAAGAGCATCGCGACCCACGGCGTGCCGCCCGCGTTCACGCGCGCGAGCGCGCTGGGCGCGAGCCCCTCGCGCGCCAGCCCGAACAACACGCGCGGCGTCACGAACACGTTGCCGTTGAGAGACGCCAGGACCACCAGCAGCGCGAGCGCCGCGATCACGGCACCCCCGCGCGCGCCGAAGATCGTCGTCGCGACGTCGGCCGCGACGAGCTTGGAGCTCGCCACCTGCTCGAGCGGCAGCACACTCAAGAACGCGGCGTTCAACAGGAGATACAGCGCCGCGGCAATCGCGATGCCGCCCAGGAACACGCGCGGCAGCGTCCGGCCGGGGTCCACCACTTCTTCCGCGATCTTGGCGGCGTCGGGATAGCCGTAGTAGGTCCACAACACGGACTGGAACGCCACCGCCAGCGCGGGCCACACGGCGGCCCCCAGCGGCGCGCCGGGCAGGGCGCCGTGCCAGCCCGCGCCCGTGCCCTTGGCGAACGCGATCACCACCACGCCGCCCAGCGCCAGCAGTTTGGCAGCCGTTGCCACGTTCTGGATCCAACGCCCCGACGCCACGCCGACCAGGTTCACCGCCGTGAACAGCGCCACGAATCCCACGCCTAACCACGGCACCGCGGCCGCGTTCCAGCCGACCAAGCGCGCCAGGAACTCGCCCGCCGCCACGCCGATCGCCGCGATGGCCGCGGCGTAGATGCCCAGCGCCTCGACCCAGCCCACCACGAAGCCCGCGCGCGGCCCGAACGCCTCGCGCGCGTACACGTACTTGCCGCCGGCCCTGGGATGCCGCGTCGCCAGCTCGGCGAACGCCAACGCGCCCAGGAACGCGAGCGCCCCGCCCGCCACCCACGCCACGAACGTGAGCCACGGCCGGCCCAGCCGCGCGGCGATGATGCCGGGCGTACGGAAGATTCCCGAGCCCACCATGATGCCTACCACCATGGCCAGGCCGTCGGCGGTGCGGAGCGAGCGCTTGAGATCGGTCACAGCGTGATCGTCTGGCCGTCTTGCGCCACGGCGGCGGTCCAGCCGGGGCGCGCGGCGATCGTCTGCGCCCAGGCGTGCGCCGCCTCGTCTTCGCCGTGGACCGCGTAGGTGGCGTGCGGCGGCTGGGTGAATCCGTCCAGCCAGCGCAGCATCTCGTCGCGGTCGCCGTGCGCCGAAAGCGAATGAATCATCGCTACCGCGGCGCGCACCACCACTTCCTGACCCATGATCTTCAGGATCTTGGCGCCGTCCTGCAGCGTGCGGCCGCGCGTACCCGCCGCCTGATAGCCCACGAGCAGTACCGTGGTGGTGGGTTCGGGCAGCCGCTGCGCCAGGTGATGCAGCACGCGCCCACCCGTCGCCATGCCGCTCGCCGAGATGATGATCACAGGCCCGCGCACGCCGTTGATCGCCTTCGACTCATCCACCGTGCGGGTGAAGCGGCATTGACGCGTGGTGAGTGGATTGCGACTGGCCGCCACTTCGGGCCGGATGTCGGCGTCGCCGCTCCGCGCATGGCGCACGTACAGCTCGGTGACGTCCACCGCCATCGGGCTGTCGACGTACACCGGCAGCACGGGCACGCGGCTCGCGTCCTCGAGCTGGCGCAGCATCCACAGGATCTCCTGCGTGCGGCCCACCGCGAACGCGGGGATCACGAGCGCGCCGCCTCGCTGCGCCGTGTCCTGCACCGCGCGCGCCAAGTCGGCCGCCGGGTCGCCCGTGTGCACGCGGTCGCCGTAGGTCGATTCGATCAGCAGGGTGTCCGCTTGGGGAACGGGCTCGGGATCGCGCAGAATCGGCCGGTTGTAGCGCCCCAGGTCGCCCGTGAAAACCAGCCTGCCGCCCGCGGCGAAGCGCAGCTCGACGGTGGCCGAGCCCAAGATGTGGCCCGCGCCCCGGAACAGCACCGTGGCGCCGTCCGCCGGGGCGAAGTCGCGCGCGAATGCCCGGGGCTCCACTTGGCGCAACGCGGCCTCCGCATCGGCCAGCGTGTACAAGGGCAGCGCGGGCGTGTGCTTGGTGCGGCCGTGGCGGTTGCGGAAGTCGGCTTCTTCTTCCTGCAGGTGGGCGGCGTCGCGCAGCAGCAGCTCGAGCAGGTCGGCGGTACCGGGCGTACAGAAGATCGGTCCCCGAAAGCCGCGCTTCACGAGCAGCGGCAGCGCGCCTGAGTGATCGATGTGCGCGTGTGATAGGACCACCGCATCGATGCCCGCGGCCGCAAAAGGGAAGGAAGCCCAATTGCGCGCGCGCAGGTCCTTGAGCCCCTGGAACTCACCGCAGTCGAGCAGCAGCCGCTTAGCCCCGAACGAAACGAGGTGGCGCGAGCCGGTGACGGTGCCGGCGGCGCCACAGAATGTCACGGTGGGACGATCGCTCACGCCCGAGTCCTCGCGCGAAAAAACCCGGCCGGGTCACCTGCCCGGCCGGGCCAAACACTCGCGCGCGAAGAGACGTCGCGCTAGGGCCTGCGCCTGCCTCCGCCGCCTCCGCCGCCCCCACCACTGCTCCGTCCGCCGCCACTCCGTCCGCCGCTGCTCCGTCCGCCGCTGCTCCGTCCGCCGGCACTGCTGCCGCCGCTGTGCTCCCTACTCGGCGGCGGCGATGACGGCCGCGCCTCACGCCGCGGTGGCGGCGACGACGGGCGCGCCTCACGCCGCGGTGGCGGCGACGACGGGCGCGCCTCACGCCGCGGTGGCGGTGATGACGGGCGGACCTCGCGTTTGGGCTCAGGCCGCGACGGTCGCGCCGCGCCGCTGCGCGGCCGCTCGATCACCGGCGCCGGCGGATTCCACATCCGCGGCCGCGGCTGCGCGCTCGCCGTGCGCTCCCGCGTGCGCGAGCGCGGCAGCACGAAGGGCGGCCCACCGGGCCGCATCGCGAACGCGCGGGGTCCGAAGCGATTCGGGCCCCACGAGCGCGGCTGCATGAACCAGCCGGGATGCGGCTGGTACCCATACGTGAAGACGAAGCCACCGCCGCGCGGGTAGTAGCCCCACGGATTGTAGAACGGGTCGCAGAACCACGGGTCGCAGCCGTAGCCGAGGCCGATGCCGAAGCGCCCGCCGTAGCCGTAGCCCCACGGACCACAGCCCCAGCAGCTCGCGAAGAACGGATCATAGAATGGGTCGGCGTACCAACCCGAGTAATAGGAGCGGGAGCCGTAGGAGACGCGCGTCTGGGCGTTCACCGTGTAGCTCGCCACGTCGTATTCGAAGTGGTTGTCGCCCGCCATGGCCTGCAACAGGTCGAGCAGGCCCGCTTCCGGGTCGTCCGCCACGCGCTGGGCGGAAAGGACGCGATAGTCCCAGTGCCCGTTCACGGCGAAACTGTCCGTCTGGAACGGCGACGCCGACCACGCGGCCACCACGGTGCCCGTGCCCGACTGGTCGTCCACGCTGAACGCCTCGCGGTCGCCGCGGCTGCGGACTTCGAACGTCTTGCCGCCGCGCACGAACGCGTCGTCCGTGGGATCGAGCGGGAACAGCACGCGCACTCTGCCCTGGGCGTCGGCGCGCAGCACGATGACGTAGCCGTCATCCGCCGCGCGCAGCCGGACGCGCACGCGGTCGCCGGTCATCACGTAGTCGTCGGGGTCGAGCCACACCCGCACCGGCGGGTCGTCCGCGCGGAACACGGGTGCCCGGGGCGCGGGGGGCGTCGAGGAGAGAGCAATCAGGAGCGAGAGCAACATAGGGCCACCTTCTTCCTTCTTATCTACTGCTACCCTTGAGACGGCGCGTCGTTCGCAATGTTAACCATTTCACCATGGCACCGCATGGGTGCGTGTGACTATTTCTTGGACAGCTTGCTAATCGCGACGACCAGTAGGACCACCACCAGTATGCCGATCACCGCCCAGATCCACATCCCTCCGCCCATCCATCCGTCTGTATGGTTCATCTCAAGGTCCTTTCATTGAACCGCGTGATCATCGCGACCGGGATGCCGGCCCGGACGGCCCACGTTCTACGCTTTCAGCGACGCCCGCTCCGCCGGGAGCGCGCGGCGCAACTGCCGTCCACGCCACAGGTAGTAGACGGCCGGAATCACCACGAGTGTCAGCACAGTGGACGTCACCATCCCGCCGATCATCGGCGCCGCGATGCGCTTCATCACGTCGGCGCCGGCGCCCTGGCTCCACAGAATCGGGGCGAGGCCGGCCATGATCGCAACCACCGTCATGACCTTGGGCCGCAGGCGTCCGACCGCGCCCTCGTGCACCGCGGCGGCGACGTCCGCGGCCGTGCGCAGCTCGCCGCTGCTTTGCCTGCGCCGGTAGGCCTCCTCGAGGTAGATGAGCATCACGACCCCCGTCTCCGCCGCGACGCCAGCCAGCGCGATGACTCCCACCCACACCGCGACGCTCGTGTTGTAGCCCAGCAGCCACAGCGACCACACGCCGCCCACGAGCGCGAACGGCAACGACCCCATCACGATGAGCGCCTGCGGCACGCTCTTGAAGTTGAGGTACAGCAGCAGGAAAATGATGCCGAGCGTCAGCGGCACGACGAGCTTCAGCCGCTGGCGCACCCGCTGCATGAATTCGAACTGCCCGCTCCACGTGAGGCGGTAGCCCACCGGCAGCGTCAGCTCGCGCGCCACCACGCGCTGGGCGTCCTGCACGTATCCTCCCAGGTCGCGGCCCGCGATGTCCACAAACACCGTCGTCACCGGGAATGCGTTGTCCGTCTTCACGGCCATCGGCCCCTGCACCACGCTCACCGTCGCGACCTGCCCCAGGGGAATCTGCGGGCCCGCCATCGTGGGGATGAGGATTTCACGCAGCTTATCGATGTTGTCCCGCAGCTCGCGCGGGTAGCGCACGTTCACCTCGTAGCGCTCGCGGCCTTCCACCGTGGTCGCCGCGGTCAGGCCGCCTGCCGTCGCCATGATCGCGTCGTGCAGGTCGCCGGCGTTGAGCCCGAAGCGGGCCGCCTGCGCGCGGTCGATCTGCACGTCCACGTAGTATCCCGACACGTTGCGCTCGGCGAACACGTTGCGCGTCCCGGGCACATCCTGGAGGATGCGCTCGACCCGCTCGCCCAGCTGCTGCAGCGTGTCGAGGTTGGGGCCGTAGATCTTCACGCCCACGGGCGTGCGCACGCCGGTGGCGAGCATGTCGATGCGGTTCTTGATCGGCATCGTCCAGGCATTGGTCACGCCCGGCATCCGCGTGGCGCCGTCCATCGCGCTCACCAGCCGATCGGTCGTCATTCCCGAGCGCCAGGCGGCGTGCGGCTTGAGAATGACCGTCGTCTCGTACATATCGAGCGGCGCGGGGTCGGTCGCCGTGTTGGCCCGGCCGACCTTGCCGAGCACGGCGCTCACTTCCGGGAAGGAAGCGAGGATGCTGTCCTGGCGGCGCATGATCTCCTTCGCCTGCGCGATCGACACGCCCGGCACGGTGGTCGGCATGAACAACAGCGACCCCTCGTCGAGCGGCGGCATGAACTCGCTGCCCAGCCGGCTCCACGGCAGCAGCGTGATCGCGAGGACGGCCGCGGCGGCGCCCAGCACCCGCCACGGATGACGCAGCGTCCAGTCGATGACCGGTCGATACCACCGCATCAGGGCCCGGTTCAGCGGGTTCGCCTCCTGCGGGCGGATCCGCCCGCGCACCAGGTATCCCATCAGCACGGGCACGAGCGTCACCGACAGCAGCGCCGCGCCCGCCATCGCGAACGTCTTGGTGTAGGCGAGCGGCTTGAACAGCCGCCCCTCCTGCTGCTCCAGCGAGAACACCGGCAGGAACGACGCCACGATGATCAAGAGCGAGAAGAAGAGCGGCGGCCCCACTTGGCGCGCGCTTTCGAGCACGATGTCCCAGCGCGATCGCCCTGCGGCATGCTCGAGGTGCTTGTGCATGTTCTCGATCATCACGATGGCGGCGTCGACCATCGCGCCGATCGCGATGGCGATGCCGCCCAGACTCATGATGTTCGCGCTCACGCCGATGCCGCGCATCACGAGAAACGAGAACAGAATGCCGAGCGGCAGCGTGACGATCGCCACGAGGGCCGAGCGCAGGTGCAGCAGGAACACGACCGACACCAGCGCCACGATCAGCGACTCCTCG
>JBGPOE010000092.1:0-6279 GCA_041487875.1 Gemmatimonadota bacterium | reverse complement strand
CTTGCCCGCGGCGAGGCGCTGGAGGATGGGCAGCATGAATGCCGCGGTCTTGCCGGTCCCGGTCTGCGCCGAGCCGATCAGGTCACGGCCCTCGAGCACGAGCGGGATCGTTTCCTGCTGGATGGGTGTGGGGCGCTCGTAGCCCTCTTCGGCCACGGCGCGAAGCAACTCGGGGATCAACCCGAGAGAATCAAACGACATACTACTCCTGACTGCGTCGGACACACGTGTGCCCGGCGTCACTAGGTGTTTCGAACCTTGGGATTGAGCCTACAGATGTGAGGCCCGCACCTGAGCGGGGCCGTCCTTCGGAAGGATGCCAGCTCGCGGTTCTGGACTGCGGGCGAAAGTTAGCGGGTGAGGCGATGAAAACAAAGGGCTAAGCGGCAAAGGGGCTAAGATGCCAGGCGACCGTGCCGCTCCGCTCCTTAGCCCCTTAGCTTCTTAGCCCCTTGGCGGCTCTCACTTCGTCGTCGGCTCTTGCCCCCACCACCACATCCGGCCCAGCGGCTTCTGCCGCGGCCACACTTCGTCCAGCGTGTTGCCGTCGTACAGCCGGCCGTTCTTCATCACGTAGTGAATGGCGTTGGTGTTCTTGATGTCCTCGAGCGGATTGGCGTCGAGCACGACCAGATCCGCCAGCTTGCCCACGGTGATCGAGCCCAGGTCCTGATCCATCCCGATGGCGTGCGCACCGTCCACGGTGCCCACGCGCAATACTTCCATCGGCGTCATGCCGCCCGCCGCCATCGACCACAGCTCCCAGTGGCAGCCCAGGCCGTCGAACTGGCCGTGGCAGCCCATACCGATGTTGCCGCCGGCGCGCAACACCTTCGCCGCGCTCGCGGCGATCAGCGGATAGACGTATTCGTCGTCGCGGAACCACGAGCGCCGCTCGGCGCGCTGGTCGATCTCCTCGTGCGGCACGAAGCGGCGGACCTTGGCATTGTCGTGGATGTCCATGTGCTCGTACCAGTAATTCTCCGCCCACGGCCCGCCGTAGTTCACGAGCAGCGTCGGCGTGTACGTGATGCCGGACTGGGCCACGAGCTGCACCGCGTCGTTGTACAGCGGCATGATGGGATAGCTGTGCTCGGAGCCGGGATACCCGTCCAGCACCACAGTCAGGTTCATCTTGAAGTCGAGCCCGCCCTCGATCGTGGGCATCAGGCCCAGCTCCTTCGCCGCCATGATCACCCACTGCCGCTGCTTGCGGTTCCCCACCATGTACTGCTTGATGGTGTTGACCCTGTAGTAATCGCTGTAGCGGCGCAGGATATTGCGCGCATCGTCCAGGCTCTGGATGTTGTCGTCCCAGAAGACGCCCGGGCCCGTATGGAAAATGCGCGGGCCCATCAACTCGCCCGTCTCCACCTGATCGGCGTAGGTCAGGACGTCGGTGGTGGACGTCTGCGGATCGCGCGTTGTGGTGACGCCGAAGGCGAGGTTGGCGAGGTACTTCCAGACCTGCGTCTGGTGGATGCCCCACACCGGCCAGGGATGGGCGTGCACGTCGATCAGGCCCGGAATGATGGTCTTCCCCGTGACATCGATAATCTTGGCGTTCGCGGGCACAGTCGCCCCACCCGTGGCGCCGACGTAGGTGATGCGATTGTCGGTCACCACCACGTCGCCTTTTTCGATCACGGTGTCGCCGCGCATCGTGATGACGCGCGCCCCGCGCAACACGACGGTGCCGCGCGGGATGTCGCGCGCCGCGGTGATCGACACGTCCACGTGCGGCGGGTCGTAGGCCGGCGCTTTCTTCAAGGAATCGATGCGCGCGCGGAATGCCGAGTCGGGCTTCCAGCCGCGGGCGCTGTCGGGCTTGAGTGAATCGGTCCGCGCCGAATCGATCGTCGCCTTGATCTTGTCGGCCGAGTCGGCGGCGGCGGGATCGTAGCGGAAGAACGTCCGGCCGATGGACCAGAACGCCTGCTTGCCGTCGCGCGCCCAGCCGATGAAATCGCCGCCCACGCGCGTCAGCCGCTTGACCGGGAACGGCGCCGCGCTCGGGTCGGACACGTTGATCGCGGGCGTGGTGCCGCCCACTTCCGGCAGCGTCACGATGAAGACGTTGTTGTTCACCTGCGCCAGCACGCGGTCGGTGTCGGGGCTGATGATGATCTCATCCGCCGGCTCGGGCTGGGAGCCGGGCGCCGGATTGCTGTAGCCCGTCACCTTGAGGAACTCGCGCCGGTCGGTGCCGTCGTAGCGGATGGAGACGAGGCCGTCGGGCCCGGCGTAGTAGTAGATGCGACTGGCGTCGCGCGCGAAGTGCGGCCGCCCCCAACCGTCGTACGGCGTGATGCGCGTCGCGGCCCCGCCCGTGGACGGCACCCAGTCGAGCTCGTAGCCGGGACCGAAGTGCTCCGTGATGCGCGGCGCGCGCGGGCCCTTCACCACCACCACGCGCTGGCCGTCGGGCGACCACACCGGCACATCGTAGAACGCCACGTCCGGCGTGAGCTGGACGGGGGCGCCCTTGCCGTCGGCCCGCACTTTCATCAGGCGGCCGCCGTCTTCCGTCCACGTCACGTAGGCGAGCCACAGCCCGTCGGGCGACCACGTGGGCGTCTGCTCGTGTACCGTGTCGGTCGTGACCCGGCGCGGCGCGCCGCCTGCCAGATCCATCACGTACAACCGGTCGAGCGCGCTGAAGGCGAGCCGCTTGCCGTCGGGCGACGGCGCGGCGTTGCGGATCTGCCGCACCAGCACGGGCGCGGTGTCGACGCGGGTGTCGAAACGGACCAGCGGCCCCAGCTCCTGCGACACTTTCGCGGTGAACGGAATATTGGTCGCCTGCCCCGTCGGCACCTCCACGCGCCAGATCTTGCCGCCGTAGGACGTGATGATCGCCTTCGAGTCGGGGGTGAACGACGAGCCGGGATAGAGGTCGCGGGTGAACCGCGACTCCTCGTCGTCGCGCGTCACCGGATAGGCAAGCCACTTTTCGTCGCCCGTCTGCAGGTTGCGCAGCCGCAGGCCGGTCTTGGTGTCGTAGCGCGTCGCGTACACCAGCCACTGGCCGTCAGGAGAGAGCACGGGACGCATCGCGCTGCCGTAGACGTCGGTCTGGCCGAACAGCTTGCCGGTCTGGCGATCGTAGATGGCCAGCTCCCACAGCGGATACATGAGGTTGTAGCCGAAGCCGCCGCGATGGCGCGACACCCACACGTAGCGTGGGTCCTTGCCGAACGCCGCGCCCAGCGTGTTCATCGGCGGGATGCCGGGTGCCGGCGGCGGGTTCTTGACCATGCCCGTGCCTGAGCCGCCGTCCTTGTGGTACAGCCACAGCTCGTACACGCTGCCGAGCACGCCGGTGACGCGCGACGACACGATATAGTTGCCGTCGGGCGTCCATTCGGGAGACGCGTAGAGATTGGTGGTGCCCTTGGTCAGCGCCTGGGCGTGACTGCCGTCGGGATCGCACAGCCAAATATTCTCGGCGCCGCTGCGATCGGAGAGGAAGACGATGCGCTTGCCGTCGGGGGAGTAGCGCGGCTGGGAGTCGAACGCCGGCCCCGACGTGATGCGCTTCGCTTCGCCGCCCGTCACGGGCATGGTATACAAGTCGCCCATCAGCTCGAACACGAGCGTCTGACCGTCGGGGGAGACGTCGAGCGACATCCACGTCCCTTCGGACGTGGTGAACTCGATGGTGCGCGTCGTAGTGAGCGGCAGCGAGTCGGCCTTCACCTTCTTGCCGGTGTCGGCCGTCGCCGCCGGCGACGCCGGCCCGCGGACGGTTTGACGTGGAGCGGACGGGAACACCACAGCGAGCAAGGCCGCGACGAGATACCAAGACATGAACCAGTCTCCCGGGGTGAGTACGACGGCGTGATGGACGGGCCAATTGTGGACGCCGCCCGGTGAAACGTCAAGCAACCCGACACGACTCTGACACACAAGAAAAATCGCGGGACACCGTGACCGGCATCCCGCGATTCTCCGACCTCTGAAGCGCGTCTAGAAGTTCAGCGCCCGCTTCTGTCCCGGCCTGGGCTCCTGCGACCGCAGCACGATCCGCATCGCCCGCGTCTTGACGTCGATGTCCCAAGTGGCGATGCGCGGCCGCACGAAATGCGCGTGATGCGCGGGCGTCAGGGTGTCGGCCCGGGCATCCAGAAAATCGAGCATGCGGATGCGCATGTCGAGGTAGTTCACACCCTCGCGCTTGGCGGCGGCGCGTACGCCCACTTCGTCCTCGAGCTGCCGGCCCACGAAGCTCTTCGCCACCGACAGAATTCGTTCGGCGATCACGCGCTCCAACTCCGCGCCGTCGCGGCCCGTCAAATGGCGGCCCAACATGCGCAGCTTGGTGGGATCGCACAGCTCGAGCAGCAGCTCGCGCACGCGCGGCACCGGCCGGCGCCGCGTCTGCACGACCTCCGCGCGCTGTGCCGCCGCCCGCTCCGACAATTCGTTGCGGTGCAGCCGCAGATAGCGAGTGATCTTGTCGTAAATGTCGGTGCGGTCGGGCGCAGGTGGCAGCCGGCGGCCCGAGAGCAGGTCGTCGACGTACCAATCGGGCACTTGCACCGCGGTAGCGAGCATCTCCGGGGTGCGGTCGAGCTCGCGGAGACGGCGGCGGATGAGCCGCGCGACGGTTTCCTTCGTTTTTGACGGAAGTCGGGGCATCTAGGGCTTCCTTTCCGGGCGCAGGCTGAGCCGAAATATCGCCCCGACGCGCAACTTATGGTAGTCTCGCCGGTTAGTGCCCTTCCCGTGCCTGCTTTCTGAGCAGGGCAAACGTGCCCACGAGGATGATCGCAGCGAAGCTGAACCACTGGATCGTGTACGACAGATGCGGCCCTTCATCGAGCTCGGGCGCCGGCCAACGCACCAGGCCGGGCGGCAGATGAGCGTTCGTGTCACCCGGCAGCAGCTGCACCACCAGCGGCAGGACGGCGCCGCCGAGCGAGTCCGCGAAACGGCGCGGATCGGCATCGCCGCGATCGCGCGGCGCGGGCTCGGCCAGCCCCGCGATCGTCGCGGTGTCCGCCTCGTGAAAGCGCGAGCCGTCCACGTGATAGGCGTCGGCCGAGGGTGCCCAGCCGCGATCAACCAGGAGCCACGACCCATCGGCCAGCCGCAACGGCGTGATCAGGGTGACGCCCGGCGCGCCCTGATACGTGCGCGCGTGCCACACGTGCTCGCGCGCCCAGTCGTACGTCCCCCGCGCCCGCACGCGCCGCTCGGCGAGCGACTCGGCCGGCACGCCCGCGGCGGGCAGCTCGAGCGGCGGCAACGCGCGCGCCGCCGCAATGACGGCGTTGCGGGCACGGCGCTGGTGCAAACGGTGGAGCTGCCAGAAGCCCAGCCGCACGCAGCCCGCCGCCAATGCCACCGCCAGCGCCGCACCGGCGTAGTCCTTGGGCCGCAGGCTCATCGGGCGCCCCGGATCAACACGAGCTTCGCCGCGCGTGGCAGGCGCTTGATCGCCGCTTCGCGTCGCAAGGCGGCGGAGCGGTCCGCCACACGCTCCCGGTAGACGATGCCCACGGGGCCGCGGGCGCGAGTGTACGCGCTCGCGGTACCCGCGCGATGCGCCGCCAGCCGCCGCACGAGATCGTTCGTGATGCCCGTGTAAAGGGAGCCATCACCGCACCGCAGGACGTACACGAGCCAGGGCCCCGCCCGCCTCATGCCTCGGCCAGCGCCTGCTCGAGATCGGCGATGGTGTCGTCCGGGTGCTCGATGCCCACGGAGAGGCGAATCATCTTGTCGGTGATGCCCGCGGCGCGCTTCTCCTCGGGCGGAACGTCGGCGTGCGTCATGGAAAACGGATGCTCGGCAAGCGATTCGGTGCCGCCCAGGCTGACCGCCAGCTTGATCAGCTTGAGCGCGTCGAGCATGCGGAACGCCGCGGGCTCCCCGCCCCGCACGTCGAACGACACCATCGCGCCCGCCGCCGAGCATTGCTGTTTGTACACGGCGTATTGCGGGTCGCCTTCCTTGAGATGGCCCAGGTAGTAGACGCGCTCGACCTTGGGGTGGTGCGCCAGAAAGTCGGCGACGTAGCGCGCGTTCTTCATCTGCGACGTCATCCGCAGCTTGAGCGTCTCGAGACTGCGCATCAACAGCCACCCGGTCCACGGATCGGCGAGCGTCCCGAAGAACGTGCGCAGCACGCGCACGGGGTCCATCACCGCTTTCGCGCCGAGGGCCGCGCCGGCGATCACGTCGCTGTGGCCGCCGATGTACTTGGTCGCGGAGTACAGCACCAGGTCCGCGCCGTGGCGCAGCGGCTGTTGGAACAAGGGCCCCAAGAACGTG
>JBGPOE010000091.1:0-6471 GCA_041487875.1 Gemmatimonadota bacterium | reverse complement strand
GCCGCCGCGAGGGTCTGCGCGTTCTTCACCACCTGCGCCGCGTACTCCTTGAACTCCGGTTGCATCGCCTCGAGCAGCGCCACCGCCTTGGCCGCGATCACGTGCTCGAGCGGCCCGCCCTGCAGGCCCGGGAACACCTGCTTGTCCAGCGCTTTGGCGTACTCCGCCGTGCAGAGCACCAGGCCGCCGCGCGGGCCGCGCAGCGTCTTGTGCGTGGTGGTGGTGACGAATTGGGCAAAGGGCACGGGCGACGGGTACACGCCGCCCGCCACGAGACCCGCGAAGTGCGCCATGTCCACGACCAACACGGCGCCCGCTTCGTCGGCGATCGAGCGCATCGCCGGGAAATCGATGATGCGCGCGTAGGCGCTGCCGCCCGCCACGATGACTTTGGGGCGCTCGGCCTTGGCCTGGGCGCGGATCACGTCGTAATCCATCCGGCCGGTGTCCTCACGCACGCCGTACTGCACCGCGCGGAACCATAACCCCGAGAAGTTCACGCTGGCGCCGTGGGTCAGGTGGCCGCCGTGCGGCAACGCCAGGCCCATCAGCGTGTCGCCCGGCTTCATCACGGCGAAATACGCCGCCATGTTCGCCTGGGCGCCGGCGTGCGGCTGCACGTTGGCGTGCTCGGCGCCGAACAGCTGCTTGGCGCGGTCGATGGCCAGCTGCTCCACCTCGTCCACCACCTCGCAGCCGCCGTAGTAGCGCTTCTTGGGAAGTCCTTCGGCGTACTTATTGGTGAGCGGGCTGCCCATCGCCTCGAGCACGGCGAGCGACACGAAGTTCTCGCTGGCGATCAGCTCGAGCCCGTGCTCCTGGCGCTCGGTTTCACGCTTGATCAGAGCGGCGATGACGGGGTCAACGGACGCTAACGGCGCGCGGCGGTCGGTCACTGGTCGATCTTCTCCACCCGGCGCAGGTGCCGGCCCCCCTCGAACGGCGTGTCGAGCCACGTTTTCAAGATCGCGAGCCCTTCGTCTTCGCTCACGAACCGCGACGGCAGGACGAGGATATTGGCGTCGTTGTGCTTACGCGAGAGCTCCGCGACTTCCGGGCTCCACACCACCGCCGCGCGCACGTGCGGGAAGCGGTTCGCGGCGAAGCTCATCCCCAGGCCGGTGCCGCAGGTCAGCACGCCGCGCGCCGCCTTACCCTCGCTCACCGCCTCAGCCACGGGCTTCGCGAAATCGGGATAGTCGTCGCTCGGGTCGAGCTTGGTGGGGCCCACATCCACCGGGTCGTAGCCGAGCTGCTTGAGCGCGCGCACCAGCCTTTGCTTGAGCGCGAAACCCGCGTGGTCGGCGCCGATGTAGATCTGTTCAGACAAAGTTCCGCCTCACACGGCTCACGGTGGCGATGCGCTGTTCGGCCAGGCGATCGGCCGCCTGGTAGCTCGGGATGCGCTGCTCGCGCGCGATCTCGAACACGCGCAGGATCGTGTCATAAATCTCGCCGGCCTTGTTGTGCGCCCGCTCGAGCGACCAGCCGTGCAGCTCGGCGTTGACGTTGATCAGCCCGCCGCCGTTGATCACGTAGTCCGGCGCGTACACGATCCCCTTCGCCTCCAGCTCGTCACCGTGCCGCTCCTCGGCCAGCTGGTTGTTCGCGGCGCCGGCGACGATCTCGACGTGCAGCTGGGGGATGGTCTCGTCGTTGATCGTGGCGCCCATGGCGCAGGGCGCGAAGATGTCGGCCCGCTGGCCGTAGATGGCGTCCAGCGCCACCGCCGTGGCCTGGAACTCCTGCACCACGCGCTGCGCCCGCGCGGGGTCGATGTCGGTGACGATCAGCTTCGCGCCTTCATTATAGAGGAGCTCGGCCAGGTAATAGCCGACGTGCCCGACGCCCTGCATCGCGATGGTCTTGCCGGCGAGCGCGTCCGAGCCATAGTGGTGTTTGGCACACGCCATGATGCCACGGTACACACCGAACGCCGTCACGGGCGACGGGTCGCCCGATTTGCCCATCAGCCCCGTGACGTGCGCCGTCTCGGCGCGGATGAACTCCATGTCGGCCGTGCCGGTCCCCACGTCTTCGGCCGTGATGTAGCGGCCGCCCATCGACTCGATGTGGCGCCCGTGGGCGCGGAACAGCGGCTCGCGGTTCGTCAACTTGTTGTCGCCGATGATGACGCTCTTGCCGCCGCCCAGGTTGAGCCCCGCCACCGCCGCTTTGTACGTCATGCCGCGCGCCAGTCGCAACGCGTCGATGAAGGCCGCTTCGTCGCTCTCGTAGTTCCAGAAGCGCGTGCCGCCGAGCGCCGGCCCGAGCTGCGTGTTGTGGATCGCGATGATGCCGCGGTAGCCCGCGGCCGGATCGGCGTACAGGCTCACCTGCTCGTGCTGGCCCTCGGCGAGCAACGTGAACAGCTCGCTGGCGTGGCCGTTGTCGCGCGGCTCGGGGCTAGCGGTGGCGATAGAGTTCGCGCGCGATGACGAGGCGCTGGACTTCGCTGGTGCCTTCATAGATCTCGGTGACCTTGGCGTCCCGGAAGAGTTTCTCGACGGGAAAGTCCCGCATGTATCCATACCCGCCGAACAATTGCACGGCCTGCGTGGTGACCCACATCGCGGTCTCCGACGCGGTCAGCTTCGCCATGGCGGCGAAACGCGTGGCGTCGTCGCCCCGATCCTTGCGCGCGGCGGCTTCGTGCGCCAGCGCGCGCGCCGCCTCCACCCGCGCGGCCATGTCGGCCAACTTGAACCGCACCGCCTCGAACTCGGCGATCGGCTGCCCGAACTGCTGGCGCTCGGCGCAGTACGCGAGTGAATGCTCCAGCGCCCGCCGCGCGATCCCCACCGCTTGCGCCGCGATCCCCAGCCGCCCGGCGTCGAGCCCCTCCATCGAATAGACGAAGCCCATGCCCTCATCGCCGAGCAAGGCATCGGCCGGCAGCCGCAACTCTTCGAGCGCCACCGTCGCCGTGTTGGACGCGCGGAGGCCCATCTTATCCTCGGGCTTCCCCGCCCGGTAGCCCGGCGTGGCGGTCGGCACGATGAACGTCGAAATGCCCTTGGCGCCCCGCCGCGCGTCGGGCGCGTCGCTGCGCACCATCACCATCATCAGGTCGGCGGTGCCGCCGTTCGTGGCCCACGCCTTCAGGCCGGTCAGCACCCAGCCGCCCTCCGCGCGCACGGCCTGTGCCCGCATCGACGCCGGATCGGAGCCCGAGTCGGGCTCCGACAGCGCGAAGCCCGCCAGGATTTCGCCGCGGGCCAGGGGCTTCAGCCAGCGCTCGCGCTGCGCCGGCGTGCCGTGCCGCACCAGCATCGTGGCGGGAATGCCGTTCTGGATGCTCATCGAGACCGCCACGCTCGCATCCGCGGCGGCGATCTCTTCCAGCGCCATGAGGTAGGTGACGCTGTCCAACCCCATCCCGTCCCACTCCTCCGGCACCGTCATGCCGAGGAAGCCGAGCTTGCCCATTTCGGCGATCACGTCGCGCGGGAAGTGCTTGGTGCGATCCCACTCGGCCGCGAACGGCTCGATCTTGGTGTGCGCGAAATCCCGCGCCAGCTCCACCACCTGGCGCCGCAGATCGGCCAGACCCGCTTCAACCGCGGTAGTCGTAGAACCCCCGTCCCGATTTCCGGCCGAGCCGCCCCGCCGCGACCATCTTCTTGAGCAGGGGGCAGGCCCGGTACTTGTCGTCGCCCAGGTCGCGATGCAGGACCTCGAGAATCGCGAGGCACACGTCGAGCCCGATCAGGTCGGCGAGCGCCAACGGCCCGAGCGGGTGATTCATGCCGAGCTTCATGACCGTGTCCACGGCGTCGGGCGTGGCGACGCCCTCCATCACGCAGAACATCGCCTCGTTGATCATCGGCATCAACACGCGATTCGCCACGAACCCCGGCGCGTCGTTCACCTCCACGGGTGTTTTTCCCAGCTCCTTCGCTACTTCGAGCGTCGTTGCAACTGTGGCATCCGACGTCTCGAGCCCGCGAATCACCTCGACCAGCTGCATCACCGGCACGGGGTTCATGAAATGCATCCCGATCACCTGCGCCGCGCGCTTGGTCTGCGCCGCGATGGCCGTGATCGAGATGGACGACGTGTTGCTCGCGAGAATGGCGCCCGCGGGAGTGGCCGCGTCGAGCTCGCGGAAAATCTTGAACTTGACCTCCGGGCTCTCCGTCGCAGCTTCGATGACCAACTCCGCCTGGGCGGCACCATCGAGCGCTGTGCCGACATGGATGCGCGCGAGCGTCTCCGCTCTCTGCTCGGCGCTCACTGCTCCCTTCTTCACCTGGCGATCGAGGTTCGCCGTGATGGTCGTGACGGCGCGCTGCAGCGCCTCCCGCGACACATCCACCAGCGCCGTGTCCCAGCCGTGCTGCGCGAACACGTGGGCGATGCCGTTGCCCAACGTCCCGGCGCCCACGACGGCCACGCGCTTCATGCCGCGAGCCATGCGCGCGGCTGCTTCCAGCGGGCGCCGATCACGGCGAGCGTGCCCGCAATCATGACGATGGTCGTGACCGCGCCGCCCTCCGGCCCGAACGCCCCGCCGTCCACCCACGGGTGCGGGCCGGGCGTGTATTGGACGGCGGGCACCGCGAACGTGAAGCCCGATACCGGCGCGTCGAACAACAGGGCCAGCCCCGCGTTCCACCCGAAGTGCAGACCCCAGGCCAGCGCCATGCCACCCGACGAGAAGAACGCGAACGACAGCCACACCGCCGCGAGCGCCACGTTCACGGTCGAGAACACGGTGGCGCTGGGATTCCCGGCGTGCGCCAGGCCGAACAACACGGCGAGCACCGCTATCGCGGGCGCGGGACCCAGCGCATCGGCCAACCGCCGCAGCGGGTAGCCGCGAAACGCCAGCTCTTCCGCGAGCGCCGCGCACACGAGTCCCAGGGCGAGCGGCAGGGCCACGCCCGGCCAGCGACTCCAGTCGTGCGTGAGGGTGACGGTGGAGCGATCCAGCACGATGGCGAGGCCGATGGCGACCGCGGCCATCAGGGCGCCAAGTCCCACGCCGCGCGCCAGACGGGGCCCGAGGCCGCGCTCGCGCCAGCCGAGCTGTTCCCACGAATGCTTGTCGAGCAGCCGGCCGACGACGACCGTCGCCGCGGCGAAGCCGATCAGCTCGTATGCGCCGTTGCGGGCCAGGAACCACTCGCGACCGCCCCACCCCGGAATGATCCAGGACACGACGATCGTGATGCCCACGCCGATGACGGCGTAGAGCAGGATCCAGCCCAACGCTAGCCCGAGGCGTTTGGCCTGGCCCACAAACGAAACGCGCGCCGTCATAGGCGCGCGCGGAGGGGACTCACGAAGGGGCGAAGGATCAGCACGGCGATCGCCAGCTTGCCGAGATCGCTCAGCAGGAACGGGATGGTGCCAAGGTGCACGGCCGCGGCCGTCGAGCCGGTGAGCAGCACGAGCTGGGCGAGGCCACCCAGATGAATGAGGACGAGTCCCGCGAGCGCCGCGAGGGCGAGGCGCCAGACGGCGCGGCCATCGCCCGCGAGCCGCCCGACGACGGCCGCGGCGAGCGGGTAGGCAAGCAGGTAACCGCCGGTGGGCCCGATCAGGCGGACCACACCCGGCGCGCCGAACGGCGTGAACACCGGCAGTCCGCTCGCGCCCAGCACCAGGTAGAGCACGAGGCTCGCGGCGCCGAGTCCGGGCCCGAGCAGGCCGCCCACGATCAGCACGGCGAGCGGCTGCAGTGTGAGCGGCACAGGCGTGCCCGGAAGCGGCACGGCCACCTGCGCGGCGAGGGCGACGAGCGCCGTGCCGAGCATCACCGCGATGGTGCGGCGCGCCACGAGATCGCGTGTGGTGAGCAGCAGCGGCTGGACCTGTTCCATCACATCATCTCCACGCTGAGGGCCACGGCGTTGCCGCCACCGAGACAGAGGGTGGCGAGGCCGGTCGTCTGCTTCTTCTCTTGCAAGGCATACAACAGCGTCGTCAGCACGCGGGCGCCCGACGCACCGATGGGGTGCCCGATGGCGATCGCGCCGCCGTTCACGTTGACGCGGGCCCAGTCCCAGCCGAGGACGCGGCCGTCGGCGAGGGCCTGCACGGCGAACGCCTCGTTCGCCTCGATCAGGTCGTAGTCACCAATCTTCGTGCCCGCCTTCTGCATCAGGTTCTGCACGGCGAAGATCGGCGCGAAGAACAAGTCCTTGGGCTCGCCGCCGCCCGTGGCGTACGCCGTGACGCGGGCCAGCGGTTTGAGCCCGTGCGCTTTGGCGAACGCGAGGGACGCGACCACCAGCGCGCTGGCGCCGTCGTTCAGGCCCGGCGCGTTACCCGGCGTGACCGTACCGTCCTTCTCGAACGAGGGCTTCAACGCCGCGAGCACCGCGAGGCTGGTATCGGCGCGCGGGCACTCGTCCTTGTCGATCACGGTGGGCCCCTTCTTGCCGGGGATCTCGACGACGACCGTCTCGGCCTTGAAGCGGCAGGCCTGCATCGCCGCCACCGCCTTCTGATGGCTCTGCAGCG
>JBGPOE010000090.1:0-6884 GCA_041487875.1 Gemmatimonadota bacterium | reverse complement strand
TGGTGCCCGCGAGCGGGTCCTGTTCGTAGCGGTACTGCGCCCGCAGGAAGACCCATTCGCTCTCCCACCAGGTGAGCGACGGGATGATCTGGCGGGTGACGCGGCCGTCCAACGGTGCTTCGACGTAGTTGTAAGCCGCGCCGAGGATCACGCGCTGATTGAGTTTGTACGTCGTGCTCGCATAGCCACCCAGGCGCGTGGGACCGACGCCCGCGAACTGTTTCTGCAACGCGAACAACTCCCCGCGCAGCGTCCACTCGCGGTAGAACGCCCGCGCTGGCGGCCGCCACGTAAGCCGGAAATCGAGGCCGCCAACTTTGGTGCGCAGGCTCGAGGTGGGATCGGTGCCGTACAGTCCGGTGCCCCCCAGCTGCACGTAGGTGGAGCGGCTCAGCTGAAAGAAGTTCAACAGGTGGACGAGATAGGTCGGACGCCCGGCGTCGCCGAACAGCAGCGAGTCGCTGCTGCTGCGCGTCACCTGCGCCGTGACCTCGTGCGTGCCCAGCCCGCCGAACGCGCGGTATAGCGAGATGCCGGCTCCCGAGAGCCCGTCGTCGCCCAGGTACGTCCTGAGCGCCAGCGGGTATTCGGTCTCGGGCACGGCGTGGAGGTGCCAGCGGTTGAGCTCGCCGAACTGCTGGCGGAACTTGCCGATGTCGAAGCGGATGTGGCCGGGCAGGCCGGTCCAGTACGCGTATCCCTCCTCGACGCTCACCTGGCCACCCTCGAGGCTCACGAAAATCTTGGTGTGGGAATACGGGTCGAGCGCCGATTGGAAGCCGATCTCGAACTCGCGGGGATCGAAATTGTTCGCCTGCACGCCGGGCGAATAAGCGTAGGCCCGCACGTCGCCGGTGACGCTGATCTCCGGATTCAACTGGTTCTGGTTGCGCTCGCGCCCGACGAACGTCATGTCCCGCGTCGTATCGGCGCGCGTCGTATCGGTAATCCCTGCCGTGGCGTTAGCCGCAGCGCGCAGCGCGGCGAGATCGTCGCCGGCAGCGGCCGTGTCTTTCGCCGGCGCGGCCGGCGCTTTGCCGATCCGCGCCGTGAGACTATCGAGCCGCGCGCGCAGCCGCCGCACTTCGGCCGCGAGCGAGTCGAGCTGGCGCTGGGTGGGCGCGGGCTGCTGTGCCGCGACGGGCGCGGCGAGCGCCGCGGCGGCGCAGAGCGAGGCCCAAATGGATGCGTTCATGATGTCGTACTCCCCTCCTGGTCGTCGGTACGCGCGACCGTCGCGCTGAGCGCGTGGTCGCGATGGACGAAGCACCGGGCCATCGGCCCGGATCAGGCGGGGCGGGTGGGAGGCGCGCGGGGACGCGCGTCGCGTAAGACGGGGGTGACGACGGCGGCCGGCCGGGGCTGCGGGACGGATGCGGCGACCGACTGGGCGCCGGGCACGCGCACCGCCACCGTGGTCGTGACGACCTGGCAGCCCGCGTACTGGCACAGCGCGCAGCGCAGCTCGTCGTGCAGCACGAGACAGTGGGCGTCGTGATGCGACTCGATGGCCACGGGCGCGCTGGTGCGCTCGCCGGCATGTGCCAGCGCGACCGCACCGCCCGCCAGTGCCTGGAGCACGAGCAGCAGGGCGGCAACGGGGGCGACGCGGCGCCGGTGGGCGATCAAAGAGAGCAACATGACTCCGTAGTGTACGCGCGGCGGGCGGGCCGCGTTAGCCGATAACATAACCCGGACAGGGCCCTCGCGGTCACGGGCCTTCGGGCAGAAACGCGTGCCGCGAAATGAGGGGCACGAAGCGCACCCCGCCGACCCGCCGCTCCTCGAGCCCCGAGGCCGTGCGCCGTGCCACGACCAGCTCCTGGTCCACGGCATCGCCGAGCGGGATGACCAGACGTCCCCCAGGTGCGAGCTGCTCCAGCAGGGCCGGGGGAACGCGCGGCGCCGCCGCGGTCACGATGATGCCGTCGAACGGTGCCTGCTCGGGCCAGCCGAGCGCGCCGTCTCCCAGCCGCGTCGCGATGTTGGTCATGCCGAGGCGCCGGAACCGCTCCTCCGCTTCGACCAGCAGGTCGGGCAGCCGCTCGATCGTGAACACGCGCGCCGCGAGCCGGGCCAGGACTGCCGATTGATACCCCGATCCGGTGCCGATTTCGAGTACGCGGTCGCGCCGTTTGAGTTCGAGCGCTTCGGTCATCCAGGCGACGACGTAGGGCTGCGAGATGGTCTGGCCGTTGCCGATCGGCAGCGGGCCGTCGTGGTAGGCCTCGGCGGCGAGGGCCGGCGGGACGAACCACTCGCGCGGTACCCACGCCAGCGTGGCGAGCACACGACGGTCGCGTACGCCACGGCTCATGATCTGGGTCACGACCATGCGATGGCGTCGCGCGCGAGCGGCGAGCGCCGGATAGGCCATTATCGAGCGCCTGCTTGCCGGGCCATCCCGAAAACTATAGCTTGGCCCGTTCCCCCTCGCCCGAGTGCCTGTCTGTGCCTCCGAAACACCGCGCTCACGTCATCCTGATCGGCGATCCGGCGCTCCGCCCCGACGGGCTGGAACGCGCGCTGGTGCGCGCGGGCTATCAGGTGACGGGTCTGCCTCTTCCCGACCCGGGCGAGTCGCTCGGCGTGGGGTCGCCGCCCGACTTCGTGGTCCTGTCGGTGGGCTCGGGCGGCCCGGCCGCGGTCGCCGCGCAGGTCCGCCGGCTCGTGGCCGAGCCGGTGCTGGGCGGCGCGCCGGTGCTGGCGCTGGTGGGTACGGGCGGGACGGAGGCGATGACGGAGGCGTTGCGCGCGGGGGCGCGCGACGCCGTTCCCGGCGTGGTTTCGCTCGAGGAGCTGCTGGTGCGGCTCGATCTGCACGCCCGGCTGCGCAGCGAGTTGGTCGAGGCGCGCGACGCGCTGCAGTCGCGCGATTTGCTGTTCGACATCTTCCAGGAGGTGTCGGCGGCGCTACGGGCCGACGAGATCTTCCAGACGCTGGTGCGGCGCGTGGGCAAGGCGTTCGGTCTCGCCCACTGCTCGTTCGTGCTCACCGCGCCGGGCGAAGACAAGGGCCGCGTCGTGGCGGTGTATGAAAACCCCGCCGTTCGCGACCTGCGGGTGGAGCTCGAGCGGTACCCGGAAATTCTCGAGGCGATCCGCACGGAGCAGCCCGTCGTGATCCACGACGTGCACGAGCATCCGCTGTTCGAGAACATTCGGCGGCAGTGGGCACAGCAACAGGTCGAGGTGACGGTGCAGGCGGCGGTGGCCCTGCCCGTATTCGTGCAGGGGCGCGCGGCGGGCGTGTTCTTCTTGCGCACTGAGAAAGGCGATCCGGAGTTGCATCCCGAGCACGTCGCTTTCGCGAATACGATCGCCCAGGCCGCGGCGCGCGTGCTCGAGAACGAGGAGCGCCGCTCCGCCATCTACCGGCGCCAGATCTCTGCCGGGGCCACCGACCCGCTCACCGGGTGCGCCAGTCTCGACGCGCTGGACCGCCGGGTGCGCGATGAGTTCGAGCGCGCGCGCCGCTATGCGCTGCGCTTCGCGCTCGTGCTGGTGGACGTCGATCAGCTGCGCGAAGTGAACGACCGCTTCGGCCAGAGCGCGGGGGACCGGCTGCTTGCCGAGCTCGGGGCGATTCTGCAGCGTGAGATCCGCGCGCCCGACTTCGTGGCCCGCTACGGCGGCGACGAGTTCGCTTGCATCCTCCCCGAGACCGACGGCACGGGCGGCCGCCATTTCGTGGAGCGCCTGCGCCAAGTGCTCGCCCGGCACACCTTCGCCGATCTGGGTGCCGGTCGCGAGCCCGGCATCTCCGCGGGTGTCGTGGGATTTCCGCACACCGACGTGCTGCGGCCGGAGGACCTGTTCTCGCTCGCCGAGAACGCGCTCCAGAAGGGCAAGGTGGGCGAGCCGGACCGCATCGGCGTCGCGACGCAGCTGGGGGAGTGAGGCGCGATCAGTCCAGACTCTTGCGAAAGCGCGTTACCGCGAGCGTCACCAGCACCACCGCGAAACCCGCCAGCGCCGCCACCTCCCGCCACAACGCTTCGAGCCCCACCCCCTTCAGCAGGATGCCTCGCAGCACTTTGAGGAAATAGGTCAGCGGGAGCAGCAGCCCCACCCACTGGAAAAACGCGGGCATCGCCTGGCGCGGGAACATGAACCCCGAGAGCAGGATGTTCGGCAGGACGAAGAAGAACGCGACCTGCATCGCCTGTTGCTGCGTGCGCACCAGCGTCGAGATGAACATGCCCAGCGCGAGGCTCGCGGTCACGAACAGCAGCGCGATGGCATACAGCAACACCAGGCTGCCCGTGAGCGGCACGTCGAACACCACCCGCCCGACGATGAGCACCGTCGTCATCTGCACCATGCCGACGCCGATGTACGGCGCGATCTTGCCGAGCATCAGCTCCGTCTTGGTGACCGGCGTGACGATGAGCTGCTCCAGCGTACCGCGCTCGCGCTCGCGGACGATCGCCATCGCGGTGATCAGCACCATGGTGATGGTGAGAATCACGCCCACGAGGCCCGGCACGATGTAATTGGGGCTGCGGAGGCCGGGGTTGTACCGCGGCCGTACGCGGGCATCGAGGGGCGGTGGCCGACGCGCCGCCTCGGAGAGCAGGGCGAGGTTGCGCACCTGGGCCACGCCGGCCGCCGCCGCGAGCGCCGACTGCGACGACAGCGGGTCCGACGCATCGACGATCACCTGCACGGACGCGGTCTCCCCGCGCAGCAGTTTCCGCGGGAAATCGTAGGGCACCACGAGACCGGCCTGCGCGTCGCCCCGCTCGATGGCGGCGTCGAGCGCGGGCCGGTCGCTCACCCACGCCATGATGCGGAAGTTACCCGTGTTCTCGAAGGCCGCGATGATGTCGCGGCTCTCCGGCGTGCGCGACTGGTCCAGCACCACCGTCGGCAGGTGGCGGACGTCCGTCTGGATGGCGTAGCCGAAGAGCAACAGTTGCACGACGGGCAGGCCGGTCATGATCATCAACGTGAGCCGGTCGCGGCGCATCTGGATGAATTCCTTGCGGAACAGGGGCCAGAAGTGCGGCATCATTGTTCGTCGCGCTCCTGCAGGATGACATAGGCGTCTTCCAACGTGCGGCCGCCCACCTGTTGCGCCACGTCGTGCGGTGTGCCGAGCGCGATCAGGCGGCCGTTGGAGAGCATCGCCAGCCGCCCGCAGCGCTCGGCTTCGTCCATGTAGTGGGTCGTCACGATCACGGTGGTCCCACCCTGCGCGAGCTCCAGGATGGCGCGCCAGAAGTTGCGGCGGGCCGCCGGGTCGACGCCCGCCGTGGGCTCGTCCAGGAACAGGACATCGGGCCGGTGCAGCAGCGCGCAGCCCAGCGCGAGGCGTTGCTTCCAGCCGCCCGACAGATCGCCGGCCAGCTGGTTCTGCCGCGCCGTCAGGCCGAGGCGCCCGATCGCCTGGGCCACCGCGCCGCGGGCATCGGACAGTTCATAGACCCGCGCGACAAATTCGAGATTCTCGCGGATCGACAGATCCTCCCAGAAGCTGAAGCGCTGCGTCATGTACCCGACTTCGCGCTTGATGCGTTCTGGCTCGGTGCGGAAGTTGTAACCAAGGCAAGTGCCCTCACCGGCATCGGCGTGAAGCAATCCGCACAGCATTCGAATCGTCGTGGTCTTGCCCGAGCCGTTGGGACCAAGAAAGCCCCACACTTCGCCTTCGGGCACGGCGATGTCCGCTTTGTTCACGGCGATCTTCTTGCCGAAGCGCTTGGTCAGCCCGCGCACATCGATGGCGAACGCGCTCATCGCAGCGGACGCGCTTGCACCGGCTGGCCGGGGTTGAGCTTCAATCCGCCGGGAGCGCGCGCTTCGATCTTGAACACCAGTTTTTCGCGGCTGCCGATGGAGAAGATGACTGGCGGGGTGAATTCCTCCTGCTGCGCGATGAAGCTGATCGTCGCCGTGATTCCGGCTGCGCAACCGTCGCAACTGATCGCCACCTTCTGGCCCAGCTTGATCTGTGCGAACTGCGTCTCCGGTACGAAGAATCGGACATAGACGTTCTCCGGCGGGAGAATCGAGATGACGGGAGTCATCGACGGCGCGTATTCACCGGCGCGAAAGAAGACGTCTTCGACTCGCCCCGAGGTGCGCGAGACCACATCGCGCTCGGAAAGCTGATAGCTCGCATTGGAAAGAGCCGCCCGCGCCTGGGCCGCCTGCGCGCCGATCTGCGCCACCCTTGCCGCCGACTGATCGTGGGCTGCTTTCGCCACATCGTAGTTCTGTTTCGTCCCCGCACTGGCGCGCAGCAATCCGCCCTGGCGCACCAGTTCCTTGCGCGACAGTTCCAAACTCGCCAGCGCCTCGCTCATTTGAGCGTCGGCCAGAGCGATCGCAGCCAGCGCCTGATCGCGGGCCGATGTCTGACTCGTATCGTCGAGTGTGAAAAGCAGCTGGCCGGTTTTCACCGCATCGCCGCGCTGGACAGCGAGCTTCGCCACCCAGCCGGCTTGCGGCGCCGCCACGAAAGCGTTGTCGCCCACGGCATAGCCTAGCCAGGCCGAGTCGTCTTCTTTTCCGCAAGCTGCAAGAAACAGGACGAAGACCATCGCAAGCGCGCGTTTCATGGGGCGGTTTCCTTCGCGGCAAGACCGCGGAACAGAATGTCGAGATGGGTTTCGATCAGGGCCTTGTAGTCATAGGGTTTCGGATCGAGATGAGAGAACGTCACGCGCCACAAGGCGCAGAACAACACAGGCGCCATGCAAAGCCGAGCCACATGCTCGGCGGGCAGCTTGCGGAATTCGCCGTCGGCAATGCCGCGTTCGACCAGGGAGATCAACAACTGCAAGCCCCGCTCGATCACCTCGAAGCGATAGAACTCCGCAAGCCAGGGGAAATTGCTGCTTTCGCCGATGACGATCTTGGGCAGCACCACCTTGTCG
>JBGPOE010000089.1:0-6891 GCA_041487875.1 Gemmatimonadota bacterium | reverse complement strand
GCGCGGGACCCGCGGCCCCGGTGCCGAGCAGCGCGTCCACGATCACGGCCGCCGCGGGCCACGGCTCGTCGCGGCCCAACTCGTGCACGCCCGCGACGCGCGCCAGCGCGCGGTTGTCGATCGCGTCGTCGGTCTTCGGGTCCACCGCCCCGACCCACACGGGAATCCCGACCGTATGCAGCGCCCGCGCCGTGACCCAGCCGTCGCCGCCGTTGTTCCCCGCCCCGGCCACGATCAGCGCGCCGCGATCCACGACGTCGGGATACGCCGCCACGAGCACCTGCGCCACCGCGCGCCCGGCCGCTTCCATCAGGGCGCGGCTCGGCACGCGATACTGCGTGCGCGCCGTGGCATCCCACGCCGCCGCTTCGGCCGCCGAGAGCACCGGAATCACGCTCACGCGATCACCAGGCCGCCGTAGCCCACCACCGACGCCTCATCGCCCGTCACCCAGCCCGAATGGCGATAGTCCACGAGCTCGGCCTTCGCCGCGCCCAGCGCCTGCGCGGCGGCGCAGATCGTCGCGACGGCTGCGCGGCCGCACATCGAGATGCGCTCGCGGCGGCAGCGCGCCAGGATCTCGCGCCCGTCGAGCGACTGCACGGCTTGCAGCACGTGGGCGTCCTTGATCTCTCCCACCGAGGCGGGCTCGTAGTGATTCAAGTCGCTCGAGGCGAGCAGCAGCACGGGCTCG
Source organism: Gemmatimonadota bacterium (assembly GCA_041487875.1). Taxonomy (GTDB): domain Bacteria; phylum Gemmatimonadota; class Gemmatimonadetes; order Gemmatimonadales; family GWC2-71-9; genus DATLWA01. Next base: position 6,197 of record JBGPOE010000089.1, on the reverse strand, counting down.
GGCGCCCGGCGCACCAAATCCGCCAGCGCCTCGCCCAGCCGGGCCGAGCGCTCCCAGTCGTCCCACGAGAGCACCAGCGGCACGATGCGCACGTCGGGTCGCAGGGTTTGGAGAAACGGCAACTCGACTTCGACGGCGTGCTCGCTCACGTGGGCCGCGCGGTCGGGAGACACGAGATCGCAGGCGGCCACGAGCGCCGCGGCGAAGCGCTCATCCACCGCCACCGGGCCGAGCGGCGTGGCCCAGGCGCCCTTCTCCCACAGCGACGCGCCGCCGGGCGCCGCGCCGGCGCCGGTGTGGTTGGGTGCCACGATCACAACGGTCGCGGGGATGACGGCGCGCCGGAAGACGTGCGCGGCGGTGACGCCGGAGTACACGAGCCCCGCGTGCGGCACGATGGCGGCCCGCAGCGTGGCGGGCGGCGCTGCGGGTTCGGCGGCGTCGAGCAGCGCGCGGACGAGGCGTCGCAGCTCCGCCGCGGATTCGGGATAGAAGCGCCCGCTCACCGCGGGCGCGCGCACGGGGCGCAACCCTACTTGGCGCTCTGGCCGATGGCCCGGCCGAAGGAGATCTCGCCGTTGTCGATGCGCAGATTGAACCCGCAATCGGGATTGGTGCAGACCCAGGCCTTGTAGGTGATCGGTGCGCCGTCGCGGCCGTAATCGGATAGCGGGATCAGATGCCCTTTGTTGCACTTCAGACAGTCGGGCCAGCGGAACTCTTCCATGCGGCACCCCCTTCCCCCTCCTGCGCTACTGCGTGCGGTCGAGCCCGGCCCAGCGGTACCCGGCCCGGAACACCTCCGCGAAGTCATACACCTTCTCGAAGTCCTCGATCTTGTCGTTCGACTGGCGCGCGAGCAGACCCACGTCGATCAGGAGAAACACGATGCGCCCCAGGTCGTCGGTGGCGCGGATGCCCCAGAAGTCGAGGACGGTGCGGGCGAGCAGGCCGAACTGCTCCAGCGCGAAGTCGCGGCAGGCCCAGGCCAGCTCCGGCCCCGAGAGATGCCGCCGCGCGGGGAGGCGGCCCTGCGCGTACTCCAGGGCCGCCAGCACGAACAGATAGGCGCGCTCGTGGTAGCGGCCATCGCGGGCGCGTACCGCTTCGAGCGCGGTCTCGAGCGTCAGCTCTTCGTTCACGCCCGGGCCCTCGATTGCGCGCGGCCGCGCGGCCGCGGCGGCACGGGCGTCGTCACGAGCGGCATCACCGGCAGCAGCGCGTACTCGAGCACCTGGTCGATCGTCTCCACTTGCTTGATGTCGATCAAGCTCCTCACCTCGTCGGGGACGTCCACCAGATCGCTGGCGTTCTTGGCCGGCACGAGCACGGTCTTGAGGCCGGCGCGCGCCGCCGCGGTCAGCTTCTCTTTCAATCCGCCGATCGGCAGCACCCGCCCGCGCAGCGTCAGCTCGCCGGTCATCGCCACGTCGTGGCGCGACGGGCGGCGGCACAGGAGCGACGCCAGCGCCGTGGCGATGGTGATGCCCGCCGACGGCCCGTCCTTGGGCACCGCGCCCGCCGGCACATGCACGTGCACGTCGCTGCGGGTGAACGCGTCGGGCGGGATGCCGAGCGCCCCCGCGCGCGCGCGCAGCAGGCTCCACGCCGCCTGCGCCGACTCCTTCATCACGTCGCCCAGCTGGCCGGTGAGCGTCACCAGCCCCCGCCCGGGCATCTGGATCGCTTCGATGAAGATGATGTCGCCGCCGGCCGGCGTCCACGCGAGCCCCGTGGCCACGCCCACTTCCGGGGCCCGCTCGGCCTGCTCCGGCAGCACCGACGGCGGCCCCGCGTAATGCTCGATGTTCTGGGCCGTGATGGCGACCGGCCCGCTGTGGTTCTCCACCACCTCCAGCGCCGCCTTGCGCAGCGCGCCGCCGATTTCGCGCTCCAGGTTGCGCACGCCCGCTTCGCGCGTGTATTCGCCGATCAGGCGCTGCAGCGCGTCGTCGCTCACGGTAGCGCGCGCGGCCGCGAGCCCCGTCTCCTTGAGCTGGCGCGGCAGCAGATAGCGCTGCGCGATCGCCAGCTTCTCACCCGGCGTGTAGCCCGGCAGCACGAGCACTTCCATGCGGTCGAGCAGCGGATCGGGAATCGGCGCGAGCGAGTTGGCGGTGGCGATGAACATCACGCCCGAGAGGTCGAACGGCACTTCGACATAGTGATCCACGAACGTGCCGTTCTGCGCGGGGTCGAGCACCTCGAGCAGCGCCGCGGTGGGATCGCCGCGCACGTCGGAACCCATCTTGTCCACCTCGTCGAGCATCACCACCGGCGTGCGGGTCTCGGATTTCTCCAGCGCGTGCAGGATGCGGCCGGGAATGGCGCCCACGTACGTGCGGCGGTGGCCGCGGATCTCGGCTTCGTCGCGCACGCCGCCCAACGAGACGCGGATGAACTTGCGCCCCAGCGCCTCGGCGATGCTCTGGCCCAGCGACGTCTTGCCCACACCCGGCGGGCCCACGAAACAGAGGATCGAGCCCTTGGCGTCGGGATTGAGCGTGCGCACCGCGAGATGCTGCAGGATGCGCTCTTTGACGGGCTTGAGGTCGTAGTGGTCGCGGTCCAGGATCTCGCGCGCGGCCTTCAGGTCGAGCCGGTCGGCCGACACGCGGCTCCACGGCAGCGACGCGATCACCTCGAGATAGGTGCGCGCCACCTGATATTCGGCCGCCTGCGCGGGCATGCGGCGCAGCCGCTTCAGCTCGCGCTCGACCACCTTGCGGGCTTCGGGCGAGATGCCCGCGTCCTCCAAGCGGCGCGCCAGCTCGTCGAGCTCTTCGTCTTCGCCGCCTTCCTCCCCCAGCTCCTGGCGGATCACGCTCAACTGCTCGCGCAAGACGTACTCGCGCTGTTGGTCGTCGAGCCGCGCCTTGACCTTCTCCTGGATCTGCTGGCCCACCTCGAGCCCTTCCAGCTCCTGCGCCAGGAACTCGGCCAGCCGCTCGAGCCGCGCCGTGACGTCGGCGAGCGACAGCAGCTCCGCCTTGGCCGGCAGCGCCAGATCCAGGTTGGCGGCGACGAAGTCGGCGAGCTTGCCGGGATCGGTGATGCCCTGGAGCACCTCGTGCAGCTCGTCGCCCAGATACGGCGCGATGTCGACCACGCGGGAGAACTGCGCTTGCACCGCGTGACGCAACGCCTCGGTGCGCATCGGGTCGCCCATGATCGATGCCAGCGGCTCGCATTGGGCGTCGAGCCAGCTGCCGTTCATCTTGACGTCGCTGATGCGCGCCCGCTCCACGCCCTGCACGATGACGCGCACCGAGCCGTCCACCAGCTTGCCCATGCGCACGATACTCGCGTGCGTCCCCACGGCGTAGAGCAGCTCGGGCGGCACCCCGAGCAGCGCCCCTTCGGCCGGCTCCTTGCCGCCCGCCGGTTTCAGCACGCCCAGCAGCAGGCGCTTGTTGCCCTGGACGATTTCGTCCACCAGCGCCACGGCGGCGGGCTCGGTCAGCGTGAGCGGCAGCACCACGTGGGGGAAGACCACGATGCGGCCGAGGGGCAGGACGGGGAGTCGCTCCACTACTCGACCTTCACCGAGTGCGAGCCCGACTGCCGGAGGATCTTCTTGAGGCGCACTTCGAGGAAGCCGAGGTCGTAGGCGGCGTGCAACGTGTCGGCGTCCACCGGGACAGGCAGCAGCAGGCGGCGCTCGAAGGGACCGACCTGCACTTCCATCGCGTGGTAGTGGCGCTTGCCTTCGACCCGCGGTTTCCGTTCGCCCGAAATCGTGAGCACGCCATCGGCGACGGAAACTTCGAAGTCCTCGCGGCGCAGGCCCGCCACGTCCATGTAGACGACGAGCGCGTCCGCGGTCTCGAACACGTCGGTGGGGGGACGCCATTTGGGCGAGGCGACGAAGCCGACGGGGCGGCCGTCCTTCACCTCGCTGAAATAGACTTCGAGCTCGTCGGCCAAGTGGACGGTGAACCCGCCCGAGCCGCGCGAGGACCGGCCGGCGCCGCCGGGGCTGGAGGAAAAGCTGTCGCTCATGGGGGAAAGATAATGCCACTTAGGGGCGCCGGGCGCGACGGGGGTCACAAAGCCGACGGGGCCGCAAGCATGAAGCTTGCAGCCCCGGGGCGTGGCGGAACTACGCCACGCAGCACACCGGCAATGTGGATTCATTATTGTCGTCCGGGCTCGCCGAGTCAAGTGCCAGAGTGCGGGTGGGGAGACTCGAACTCCCACGGGCTTTCGCCCCGCACATTGCCGATGTGCTGCGTCTACCAGTTCCGCCACACCCGCACCGGCATCGGCAGTCGGCGGCCACTGACGTCCTACGACGTGCTCCCAGCAACGTGCGATACCGCTGGCCGCGGCAATGTCGGGCCGCGCTGTACGGTCCGGGTAGGCGGAATGACGCGGCGTGTGGCGAAGAATCGCGGGACCCACAACCGTATGGCGCGAGCGCTCTGCGCCGGTTACCATGAGCGCCCTCCCCCAGGTGCGAGGACGTCCATGACGATGAAGCCGTTCGTGACCGCGGTCCTGGTGCTGTTCGCCGTGGGCGGCGCATCCGCCGCGGCGCAGCAGAGCCCGCCCGCGCCCGACCCCATCGCGACGTTGGTGGGGCGGCTCGATCTCGACCGCTACAAGGCGACGATTCTCGAGCTGACCAGGTTCGGCGACCGTCGCCAGGGCACGGACCGCAATCGCGCCGCGATCGACTGGATCGAGCAGCAGCTCAAGAGCTACGGCTGCACCAACACCGAGCGGCTGCGCTACGACTACGCCGGCCCCCCGCCGAGGCCCGACAGCGCGGCGCGCCGCGCGCCACCCCGCCCCGCGGGCGACACGCGCGCGTCCGGCGGCGGTCGTCTGCGCGGCGTGCGCGCGCACACGGGCGTGAACAACGACTCGCTGGCGCAGCCGGACGCGACGCTCCGCGCCCGCGACACCCAGCAGAGCACCCCGGGCCCGCGTGAAGAGGTGTACTGCACCAAGATCGGCACGACCCATCCCGATGAGATGTACATCGTGGGCGGGCACATGGACGGCATCGGCTGGGGTGAGGCCGCGAACGACGACGGCTCGGGCACGGCGCTGGTCATGGAGTTGGCGCGCGTCTTCAGCGCGCCGGACGTGCGCACCGAGCGCTCGATCCGCTTCATTCTCTGGAACAACGAGGAATCGGGCCTGAACGGCAGCCGCGCCTACGTGGCGCAGCGCGCGTCGCTGCAGGGAAAGGAGGACCCCGCGGGATCGGGCAAGTATCCCGAGCCCCGGTGGCTGGGCATGATCCAGCACGACATGATGCTGTTCGACCACGGCATGCCGCGCGCGGATGGGACGTTGAGTCCCACGCAGCGGCCCGAGGCGGACGTGAACATCGAGTTCCAGAGTACCTCGAAGTTCGCCGCGGATGCGCAGACGCTGGCGTGGGCGTTCGAGACCGCCAATGAGCAATACGCGAGCGACTACCCCGCGAGCGTCGGCTCCCACATGACCAACACCGATTCCGCGCCGTTCCAGGATCTGGTGCCCGCGATCAGTCTGCGCGAGAACCAGCGCGGCACCGAGATCGGCGCGGGCTGGGACCCGAACTGGCACCAGCCGACCGACCGGTACACGACCTACAACGACGCCGATTTCCGGTTGGGGTTGAACGCGGCGCAGACGACGCTGGGCGCGGTGGCGCGGCTCGCGGGGGCGACGGTCACGCCCTAGCCGGTTACGCCCTGACTTTCCTCCGGGGCGCCGCATACAGCGGGAACTCACCCGCCAGCTCGCGCACCTCACGCTTGACGCGCGCGAGGGTGGCGTCGTCCTTGCCGGTGAGCACCGTGTCGATCAGCGCCGCCACTTTCTCCATCTCAGGCTCGCCGAAACCGCGCGTGGTGAGCGCCGAGGTGCCGAGCCGGATGCCGCTCGTCACGAACGGCGACTGCGGATCGCCGGGGATGGTGTTCTTGTTGACGGTGATGCCCGCCTTGTCGAGCAGCTGCTCGGCTTCTTTCCCGGTGAGTCCCTTGGGACGGAGATCGACCAGCATCAGATGGCTGTCAGTGCCACCCGACACGATGGCGTAGCCGCGCGCGACCAGCGCCGCCGCGAGGGTCTGCGCGTTCTTCACCACCTGCGCCGCGTACTCCTTGAACTCCGGTTGCATCGCCTCGAGCAGCGCCACCGCCTTGGCCGCGATCACGTGCTCGAGCGGCCCGCCCTGCAGGCCCGGGAACACCTGC
>JBGPOE010000088.1:0-6956 GCA_041487875.1 Gemmatimonadota bacterium | reverse complement strand
CTGTTGGCCGTTGTCCACGGCGACGACGATCGCGCCGCCGTCACCCCGCGCCTGGAGACTGTCGAGCGTTTCATCGACCCCCCACTCGCCCGCGAAGCTCGTGGCGGCGTCGAACACGTTCTGGCCGTCGTGCATGTAGAGCACGGGGTAGCGCACACGCGACGTGGCGTAGCCGGGGGGCAGATAGAGCCACACCCGCCGTGTCCGCCCGAGCTGCGGCATGGCGAAGGCCGAGTCGAGGATCGAGACCGAAGCGGTGGCGCTGGCCGGCGCCCGTGGCCGCGGACTCCCGTCCCGCCATCCCACCACCGTGCCGGCGTACGAAACGGCGCCGCTGTCCGGGACGGCGAAACTGCGGTTGGGGACATCGTGGCCGGCGCTGTCTAGCTCCACGGTCTCCCACGACCCAAGCGTGAACTTGAATTCGATGCGGCCGCGCACCGCGCCCGGGAGCGTGATGGCGTATTGCCCCGACGCGTCCGCCGTCAAGCGGTACGCGGCCGCGCCGGGGTTCCATTGGTTGAACGAGCCGGCGACGAAAATCGACGCGCCCGCGGGAGTCTTCGCCGGCACGGTCAGGCGGAGGCTCGCCTGCGCGCTCGCGGGCACGGCGGCGAGTGCCAGGCCGAGGACCAGTGCGAGAGGTCGTCTCACGGCAGCTTGGTCGCGGCGTCGATGGCGACGGCCGAGATCGCCTGGAGGTGAAGGTGGACGGCGCCGGCGGAGTCCACCACGATCGCCGTGCCGACGCAGGTCGTGCTCGACACGCCGCCCGTCAGGATATCGCAGTACGTGCCCGGAGAGACCCCGGTGGCGACGGTGGTGTCCACCACGACGCTGTCGCGGTTGATGGCCACGAATCCCTTGTCCCCGCGCGAGAAGGCGATGGCATTGGCGCCGTCGTCCCACCAGTGATTCTGGTCCGTGCCCGCGACGAGCTTGCGGAAGGCGACCATACCGAGGATGTAGGGATCGCGGTGCTCGCAAACCCATGCACCGTCGGTGGCCGTCTCGAGACTGGACGCGCAGGTCACCGGCGTGGTCCAGCCGTTGGCGTCCGACGGCGGGCCCATCGAGTTTGCCGCGGGGCAGGAGAAGGCGTAACTCGACAAGATCGAGGGGTAGCCGTAGGGCTGCGCTAGCATCCACACGTTCGCGACCCGGAAGACGTTGCCGTCGCGGTAGCTGATCCCGCACTGGTGCTGCGTGTCGTGGTTCTGCAGGAACACCACCGCTTTGTCCGAAGGCATCAAGCCCCACGCGGCTTGCGAGAACTGGTTGCCGGGGGAGCCGTTGGGGTTGAGCTGCGAGATGTGCTGTCCACCCAGCTCGCGGAACTTGTCGCCGACACCGACGAAGGTGAACTCCGTGATGTCCGCCGCGCCGCCGGACGCGTACGCTTCGCCGTAGTAATCGCGCGGCGACAGCGCCTCGCCCGCCCCGCCGATTACTTCGACGAAGTAGTAGGGGATGGGGCGCGCCTCGGCCGTCATCGTGGAATCGACGATGTGGAAGATGCTGTCGAGCTGCACTTGTTGGATGTGCTTCGCCGCATCGATGCGGAAGCCCGCGACGCCCATGCGCGCGAGCATGATCAGGTACCCCGCGATCTTGCGTCGTACCGAATCCTTGCCGGTGTTCAAGTCGGGCAGACCCAACAGCTCGCAATCCTGCACGTTGGCCGCGTCGGCGTAGTTAGTGACGGTGCAGTACGGATGGAAGTCGGCCGGCGCATAAAGACCGGGGTAGTTGTATTTCGAATAGGGCGAACTATCCGATCCGAACCCCGGGCTCGGGTAGTTGGTCATGTGATTGATCACGGCGTCCACGTAGATGCCGACGCCCTGGGCCGCGCAGCGCGACACCATGTCCGTGAATTCGGCTTGGGTCCCAGACCGGCTCCGGAGGATGTTGTAGCGCACCGGCTGATAGCGCTCGCTCCAGTCGTGATTGGGTGTGATGCTGTGCTCTTGCGGGGGTGAGACCTGGACCGCGGTGAATCCGGCCGGCCCGAGGACCTGCTCACACTCGGTCGCGATGTCGGTCCACTTCCACTCGAAAAGGTGGACGAACACATCCCCCGCGGCCATATGGCCGCTGGGGCGGTAGGTCTGGGCGAGGGCCGGGCGATCCGGAGGCGGAGTAATGACGGGCGGGAGCTGCGGATCGCTGCGGCACGCAACGGCGGCGAGGGCAACCACCCCCGCCGCCGCGATACGCCTCATGGCCGCTCCGCGCTCAGTAACCCGGATTCTGCTTCAGGTTCGGGTTGGCGATCAACTCGTTCGCCGGAATGGGATAGAGATTCAGCGTCACGGCGGTCGCGACGCCGACCGAGTCTGAGCCCACCGCGCTCTTGCCCTTCCACGCCCAGAGGTAGCTGCCGCCGGTGAACTCGCCGAACCGCACCAGGTCGGTGCGGCGGTGGCCCTCCCACATCAGCTCCCGGCCGCGTTCCGCGAGAAGGAACGGGAGCGTGAGCTGGCTGTAGTTGACCATTTTGGTCGAGTCATTCGCGAACGCCCGCAGCCGCAGCCGATTCACGTACAGCAGGGCCGTCGTCGTGTCGCCGCCGCCACCGCGGACCTGGGCCTCGGCATAGATCAGGTACGCGTCACCGAGACGGAACATCGGGAAGTCGGTGTCCGCGAAGGAGGGGTTCGATCCCGTCGCGCCACCCGAAGTCTTATTGGTGAACTTCGGATTCGGGATTCCGTTCTTGAAGGTCGAGATGCTCGCCACGCCTACGGTCTGGCCGCCGCTCGTATAGAACTGCGACGCCCGCACGTCGCCCGCGGCGTAGAGGTCATGGCCGGAGGGCTTGAGGCGCAATCCCCACCAGCAGCCGTCCACGCCGTAGGTGGCATTGCTCATGGACTCCCCGCACGACGCGTGGATGATGAAGTTCGTCGAGCCGTAGGTCTGGGTGTGGATGCCGTCCTCGGGAACCGCGAAGATCATCTCGGGGGACGTGTTGTTGTCGGCCTGGAAGTTATTGAAGTAGTTCGGTGCGAGCGTGTAGCCCCCCGCGATCACCGCGCTCGCCTCGGTCAGTGCGCCGGCGTAATTCGGCGCGCCGGCGTAGACGCCGGCGTTGAGGTACAGCTCGGCGAGCAGCATATCCGCCGCGGGCCCGGTGGCCCGGCCGTACGTGGCGGCGCCGGGCGCCGGCAAGGCGCTCTTGATCGCGGTCAATTCACTCACGACGTAATTGTACACGCTGTCGCGCGTGGCCTGTTTCGGCGCCGTAGCCCCGATCTGATCATTCTCCGTGACCAGTGGGATATCCCCAAAGAAGTCGAGTCCGTGCCAGTAGGCCAGCGCGCGGAGGAACCGGGCCTCGGCCCGGTACGTGTGGACCTGGGTCAGCAGGGTTCCGGTCACGCCCCGCGACGCCAACTGCGCATCGGTGGTCTGCCGCAGGAACTCGTTCGCCATGCCAACCTGGAAATAGATGCGATAGTACATCGCGTTGACAAAGGTATTGGACGAGTTCCACGTCTGCGTGTTCAGTTCCGGCAGTGTCTGGTCACCCCACGCGATTACGGCCTCGTCGGTGGGGAGCTCCTGCATCTCCCAATAGAGCCGCATGTACTGCGAGAAGCCGCCATCGATCCCTTGGATGTCGGTCGAGCCATCGCCGCCGTTCTGACCGCCGACGGCGAGGCCCGCGTAGATCTTCGCCAGGAACTCCTTATAGGAGCTCGGGTCGTTGAAGAAGTTGGCGCCCGTGACGGTACTCTTCGGCGCCACGGTCGGATCGGTGCACGCGGTGGCGACCAGGAGAACGAGCGTGGCCGTGATGCCGAGCGTCTTCCAGCGATTGGTGTTCATAGAGCCACTCCGTTTCCGCGAGGTGCGATCCATGGTCGTCGTCTCAGAACTGAACATTGAGACCACCCGTCAATATACGCGAGCGCGGGTAAATGTTGTTGTCAATACCGTTCAGGCCAGCGGTTGGGTCCACACCGCTGTAGCCGGTGATCGTAAACGCGTTCTGCACGATGGCATAGAGGCGCAAGTGCTCGCCTTGCCAGGGGAAGCTGTAGCCCACGGTAATGTTGTCCATCCGCAGGAACGACCCGTTCTCGACGTAGTAATCGGAGAGCAGTTGCTGGTTCTTGAAGCCGGTAGCCAGCACCGAGCTGTGCAGGTTGTACGGTGAGCTGCCGGCGGTGAGCTCCCGGTAGTCGCCCAGGTTGGAAGAGACGTTGTTGTACACGTAGTTGCCGAGCCACGCCCGTAGCGTGAAGCTCAGGTCGAGGTGGTGATACGTCATGGTCTGGCTGAGACCGAAGATCCAGTGCGGCGCCGGATCGTGGAACGCCCGGGTGTTCGTGCCCCGGGTGCAGCCGGTGACGATGCTGTCGCCCGCCAGGTTGTAGTACCTGTTCTCGAGTGGGGCTCCGGCGCTGTCGGCCTGCCGACAGACGTAGAACGAGTTGATCGGTTGGCCCGGCTCGAGCACTTGAATGGTGCTCCCTACGCCGCCCGCGATGCCGCCGGTCAGCACCCGGCTCGCGCCAACGGCATTGGGGTTGATGCTCAGGAGTTGGTTCGTGTTGTGGGCGGCGTTGAAGCTCGTGGTCCACGAGAGACCGCCGCTGGGCGTCCCGTCCAGGATGCGGGCGGTCAAGTCGAACTCGACGCCGCTGTTCTTCATCGTGCCGATGTTCGTGGTGACGAAGTTCGAAAGGTTCGAGCCGGCCGCGACCGGCACGGTGAAGATCAGCTTGTCGGTGTGCTTGGTGTACCAGTCGATGGCGCCCGTGAGCCGCTGGCCCAGAATCGAGTAGTCGGCGCCGACGTCCCACGTCGCGGTGGCCTCCCACTGGATGTTCGGATCAACGGCGCTGGGACGGAAGGGACAGACGAACTGGTTCCCGAACTGGATTTCCGCCGTCGCGTTGCATCCCTGATAGCTCGAGAACTGCAGGTAGTTCCCGAACGCCTGGTTCCCGGTCTTCCCCCACGATCCCCGCAGCTTCAGGTCAGAGATCGCCGAGACGCTGGCCATGAAGGGCTCCTGCGAAATCCGCCAGCCGACCGACACGGCGGGGAAATTCGCCCACTGGTTCCCCGGCCCGAAGCGCGACGACCCATCCCGCCGGATGCTGGCGGACGCCAGGTAGCGATCGTTGATGTTATAGCCCGCCCGCCCGAAGAAAGAAATGAGCTTCGAGTCTTGGATGTTATCGAAGGGGACGGGCGGGATCACCGTCTGAGGGACCCCGGCGTCGCCCAGAAGATTCGTGGTGAGCTGGGTGGCGTTGATCCCCGGAAAGTCGGCGTGCGATTGCGAATACGAATAGCCGCCCGTGAAATCGAGCGTGCCCGGCCCCAGACTGACCGGCGGCTGATAGTCGAGGTAGGTCTCCAGCAGCGTGTTCGCCATCGCGGGCTGCGTGCGGAAATAGCTGCCGTTGGTGCCGTTCTTGGTCTCGAGGTGGATGTTGTTCGGGTAGAACGTCACGTGATCGGCGGACGTCACGTCATAGCCCAGATTGACCGTGGCGGTGAGCCCGCGGAGCGATGAGAACCGGGCGAAGTCATACTTGGCCTGCAGATTGCCGACGCTGCGGTACGTGGTGCCGTGGTCCAACGCGGTATTCGAGACTTCCAGCGGATTATCCGCCGACGTCAGGCTGTTCCCGGGCCAGTTGTAGTAGCCGGTGGCGCTGGTGGGATCGAACACCGGCTGAGTCGGTCCCATCTGCGCGGCGTTGTACAGCACGCCGCCCGGCGTGAACCGATCAAAGGCGCGTGAGCCCTTGACGCTGGCGCGCAAGTCCAGACGGTCGTTGTAGAGCCGCTGATCGTAGTTGAGGCCCACGGAGATTCGCTGGGTTGTGGTGCCCCGGAGGATGCCGTCCTGCGTCAAGTAGCCGACCGAGAAGCGATAGTTGTTGCTCTCGCCGGTCCCCGACAGCGAGACGTCGTGCTGCTGACCCATCCCGGTCCGGTCCACCAGGTCGAACCAGTTGGTGTTGGCGCTGCCCAGCTGCGCGAGTCCCGCGGTGTCGTACTGCGTCACGGCGGCCCGGAACTGCGCTGCGTTCAGCATCGAAGGGAGCCGGGTGACCGAAGCGGCCGAGAAGCTCCCGCCATACTCAACCCGTGGCCGTCCACGGCCCGACTTCGTGGTGATCAGCACCACGCCGTTAGAGGCGTTCGCTCCGTAAATCGCCGCGGCCGCGGCGTCTTTGAGGACCGTGATGGTCTCGATGTCGTTGGGATTGATGAAATTCAGCGGGTCGCGGCCCGCGGAGAGCCCGCCACCCGACCCGGTGCCGAGGGGCACGCCGTCAACCACGTACAGGGGCTCGCTCGAGGCGTTGACCGACGACGCGCCACGGATGCGGATCGAGAGGCCGCCGCCCGGCTCGTTGTTGTCCACCACCTGTACACCCGCGACCTTGTTTTCGATGAGCTGCTGCGGGCTGGTGATGCTGCCGGCGTTGAAGTCCTTGGACGCCACGTGCGCCGTGGAGCCGGTGATGTCGCCCGCGCGCTGCGTGCCGTAGCCCACCACCACGACCTCCGACAGCCGCACCGCCTGCGCCGTCAGCGCGAGATCGACGACGACCGTGTCGCCTCCCGCAACGGTGACATCCTGCGTCGCCGGCGCGTACCCGATCATCCTGGCGCGCAGCGTTGCCGTTCCCGCCGGCACACCGTTGATCACATAGCGGCCGTCTGTCTGACTCAGAGCCGCGCGGCCGCCGATCGAGACCGTGACCCCGGCGAGCGGCTGCTGCGTCCCGCCGTCCGTCACGCGTCCGCGAACCGTACCGGTGGGCGCTTGCGCGCGCAGCGGCGCGGTCGCGAGCAGGATGAGCAGCGCACCGACAAAGCACCGTAGGCCTTTCATACGCGTCTCCTCAAGCGGTGGGGACCACAAACACCACGCCAATTCTGGGCCCGATTTTCGCCCCCGGAAGGCGCGGCGTCAAGAT
>JBGPOE010000087.1:0-6996 GCA_041487875.1 Gemmatimonadota bacterium | reverse complement strand
CAGTGGCTGGTGCAAAGCCACCGCGAGCTGATCGACGCCGCCTATTGCATCAACGGCGACGCCGGCGATCCATATGAGTTGAAGGGCACACGTGTGGTGCGGAACGTCGAGGCGAGCGAGAAGATCTACCACGACCTGCAGCTCGAAACCCACACCCCGGGCGGCCACTCCTCGCTGCCCACGCCCGATAACGCGATCTATCGCCTGTCCGCCGCCCTGAACCGCCTTGCGGCCTACCGCTTCCCGGTGGACCTGAATGACGTGACGCGCGGCTACTTCCGCGCGGTGGCACCCATGGCCCCCGCGAACGCCGCGGCCGACATGCGCGCCGTGGCGGCCATCCCGACCGATACCGCCGCCGCCAATCGGCTCGCGGCGCAGTCGGCGTTCAACAACGCCCAGGTCCGCACCACCTGTGTCGCCACGCGGCTCGAGGGCGGGCACGCCAACAACGCCCTGCCGCAAACGGCGCGCGCCGTGGTGAATTGCCGCATCCTGCCGACCGAGAATCCGGACTCCGTCGCAGCAACGGTTCGCCGAGTAATCGCGGACAACGCCGTGACGGTCACCGCGCTCGACACGGCGATTCTTTCGCCGCCGTCACCCTTGGTGCCCGAGGTGCTGGACCCGATCGCCAAGATCACCAAGGACCTGTGGGGGGCGATTCCGGTGGTGCCGAACATGGAAACGGGGGCGACGGACGGGATCTACCTGCGGAACGTGGGGATGCCGGTGTTCGGCGTGTCGGGCGTGTTCCTGGATCAGGACGACATCCGGGCGCACGGCCGCGACGAGCGCATCGGCGTGCGGGAGTTCTACGAGGGCGTGGAGTCGAGCTACCGGCTCGTTAAGGCGCTGACTGCCACTTCGCCGTACTGACTAACTCCGCGATGAGATCCGCCGCCGTCCGCCCCGCCGCCTCGGCGGCGAAGTTCAGGACGATGCGGTGCGTCAAAACGAGCGGCGCCACGGCGCGGATGTCATCGAAGTCGGGCGACGGCCGGCCGTCCAACGCTGCGCGCGCTTTGGCGCCCAACACCAAATACTGCGACGCCCGCGGGCCCGCCCCCCAGGACACATACTCGCGCATCAATTGCGGCGCTGACGTGTCCGGTCTCGTGAGCCGAGCCAGCGTCACGGCCGCTCGCACCAGTGCGGGCGTCGCGGGGATGCGACGGACCAGATGCTGTAACGCCAACACGTCCGCCGCCGTCAACACCACGCGCACCTCGGCCGCGTGATCGCCGGTCGTGGCCGAGACAATCGCTTCTTCTTCTTCATGTGACGGATAGGCCACCCGCAGCTCAAACATGAAGCGGTCGAGCTGCGCCTCGGGCAGGGGATAGGTGCCCTCCTGCTCGATCGGGTTCTGCGTGGCCAACACGAAAAACGGCGACGGCAACGGATGCGTCTGCCCGCCCGCCGTCACCTGATGCTCCTGCATCGCCTGCAACAGCGCCGCCTGCGTCTTGGGCGGCGTGCGGTTCACTTCGTCGGCCAGGACGATGTTGGCAAACACGGGCCCGCGCACGAAGCGGAAGCCGCGCTTGCCCGTGGCCGTGTCTTCCTCGATGATCTCGGTGCCCGTGATGTCCGAGGGCATCAAGTCCGGCGTGAACTGGATGCGCGAGAACTTGAGCTCCAACGCCTCGGCCACCGTCTGCACCATCAACGTCTTCGCGAGCCCGGGCACGCCCACGAGCAGCGCGTGGCCGCCTGAAAAAATCGCCGTGAGAATGCCGTCCAAGGTGTCCTGCTGGCCGATAATGCGACGGCCGACTTGCGCCAGCAGGTCCTGACGCGCCGTGGCGAGGCGCTCGAGCAGCTCGAGATCGCCTTGCGGGGCAGCCGGGAGCGGGGAGCGGGGAGCGGGATTTGGCGTCATGGAGTGGGCAAGGTTAGCATATCATACTCCCAAGCGCCACATAAGTTTGCGTGCGTTGCACTTTGCTTGCGAAAAATTTCACAAGCGGATAGGTTACGCCTCGGCTGATGCCCGATCGCGACGACGAGACGAACAAGAGCTACGGCGAGGGCTGGTCCTACGTCACGCTGGGCTTCAGCTTCGCCTTCGCCATCCTCGCCTTCGGCGCGCTGGGCTGGCTGATCGACGGCTGGCTGCATACGCTGCCCCTCTTCGCGATCGCCGGCGCATTCCTCGGCGGGTTCGCGGGGTTCATGCGGATCTATTACGCGGTGCAGAAATCTACCGGGAACCGGGAGACGTAAGGAGTGAGGCCTTACGTCGTGCTGCTGGCGGTTGGAGGTGTGCTAGTCGCGGCGCTGGCGCTATTGGGCGGCAGAGCCGCGGCGATCGGCGGGGCGGCGGCCGTCGCGGCGCAGCTCGCGGCCGTGGCGCTCTTGCGGCCCGCGATGACGGCCCCGCAACCGCGGTTCTTCGGACGCTGGCTCGGCGGCATGGCTGTCCGGGCTGGATTCTTGGCGGCACTCTTGGTGCTTGCGGTGACCCACCCGGACCGCCTGCCGCCGCTCGCAACGTCGCTCGGCTACCTCGGCGCCTTGTTGCCGCTGCTCTTTTGGGAGACCAAGTTCCTGCAATGATGCAAGGCCAAGAGCCCGATATCGGCGCCATGATCTTCCGCCACACGGCCGACAGCCACGTGGTGGAGCTGCCGTTCGGGCTGGGCGACTGGCAGCTGCCTACCACGTGGCGCCTATTCGGACTCGACGTCTCGCCCACCAAGCACGTGGTGTTCATGCTGCTCGCGGCGGCGCTCGTGTTCGTGACGATGAAATACGCCGGCTGGCGGGTCACGAAGCGCCACCGCGAGGGCAAGGCGCCGGCGGGCTTCGGCGGGGCGATCGAGGCCATGGTCTTGTTCATCCGCAACGACGTCGCCATCGCCAACATCGGGCACCGGGGCCCGCAGTTCGCCCCCCTCATCCTCACGCTCTTCTTCTTCATTCTCTACTGCAACCTGCTCGGCCTCTTACCGTGGGGCGCCACCGCCACCGGCAACCTCGCCGTGACGGGCGGGCTGGCGCTGTGCGCCTTCGTGGTGATCGAGGGATCGGGCTTGGTGGCGCTCGGGCCCAAGGGTTACTTGAAGACGATCGTGATGGTGCCGCCGGGCATGCACGGCGCGGGTGCGGTGGCGATGGCCACGATCATGACGCCGATCGAGATCATCGGGAAACTGGTGAAGCCGTTCGCGCTGTGCCTGCGACTCTTCGCCAACATGACGGCGGGGCACTTCGTGATCTTGTCGCTGCTCGGCCTGATCTTCTTGTTTGGCGGCTGGTCGGCTATGGGGCTGGGCGTGTCGATCCTGACCGTCCTCTTCTCGTTGTTCATGATGTGCTTGGAGCTGTTCGTAGCGTTCCTCCAGGCGTATATCTTCGCGTTGCTGACGTCGGTGTTTATTGGGATGATGCAGCATGAACACTAACTCACTCTAGAGGGATGACATGGTGCACATTCTGATGACGCTGCAGGACGCCGCCCAGCAAGGCGCCGACATGGTCGCCGCGGCCAAGAACACGAACTCGCTGCTCGGCGCCGGCATCGGTATCGGGCTGGCGGTGATCGGCGCGGGGCTCGGCATCGGGCGGATCGGCGGCCAGGCGACCGAAGCGATCGCGCGGCAGCCGCAGGCCTCGGGCGACATCCGCGGCGCGATGATCCTGACGGCCGCGCTGATCGAGGGGGCCACGCTGGCGGGCCTCGTGTTCGCGCTGCTGTTCAAGCTGATCAAGTGACCACCGGTCTGCTCCTCCTCCTGCAGGAGGGCGGCGCGGAGCACACGGTGAGCCCGTTCGACATCAACACGGGGCTCATTTTCTGGACCGTGCTGATCTTCCTGCTGCTGCTCGCCATCCTGTGGAAGGCGGCGTGGCCCGCGATCCTCAAGTCGGTGGAGGAGCGCGAGCGACGCATCCAAAAGCAGCTGGACGAGGCGGAGCAGGCGCGGGCCCAGGCGGCGAAGCTGCTGGAAGAGCAGCGCGCCTTGCTCGCCACGGCGCGCACCGAGGCGCAGGAGCTCGTGGCCAAGGCCAAGACGCTGGCGCAGAAAGAGCGCGAGGTCCTGCTCGCCAAGACGCGCGAAGACCAGGACCAGATGCTCGAGCGCGCGCGTCGCGAGATCGAGTCCGAAAAGGACAAGGCGATTCTCGAGCTGCGGCGTGAGGCGGTGGAGCTGGCGATCGCCGCGGCGTCGCGCCTCGTGGAGAAGAACCTCGACTCCGCGGCCAACAAGCAGCTGGTGCTCGACTACTTGAAGTCCATCGAGCAGCGCGCGTGAAGAGCACCACCATCGCCCGCAACTACGCCGAGGCGCTGTTCCAGGCGGCGGAGGCGAGAGGCAAGGCGGAGTCGTACGGCGCCTTGATGGACGCCGTCGCGGCCGCCGTGACGGGCGATGAGCGTATCGCTGTGGCGCTCGAGTCGCCGCGCGTTCCCAAGCCGGTGAAAGCGCGGCTCTTGGCGGACGCCCTGGCGGGCGCCGCGCCCGCGGAGTTCGTGCGCTTCCTGCAAGCCGTCGTTCGCCGGGGCCGGCAGGGCCTGTTCGGCGAGATCGCGCAGGAGTATCAGGGGCTCGTGGACGTGAAGCTCAACCGCGTGCACGCCGCGGTGACGCTGTCGGGCCCGTCCGATACGGCGCTCGAGCGGCAGGTGGTGGAGCGGTTGCGGGCGGCGATCGGCAAGGATATCCGGGCGCATTTCCGCGCCGACCCGGGAATTCTGGGCGGGGTGGTGGTGCGGGTGGGCGACCGTGTGTTCGATGGCTCGGTGCGGCGCCGGCTCGCGGCGCTGCGGCGGCAAATGCTCGGCGGCTGAGCCGGCGCGTGCGGCGCGAGGCTAACGGCGGCCCGGAGACGATCCGGGCCGCCGTTTTTCTGCGCCAACCTCACTCCAAGTGCATCACGAGACAGAGCAGGAGTTTGCCGCCGGTCTGGACCACGTTATCGGTGGCCCGATCGAGCTGGTCGGCGGCGGCGATGATCTCCGACTCCGTGCCCCCGGGCAGCGAGTTGATGTACGCGTCGGCCGCAACGTACCACTCGTACATCGCCTGGCCGAACCCCTCGGCTTCGAGGACGCAGGGGGTGGGTTGCGCCGTGATGGCGGCACGCGGCGGCGCCGGCGCGGCGGCGGCGCGGGCGGGCACGACGGCGGTGAGCAGTGTCAGCGCCACGGCCGGCCCGGCCCAGCGGATCTGCAGGGTGTGACGAAGCATGGCGGCCTCCTAGGGCTCGAGGCGCGGCTCGCGCAGCGCCAGGTGGAAGGCCGGAGTGCTGTGGTCGCCAAGGGTGGCGTCGACGTGGTCCAGCACCTGCCACACGCCGAGCGGCCGGTACACGATGGTGGCCGCCACGATGCCCGCGGGCGTCTCGAACAGCACCGGGTTGGCGGGCAGCGCCACGCTGTCGCGCACGAACGGCAGGCGTGCGAGCCGGGTCGCGAGTGCCGTGGCGAGCGCCGGCGTGACTTTGCCGGCCATGGGATGGAGCAGGGCGATGAACCCCGCCGGCGCGCGGTCCACCCGGATGTCGTACTGCTGCACCATGGTGCCGATGCGCAGCTCGACCGTGCCGGTGAGGGCGCGCGGGCCCTGGTCGGTGGGGGCGGCGGCGGGGCGGTCGCAGGCGGCCACGAGCGCCAGCGCGCCGAGGAAGAGGACTTGCATATGCAGCTCCTGGTTCGAAGTGAAGCGGCGGCGCGACGCGCCGCCGGGACCCCGAACTTGCACGCCCAGGCCGCGGGCTCGGGCATCGAAACCACGCGCGCGGGCGCCGAAAATCGCGTAGTTTCCCGTCCCATGCTCGCGCTCTTTGCCACGCTCGCCGCGCTCGCGCCATCTGTCCCGGGAGACACTGCCTACTGGCAGCAGGACGTCGCCTACCGCATCACCGCGTCGCTGGACGAGCCGTCCGGCGTGCTGACGGGCCACGCGCGCATCAGTTACGTGAATCGCTCGCCCGACACGCTGCGCGATTTCTACGTGCACCAGTACTTGAACGCGTTCCGGCCCGGCTCGCGCTGGTCCGCGGCCGACTCGGCCGAGGGCCGCGTGCGCTTTCAGCACATGAAGGATCCGGATTACGCGTTCGAGCGCATCACGCGGGCGAGCGTGATGAGCCAGGCGCTGGCGCCCGACTATCCGTTCGCGCCCGATTCGACGGTGGCGCACTGGGCGCTGCCGCGGCCGCTCGCGCCGGGCGACTCGCTCGTGGTGGAAGTGGACTGGCAGGCGCGCCCTTCGACCTTGCCGCGCCGCCAGGGCCGCCAAGGCCGCCGCTTCGACTTCGCGCAGTGGTATCCCAAGGTGGTGGTGTACGACCGCTACGGCTGGGAGGCGCATCCGCTCTATCCGGCGGGAGAGTTCTACGGCGAGTTCGCGACCTTCGACGTGACCCTCGACCTACCCGCGGACCAGGTGATCGGCGCCACGGGCGTGCCGGTCGAGGGCGATCCCGGCTGGGAGCACGCGCGAGCCAATCCCGCGGAGCCGGTGGATTACCAGCGCGACTGGTACCACGCCCCACTCCCCACGCAGTGCGGCGCGGTCGCGGCGGGCCGGAAGTGCGTTCGTTTCTACGCCCGCGACGTGCATCACTTCGCCTTCTCCCTCAATCCCCAGTACGTCTACGAGCAGGGCCACTACGGCAACGTGGCGGTGCACGTGCTGTATCAGCCGCAGGACACGGCCTCCTGGGGCCACGGTGTGGCCGTGGGCCGCACCGTGGCGGCGCTCGCCTGGCTCGACACCTTGTACGGCCCGTCCGCCTGGCCGCAGCTGACCAACGTGCACCGCATCGAGGGCGGCGGCACCGAGTTCCCCATGATGGTGATGAACGGCGGCGCCTCACTCGGGCTCATCGTCCACGAGGTGGGGCACCAATACACGATGGGCATCCTCGCCAACAACGAGTGGCGCGAGGGGTTTCTGGACGAAGGGTTCACGAGCTTTCAGACGGGCTGGTTCTACGAGCATCACGGCGCGGGTGCGGCACTGCCGGGGCTCGACCCCTGGT
>JBGPOE010000086.1:0-7188 GCA_041487875.1 Gemmatimonadota bacterium | reverse complement strand
GCGGGGCCGCGCCGCATCTTCCCTCGGCGTGAATCTGTTCGTGTTGTTCTTCGCGCCCATGGCCCTCATGGTGGACCGCCCCTACCTCGCGCTCGTGCCCGCCCTTGTGTGCACCATCGGGTGGACACGATACCGGCCCGCGCCGCGCGCGCGGCTGCTGCTCTTCACGGCGATCGCCTGGGTCGCCTACGCCGCCTACGAGACGCGGATGTACTTCTGGGCGAAGACGGTCACGGCGCCGATCCGCGTCGACTTGCTGCTGTTCGGGCCGGCGCTGTACGTGGTCACCCTCGGCGCCCTCGTGCGGTGGTGGAACCTGCGGCGAGCAGCCGTCGGCGCGTTGCTGCTCCTCGTCCCGCTCGCGCCCGCGCGCGCGCAGCGGCCCATCTCGTGGGAGCGCGACCGCGGCGTCACCATGGTCCGCTCGATCCGTCACGATCTCGAGAAGTATTACTACGACTCGACCTACCACGGCATCGATCCCGCCGCTCACTTCGACAGCGTGATCGCAGCCGTTAACCAAGCGAGCAGCCCGTCTGAGATCTTCGGCCTCATCGCCGGCTCGCTTCTGCCGCTGAACGACTCCCACACGCGGTTCTGGCCGCCCGCCTGGCGGGATGAAGTCGAATATCCGTGGGAGCTGTCCATGATCGGCGACACGTGCTACGTGATCGGCCTGCGACCCGGCACCGATACGGCCGCGCTGGGCGGCCTGGCCGTCGGCGATGCCATCCTGGCGATGGACAACTTCCTGCCCACCCGTCGCGACTTCTGGAAACTCGGCTATCTCTACGGCGTGCTGCGGCCGAGTCCGGTGGTGCAGTTCGTCGCGCGCGCGCCGGGCGGACAGCCGCGCCGCGTGACGGCCCACGCCAAGGTGATCCCCGGCAAGAGCACCATCGACCTCACCGGCTCGGACGGCGGGACGGATATCTGGAACCTGATCCGCCGCCGCCAAGACATCGACCAGGACTATCGCGACCGGTTCGTGGGACTCGGCAAGGACGTCCTGGTGTGGCGGATGCGTGAGTTCGACGCGCCGGACCAGGTGGACGCCGCGATGCACCGGGCGAGCGACTACGCGGCCTTGGTCATCGATCTCCGTGGCAACGGCGGCGGGGCCGTGAGCGCCCTGATGCGCCTGACCGGCTCGCTGATCGACCGCGTCGACACGATCGCCACCGGGCAACAGCGCGACCGGCGGGTGCCGGAGGTCAGCAAGCCTACGGGCCACCATTATCCCGGCAAGCTCATCATTCTCGTGGACCATCGCTCGGCGTCGGCGTCGGAAGCGCTGTCGAAGACCGTCCAGGTGGCGGGGCGCGGCGTCGTGCTGGGCGACACGACTCAGGGCGCGCTGATGACCAGCCGCTACTACGGGCACCAGACCGGCAGCGGCGAGGCGACGGTGTTCTACGGCGTGAGCGTCAGCGTATCCGACTACGTCGCGTCCGACGGCACACGCCCCGAAACCACGGGCATCACCCCCGACGAGCTGGTCCTGCCGAGCGGGGCGGACCTCGCCGCGCACCGCGATCCCGTCCTCGCGCGTGCCCTGGCCCGCTTGGGCAAGCCCCTGAGTCCCGAAGACGCGGGGAAGCTCTTCCCGCAGAGAGGCAACCCATGAAAATCGGCATTCTCGGCTCGGGCGCAGTCGCACAGGCGCTCGCCAAGGGATTTCTCGGCAGAGGCGATGCGGTCAAGCTGGGCACGCGCAGCCCGGACAAGCTCGCCGACTTCGTCAAGCAGGCGGGCGCCAAGGCGTCGGCCGGCAGCTTCGCCGACGCGGCGACCTTCGGCGAGCTGCTGGTGCTCGCGACCAAATGGGACGGCACGGAGAACGCCCTCAAGCTCGCCGGCCCCAAGAACACCGCCGGCAAGGTCGTGATGGATGTGACCAATCCGCTCGACTTCTCGAAGGGCGGCCCGGCCCTGGCCGTGGGCCACAGCGACTCGGGTGGAGAACGCGTGCAGCGCTGGCTGCCGCAGGCGAAGGTCGTGAAGGCATTCAACATCGTCGGCAACACCGCGATGGTGCATCCCAAGTTGCCGGGCGGCCCGCCCGACATGTTCATCGCCGGCAACGACGACGGCGCGAAGCGCGCCGTCACCGACATCTGCAAGGCGTTCGGCTGGCCGGCGATCGACCTCGGCGGGATCGAGGCCGCGCGCTACCTCGAGCCGCTCGCCATGGTGTGGATCGTCTACGGCTTCCGCACCAACACGTGGAACCACGCGTTCAAGCTGCTGCGGGGCTAGGCGCTCACCGCGGCCCCCGCCGCCACAGGCCGAACGTGGCCGAGTCGGGCGGCGTGCCGCTGCAGGCGCCGCTGATCAGGATCCGGCCCACGAACAGGCGGCCGCCATCGGCCAGCTCGCCCCGGCCGGTCATGGTGCCGTCGCACTGCTTTTCCGGCACCCGGAACGGCGCGGTGAATGTGACCGTGTCTCCCACCTGGTGCGCGGTGACCGGTCCCGAGCCGTGGGGATTCGTGAACTCGAACGAGCCCGTGAGCGAGTCGCCCGACACGCGCAGCGACATGGTCGCCACGTGGAGGTCGCCCGAACGGATGTCGCCCGCGTAGTCTCCCGCCGCCGCGTAGGTGGCGGTGTCCGGCGTCGGCGCGCCCGGGCCCGGCAGCGTAAATGCCAAGAGGTAGTCGCCCATCCCGGGGTCGAGCCGGTCGTGTCCGCCGGCCGCCACGACCACGTACTGGCGGCCGCCCGCCTCGTAGGTCATCGGCATGGCGTACGCGCCCACCGGCAACGGCGCGCTCCACAGCTCGCGGCCTGTTTCGACGTCGAAGGCCCGCAAGTGATGGTCCCACGTGCCCGCGGTGAACACCAAGCCGCCGGCCGTCACGATCGCGCCGCCGATGTTCAGGGATCCCCAGGTCTTCGCCGCCGCATCCGTGAGCCACGGCACGTTGCCCAGGGGCACGCTCCACTTGACCGTCCCGGCATTCAAGTCGAGCGCGATCAGAGATCCCCAAGGCGGCGGCGCGCAGGGGACGTGATTGGACGCGAGGAAGGGGTCGCGCCGCACGGCGTAGGGCGTGCCGTTCTGCCGACCGTACTCGGACTGGGGCTTCGCCATGTAGGCGGAGTGGAGCTGGTCCCGCGGGATGAGCGTGATCAGGAACGGCAGGCGGTTCACCGGCGTGATGAGCAGCCCGCGCCGCTCGTCCACCGCGGCGGCGGACCAATTCGATCCGCCGAGGTTCCCCGGATAAACGACCGTCCCCCGCAGCGACGGCGGCGTGAATATGCCCTCGGACCGGGAGTGCGCGATCACGTCGCGACACGCCGCGGCGGCTGTGGGGCTCGTCCCGAAGGCGTCGCTCGCGGGGAGACTCTCGGGAACGAGACGGAACGCGGGCGGCGGGAAGGGTTGCGTGGGCGACGTCTGCTCGCCCGGCACGTCGCTCGCCGGCACGGCGCGCTCTTCGACCGGGAACAGGGGCTTTCCCGTGAGCCGGTCGAGCACGAACACGTGCCCCATCTTGGTCACCTGTGCCAGCGCCGGGATGTCTTTGCCGTCGCGACGCAGGGTGAACAGCACCGGCTGGGCCGGCACGTCGAAGTCCCAGATATCGTGGTGCACCACCTGGAAGCCCCAGACGAACTTCCCGGTGGAGGCGCGCAAGGCGACGACCGCGTCGGCCCAGCGGTCTTCACCCAACCGCTCGCCGCCGAAGAAGTCAGGGCTGGCGCTGCCTACGGGAATGAACACCAGGTCGTGCGCCGCATCCACCGAGATCACCGACCAGGCGTTCGCGGCGCCGGTGGCGTCGGCGCTCGTGCCCTTCCAGGTCTCTCGGCCCGGGGCTCCGGGTGTCCGCGGAATCGGATCGAAGCTCCAGCGCTCGCGTCCGGTGCGCGCGTCGTAGGCGCGCACGACCCCCGACGGCGCGTTGACGCGGTGATTGTCCGCGATGGCGGAGCCTACGATCACCAAGTCTCCGGCGATTGCGGGGGGCGAGGTCACCTCGTACTCGCCGACGTACTCCGGCTGGTGCAGGAGGTCGCGCTGCAGGTCCACCGTGCCCGCCGCGCCGAAATCCGCGCACGGTCGGCCCGTGGCCGCATCGAGCGCGAGCAGCCGGCTGTCCACGGTCGCCAGGAAGATGCGGCGGCGGCAGGCGGTGCCCGGGCCGGCGGCCGGGTCGAGCCAGGTAGCGACGCCGCGGTTGGCGAAATCGCCGTAATCCCCGTCGAACGCGACGCGGGCATCGTACACCCAGCGCTCGGCGCCCCGCGCCGGGTCGAGCGCGATCACCCGGCCCAGCGGCGTCGCGAGATACAGCGTCCCGTCCACCAGCAGGGGCGTCGCCTCGAAGCGGCCGCGATTCCACATCAGATCGCCAGTGCGGTACACCCACGCGGGCCGCAGCGACGCCACGTTGTCCCGCGTAATCGCCTGCAGGGGCGAAAAGCGCGACCCGCCGGCGTCCCGGCCGTAGGCCGGCCAATCACCCGGCGCCGTGGGGGCGGCCGCCTGCGCCGCACTGTCGCATGGTAGGGTGACGATGGCGACCAACAGGGCGACGCTCGCGGCGTGGATCTTCATGTGGGCCCTCAGTGTCAGAATTGGGTCAGGCCGTCCCGGCCGCACCGCCGTGCTCGCACGGAGACGCGGCCGCGGCCGTATATTCTCCCGGACTTCCGGTACGGAGGAATCACCCGATGCGCTTCACCCCGTTGGCGCTGGTGGCAGGAGTTGGCGCCGCGCTCGCCCTGCCGCTCGCGGCGCAACAGCCCGCGGCCGCGCCGCCGCCCGACCCCAAGCCGCTCGAGGTGGGCACGGCGGCGCCCGACTTCGCGCTCCCTGGTGCCACGCGATTCGGCGTGGTGAAGAATTCCATCCACCTCTCCGACTTCAAGGGCAAGACCGTCGTCCTCGCGTTCTTCTACAAAGCTCGAACGCGCGGCTGAACGATTCAAATGAACGCGTACCGTGATCAGTACGCGCAGCTGTTCAGGGGTGGCCGCAACGTGGTGCTGATCGCGATCAGCGCCGACGTCGACACGGCGCAGCAGTCCTGGGCGCGTGATGCGGAATTCCCCTTCTTGTTCGCGAGCGACACGGGCTCCGCGGTGGGCAAGCAGTACGGCGCCTACGTCGGCAAGTACAAGATCGACAACCGCAATTTGTTCGTCGTGGGACCGGACGGGAAGATCGCGTATGTAGCGGCGCCGTTCCGCGAAATCGATCCGACCGCGTACACCGAGTTGAGTCAGGCGATCGGCAAGCTGGTGCCGCAGGATACGACGAAGGGCAACTAGGGACGTCGCAGTGCGCGGTGCGGGGTTGTGTGCGGCGAGCCGCCCTCCTCGGAGCACCGCATGTGACAACGCATTGCGCACTGCGATTCCCCTAGCGCGTCACCCGCCGCAGCGCCGCCTCCAGGTCCTGGTCCGCGCCCACGCCCGTGTAGGCGACTTTCCCCTTGGCATCGAGCACCACCACGAAGCTCGTGGCGGGCGCCTGGAACGCACGCGTCGCGTTGCCGTTCGTGTCCCAGAGGAAGGTGAACGGCAGGTCGTGCGACTCGAGATGGCGCTTGACGCTCGCTTTGCTCTCGTTCACCGCCACCGCCACCACCACGAAAGCGACGCGGTCGCCGTAGCGCGCGTGCACGGCCTTCATCTTGGGCAGCAGCTCGGCGCAAATCGGGCACCAGGTCGCCCAGAACTCGAACAGCACGGGCTTCTTCCCGACCCAGTGCGCGAGATCCACCGGCGCGCCATTCAGGTCCTCGATGGTCACCGCGGGTGGCGTCGCCCCGACCGCGATGCCGACGTCCTCGTCCTGGGCGAGCAACCGCCCCGGGGAACCGACGGCCAGCACGGCGCCGAGAGCAACCACGCACCACGCGCTACGCACCCAGTTTGCCATCACAGTCCTTTACCCATTTGCACGAAGTAATACTCCGCCATCGCCAACAAGATCACGCCGGCCACGCGTTTCACCCACACCATCCATTGCCCGGAGCGCGGCAGCGTGCTCGCGAGTCCCGACGACAGTCCCACCGCAACCAGCACCGCCGTCATCCCCAGCGAAAACACGAACAGGTAAATGAAGCCGAGTACGCCGCTCCGCGTGGTCGTGACGAACGTGAGCACCGCCGCGAAGGCCGGCGCACCGCACGGCGCCGCCACGATTCCCGATGTCGCGCCGAGCACGAACACCGCCGGATAGGACCCGCTCCCCAAGCTGCCCACCCACTGGACCAGGCGTTGCGGGGCCGAGACGGGGAAGACGTCCAACATGGCAAGCCCGAACACGAGCAGGAGGTTCCCGACCGCAAAGCGCACCCACGGATTCGAGGAGACCGTACCGAACAACTCGCCCGACAAGCCCGCGACGAGCCCCAGCACCGCATACAACAACGCCAGGCCCGCGACGTACGTGAGCGTCAGTCCCACGGTGCGGCCACGCGACGCGCCCGTGCCCGCCGTCCCCGCGATCACGCCGGCCGTGATGGGAATCATGGGATAGATGCACGGCGTGAGACTCGTGAGCAGGCCCGCGGCGAAGAGGCTGACGATGGCGAGGAAGGGATGGTGCTGGAGCGCTTGGGAAAGCATGGGGGAGAATCTAAAGACGTTATCCGTTTTCCGTTGTCCGTTCTCCGTCAAGAACCACGGATAACGGATGACGGACAACGGCTATCAACCTGACAAGCAGCAGTCGACGGGACATATCTCGTGCCACGGACCCTGCCCGCCCAACGCGGCTCGCACCGTCCCACCCGTCATCCGCTCGACGATCAGCTCACGGATCATGCGCGGAAACTCGAGGCTCGTCCCCGCGGTCGGCACGCGCACGAACGCCAGTCCCAGCTCCGCCGCCTTGGCTTTCGCCTCGACGTCGAGGTCGTACAGCACCTCGATGTGATCGGAGATGAAGCCGAGCGGGTGCACGACGACGGCGCGCGCCCCCTCGGCCGCGACGCGCGGCAGGTGCTCGAGTATGTCGGGGCCGAGCCAGGGTACCTGCGGCGGTCCGCTGCGGCTCTGGTAGGCGAGACTGTACGCGGTCACTGCCACGTCCTGCGCCACGAGGCGCGCCGCTTCGGCGAGCTGCCGCTCGTAGCCGGCCGTGCGCGCCATGGCGCGCGGAATGCTGTGCGCCGTGAACACGACGTGCGCGCGGGTCCGTTGCTCCGGCGCGAGCCCAGCCAG
>JBGPOE010000085.1:0-7191 GCA_041487875.1 Gemmatimonadota bacterium | reverse complement strand
TGGTACCCGAGGCGCAGCTCATGCCGTTGGTCGCGTTGGGGCCGGTGAAGCCGAATTCGATCGCGATGTTGCAGCTCGCGGCCCCCCCGAACACGGCGAGCGCCAGCGCCGCGTCGAGCCCGCGTGGACCCTCGCGCAGGAATGCCGGCACCTGCATCTCCGCGAACGCCACGCCGCCCAGCGCCGAGCCCATCATCACGCCCACATCGTCGGGGTCTTCACGCGCGGGGTCCACGTGTGCGTCGGCGAGCGCCAGCCGGGCGCTCGTGACCGCGAGCTGGGAGAAACGGTCCAGCCGCTTGGCGCGCTTCTTATCGAGATGATCCTGCGGACGGAAGTCGGGGATCTCCGCGGCCATGTGGCTGCGGAACGGCGTCGGATCGAACCGCGAGATCTCGCGCACGGCGGAGCGCCGCGCCTCGAGCCCCTGCCACAGCCCGTCGGCGCCCGTGCCGATCGGGGTCACCGCGCCCACACCCGTGATTACGACCCGTCGCCGATTCATCGAGGCTCCCGTTCCAGCTGTCGCTTGAGGCCGGCGAGCGTCCGTGACGCGATGCCGTGCACGAACACCGGCCCGATCACGAGCGCCGCGGCCGCAGGTCCGATCAGCGGCCAGCGCGGCCCCGCCCATTCATGCACCAACTCGATCGCGACGGCGCCGTCCGCCGGGCGCAGCCGCCACACGACGTCCATTCCCGTCGTGATACCCCGGATGTGGCGGTATCGGATTTCTCGCGCGGCCGCGTCCACCGTCATGTCCGACACCCACCACGTGGGCCAGCGCAGCGGGCCGAACGGGCGCCACGCCGCCATCGCGACCTCGCCACCGCCCGATCGCCGCGTGAGAAACCGCACCGAGCGGTAGTGCTGCAACAGCGACGGCCATCGCTCGACGTCGCGGGCGACGGCGAAGACGCGCTCCAGCGGCGCGTGGATCGTGATGCGATCTACGGTGCGCATCGGGGAGTCCAGTCGGCGACCACTCGCGCGATCGGCGCATAGCGCACCCGCGCGCGCACCCCCGCTTCTGTGCACAGGCCTTGAAACTCCTGTCTCGTGTAACCGCGGCGCAGCGAGACGACTCCGTCGTGCCGGGTCACGGGGTGCAGCCGCAGCGGGAACGAGGCCAGCCACCACGCCGCCATCGCGACCGCCGAGCGGTGCAGATCAGCGAGCACCACGGCGCGGCGGGCGATGCAATCGAACGCGGCGATCCAGCGGGCAGCGGTGTCGCGCGGGAAGTGGTGCAGTACCTGGCTCGCGATCACGACGTCCACGGAACGTGGCGCAAAGGGGAGGACGCCGCCATCGGCCAGCACGGTCGCGAGGCCCTGCTCGCGCGCCAGGCGCGCGGCCGCGGCAAGTCGTTCGACCCCCACGAGGCGCAGGTCGATGCCGTGACGGCGGGCGGCTTTCGCGGCGGCGAGCGGGATGTCGCCCGCGCCGGTGCCCACATCGAGCAGGGTCCAGGGCTGGTGCGGAGCGGCGCGAAAATACGGCTCGAGCGCCGCGATCACGGCGCGCGTACCGCCGAACAGCCGGTTGGTCCGCGCGACGTCCGCGAGCGCGCGCCGCACCAGCGCGGGATCGGCCTGCGGGTCGTCGAGCAGCTCGACGCCGATCATCCGCCCTGGAGGCTGGCGTAGCCGCCGCGGTAGTAGAGCAGTGGCCGCTGATCGGTGACCGTGCCGCCCGTGACGAGGCCGACGAAGACGGTATGATCGCCGCCGGGTACGGCGGTCTCCTTGACGCACTCGATCGCGGCGAGCGCGCCGTCGAGCACGGCAATGCCGTGGCGGTTCTCCTTGTAGCCCACGCCCTCGAAACGATTCTCCTCGTTCCCGGCGAAGCGGCGCGACAGCGCCTCTTGATCGGCGGCGAGCACGTTGAGGACGAAATGCTGTCCCGCCGCGAGCGCCGCGTGCATATCGTGTGTGCGATCGACCGAGACGAGCAGCAGGGGCGGGTCGAGCGAAACCGACGCGACGGAGCTCGCGGTCATGCCGACGGGGCCGCCGCCGAGCCCGCGGGCCGTCACCACCGTGACGCCGGTCGCGAACCGGCCCAACAGCTGGCGGAACTGAGGGGCCTCGACGCCGCGCATGGTCAGAAGAGGAGACGCGCCAGCACGCTGGGGCTGAGCGCCGCGCGCGCCGGCACGAAGTTGCCGGTCGCGCCCACCAGCAGATCCGCGAGCGCCGGTCGGCGCGCCAGGCGGCCGATCACCCGCTCGGCGAGCGCCGGCCAGCCGACGCCAAAGCCGATCAGCCGCTCCAGCATCCACTTGCCGAGGAACGCGCGGCGCCGCGCGCCGCGGTAGGGCCCGAGCGACGCCCGCGTAACCGGACCCGCAGCCGCGAGGGCAGGGATCAGCGTCTCGGCCGCGAGCTCGGCGCCGCGCAGGGCGGCGTAGATGCCCTGACCGGTGAACGGGTCGAAGAAGTCGGCGGCGTCGCCCACCAGCAGTGCGCCATCCGCAATCGCGCGGCGTGACCAGCGCGCGAACGGGCCGGTGACGAGAACGCGCCGCACCAGCCGGCGCGGATCGAACCGGCCGGCAAGACCGGGGAATTGCTCCAGCTCCGCGAAGAAGTCGCGGCGCGGGTCGCGTCCGCTCGCTTGCACGGCGTGAAGCGGCAGCACCAGGGCGACCGTCGTCACACCGCCGCCCACGGGGCCGAGGCCGACGTAACCCAGCCGGCCCACGTGCATCTCGCCCGCATCGCCTACGCCGTGCACGTCCGCGACGTGCGCCGCGTACGCGATGCGACGCGGCGCGTGCTCGCTGCGCAGGCCGAGCCGGCGGGCGACGACGGAGTTGAGGCCGTCCGCGCCGATCACGACTCGAGCATGCAGCGTCGTCCGTTTGCCGTTTGCCGTCCGCGCCACCACCCCGCCGACGCCACCAGCATCGTAAACGAGGTCCTCGACCGTCGCGTGTTCCCACGCCTCCGCCCCGGCGCGCACCGCGGCGTCGCGCAGGATCGTGTCGAAGACGGTGCGGGGCAGGGCAAAGCCGTAGGGCCGCGGGGGACGCCAGCCGTGATCAGCGGCGAAGCGGCCCAGCGCCACGCGCCCGCTCGGCGCCACGAGCTTCATGCCGTACAAGCGCGCGGGCGCGGCCGCTTCCACGGCGGCGACGACGTCGGCGCCGAGGTGCTCGAGCACGCGCGTGGACTGGGGAGAGAGGTACTCCGAGCAGGGCTTGTCACGCGGGAAACGCGCGCGGTCGAGCACGAGCACGCGCGCACCGGCCCGCGCGAGCAGCCGCGCCGTCGCGGACCCGGCGGGCCCGGCCCCTACGACGACTGCATCCCAACGCGTCATTGGTGGCGCGTTAGGAAAGAAGGCGGGCTGCCACAGCGGCTGCACCCGCGCCCACGAGCGTCCCCGCGACGTTCACGCCGTCGTTGTCCAGCCATCGCCAGCCTCGAATCAGGCGTACCGGTTCGTGACAGAGAGCGTCGGCCCGCTCGTGGCGCGCGCCGCAGCTCGCGCACTCGAACGCGCCCTGCCACGCCGCGCCGCACAGGGAGTCCGTCGCCATTCCCGCCACTCCGGCGGCGGCGACCAAGAGCCACGGCGCGCGCCCGAGCACACTCGCGAGCACCGCGATCAGCAGCGCGCCCGCCACCCCGCCCGCCGTTCCCAAGGCGGTGATACCCCCGGAGGTGCCCGCCGGCACGGGTACGCCGGTCGTCAGCAACCGCGGCGCGACTGGTGAGAACGCGCCAATCTCGGTCGCCCACGTGTCGGCGGTGGCGGCGGCCAGAGCGCCCGCGAACGCGGGCCAGCCGCCCGCGAGGGCCGCGACCGCCGCGACGCCGCCGTTCGCCAGGACCTGGCGCGCCGTGCGGCGCCCGCCCGGGCCGCCGGACCATTGGGTGAGCAAGCTACCGGAGAGGAAGAAGACGAGCAGGAGACAGAGGCCGGTCCAGCCGAAGCCGGCCGCCGCGGCGCCGCCCACCACGAGTGCCGCGGCCAGACCGTCGGCGCTGAGCCACCTCACTCGTCGAACAGCTCGTGGAGAATGCGGCGCCGGAGCGCGGGCGGCGCGCCCTGCGCGCGGCAGCGGGCCTGGACGAATTTGAGGTAGAAGGTCTCGAAGTCGGCGAGGTCGGCGCACGGCTCGCAGCCCTCGAGATGCTCGCGCACCTCCTGCTCGAGCGTGGGGGTCAGCTCCCGGTCGAGGAATTCGTAGAGGTGCTCGAGGCAGTCGCGGCACTTCATCCGTCTTTCCTCCGGATGTAGCCGTTCGTGACCGCGTAGTCGTACAGCTGTTTTTGCAGCAGCTGGCGGCCCCGGAACAGACGCGACTTCACGGTGCCCACGGGGACCCCCAGAATCTTGGCGATATCCTGATAGCTCATGCCTTCCACGTCGCTCAGCACGACAGTTTCGCGGAAGCTCTCCGGCAGCTGGTCGACGGCGCGCAGCACCTCGTCGTCCACGATGCGGTCGAAGAACTTGCCCTGGGGATCGTCGTCCTGCACCTGGTCGAATACCGCGAACGGCTCGATCGCATCGATATCCACGGTTTCGGGGTGCCGGACGCGGCGCCGGTATTCATTAATAAAGGCGTTCCGCAGGATGGTCAGCAGCCAGCCCTTGGCGTTGGTCCCCTGCTCGTACTGGTCCCACGCGCGGTAGGCCTTCAGGATCGTCTCTTGTACAAGGTCGTCGGCGTCCGCGGAGTTCCCGGTGAGGCGGCGCGCCACGCGGTACAGGGCGTCGAGGTGGACCAGGGCTTCGCGCTCGAAGCTCTCGCGCTTGGCATCGACGGGCGTGGGGGCGGGCGTGGGGGCGGCCATCGGTTGGAAAAGTGGACGCGCCCTCCCCGGTTTCGCAATGGGGTGCTAGGTTTCGCGCTCCGTGGTGCACAGCATCCTTCCCCTCGCCGTCCTCGAGGCCGTACGCAACCTCGACACTCCAGTCGAGGACGGTCTCTCCGAATTCGCGGAGGAATTGCTGGTCAAGCGACTGGGTCTGTCGAGCACCGTGGCGATGCAGTTGGAGCGCTACGAGGCTTTGGTGCGCCGTGACGCCCGCGTCGAGGCCGAGCACGTCGAGGCGCTGTTGCGCCTGGTGGGGCGCCGTCCCGACGCGGAGCTCGTCTTCGCCGATGCCGGCCGCCGCGCCGCCCGCCGCGCCACCCGGCGCGTGTTTCCCGTCAGCCGGCTGCTCGCGCACATCGGGCCGCGCACGTTCGGCCACGCGGTGGCGCGCGGTGCCGCGCGGTCCGTCTTGGGCGTGGACTTGCGGCGCGAGGGGGGCGTGCCGGTGGCGCTGCTGGACGACGCGATCACCGTGCGGGCGACTCCCGACGGCGCCGCCTGCGGCCTGTGGGCCGCGGCGTTGGCGGAGCTGCTGCGACTCCTGACCGGCTTCGAGGGCGCGATGCGCCATACGGCGTGCCGCGCCACAGGCGCCGCCGTGTGCGAGTGGCGCGCCGCGCCCCCCGACCCGCGCCACCACTGATGCCGCCGCTCGCGAATCTCGACCTCGCCCGGGTGCGCGCCGCGCTGGCCGAGCTCGGCGTCGATGGCTGGCTCGTCTTCGACTTCCACGGCGCGAACCCCGTCGCGCCTCAGGTGCTGGGCATTCGCGGCATGGCGACGCGCCGCCTGTTCGTGTTGTTGCCCCGCGACGGCGCGCCGGTCGCGGTGGCGCACCGCATCGAGCTGCAACCGCTCACGGGATTCCCGGGCGAGATCCGCCCGTACTCGGCGTGGCCCGAGCTGCACGCGCGGCTGCGCGAGCTGGTCGCCGGCAAGCGGCTCGCGATGGAGGTGTCCTCCAACGACGCGGTGCCCTATCTCGATCGGGTGCCGCACGGCGTCGTCCAATTGCTCGAGTCGTTCGGCGCCACCGTCGTCTCGTCGGCGCCGCTCGTCACACGGTTCGCGGCCGGGTGGTCGGCGGCCGAGCTGGCGGGGCACCGCCGGGCCGCCGAGGCGCTCGCCACCATCGCGCGAGAGGCACTGACGTGGGCTGGGGCCGAGCTCGCGCGCGGCGGTGAAGTGCGCGAGGTCGCGGTGCAGCAGCGCGTGGTCGCGGCGATCGAGCGCGCCGGTCTCGTCACCGACCACCCCCCCATCGTGGGGTTTCAGGAGAACGCCGCGAACCCGCATTACGAGCCGCGCGCGGGCAGCGACCGCCGGCTCGCCGCGGGCGAGGTGTTGTTGCTCGATCTCTGGGGCGGTCCCGCCAAGGGCAGCGTGTTCGCCGACCAGACGTGGATGGCGTTCGCCGGCCGCAACCCTCCCGCCGAGGTGCGGCAGGTGTGGACCGCTGTCCGGGACGCGCGCGACGCGGCGGTGGCGCGGTTGCGCGAGGCCTGGACCGCGGGTCGCCCCGTGACGGGGGCCGAGCTGGACGACGCGGCGCGCGGCGTGATTCGCGCCGCGGGGTACGGCGAATACTTCGTGCACCGCACGGGCCATTCGATCGATCGCGATCTTCACGGCTCGGGCCCGCACCTCGACAATTTCGAGACGGCGGATGACCGAGTACTCCTTGCGGGAATCGGGTTTTCCGTGGAGCCGGGCGTGTATCTCCCCGGCCGCTTCGGCGTGCGCAGCGAGATCAACGTGTTCCTAGGCGAAACCGGCCCCGAGGTGACGCCCGCCCGGCCGCAGCGGGAGCTCTTGTTGGTTTAGCGAGACGCCAAGTAGGGTCTTGCGGGGTGCGCCAGCGGTTTGCATTTTCGCGCGGCCGAGCAGCCTTGACGGCGTCTGGAACCCGGTTCAGCTTATCGACATAGGAAGTTGGAATCCACGCATCACGCACACCGGGAGGGGGTGACGTGCCGACCTCACGTCTTCTGTCCGGTAGTCCATTCGCTTTCACGCCTTTGGAGGACGATTCCATGACGCATCGTGTGAGAGGCGCCTTCGGTCGCCTCGCCGCAGCCGCATTCGCGACGGTGCTCGCGTCGGCGTTGTTCGCCGGCTCGCTCGCCGCGCAGGGCTCGACGGGGAAAATCGAAGGAACGGTGACAGATCAGGCCGGTGTGCCGATCGCGAACGCCCAGGTCTTCATCGTGGGCACGTCGTACGGCGCGCTGACCAGCGACAAGGGTTACTACTTCATCAATAACGTGCCGGCGGGTGAGATCACGCTGCGCGCGCAATTCATCGGCTACGCGCCCACGGAAAAGACCGGCGTGCGCGTGCTCGCCGGCCAGAC
>JBGPOE010000084.1:0-7348 GCA_041487875.1 Gemmatimonadota bacterium | reverse complement strand
GCCGCCTAACGCACCGCGGTTAAGCTGCGCCGCCTGCCCTGGCCGGCGGGACGACGATGACAGATGAGCATGATGAATGTTAGGCGCACAATCGGAATTCTGCCAAGACCGGGCGGCGTCAGCTTCAACCGCTAGTTAGGCGGCGCGGCCCCCCGTTTGGGGACCGATGGAAAGAGGCTCACCAGCGCGCCCGCCACCCATCCAACACACAACCCATTGAGCGTGGGCAGGAGCAACAGGCCCGGGAAGTAAAGAACGCCCTTCCAAATTGGCGCGAGGAGCCAAACGACAGGTCTCGAAACGACGTACACCAAGTATCCGGCGCCTTCGGCGCTATCTCCACCGCCGAAGATGGCCGCCCCAAAAGAAGCGCCAGCCCAACAAGCGCGCCGAGGACCCCTCCCACGAGCGCCACCCGGCGACGTAGCCAGCTCCGCGTGCCCCAATACTCGATTAGCGAAACCAACTCTCCTCCGTATTCCGCCGCGCCGCCTAACGCACCGCGGTTAAGCTGCGCCGCCTGCCCTGGCCGGCGGGACGACGATCACAGACGAGCATGATGAATGTTAGGCGCACAAATGGAATTCTGCCAAGACCGGGCGGCGGCAGCTTCAACCGCTAGTTAGGCAGCACAGCTTCGACAGACAGCTCGATCGCTAGGACTCGCAGCGAATCCGCCGAGGCCATTCGGGCGAGCGGGACCAGCCGTGGGCAATGACATGAGGATCGCCATATGCGCACGCGACCGGTGTCGCGCTGAGCTTGGGCGAGCGCCGCCGGCAGGGAACGTGCGTGTAGCCAGTAGAGACCCGTCAGCGCGTAGAGGCGAGTCGCCGGGCCTCCAGTGGCATACAGGTGCGCAAAGATCGAGTCGGCACCTCGCGAATGTACGACGCCGCGCCATG
This sequence comes from Gemmatimonadota bacterium, assembly GCA_041487875.1. Classification (GTDB taxonomy): domain Bacteria; phylum Gemmatimonadota; class Gemmatimonadetes; order Gemmatimonadales; family GWC2-71-9; genus DATLWA01. The sequence continues at coordinate 6,443 of JBGPOE010000084.1, read as the reverse complement.
CTCGGGAGCGGTTGTCGAACAGCGTCGACGCTTCGGACGCCGGGTCAAGGGCAACGAAGGCTGGCGCAGTCCTAAGGGTGTGCACAGCGTAGCTGAAAGGTGCGACGCGAGCCCACCACATTTCGGCAGCATACTCAGGCGGATCGGTTATCGGCGTGATAACAACGCAGATCGCGACGAGCGTTGCCCCGAGCAGAGCGGCGGTAAGGAAGAACGGCGGGCGCGTGAACATGCGATCTCCGGGGCGTGCGTGAGTGGATTCTATGCCCGGAGGATGAACAGGAGATGACGGCCGGATGACAGGGTACGGTTTGTCGTATGAGAGTGCTGAGTCGCTGTGCTGCCTAACTAAACTTCAACGGAGTACTCTGGGTCCGAACTTCCATAGCCAGTCGCATAAACATTACGTTGCGCCCGGGGACGCGAGGAGTCAACTCCTGAAGCCGACCATGGTTGGACGGTGAGCGGAGCGCGGGGCGGCGCGGGAAAAGCTGCAATGGGCGGCTGTGTAAGATGTCCACACGGCTTGACCCAGCCGCGGGGCTGGGTACGTTCGGCCAGCACCGAACACCCCCGCTCCAGGAGCATCCCATGCGTCGTTCCCTCATTCCCTTGATCGCACTCGGCAGCGCCGCGATCGCGTGCGCACCCACCCGCCCCTTCACCGACGGCGATCGCGCCACCGTCCGCGCGACGGCCGATACCTTCGCTGCGCGCGTCCTGCGAGCCGATTGGGCCGGCACCTCCAAGCTCTACGCGCCAGGCGCCCGCTTCATGCCGCCCAACCAGAAAACGGTCGTCGGCCCCGCCGCGATCGAAACGTGGATGCACAGCTTCCCACCACTCAAGTCGTTCGCGCTGACAGTGGACACGGTGGTGGGCTCAGGCAACCTCGCCTATGTGTCCGGCCACTACGCGATGAGCTTCACGCCCCCGGGCGCAGCGGGACCAGTCTCGGATGCCGGGAAATTCCTCGAAGTGCACGAGCGGCAGGCCGACGGATCGTGGCTCAACGTCTCCGACATGTTCAACTCGGACCAGCCGGTCATGCCCCCCCCGCCGGCACTAAAACAGGCCGCGCCGGCCAGACGCCGGGCGAGATAAGGCCCGCGAGCGCTCACAAACTGTCGGCTGGGCTGCGAACGCCCAGCCGACCGCGGTTCAAGACGTGAGTGTAAATCATCGTGGTGCGCACGTCACGATGCCCCAATAACTCCTGCACCGTGCGGATGTCAGAACCGGTCTCGAGCAGATGGGTCGCGAACGAATGGCGCAGCGTGTGACAATGCGCGGGCTTCGCAACGCCGCTCGCCACTACCGCCGCCTTGAACGCCCGCTGCACCACCGTCTCGTGCAGATGCTGCCGCCCCGCCTGGCCCGATGCCACGTCCACCACCTGCCGCGGCGAGGGGAAAAGCCACTGCCACGCCCAGTCGCGGCCGGCGTTGCGGTACTTCTGGAATAGCGCGCCCGGCAGCTCCACCCAGCCCGCCCCCGCCGCCACATCGCGCTCATGTTGGCGTCGCACGACCTGCAAATGATCGCGCAGCGCGGGGATCACCATCTCGGGTAACATGGTGACGCGGTCACGATCGCCCTTGCCGCCGCGAATGCGGATCTCCTTGCGCGCGAAATCCACGTCCTTCACCCGCAACGTCAACGCCTCGAGCAAGCGCAGACCGGAGCCGTAAAGCAAGCGCGACACCAACGCGGGCACACCCGCGAGACGGCCGAGGACCAGTTTCACTTCGTCCCGCGTGAGCACCACCGGCAGGCGCGTGGGCTTCTTGGCCCGCACCAGCTCACCCAACCACCCCACCGGCGCCCCCAATACGGTCCCATACAAGAAGAGCAGCGCGGCGAGCGCCTGGTTCTGCGTCGCGGCGCTGACGCCGCGCTCCACCGCGAGACTCGAGAGAAAGGCCGAGACGTGCGGCGCGCCCAGCTCGCTGGGATGGCGCATGCCGTGGAATTTGACGAAGCGGCGGATCCAGTGAGCGTACGCCGTCTCCGTGCGGCGACTGTAATGCCGCACCCGCAGCTGCCGCCGCACCGCCGTGAGCAACTTCACCGCAGCAGACTAGCGCCCGTGTGCCGGCCGGTGACATCCAAAACGCGCAGACGGGGCGAAAAAGCGCTACGGCCGGAAGACTTCCTTCACCACCTTGAAGGCCTTGAAGGGCACCGTCATCAACAATAGAGGAAAGAGCGGCAGCATCACCAGCACACGCACCAGCAGGGTCTGCTCCCGCAGCCGCTCGGCAAACCCCGGCTTGGCCGACGTCTTCCCCAGCCCCATGCCGTGCTGATAGATGACCTTCTGGCGCTCGAGCTTCTTGGCGTCCGCCTCCGCGGCCGCTTTCTCCGCCTCATATTCGGGAGTGCCGGGCGCCGCCAAAATGCGAGTGTAGCCACAGTAAATGCACCGCTTCACGCCCGCGGCGAGCGGACGCTTGCACTTGGGACACGGCGTGCTGGGAGCAGGAGCGGTCATCCGGCGTCAAAGATACCTTTGACGCATGCTCCTGGGCGAGACCGTCCGCGTGGCACTTGACGCGCTGCGGGCCAACAAGCTGCGGTCGCTCCTGACCATGCTCGGCATCATCATCGGCGTGGGCGCCGTGATCACCATGGTCGCCCTGGGCACGGGCGCCCAGAAGGCGATCGAAGACCGCATCCAGGCGCTCGGGCCCACCCTGTTGAGCGTGCTCAACGGGCAGGACTTCCGCTTCGGCGTCGCCGTGAGCAACGCCGCGGGCCTCACCTACGCCGACGATACCGCCATCGCCCACCACGCGCGCTTCCTCGCCGACGTGGTGCCCGAGCTGGAACGCGAGCAGCAGATCCAGTACGGCAACCAGAACATCAGCGAGGGCGTGATCGGCACCACGCCCAACTTCATCGCCGTGCGCAACTACACCGTCGCCGCCGGACGGATGTTCACGGCCGGCGAGGACGCCTCCCGCCAGCGCTACGCCGTGCTGGAAGCCGATATTCCCAACCTGTTCAAGACCAATAGCGCCGCGATGATCGGCCAGACGATCAAGATCCGCGGCATCGAATTCGAGGTGCTGGGCGTGCTCGCGGCCAAAGGCACGCAAGGGTTCGGGTCGAGCGACGACGACATCCTGATCCCGCTCGAGACCGCGCGCTACCGCGTGGTGGGCACGGACCGGCTGCGACAGATCACGATCCGCGCGGCGAGCGCGGACTCGATCCCCCTCGCCATGATCGAGATCGAGCGGGTGCTGCGGCGCCAGCACAAGATCAAACCGGGCTTCGACAACAATTTCCGCATCCGCAGCGCGCGCGACGTCCTGTCCACGCTGGAGCAGACGACGGAGACGTTCAAGTACCTGCTCGCGGGCGTCGCGGCCGTGAGCCTGCTGGTGGGCGGCATCGGCATCATGAACATCATGCTCGTGTCGGTGACCGAACGGACGCGCGAGATCGGCGTGCGCAAAGCGCTGGGCGCCACGCGGCTCAATATCCTGTTCCAGTTCGTGGTGGAAGCGGTGGTGCTGTGCGTGGCGGGCGGCGTGATCGGCATCGCAGTCGGCACGCTGGGCGCGGTGGGGCTGTCGCGCCTGGCGCACTGGAACACGCTGATCTCGCCCGCGGCCGTCATCATGGCGTTCTGCTTCAGTGCGGCGATCGGCTTGTTCTTCGGCATCTGGCCGGCGCGCCGGGCGGCGACGCTCGATCCGATCGAAGCGCTGCGATACGAGTAGCGGCTAGGGTCGCGACCAGGCTGGCGGCCAATCGCACTCCAGGTACATCCGCGTGACACGGCCGGCGGTGAAGATGAATACCATCCGCCATTGCCGCGAGCGCGAGTAGTAGATCAACACGTCATTCCACGAATGAAACCCGCGGAATCCCGGCCCGTACGCCCGCAGCACGTCGGCGCGAGGAGAGCCGGTGCGCACGCCGGCGGCGGTGACGCAGCGCGGCGCCAGACACTGCAGGTTGTAGAGCCGATGCCCGTCAAACGAGACCTGGATGTCGCGGTAATGCCAATCGAAGACCGAGTCCCGCACGTCCTGCGGCACCGTCGAGTCCTCAGGCGGCCCCAGGGCGCTGCGCACCACCGCATCCGTCACACCGATGGTGACGCCGAGGATGGACATGCGCGGGCCGGGAAGGAAGACGCTGGTGTCGGGGTGGCCGAATGGGAAGGCAAACTCCGACGCGGCGGATTTGTCCGAGCTGACGATGCAGGCGGCGCTAAACAATACGGCGACGAGCAGTGAACGCATCCCGACCTGCTTTCTATGCGCCGACTCGGAATCGAACCGAGAACCTACTGATTAAGAGTCAGTTGCTCTACCAATTGAGCTATCGGCGCGCGGGCGGAAACTTCGTCAGGGGGCCCCCTTCCCCGCAAGGACCGGCTTCGCTTCGACGTAGAAATTCTCGTCCACGCGGAACAACTCCGGCCGCGACAGATGCGCCGGTACCTTCTGCCACTGCACGGTGGGACGGACCAGCGCGTACACGGTATCCGCCACCGTCACCCGCACGGGCATCGCGAACCCCGGCACCACGTTGGCCCAGCGGTACGAGAGAGTGTCGCCCGCGAGCTGGTACTCGAGCAGCGGCACTTCCGTGGTCCGCAGATACTGCTGGAACACGGGCGCCAGATCGATCCCCGCCGCGCGACTGATGTAGCCCTCCACGTCGGCGGTCGTCACCGTGCGGTGCCAGAACTCACGGTTCAACCCCCGCAAAATCCCGCGCCACTTGGCGTCGTCCGCCACCACCTGGCGGATCGTGTGCAGCAGGTTGCCGCCCTTGGGATACTGGTCGCCCGGCGGCTCGGCGTTCACGCCGTAGGGCGCGATGATCGGTTCTTTATTCTGAATGCCGCGCCGGGTGCCGATCACGTAGCGCGCGCCCGCCGCCTTGCCCTGCTGGCACTCGACGAAGAGGTTCTCGGCATAGTTCGCGAACCCCTCGTGGATCCACATGTCCGCCTGGTCCTGCATCGTGATGTTGTTGCCCCACCACTCGTGCGCGCTCTCGTGCACGATGATGAAATCCCAGCCGAGCCCCGTGCCCGTGCCCGAGAGATCGCGGCCCAGGTAGCCGTTCTTGTAGTGATTGCCGTAGGCGACGGCGCTCTGATGCTCCATCCCCAGGTGCGGGGCCTCGACCAGCTTGTAGCCGTCGGCGTAGAACGGGTACGGCCCGAACCAGTCCTCGAAACACTGGAGCATCGCCGTGACCTGCTGGAACTGCACGCGCGCCGTGTCGAGATGGATCGCCAGCGGCCAGAAGTCGAGCGTCAACGGGCCCGCCTCGCCGTCGTACACGCCGCCGAAATGGGCCAGGCGGCCCGCGTCCACCGCGACGTCGTAATTATTGATCGGCGACGCCACGAACCACTCCCACGTCGTGGTGCCGTCGCCGAGCGGCGTCACGCTGCGTAACCGGCCGTTCGATACGTCGAACAGCGAGTCGGGCACGGTGATCGCGATGCGCTGGCTGTCGGGCTCGTCCGCCAAGTAGTCCTTGTTGGGCCACCACACGCTCGCGCCCACCCCCTCGTTGGATGTCGCCACCCACGTGTGACCCAGGCTGTCCTTCGCCCACGTGAATCCCCCGTCCCACGGCGGATTGGTGGCGACCACCGGACGCCCGTGATAGTAGACCGTCACCCAGCCCACGGTCCCGCGCGCCGGCGCCACGGGCAGCGTCACGAAATACGCGCTGCCGTCGCGCCGGTAACGCAGCCGAGTGCGGCCCTGCAGCACGCTATCCACTTGGAGGGGATCCTGCAGGTCGATCTGCAGCTCGCGCGCCGGCCGCAGCACGCGATACGCGATGCCGTTCCACCCCGAGATGGTCGAGTCGCCGGGGCTCACGCGCACGTGCAGATCGTAGAACGCGACGTCCCACCACGCGCGCGCGGGGCCGTTGGAGCCGCGCAGCGTGTCGGCGTGCGTGAAATGAAAGGTGTTTTGGGCCGGGAGCGGCGCGGCGAGACCAGCGAGGACCAACAGAGCTCGGCGCATCGATGCCCCCAAGGGGAATCGAACCCCTGTTCCCACCTTGAAAGAGTGGTGTCCTGACCGTTAGACGATGGGGGCCCGTCCCCTGGGAATAGCGGTAACGGGATTCGAACCCGTGTTTGAGCCTTGAGAGGGCTCCGTCCTGGGCCTCTAGACGATACCGCCCCGCCCCGGTCCCAGTCGCGCCGGGCCGCCAAATATCGCCAACGGCGCAGCCTCACCGCAACCCGTCCGTCCTTGACCGCCCTCGCCCGCCCGTTTTCGTCCGCCCTTGCCCGCCCTCGCATCCCGCTTACCGTTCTAGGCCGTGACCCGACCCTCGTGGCGCCACGCCATCGTCGTCCTGCCGGAGGCCCCCATCCTCCTGGCCACCGTGCTGCTCGTGCGCAACGCGAGCCTGCACGACGCACTCGAGTCGCTGGCCAAATT
>JBGPOE010000083.1:0-7611 GCA_041487875.1 Gemmatimonadota bacterium | reverse complement strand
CCGAACGCAATGACCTCGCCATCGTGTGCGCGGGCCGCGAGAAACAATTCGCGCTGGAGGACGCCTACACCGCGGGCCGGTTGATCAAAGCCGTGCGCAAAGGCTCGCGCCGCATCCAGCTGAACGACGCCGCCACCGCGGCGCTCGACCTGACCGCGCGCTACAAGAACTGGCTCGACGCGCTGCAGCGGTGCGACGCGGCCCGCCAGCTCGCCGAGGTCGACCTCGCCGCGGACGTCACCTTCAGCGCCAAAGCCGACCGCTTCGCCGTGGTCCCGGTGTACGCGGACCGCCGCATCACGTGAATCCCAAGGTTCGCCAAGAGCTCACGGGTGTCGCCGCGCTACTCATCGGCCTGTTCCTGGGGCTGACCCTGCTCCCCTGGCGCACCACGGGGCAGGTGGGGCTCGTGGTGGGCGGCTTCCTGTGGCACAGCGTCGGCGTGGGCGCCGCGGTCATTCCGCTGCTCGGCATCGGCTGGGCGCTCGCCGCCTTCGACCGGCTGGGGTCGGTCTCCGCGCTGCGCGCCGCGGCCCTGGGGACCGGCTTGATCGTGCTCGTGCCGTATGCGATCGCCATCGTCACGGGCGTGCATTTGATCCCCGCGGATTACGCGCTGTGGACCGCGCGCGACCAGCTGGTGGGCCTCGTGCCCGCCTGGATCGCGGGTGCCGCGCACGCAGGCATAGGGACCGCGGGCGGCATCCTCGCGGGACTCTTCGCGCTGTCCGCGCTCGGCCTCGTGACGATCGGGTGGCATCCTCTAACCGTTCTCAGAGGCGGGAAGCGGGAATCGGGAAACGGGAAGCGGGAGGCAAGAAAAGGGGGGAAAGGGACCGTCGCGTTCGAGGAGGATGCCCTGGCCGAGGGGCGCACGGCCACAGACGCCCCCACCTCTCCCGCTTCCCGTTTCCCGTCTCCGGTCAAGCCGCGTAAGTCGAAGGCCACGCCGCCGCCCAAGCCCGCCCCGCCGCCACCCGAAGGCGTATTACTCCCGCCGCCCGAGCTGCTCACGGCGCTGTCGCAGGACGAGCTGGACCCGGGCACGGCCGAGATCGACGCCATGGGCGAGCGGCTGATGCAGACGCTCGAGACGTTCCACGTGAGCGGGAGGATCGCCGACCGGACCATCGGCCCCGTGGTGACGCGCTACGAGCTGGAGCCCGGTCCCGGCGTGAAGGTGGGGCGCATCGCCGGGCTGGCCGACGACTTGGCGCTCGCCATGAAGGCGCGCAGCCTGCGCATCGTGGCGCCGATTCCGGGCAAGGCGCGCGTGGGCATCGAGGTGCCCAACCCGCGGGCGCGCATCGTGAGCATCCGCGAGCTGATCGACAACGTGCGCTTCCGCGAGGGGCGGCGCATCCTGCCGGTGGCGTTGGGGCGCGATCTCGAGGGCCAGGAAGTGTACGACGACCTGGCCAAGATGCCGCACCTGCTGATCGCGGGCGCCACGGGCTCGGGCAAGTCGGTCTGCATCAACACCATCATCACGAGCCTCATCTACACGTATCCGCCCGAGCGGCTGCAGATGCTGATGGTGGACCCGAAGATGGTGGAGCTGTCGATGTACGGCGACCTGCCGCACCTGCGCCTGCCGGTCGTCACGAGCCATCACAAAGCCGTGACCGTGCTCAAGTGGGCGCAGGTGGAGATGGAGCGGCGCTACCAGCTGCTGCACCACAATAGCGCGCGCAACATCGCCGACTTCAACAAGAAAGTGGAAGACGGGCGCGTGATGAAGGGCCCGCGCGAAACCCTCGCCACGCAGGCGGGCATCACCAAGGAGCAGCCGTTCGAAGAAGGCGCGTACAAGGACGGCATCATGCCCTACATCGTGCTGGTCGTGGACGAGCTGGCGGACCTGATGCTCACGGTGCAAGGCGAGATCGAAACGCCGCTCGCGTTGCTCGCGCAAAAAGCTCGGGCCATCGGAATCCATCTGCTGCTCGCCACGCAGCGGCCGTCGGTGAACGTCATCACCGGCTTGATCAAGGCGAACTTCCCCTGCCGTATCGCGTTCCGCGTATCGGCCAAGGTGGACAGCCGCACCATCCTCGACCAGAACGGCGCCGAGACGATGCTCGGCAACGGCGACATGCTGTTCCTGCCGCCGGGCAAGAGCGAGCCCCTGCGGGTACAGGGCGCCTACATCTCGACCGAAGAGACCGAGCGCATCATCGATTGGTACCGCGCACGCAAGGCGGCGGACGCCACGGCGGGGGTGCGCGCGGTGATGGAGCAGCAGATCGCGGCGATCGAAGCGGCCGAGGCGGCCGAGCGGGGCGGGGGTGGGGGCGGGGGCGGTGGCGAAGGCGGCGACACGGGCGAGCGCGACACGCTGTTCCGCCAGGCGGCCGAAGTGTGCATCCAGAACCAGTTGGGCTCGACGTCGCTGTTGCAGCGGCGCATGAGCATCGGCTACGGCCGCGCGGCCCGCATCATCGACCAGCTCGAGTTGGCCGGCATCCTGGGACCCGCCAACGGCTCCAAGCCGCGCGACGTGCTGGTGGGACTGGAGGAGCTGGATGAGATTTGCGGGAACTGAGCTGTCAGCCATGAGCCATCAGCGCTGACCGCTGACGGCTCGCGCGCGCGAAGGGTACCGCCCGCGTATTTTCGGTGCGTCCGCTCGCCGGCGCTCCGTTAGGTTGGCCCGCGTGAAAAGCGGCCTGCGCAGCGATCCGGCGGAGTGGAGCGACGAACGACACAAGCGCGGGCTCGCGGCCGAAGAGCAGGCGATCGCCTACCTCCGGACCCAGGGCTGGACGGTCGTGGCCCACCGCTTCCGGGCCGGACGGACCGAGATCGACATCGTGGCGCGGCGGGGCCGGGTGGTGACGTTCGTGGAGGTGAAGGCGCGCTGGGGGGACGGCTTCGGCAGCCCGCTGGAGGCGATCACGGGGGCCAAGCGGCGTGAATTGGTCCGGGCCTCCCGTGCCTGGGTGGACCGCTTCGGCCAGCCGGGCGACATCTACCGCTTCGACGCCATCGGCCTGCGCAACGGCAAGCTGGAGCATCTCGAGGACGCGTTCCGCCCCGGCTGGCGCTAAACGGGGCTTCGGTATATATTCGGGCCTCAAGAAAGGGGGCCCGCACCCATGGCGAGGACCATCATGGCAGCCGAACAGGCCGATACCAACAAGCTTTCCGACGATCGCCGCAAGGCGCTCAATCTCGCCATCTCGCAGATCGAAAAGACCTGCGGCAAGGGCTCCATCATGCGGATGGGGGCGGACACCCGGGTACGAGTGGACGCGATTCCCACGGGCGCCATCAATCTGGACGCGGCCATCGGGGTGGGCGGCATCCCGCGGGGGCGGGTGACTGAGATCTTCGGGCCCGAATCGAGCGGCAAGACCACCCTCGCCCTGCACGTGGTGGCGGGGGCGCAGCGCCAGGGCGGGGCTGCGGCCTATATCGATGCCGAGCACGCGCTCGACGTCGAGTACGCCAAGAAGCTGGGCGTGAACATCGACGACCTGCTCGTGTCGCAGCCCGACACGGGGGAGCAGGCGCTCGAGATCACCGAGATCCTGGTGCGATCGGGCGCGGTGGACGTGGTGGTGGTGGATTCGGTGGCGGCGCTCGTGCCCAAGGCGGAGTTGGAAGGCGAGATGGGCGACTCGCTGCCCGGCCTGCAGGCCCGGCTGATGAGCCAGGCGCTGCGCAAGCTGGCGGGTGCCATCAACCGGTCGCGTACGTCGGTCATCTTCATCAATCAGCTGCGCGAGAAGATCGGGATCATGTTCGGCAACCCGGAGACGACCTCGGGCGGCCGCGCGCTCAAGTTCTACGCGTCGGTGCGCCTCGACGTGCGGCGCATCGCGCCGGTGAAGGATCGCGAAGTGGTGATCGGCAACCACGTCCGGGTGAAGGTGGTCAAGAACAAGGTCGCGCCGCCGTTCCGTCAGGCCGAGTTCGACATCATGTTCGACGAGGGCATCAGCCACGAGTCGCTGCTCGTGGACATCGCGGCCGAGTCGGGCATCATCGAGAAGTCGGGCGCCTGGTACGCCTACGGCAAGGAGCGGATCGGCCAGGGGCGGGAGAACGCCAAGCTGTACCTGAAGGACCATCCCGACATGCGCGCCGAGATCGAGGCGCGCGTGAAGGAGCAGCTCGGCATGAAGGCCCCGATCGAGCCGCCCCTGCCGGACGAGGAAGCGGCGGCCTCCGAGGATTGAGTGCCGGTCGTCACGGGACTCGCCCCCGATCCCCGCCATCCGGGCTACCGGTTGGTCGAGGTGGATCGGGGGCGTTTTGCGTCCCTCCCGGCCGAGCGCGTAGAGCCACTGGGGCTCATGGTCGGCAGCGTGCTTGAGCCGCCGGTACTGGCGCGCCTGCAGGAGCTGGCCGACGAAGAGGGCGCCCATCGGGCCGCGCTGCGCAAGCTCGCCACGCGCGCGCACGCGCGTGCCGACCTGCGGCGCCGGCTGTTGCAGAAGCAGCACCCGCCGGCCGCGGTGGACCGGGCGTTGGAGCGGCTGGCCGGGCGGGGCCTGTTGGACGACGCGCGCTTCGCCGCCGAGTACGCCGTGACGCGGGCCGGCCGCGGTCGCGGTCCGGCGCGGCTCATCGGCGACTTGTTGCGCCAGGGGATCGAGCGGCGGCTCGCAGAAACAGCGGTCGCGCAGGCGTTGGCGGCCGAAGGCATCGATCCCGAGCGCCAGGCCAGTGAGGTGGTGGCCAAGCGCGCGGGCCAGCTCGCCCACGTGCCGCTGCCCGCGCGCAAGCGGCGGCTGATGGCGTTCCTGGTGCGGCGCGGCTACGCCGGGGCGAGCGCCCGGAAGCTCGTGGAGCAGGCCTGCCGGGGCGGGGAGGCGCCCCCATAACCCCCGTCCGCGTTTATATTTAGCCGCATGAAGTCCGCCGACATCCGCCGCAAGTTCCTCGAGTTCTTCAAGGCCCGCGAGCACCGTGAGGTGCCGAGCTCGTCGCTGGTGCCGGCGGACGATCCCACCCTGTTGTTCACCAACGCCGGCATGGTGCAGTTCAAGCGCGTGTTTCAAGGCCTGGAACGGCGCGACTACAGCCGCGCCACCACCTGCCAGAAGTGCGTGCGCGCGGGCGGCAAGCACAACGATCTCGAGCAGGTGGGCCACACGGCGCGGCACCACACGTTCTTCGAGATGCTCGGCAACTTCTCCTTCGGCGACTACTTCAAGCAGGACGCTATCGCGTTCGCGTGGGAATGGGTGACGTCACAAGAGTGGCTGGGGATCGATCCGGCGCGCCTCTACATCTCGGTCCATACGAGCGACGAGGAAGCGAGCCGCCTCTGGAAGCAGATCGACAAGCGGCTGCCCGTTTTCGGCCTGGGGGACGCGGACAACTTCTGGCAGATGGGCGACACCGGCCCCGCGGGCCCCTGCTCGGAAATCTTCGTGGACCTGCGGGGCCCCCGCAAAGGCGAGCTCTCGACGGAGCAGTTCGTGGCGCTGCAGGACGCGGGCCACGTGACGGAGATCTGGAATCTCGTGTTCATGCAATACGATCTCCAGAAAGACGGCTCCCGGCTCGCGCTGCCCAAGCCTTCGGTCGACACCGGCGCGGGGCTCGAGCGCATCACCGCGGTGCTGCAGGACGTGCCGTCGAACTTCGACACCGACCTGTTCATCCCGATCCTCGAGCGCGCGGTGGAGGTGGTGGGGCGCCCCTACGACCGCGGGCCCGCAGGCGCGCCCTACCGCGTCCTCGCCGATCACGCCCGCGCGGTGGCGTTCCTCCTGGCCGACGGCGTGTACCCGTCGAGCGACGGCCGCGGCTACGTGCTGCGGCGCATCCTGCGGCGCGCGGTGCGCCACGCCTGGCTCCTGGGGCGCCACGAGCCGACGCTGGTGCATCTCGCCACGCGCACCGTCGAGCTGATGGGCGGCGTGTACCCGGAGCTCGTGACGAAGCGCGAGCACATCGAGCGCGTGGTGCAGGCCGAGGAAGAGCGCTTCCTCGAGACCATCGCGGGCGGGCTGCGGCGGCTGGAGGAGCTGCGCGGCACGACGGTGATCTCGGGTGACGATGCCTTCAAGCTGTACGACACGTACGGCTTCCCGCTCGACCTGACGCAAGTGATCGCGTCCGAGCGGGGCCAGAGCGTGGACGCTCAGGGGTTCGAGCTGGCGCTGGCGCAGCAGCGGCGCCGCTCGCGCGCGGCGCGCGCGGTGGGGGCGACGGCGGCGGGGGGGGACGCGCCGGCACTGCGCGCGCGGCAGGAAGGCGATTGGGTCACGGTACGGCCCCAGGCCCAGCAGAAGTGGATCGGCTATCAGGCGACGCGCGCCGAGACGGCCGTCGTCCAATTCCGCCAGCAGGGCGACCGCGTGGAGCTGGTGCTCGAGGAGAACCCGTTCTACGCGCAGTCCGGCGGCCAGGTGAGCGACACGGGGGTGGTGCAGGGGCAGGGGTGGGAGCTGACCGTCGAAGACGTGGAGAAGGTGGACGGCCAGAGCGCGGTGGTGGGGACGTTCGGCGAGCCGATCGAGCCCACGCCGGTGGTGGCGCAGGTGAACGAAGCGCGGCGGAAGAACATCGAGCGCAACCACACCGCCACGCATCTGGTGCACGCGGCATTACGGAAAATTCTGGGCACCCACGTGCGCCAGGCCGGCTCCGTCGTGGCGCCCGACCGGCTGCGCTTCGACTTCACCCATCACGGCCCGATCGCGGACGACGTGCTGGCGGCGATCGAAGAAGAAGTGAACGCGCACGTGTGGGAGAACCTGCCCATCACCACGCGCGAAATGAAGTACAAGGACGCGCTCGCGACGGGCGCGATGGCGCTGTTCGGCGAGAAGTATGGCGACCTGGTGCGCGTGGTCGAGGTGCCGGGCGTCTCGATCGAGCTGTGCGGCGGCACGCACGTGGATGCGACGGGCCAGCTGGCGCTGTTCCGCTTCACGCACGAGACCGGTGCCGCGGCGGGCGTGCGCCGCATCGAGGCGATCACGGGCCCCGCCGCCTATCGCTACGCGCGCGATCTCGAAGCCCGGCTCGACGAAACGGCGGCGCTGCTCAAGTCGACCCCCGAGCATCTGGCGCGACGGGTCGCGGCGATGCTCGAGGAGCAGAAGAAACTGGAGAAGCGGATCGAGGAGCTATTGCGGTCGGGAGAGGGGACAGGGGACAGGGGACAGGTGGAACGGATCGGCGACGTGGAGCTGCACACCAGCGAGAGCGACCTGGAGGACCGCAACCAGATCGCGCTCGTGATGGACGCCTTCCGGACCAAGCACCAGCGGGCCATTGCGGTCCTCTTTACGGGGGGCGAGCGGGCCGGTATTCATGTGGCCGTGACCGACGATCTGGTGGCGCAAGGCGTGAAGGCGGGCGATCTGGCGAACCGCATCGCCGCCGTGAGCGGCGGCAAGGGCGGGGGCCGGCCGCACTTCGCGTCGGCGGGCGCGGGCGATGCCACGAAGCTCGCGGCCGCGCGGGCGCAGACGCCCACGATCGTCCGGGAGCTGCTCGGCCGATGACTCGCGCCGAGCTCGCCCGCTGGCTCGAGTCGCGCCGCCCGGCGCCACCTGCGGCCCTGGCCGCGCATCTCGCGGCACCGCTCACGGACGCGACCGCCACGCTGCCGCAGCAGCTCGCGGACCTGGGCCGCGCGGCGCT
>JBGPOE010000082.1:0-7633 GCA_041487875.1 Gemmatimonadota bacterium | reverse complement strand
CGTGGGGCCGGATGTGCCGGGCGCGCCGACCCTGCTCATCTACGGTCATTACGACGTGCAGCCGCCCGATCCGCTGGCAGAGTGGACCACGCCGCCGTTCGAGCCGACGGTACGCGCCGGCCGGCTGTACGCGCGCGGCTCCGCGGACGACAAGGGTCAGGTATTCTGTCTGTTGCGTGCCATCGCCGCGGCCGGGCGGGCGCCGGTCAACTTCCGCTTCCTGATCGAAGGGGAAGAGGAGTTCGGCAGCAAGGTTCTGTTCGACCTGCTGGACCGCGAGCCGGAGCGCACCAAGGCCGACGCGGTGCTGGTCGCCGACATGGCGTATGTCGCACCCGGCTGGCCCGCCGTCTACACCGGCTTGCGGGGCATGTGCTACGTCGAGATCACGGTCCGCACCGCCAAGTCGGACCTGCACTCCGGCGAGTACGGCGGCGCGGCGCCCAACGCGCACGAGGAGCTGTGCCGCCTGCTGGGCCGCCTCAAGACCGCCGACGGCAAGATCCACATCCCCGGCCTGTACGAGGCCGTGCGGCGGCCCGGCAAAGCCGAGCTGGCGGCCTGGAAGCGGCTGCCCTTCAAGGAGTCCGAGTTCTTGAAGCACCGCGTGCAGGCAAAGGCGCTCACGGGCCTGAAGCGGTATGGCGTGCTGGAGCGCCTGTGGGCGCTACCCACCTTCGAGATCCACGGCATCACCGGTGGCTTTATGGCGGCCGGCGCCAAGACCGTCATCCCGGCGGAGGCGACCGCCAAGGTGAGCCTACGGCTCGTGCCCGATCAGCACGTCAAGACCGTGCAACGCCAGCTTACGGCGGCGGTGAAGCGCCTCGCCCCGAAGTACGTGGATGCGAACGTGCGATTCCTGCACGGCGCCGACCCCGCGCAGATCGTGCTGGATCATCCCGCGTTCGGCGTCCTCGATCAGGCCTTCAAGGAAGTGGTGGGGCGGGGGACCGTGCCGGCGCGCGCGGGCGGCTCCATCCCGGTCGTGCCCGCGCTCGGCAAGTCGGGCGCGCCCGTGCTGCTCACCGGCATCGGTCTCCCCGACGACCGCTTGCACGCACCCGATGAGAAGCTCGACTTGAAGCAATTGTGGGACGGGATTTCAGTCTTCAAGCGATTCTACGAGCTGCTGGCAGAAGCGGACGTCTAGCGTTTCTTGCTGGCGTTCCGAAATTTGTTGATCTCGTGCTGCGTGAGTCCGCGACCGCCGTAGCGCTGCTCCGTCCACGGGTCGCCGCGCATGTGGTACCCGTTCTGCTCCCAGAAGCCCGGGATGTCGTGCTCCAGCAGCTCGATCCCGCGTACCCATTTGGCGCTCTTCCATAGGTAGAGGTGCGGCACCAGCAGCCGGGCGGGCCAGCCGTGCTCCGGTGTCAGCCATTCCCCCGCCCACTTGAGGGCGATGAGGTTGTCGGGGCGATCGAGGTCGGAGAGCGGCAGGTTGGTCGTGAAGCCCTGCTCGGCGAACACCAGCGCGAACGCCGCCTCCCGCTTCACACCCGCCCGCTCGAGCAGGAGCTGCACCGGCACGCCTTCGAACATATTGTCCAGCCGGCTCCACGTGGTCACGCAATGCATGTCACAGCTGACGGTCTTGCGCGGCAGCTGCAGCAGCTCGTCGTACGTCAGCGTGAACGGCCGCTCGATCACGCCCGACAGCTCGAAGGTCCAGGTGCGCGTGTCTACCGCGGGCACGTTGCCGTAATGCAGCACCGGCCATTTGTCGGTGAGAATCTGGCCGGGCGGAACGCGATCGGTCATCGGGTCTGCGCCGTCTCCTTGGCTGTGACAGCGAACGCTCGCTCGAACCCGCGCACCACGGCCTCCACTGTCCGCTCCCACATCCCCGCTCCCTGCTCCCTGCTCCCTGCTCCCGCCTCTTTCTCAACCGACGTCATCACCACGCCCGCGATCCCGCACGGCACGATGCGATCGAACGAGGAGAGGTCGGTCGTGACGTTCAACGCGAACCCGTGCCACGTGACCCATTGCTTCACGTGAATGCCGATGCTCGCGATCTTCTTGCCCCGCGTCCACACGCCGGTGTAGCCCGTGTTGCGCTCGGCCGGAATCCCCAGCTCGCCCAGGCCGTCGATCAGCGCCTGTTCCAGCGTGCGCAGGTACCAGTGCAGGTCCTGACGATGCTGGCGCAGATCGAAGATCGGGTAGCCCACCAGCTGGCCGGGACCGTGGAAGGTCACGTCGCCGCCGCGCTCCACCTCGAACACCTCCACGCCCTCGGGCCGCAGCACGTGCGCGGCCTGAGCGCCGCGGCCCAGGGTGAGCACCGGCGGATGCTCGAGCAGCAGCAACAGGTCGTGGGGCAAGCGGCCGGCGATGCGGTCGTCTGCCAGCCGGCGCTGCCACTCCAGCGCCTCGGCATAGGGCACCAGGCCCGCCCGCACCACCTCCAGCACGCGCTCGCTCATGCGACTCCCGCTCCCTGCTCCCCGCTCCCCGCTCGTCCAGCTCTCACCGCCCACCGGCTCCCCGCGATGCCGAGGGCGAGACTGGCGCACCCCCACACGACGAGCCCGACGGTGCCGCCCACATAGTGCGCCAACTCGGCCAGGAAACCGACGATCAATGCGCCGACCGCCGACAGCACGCCGATCACGCCGCTCTGCCACACGTTCTCGAGCGGGCGGCTGCGCCGCCACCCGAAGAACGCCGCCAGCACCACGCCCGCGAGCAGGCCGGCGAGGAGCGGGTCGCCCACCAGTTGATAGTCCGCGGGATCCACGCGCGTCCGCAGCTCAGCGACGATGCCCTGGGCCAGCGTGATCGTGGCCCCGCCCAGGCCTACGCCCGTGGCGAGGGCACCCAGGCCCGTGGCGAGGGGATCTCTCGACGGCGCGTCGGTCACATGTCTATCACTCGCCCCAGCGAGTCGAGCGCGGCCTGCGCCACAGCCTCCGACATGGTGGGGTGCGCGTGGATCGCCAGCTCGATCTCCTCGACCGTGTACTCGTTCTCGCGCGCCACGGCGAGCTCGTGGATGATCTCCGAGGCGTGAGCCCCGACGATATGGGCGCCCAGAATCTCGCCGTACTTCTTGTCGCGCAGGATCTTCACGAACCCCGCGGTCTCACCCGACCCGCGCGCGCGCCCGTTGGCCGAGAACGGGAACTTCCCGGCCTGGTAATCGAGCTTCTTTTCCTTGCACTGGTCCTCGGTCATCCCGATGCTCGCCACCTCGGGGTGGCAGTAGGTGACGCTGGGCACGTTGTCGTAACGGATGGCATGAGGCTTCTGGCCGGCCAAGAGCTCCGCCACGTGCACGCCCTCGCGGCTGCCTTTGTGAGCGAGCATGGGTGGGCCCGCCACGTCGCCGATGGCGTAATAGCCCGGGACCGTGGTCTGCAGGTTCTGGTCCACCTTGATGAAGCCGCGGTCGGTGAGCTGGACGCCCGTTTCCTTGAGACCGATGTCCTCGGTGTTCACGGCGCGGCCCGCGGCCATCAACACCACCGCCGCCTCGATTTGCTGTTTGGCGCCGCCCGCTTCCACGTCGAGCGTGACCTTGTCCTTGCTGACCTTCGCCTGTGTGACCTTGGCGCCCGCGATGACCTCGATCCCGCGCTTCTTGTAGACCTTGGCCATCTCGGCCGCGGCCTCGGCGTCTTCGAGCGGCAGGATGCGCGGCAGGGCTTCGATCAGGGTGACCTTGGCGCCGAACGCATTGAAGATGTCGGCGAACTCCATGCCGACCGCGCCCGCGCCGATGATGGCGATGGTCTTGGGCGTGCTCTCCAGGAACAGCGCCTCGTCCGAGGAGATCACGGTCGTCTTGTTGATGTCGAGCCCGATCTGGGGAATGCCCTTCACGCGCGAGCCCGTGGCGATGATGACGGCTTTCTTGGCTTCGTACACGTCGCCGCCCACTTTCACCTTCTTGCCGGGCTGGAGCACGCCGCTGCCCTTCACCACCGTGACCTTGTTCTTTTTCATCAGGAACTCGACGCCCTTCGAGTTCTGGTCGCTCACTCGGCGCGAGCGCTTCATGGCGACGCCGTAATCGGTCTTCACGGTCCCGGCGTCGACGCCGAAATCCTTGGATTCCTTGAGCAGATTGGCGATGTAGGCTGAGTGCAGCAGGGCTTTGGTCGGGATGCAGCCGATGTTCACGCACACGCCGCCGAGCTTGTCGCGCTCGATCACGGCGGTGGTGAGGCCGAGCTGGGCGGCGCGGATCGCGGCGACGTAGCCCGCGGGCCCGCCGCCCAGAATGATCACGTCGAATTGGTTGGCCACGGTGGTCCTCTAGAGAAGCATTGCCAGCGGGTTTTCCAGCATCAGTTTCAGCGTCTGCAGGAACGCGGCGCCGGTGACGCCGTCGATCACGCGATGGTCGCAGCTCATCGTCACACGCATCCGGCGCCGCGGCACCACCGCGCCGGCCACCACCACCGGCTTCTGCACGATCGTGCCCACGGCCAGGATTCCCGCTTCCGGCGGGTTGATCACGCCCGTGAACTGGTCGATCTCGAACATGCCGAGATTGGAGACGGAGAACGTCGAGCCGGTGTATTCCTCGGGCGTGAGGCGTCGCTCCCGGGCGCGCCCGGCGAGCTCCCGCGCTTCGGCGCCGATCTGCGCCAAGGGCTTCAGGTCGGCGTGCTTGATCACCGGCGTGATCAGCCCGTCCTCGATCGCCACCGCCATCCCGATGTGCACGTCGTTCCAGTAGCGGATGTGGTCGTCCTGGAACCAGGCATTGCAGGCGCGGTGCTTGCTGAGCGCCAGCGCGGTCGCCTTGATGATGATGTCGTTGAAGCTGACGCGGGCGCCGTCGCCGAGCTGCTGGTTGAGCGCGTCGCGCGCCTCCGCCGCCCGCTCCATGTCCACTTCGGTCGTGAGGAAGAAATGGGGCACGGGTCCGAGCGACGCCGCGAGCCGCCGCGCGATCGTCTTGCGGATCTGCGTGAGCGGAACGTCCTCGAAGGCCGGTCCGCCGCGAGTCACCGGGGTGGGGGCGGGTGCGGGGTGCGGGGTGCGTGGTTGCATGGGCGCTGTAGCCGCGACGGCGCGGGCGGGGCCCGCTCCCGCCAGGTCCCGCTTCACCACTCGGCCGCCCGGGCCCGAGCCCTGCACGCCCTGCAGGTCGAGTCCGCTGTCGCGGGCGATGCGCTTCGCGAGAGGGGAGGCTTTCACGCGGCCCGCTTCGGCTGCAGCCACCGGGGACGGGGGAATGGGGACAGGGGAAGGGGCTACAGCTGCAGCAGCCGGGGCCGGCGCCGTCGCCACCTTTCCCATTTCCCCTGTCCCCTGTCCCTCGATCTTTTCCCCCAGTGCTCCGATATAGGCGACGACGCTGCCCACCGGCACCGTCTTGCCCTCGGCCACCAGCACCTTGACCAGGTTGCCGTCGGCGCGGGCGACCAGCTCCATCACCGCCTTGTCGGTCTCGACCTCGGCCAGGGACTCGCCTGTCTTCACGGCGTCCCCCTCCTTCTTATTCCACTTTACCAGACGCCCCTCTTCCATCGTGGGGGAGAGCGCCTCCATGTAGACGGTGGTGGCCATGGTCAGTCGAGGTAGAGCACGCGTCGCGCCGCCGCCACGACCTTCTCGGGGCTTGGCTTGGCGAGCCGCTCCAGCTGCTTGTTGTAGGGCATCGGCACATCCGCCTGTGTCACCCGCAGCACTGGGGCATCGAGCTGGTCGAACGCGTCGCGCTGAATGATGTCCACCACCTGCGCGCCGATACCGGCATGCGGCCAGCCTTCTTCCACCACCACGCAGCGGTTGGTCTTCGCCACGGACTCGAGCAGCGCCGCTTCGTCCATCGGACGCAACGAGCGCAGATCGAGCACGTCGGCGGACACGTTCTGCTCGGCCAGTTGCTCGGCGGCCTTGAGCGTGAGCGCGACGGTCTTGGAATGGCACACCAACGTGACGTCGGTGCCGGTGCGCTTCAGATCGGCCTTGCCGATGGGCGTCAGATACTCGCCGTCTGGCACGTCGCCCTTGGTGTTGTAGAGCATCTCGCCCTCCAGCACGATCACCGGGTTGTCGTCACGGATGGCGGACTTGAGCAGGCCTTTGGCGTCGGCCGGCGTCGCGGGTGCGACCACCTTGAGGCCCGGGATGTGCGCGAACCACGACTCCCACGCCTGCGAGTGCTGCGCCCCGAGCTGCAGCGCCGCCCCGTTCGGGCCCCGGAACACGATCGGCATCTTCAGCTGGCCGCCCGACATGTACAGCATCTTCGCCGCCGAGTTGACGATCTGATCGAGTGCCAACAGGGCGAAGTTCCAGGTCATGAACTCGATCACCGGCCGGAGCCCGCCCATCGCGGCACCCACGCCCACCCCCGCGAAGCCCAGCTCGGCGATGGGCGTGTCCACCACGCGCTTGGACCCGAACTCCTCGAGCAGGCCGCGGCTGACCTTGTACGCGCCCTGGTAGACACCCACCTCTTCCCCCATCAGGAACACCTCGGGGTCGCGCTGCATCTCCTCGCGCAGCGCCTGATTCAGGGCGTCCCGGTAGGTCAGCGTCGCCATGACTCAGTCCGCCAGCACGTGCATGGTCAACGCCTCGGGCGCGGGGTCGGCGCTCTCGTCGGCGAACTTCACGGCCGCCTCGACCTCGGCGTGCACCTCGGTATCGAGCGCGTCGATCGCGGCTTGGTCCAGCACCCCATCGTCTTTCAGCTTGTGCGCCAGCTGGGTGATCGGGTCGCGCTTCTTTTGTTCTTCCACTTCTTCCTTGGTGCGGTACACGCCGTGCAGCGGGTCCGACATCGAATGGCCCATGAAACGATACGTGCGCACTTCGAGCAGGGTGGGGTGGCCGCCTTTGCGCGCGCGGTCGGCAGCGCGCTTGGTGGCTTCGTACACCGCCAGCACGTCCATCCCGTTCACGAGCTCCGCCGCCATGTCGTAGCTGCACGCGTGCTCGGCGACGTCGGTCACCGCCGCGACACGCTCGAAGGCCGTCCCCATGCCGTAGCGGTTGTTCTCGCACAGGAAGATCACCGGCAGCTTCCACACCGACGCCATGTTCAAGGCTTCGTGAAAGGCACCGATGTTCACCGCCGCTTCCCCGAAGTAGCAGATGCATACCTGATCGGTGCCGCGATACTTGGCGGCGAAGGCGAGGCCCGCCGCGAGCGGAATGTGACCGCCCACGATGCCGTGGCCGCCCATGAAGTGCCGGGCCGCGTCGAACAGGTGCATCGAGCCGCCCTTGCCGCCCGAGCACCCGGTCGCCTTGCCGAACAGCTCGGCCATGACCGCGCCCGGAGGGATGCCGCGGATCAGGGCCTGGCCATGCTCGCGATAGGAGCAGATGACGTAGTCGTCGTCCCGCAACGCGGCGAGGGAGCCGACGCCCACCGCCTCCTGGCCGATATAGAGGTGGCAGAAGCCGCCGATCTTGCCGAGCGCGTAACACTCGGCCGTCTTTTCTTCGAAGCGCCGCACCAAGAGCATCTGCCGCAGCATGCGGCGATGCAGCTCGGCTTGCGCTTTCGTGTCTTTGGCGGAAACGGCGGCCGTGGCCATCGATCGTCCCGATCAGGCGGTCGCGGTGGCGCGCTCGACCTGCTCCCACGCATGGTAGCTCGAGCGCACCAACGGCCCGGACTCGACGTGACGGAAGCCCATCGCCAAGCCCAGGCGCT
>JBGPOE010000081.1:0-7662 GCA_041487875.1 Gemmatimonadota bacterium | reverse complement strand
TGAAATCCTCCGCCGCCCCGCGATCGCCCGTCAGGCGCAGGCACACCGCGAACACCCGCCCCACGTGCTCGCGATAGAGCGCGTGGAACGCGCCTTGATCCCCCGCTTGCGCGAGACGGACGGGATCGGACGCTTGCATGGACACTACTGGGACGCCGCCGGGCCCGGAGAGGTTTAAAGGGCTCAGTACTCGCGCCGCGAGATGTGCGGGGGGACCATCGACGCGTTAAGGTTGGGCATGCGCGCTAAAGTATCCTCCGCTGCGGCGACGGGCGAGGCGCCCACCCGCCAGCTGTTCGGCCCCGGCCCCTCCAATGTCGACCCCCGTGTCACCCGCGCTCTGGCGCAGCCGCTCGTCGGGCACCTCGATCCGTACTTCCTCCAGGTGATGGACGAGATCATGGACGCCCTGCGCCGCGTGTACCGCACCACGAGCCATCACACGATCCCGATGTCCGCCACCGGGTCGGGCGGCCTCGAGACGATCATGCTCAATCTGATCGAGCCGGGCGACGACGTGATTGTGGGCGTGATCGGCTACTTCGGCCAGCGCTTGGCCGAGATGGCCGGCCGCGCGGGCGCCACCGTGCGCGTGATCGAAGCGCCCCTGGGCGAGGTCATCGCGCCCGAACGCATCGCCGCGGAGCTCGAGAGAAAACCGGCCAAGCTCGTGGCGCTGGTGCACGCGGAGACCTCGACGGGCGCATGGCAACCGGTCGAGGACGTGGCGGCGATCGCGCACCAGCACGGCGCGCTGCTCGCGATCGACTGCGTGACGTCGCTCGGCGGCGTGCCGGTGGAGATCGACCGCTGGGGCGTGGACGCGGCGGGCTCCTGCTCGCAGAAGTGCCTGGGCTCACCGCCCGGGCTCGCGCCCGTGACGTTCGGGCCGCGCGCGCTGGAGACCGTGAGACGGCGCCGGGCCAAACCCACCTCCTGGTATTTCGACCTGAACCTCGTGTTTCAGTACTGGGGCGAAGCGGGCGGACCCAAAGACCGGGTGTTTCACCACACGGCGCCGGTGGCCAACCTGTACGCCTTCCGGGAGTCGCTCCGCTTGGTGCTCGCAGAGGGGCTCGAGGCGCGCTGGCAGCGTCACGCCGCCGCTCACGAACGCTTCGTTCAGGGTCTCGAGCGGCTGGGCCTGGAGCTGTTCACGCCGGCGGCCCATCGCCTGCCGCAGCTCAACGTGGTCAAGATCCCGCCCGGCACCGACGACGCCCTGGTGCGCCGCAAACTGCTCGAGCGTGGTATCGAGATCGCCGGGGGGTTCGGGACCCTCAAGGGCAAAACGTGGCGCGTGGGATTGATGGGCTACAACGCCACGCCCGAGCAAGTCGACCTCCTGCTGGATGCTATCGGGGAGGTCCTGAACGAGCGTCGTTGACACTCCTCCGTCCGCGGCTAGCTTCCCAATTCTCATGAAATCCAAGCGCTTCTTGGTGGTTGCGGCGGTGCTGGCGGTGGGCGCCCTCTTCTTCTTCATGACCAAGGCCGGGGCCAAACAGACCTGCCGGGTGTGCGTCGAGTTCCATGGCCGCACCAACTGCGCCACGGCGGTGGGGCGCGATGACCACGAGGCCACGCAGACCGCCCAGACCACGGCCTGCGGGCCGCTGGTCCAGGGGATGGATCAAACGATCGCCTGCGGCAACACGCCGCCCAGTCTCGCCGAGTGTCGGCCCCGGTGACCGCCGGCGGGTTCGCCCTGCCGCGCGCCAGCGTGGCCGTCCGCATCGTGCTCGTGGGGGGTGAGGCGCAGGCCGGCGAGATCTACCTCGCCGAGCGCGTCCCGCAGCACTCCGGGCCCGAGACGCCGCTCGAGATGCTGAACCGGCCTGATCCGTTCTTCCCGTTTTGCCCCAAGGATGGCGAGGTGCTGCTGGTCGCGAAGGCGGCGACAGTGGCCGTCGAGGTCCACCAGGCCCCGATCGGCGACCCCACGCGGCGCTCCGTCGCGCGGGCGGCGCCGCTCGAGATCACACTCACCGGGGGCGACACGCTGGTCGGGTTCGCCCTGGCCGAGCTGCCGGAGCATCACGCCCGGCCGCTGGACATCCTCAACGCGTCCACCGAGCCGTTCTTCGCCGTGGACGCGGGCGCGGCGACGCACTTCGTCAACCGCGCGCACGTGCGCTACGCGCGCCCGCAGGAGTAACGATGGCCCGTCTGGACCCCTTCCTGGAAGTGATGCTGCGCGAAGGTGCCGAGCAGCTCTACCTCTTGCCCAACGAGCCCGTCTCCATCGTGAAGGACGGCACGCCCCGCAAGGTCTCGAAGCAGCCGCTGACGGAACAGCACATCTACGCGCTGCTCACCGAAATCGCGCCGTCGGATGTGTCCGATCGCATCGATCAGCGCCTCGACACGGAGTTCGACTACGCTGCGGACAAGGGACTCGTGCGGATTCGCGTCGTCCCGGAGAAGGGCCAGCTCACGGCGATCGTGACCGCCGGGGCCAACCGGCGCACCCAGCCGGCCATGCCGGTGGTGGAAGACGCTGCGGCCGTGGCGACGCCCGCACCGGCCGCCGCCAAGCCCGCGCCGCGGCCGCCTCGGCCCTCCGCCACCGCCGCGGCGCCGATGGTGGACGCGCGCATCGAGCCGCCCGCGGGCAAAGCGCGGCCGTCGGTGTCGCTGCGGCTGCCGGCCGAGTTCGCGGGCTCGGAGTACAAGGCCGCCGAGCAGCGCCTGGGCGAGCTGTTGAAACAGCTCGTGAAGACGAACAGCTCCGATCTGCACCTGCGGGTGGGCGAGCCGCCCTTCTTCCGCACGCACGGCGAAATGGCGCGCCAAAGCGGCCAGCCGCTCAGTCCGGAAGCACTCGACATGCTGGTCATGTCGATCATGCCGGAGCGCAACCGCGCCGAATGGAAGGAGACGGGCGACACGGATTTCGCCTACGAGATCGCGGGACTGGCGCGCTTCCGCGTGAATGCCGCGCGCGACCGCAAGGGCTCGGTCGCCGTGTTCCGTGTGATTCCCGCCAAGGTGGTGACCGTCGAGGAGCTGAACCTCACGCCCGAGGTGCAGCAGCTGTGCTACCTCACCAAGGGGCTGGTGCTCGTGACCGGCCCCACGGGCTCGGGCAAGTCGACCACGCTGTGCGCGCTGATCGACCTGGTGAACCGCGAGCGCACCGATCACATCATCACGATCGAAGACCCGATCGAATTCGTCCACGAGAACAAGAAATGCCTCATCACGCAGCGCCAGGTGCACATCCATACCGACAGCTTCAAGTCGGCCCTGCGGGCCGCCTTGCGCGAGGATCCGGACATCGTGCTGGTGGGCGAGATGCGCGATCTCGAGACCATCGCCATCGCGATCGAGACGGCCGAGACGGGCCACCTGGTCTTCGGCACGCTGCACACGACCACGGCCGCGTCCACGGTGGACCGCATCATCGATCAGTTCCCGGCGGACCGCCAGTCGCAGATCCGCGTGATGCTGTCGGAGTCGTTGAAGGGCGTGATCTCGCAGACGTTGTGCAAGAAAATCGGCGGCGGACGCATCGCCGCGCGCGAGATCCTGCTCAGTACGCCCGCGATCTCCAACCTGATCCGCGAAGGCAAGACCTTCCAGATTCCGTCTATCATCCAGACGTCGAAGAAGCTGGGTATGCTCACGCTCAACGACGCGCTGATCGAGCTGGTGGAGCGGAAGCTGGTCGAGCCGGACGAGGCTTACGTGAGGTCGGTGGAGAAGTCCGGCATGGCGGCGGCCCTGAAGCAGAAGGGCCACAAGGTCACGATCACCGAGCAGTGATCGGGCGGCGGTGCGGTCAGGGGTTCGGTCCGCCGGGCGTGGGCTGGCTCGCAAACTTCCAGTCCGCGGACGCGTCGTTGGTGTCCTGGCCGTTGGGCGTTCGCGCAAGCGAGCCGACTTGCGTGTTCGAGTCCTGCGCCGATGTGGCCGTGCCTTCCACGAGGTTGTACGTACCGGGCGCGCCGGTAATCGTGACCGCGGTAAGCGTGCCGCCATAGGACAGCGCGTCCCGAAGCGTGTTGGTGGTGGTATCGAACAAGGCGATGCCGCCCTTGTTATTCCGCACGCTGTTGGTCGCGGTCGCGAACCGGATCACCGTGGCGCCGGCTGCGACCGTCACGGCCGAATCGGCGACCATAAGGTATGCGCCGGGCGCGAGCGAGATGTTGCCGAAACGCACGCGCGCGTATTCGGCCACCGTGTCGGTGAGCACGAGCGCGAGGGCCGCGAGGCTCACCGTCGAGTCGGACGGGTTGTAGATCTCGATGAACTCGCCGGCGTCGGTTCCCACCTGATCGTAATCCACCTCGTTGATCACAACGCGGTGCCCTCCGGCGGGCGCAGCGGGCCCAGCGGGCGAGCCGTTGCAGCCGCCCACAACGGCCACCAGCGCCAGGGTCGCGCCGACAATCACTACGGTACGCTCACAGCGGTTTACGCGCATGGCCAGACCTCCCTCTGATCGTGAGAGTCGTGTTCCTAAGTTGTGGCCACATTGCAGCGGGCGTTAGTCCAGGGCCGGACTCTACACGCCGAGAAAGGTCGGTATGCTCACGCTCAACGGCGCCCTGATCGAGCTGGTCGAACACAAGCTGGTGGATCCGGGCGAAGAGTCGTGAAGTCGGTGTAGAAGGCCGGCAGGGCGTCAGTTGAGATCGCGCGACAGAATCAGCTTCAGCGTGATCTTGTCGGACGCATCGGTGAGGCCAAATCCCAGGCCAACCTCCACGTCCAAGCCCTTGGCGGTGTGATCGACGACGCCGTAGAGCTGATGCGCCTGCTGTTTGAAATCATCGTACGCCTCGACGGCCAGTCCCCATGTACGGGAGAGATTGCAGGCGACGCGCGTCGCCGGCGCAAAGTCCAGATTCTTCAGGCCGTCGTAGGCGGTGTCGAAAATCGGATTGACGATGATGTCCACCGGGTGCAGGTGCCAACCGATGATCGGCCGAACTTCGGAGGTAACGCGCGTCGCATCCCAGTGCCTGGCGTTGTAGCTGAATTCGAAGTTCACGCCGTAGAAGAACGTACGATCATCCGCATGCGGCACGGCGAACAGCAGGCGCAGCTTGAAGCCGTTGAGCATCGCCCTGCTATGGCCATCTCTCTTGCCGATGCTGTACAAGGGCAAATACAACCCCGCCTCGAACCACTCCGCTACGCCGTAGGCCCATTCGGGCACGCCGTTCAATGACTTGTCGGCCACGAGGGCGCCGGCAAACGCCGGGGTCGTCACGCCTTGGGGAGTGAAGTTGTTGTGCAGTGTGAGATTGAACGTCCCCGGCGCCGCCAGCCCGCCGTCATACACCTGGATCTCGTCGGTCTGGGCGGAGACCAAGTCGGGTACTGCCACCAGAGCAAGAGCGAGGAGCGCGAGTACGCGGATATAGTCCAAGAGCCACCGGTCGGACTTGAACCGACGACCGCTCGATTACGAATCCTGCCGAGCGGGGGCGGTCCGGTTGGTTGGAAGGGCATTCTGAGCACAAACGCGGCCCTCCTAGCCTGATCTTTTGCTCAGATTTGCCTGCGAGATTCTTGTAAAGATTGGCAAGAGATTAGCAAGCCGCCACTAGGTCTTGAACGCGGTGCCTCGAGCGCTCCTGCGACGCTGCTCCTCGCTCCTGCATCTAGGCTTCGAGGAGCGGGCGGTCGCCGCACCCCACGCCGCTCGGCGGCAACCTGCCACATCTGAGGTGTGTCATGACGCGACGCGTACTGCCGTTCACGATGGCCTTCATCCTGCTGGCGCCCGGCGTGGCGATGGCCCAGGGCGAGGCCGCCAGCGCGAGCCAGTCGCCCGGAGTGCCGAGCGTCGTGCTACGGATAGATCCGCGGCTGATCGTCGAAGCCGCGGAAGTATGGCGTCTGATCGCGGGACGGGAGAACCCCGTCTGGCCCGGCTGGGATGCGTCCGATACGCCGATCCTCTTCTACCTTCCCGGCGAGCAAGATGTGCTCATCAATCACCCTCGGCCGCCTGCGGGCTTCGTACCCTATGATGGGCCGGTGCCGTTTCCAGGGGGACGCATCCTGGTGCGGGACGGACCCGGGTTCCTCCAGTACGACGGCCAGAACACATCGCGCGACATCGAGGGAGTCCGGACGCTCGTGGTTGCCGATGCCCTGTCCAACCTGCGGCAGCAGATCCGCGGTCTGTTGGAGGCCCCGCGACCTCCAGGCGAGAGACCGCCGGATCTCAGCTTCTCGCAGCTCGCGATCGATCCCTACGACCAGCTCACGCTCATCGTTCACGAGGCGTTCCACGTCTTCCAGGATCGTGCGGCCCCGACGAAGGGTGCCAACGAGATGCTCCTCCTGCACTACCCCGTGCTCTCGGTGGCGAACAACGTGGGGTTTGCGCAGGAGGGCGCGGCGCTCGCGGCGGCGCTGCGATCCGCGTCGGACACGGCATGTCGGTCCGCCGCCGTACGGTGGCTAGCGCTGCGACGGCAGCGCAGGTCCCTGCTCTCGCCCGAAGCCGTCGAGTACGAGAACGGAGTGGAGTTCAGCGAAGGTCTCGCCAAGTACACCGAGTACCGGCTGCTCGAAACGCTCGACGGTCGAACGCCTGGCCAGGCGATGTGGTTGGTCCAGGGATTCGGCGGGTACGGCAATCTGGCATCCCGGCGCTCCCAACTCGTCGACAGGATGCTCCAGCACATGCGCGGCGAGGTCTCGGTCAACAACGACCCGTATGGCACCGCCCCGCTGCGCATGAGACTGTACTACTCCGGCATGGCGATCGGCGCCCTGCTCGACCGGCTCCACACGGATTGGAAGGGCCGCATCGTCGCTCCCGGCGTGTCCCTCACGGATCTCGCGGATGGCGCGATTGGTGCCGACGCCGGTGAGCTTCGCAGAGCGCTGGAGGATGTGCGACGGGAGGGAAACTACGACTCACTGGTTGCCGCCAAGCGACGCCTCGCGGAGGAAGGTCGAGCCCGGATCGACACGGTGCTCGGGGGCATCGAGCATGGCGCCGGCACCGGCATCATCGTGGACTACGGAGCCCTCGAGACTCCACGGGTGGCACTGGCCTTCACTCCGTTCGGCATCTCTGTCGTCGATGCGGATCGAACCATTTACACGCAGATTCCGATCCGCGCCCAGTTCCCCGACGGCTCCGAGGTCGCGCAAACGGAGCCGATGCCCCTGCTCCACGACAGGAAGCGCAAGCTGATCCGGTTCCGGTTGCCCAGGGTGTTCTCTCCCCAGGAAGTGGCGAGCGCGGCTGGCGCCGTCGCGCCGACCGGGCAAGAGGCCCGCGAGCTGAGGCTGGCATTGCCGGGGGTTGTGCTGCATGCCGTCCGCGCGACGATCCAATGGGAAGGCAGGGATCTGCACATTGTCCTCAGGGCTCCCCAGCGGTAGCGGACGCAGCGCCGGGTACGACCTAACTCCTTCTCCTGCAAGAGCCACCGGTCGGACTTGAACCGACGACCGCTCGATTACGAATCGAGAGCTCTACCACTGAGCTACGGTGGCGTTGATGTGCCGCAACGACTTATCGCGTTGGTCGAGAGGTCTACGCCGTGGTGCCAATGGTGGTGCCAAAACCCACCCCACGCAGCGCCTCCACCCGCGCCCCTCACGTAGCGGCGTGCTGCTCGACGCGGTACTCCACCGCCTCGGCCCGGTGGCGCACCTGGCCCAGGTGCCCGTAGACCTTCC
>JBGPOE010000080.1:0-7691 GCA_041487875.1 Gemmatimonadota bacterium | reverse complement strand
CCGCTCCAGCCATTCGACGAGAATGCCTACGCCGCTGCCGGTGGGTTCGATCGGCGCACGCTGGCCGACCTCGTGGCCGAGCTGCGCGCGGTGCGCCAGACCACGCTCGCGCTGCTCCGTGGCCTCGACGAGGCCGCCTTCGCACGCTGGGGCACCGCGAGCGGGCATCGCGTCACCGTCCGGGCGCTCGCGCACATCATCGCGGGCCACGAGGCTCATCACGTCGCAATCCTCAAGGAGCGCTACGGGGTCGGCGGGTGATGCACGCGCGTGCCATCCTGTTCGATATCAAAGACTCACCGCCCGGAGTGGCGGCGGGGAAGTTGCGCGTCCGGGTCGTCGGGACCAATCTTGTCGTCGAGTTCTAACGGGCGAGTCCTTAAAGGGCCTCTCGCCCTATCTTCACCCTTTCTTGCAAGTCCGTGTGCCAAAGTGGAGCAATTCCTTCCCCTCAAGGAGATATCATGTCGCACCGTTTCGCCTTGATGACCGCTCTGCCGGTTCTGCTGGCGCTCAACATCAGCCCGCTGGCCGCCGACGGGCGGGCCGGTACTCCGTCGTTCGCCCGCCAGACCGGCCTCTCGTGTAGCGCCTGCCACACGCACTATCCGGAACTCACGCCGACCGGGCGGGCGTTCAAGCTCAACGGCTATGTGTATCGCCGCGGCTCCGACTCGCTCCAGGGCCGCGCATCAGGGGGCGAACAGAACCTGCTCCTGGGCCTCGTCACGCCGTTATCGTGGATGCTGCAGACGTCCTTCACCGCCACCAAGAAGGCGCAGCCCGGCACCCAGAATGGCACTGTGTTCTTCCCCGACCAGCTCAGCATCTTCACGGGCGGGGAAGTCACCACGCACGTAGGCGGCTTCCTGCAGGTCACGTTCGACCCGCAGAGCGGCGGACTCGGCGTGGACAACGCCGACTTCCGCTACGCGTCGCAGACGAAGCTCTTCGCCAAGCCCGCGACCGTCGGCTTGAGCCTCAACAACAACCCCACAGTACAGGATCTGTGGAACAGCACCCCCGCGTGGGGCTTCCCCTACGGCAGCTCCGACGCCGCGCCCGCTCCCGCGGCCGCGACAATCATCGACGGCACGCTGGGCCAGCAAGTGGCGGGGCTCACCGCATACGCCATGTTGAATAACCACCTGTACGGCGAAGTGGGCGCGTACCGCTCGGCGCCGCTGGGCGTCTCGCGACCGCTCGACGGCACCGCGACCGGCGTGATCAAGGGTGTCGCCCCGTATTGGCGCCTCGCCGTGCCGCACTCCTGGGGCCACTCGTACCTGTCGCTCGGCACGTACGGGATCTCTGCGCAGGTCTATCCCACGGGTGTCACCGGTGCGACCAACCGCTTCACCGACGTCGCCTTCGATCTCGCCTTCATGCAGTCCTTCGGACCGAACAGCTTTACGACCGACGCGACGTGGATCCACGAGTCGCAGAAATGGTCGGCGGGTGGCACAGCGAATCCGACCAATACCTTGACCACGGTGCGCGTCGCCGCGATGTATCACATCGCGTCACGCTTCGCGTTCACGCTCGCACCGTTCTCGACCACAGGCACGACCGATGCCACACTGTATGCGCCCGCGCCCATGACCGGAAGCGCGACCGGCAGTCCCAACAGCAGCGGGTTCATCGCCGAAACCGACGTCATGCCGTGGCAGAACCTGCGGTTCCAGTTCCAGTACGTGGGCTACAACAAGTTCAACGGCGCGTCGACCGACTACGACGGCTCCGGTCGTACGGCCAAAGACAACAACACCCTGTACGTCCTCGCCTGGATTCTCTTCTAGCCGCGAGCAGTGAGACCGCGTGAACGGGGCGCCCCCTTGGGCGCCCCGTTTCTTGGTTTTTCTGGTTTCTTTATTCGCGCCGCAACGCGATCACGGGACTGTAAGCGCCGAGCGGCGCGCGGGTCCACCACGCACCGGTGGCGCGCCGCTCGGCGGGCGTGGTGAAGTGGTAGTCGTAGGCCAAGGCACGGACGTACGCCGGCGGGTGGGCGGGGAAGGGGTTGTTCCCGAGGAGCGCCAGCACGTCGGGCGAGCCCTGCAACAAGCGGGCGAGCAACGTCTGGAACCAGGGCGTCTGGTCGTAGGACGACAGCGCCGCGAACCACATTTGCCAGTCGAGTCGCGGCTGGTGCGGCTCCACGAACCGCGGCCGGCCCGCGGGGTCGCCCGGCTTATACTTGAACTCGTACGCTTTCCAGGACACGCCGTCGTCGCTGCCCTCGATCACGATTTCCACACGCTGCGTCGTCATCACGCGAAACAGTCCGTAGCCGTTCGTACTACGCAGCGGCTCGAGCCACGCCACGGGCC
This sequence comes from Gemmatimonadota bacterium, assembly GCA_041487875.1. GTDB lineage: Bacteria > Gemmatimonadota > Gemmatimonadetes > Gemmatimonadales > GWC2-71-9 > DATLWA01. Next base: position 5,361 of record JBGPOE010000080.1, on the reverse strand, counting down.
ACGCCAGCGGGCGGGCCAAGCGGGCGTCGGGCCATGCCGTGAACAGAAGCTTGAGGTTCGCACCGTAGAGCAGGGCCGCGCCAATGCATAACGCCGCGAAGGCCGCTCCCGGCGGCCGGCCGACGCCCGGCGACGCCGCCGCTTGCACCAGCCGGCCGGGCAAGAGGCGCGCCCACAGCGCGTCGTCCACCAGGAGAAGCGCCAACGCGACGGTCAGCAGGTTGAAGAACGTGTAATTGCCGGTGGCGAAGATGATGAGCTGCAAGAACACGATGCCCGCGCACGCGGTGAGGCGGGCCCACCGCGGGCCCCACATCAACAACGGCACGCCGATTTCCAACGCGTAGGTCGCCACGACCATGACGCTTTTGCACCACGCGGGGAGCAGCGCCGCATACCACGCGGTCCACGTCGGCAGCGGCTGCGTCCAGAAGTGGTAGTCGAGCGCGCTGAGGTTGCGCCACGCGGGATCGCCCGAGAGCAGCTTCACGATGCCCGACTCGAAGGTCAGCCGGAACAACAGCCACCACAGGAGGATCAGCGGAAACGGCGGCACGGCGCGCGCCAGGCTGCGGCCCGGCAGCGTGCTCCAGGGCGCGCACAGCACCGCCAGGAGGCCCGTTTCGAGCAGCAGGACATCCCATTGAAACGCGAGGAAGTCCTGCCCCACCGTCTCGAACGAGAGATACAACGCCCATAACACCAGCAGGCCGGGCGCGGGCAGCACATCACAGATGACGAGCGCCGCCCCGATCACTCCCGCCGCGCAGGCGAGCTGCAGCGCGGTGTCGCCCGCGCCGAGCCAGAAGACGGTCGGGGCCAGGCGGAAACGGTCCGGCCCCAGATACCCGCGCAGGGCGCCGAGGTAGTCCTGGGCCGGCAAGATGCCGTGCGGGCCGATGAGACCCTTGACCTGTACCCAGAGGGAGACGAACGCGATGAGATAGATGACGCCCACGGCTCGCAGGAAGACCCAGCGCGACAGGGCGTAGGTCGAGCCGCCGCCCCAACCGCCGGTGATCCAACGGCAGGCAGCGTCAACGCCGTCCACGAGGTTCTGCAGCAGTGCCGTCATCGCAGTCCGCAGTTCGCAACAAGCATGGCCCTGCTGGAGGCCGCGCGCAAACCCCGCTAGCTTCCGCCCATGCTGCTCGTGCTCGACAACTACGATTCGTTCACCTATAACCTGGTCCAATACCTGGGCGAGCTCGGCACCGGCCCGATCGTCTATCGCAACGACGCCGTGACCGTCGAGGCCGCCCTCGCGCTTCAGCCCACCGCCATCGTCATTTCGCCGGGCCCCTGCACGCCGCAGGAAGCAGGGATCTCCGTGGCGCTGGCGCGCGCCGCCGCCACGGCCCACGTGCCGCTACTCGGCGTCTGCCTGGGACACCAGGCGATCGGCGTGGCGTTCGGCGGCAAGGTGGTGCGGGCCGATCGGCTGATGCACGGCAAGACCTGCTTGGTGGCGCATGGCACCGACGAGCTGTTCGAGGGCATCCCGTCGCCATTCACCGCGATGCGGTACCACTCGCTGGTGGTGCAATCGCGCTCGCTCCCCGACGACCTGGTGATCACCGCGTGGAGCGCCGACCAGCCCAAGGGCGCCGAGATCATGGCCATGAAGCACCGCGCCCACCCGATTTACGGCGTGCAGTTCCATCCGGAGTCGATTGGGACAGAGGTCGGTAAGCGGTTGCTGGAGAACTTCTTGAAAGTGGTGCAGGCAACCGTCTAGACTCCACGGCACGACTTTTGTATCTTCCTCCGTGCCTATCCTCGGCGTGATCCCGGCGCGGCTGGGTTCCAGCCGCTTGCCGAAGAAGCCCCTCCTGCCGCTGGCAGGTGAACCCCTCATCCTCTGGGTCGTCCGACGTGTCGCCGAGCTGGGCGTGTGTGACCGCCTGGTGGTGGCCACCGACGCGCGCGAGATCGCCCACGTGGTGGAGCGCGCGGGGCACGAAGCGGTGCTGACGTCGTCCGCACACCAGTCCGGTACGGAGCGCATCGCCGAAGTGATTGGGCAACAAGCGTTTAAGGATTATGATCTGGTCTTGAACGTGCAGGGCGACGAGCCCCTTGTGGCCGCGGCGGCGATCCGCGGCACCATCGAGCGGCTGAAGCGGGGCGATCCCATCGGCACCGCCGCCGGCACGCTCGACCCCACGCTGGCGCACGATCCGGCCCGCGTGAAAGTCGTGCTCGGCGTGACCGGCCACGCGCGCTACTTCTCGCGCGCGCCGATTCCGTTCGATCGCGACGGCACGGGCGGCGTCACCTACCATCAGCACGTCGGCGTGTACGGCTACACGCGCGACGCGCTGGAGCGATGGGTGCGGCTGCCACCGGTGCCCGAGGAGCGGTGGGAGCGGCTGGAGCAGCTGCGGCCGTTGCTGCACGGCATTCCGATCGGCGTGGCGCTGTTCGCCGAGCAGCCCGCGCCGGGCGTGGACACGGCGGACGACCTCGCGTGGGCGGACCGGACCCTGACCCGACAGCTGAAGGAGGTGAGCCCGTGAGTTCGACGAAGTACATCTTCGTGACCGGCGGTGTGGTGAGCTCGCTCGGCAAGGGGATCGCGGCGGCGTCGCTCGGCCGTCTCCTGGTCGAGCGCGGCCTCAAGGTGAGCATCCAGAAATTCGATCCGTACATCAACGTCGATCCCGGCACGATGTCGCCGTTCCAGCACGGCGAGGTCTATGTCACCGACGACGGTGCCGAAACGGATCTGGATCTGGGCCACTACGAGCGCTTCATCGACCGCTCGCTCTCGCAGGTGAACAACGTCACCACGGGCCGCATCTACCTCTCGGTGATCACCAAGGAACGCCGCGGGGAATACCTCGGCTCCACGGTGCAGGTGATCCCGCACATCACCGACGAGATCAAGTCCGCCATTCGCCGCTTGGCGCCCGAGCACGACGTGGTGATCACCGAGATCGGCGGCACGGTCGGCGACATCGAGTCGTTGCCGTTCCTCGAGGCGATTCGCCAGTTCCGCCAGGAAGTGGGGCGCGAGAACACGCTGTTCGTGCACCTCACGCTGGTGCCCTTCATCGCCGCGACCGCGGAGCTCAAGACCAAGCCGACGCAGCATTCCGTGCGCGAGCTGATGCAGATCGGAATCCAGCCCGACATCCTGATCTGTCGCGCCGAGCACCCGTTGTCCGAGGACCTGAAGCGCAAGATCGCCCAGTTCTGCAACGTGGACTTCGGCTGCGTGGTGGAAAGCCCCGACGTCCGCTCGATCTATGAGATCCCGCTCAAGTTCAACGAGCAGGGACTCGATCGCGAAGTGTGCCGGCGGCTGGGGCTCGACACGAAGGAGCCCGACCTCCGCGGCTGGAACCTCATGGTGGACAAGATCCTCCACCCCACGGAGCGCGTGCGCGTGGCGGTGGTGGGGAAGTACACGGAGTTGGCCGACAGCTACAAGAGCATTCACGAGGCGTTGGTGCACGGCGGCATCGCCAATGAAGCGGGCGTCGACGTGACGTGGATCGCCTCGGACCGTTTCACCGATCACGCAGCGACCGGCGAGCTGCTCGCGCCCTACGACGCCTTGCTCGTACCGGGCGGCTTCGGGGTGCGCGGCGTGGAGGGGATGCTCGAGGCGATCCGCTGGGCGCGGGAGCACAAGCTGCCGTTCTTCGGCATCTGCCTCGGCCTGCAGACCGCGATCATCGAGTTCGCGCGCGATGTGTGCAAGATCCCCGACACTAACTCGAGCGAGTTCGCGCCGGAGTGCGCCAACCCCGTCATCGCGCTGATGCGCTCACAGGAAGGCATCCAGGAGATGGGCGGGACCATGCGGCTGGGCGCCTACCCCTGCCGCCTGCGCCCCGGCTCGCGCGTGGCGCAGATCTACGGACAGCAGGAAGTGAGCGAGCGCCATCGCCACCGCTACGAAGTCTCCAACGCGTATCGCGACGTGCTCGCGGAGTACGGCCTACGCTGCTCTGGTCTCTCGCCCGACGGCTCGCTGGTCGAGATGATCGAGTTGCCGGACCACCCCTGGTTCGTGGGCTGCCAGTTCCACCCCGAGTTGCGGTCGCGGCCGATGCGCCCGCATCCCCTGTTCGCCAGTTTCATCGGCGCCGCGCTGGGCCATGCTCGCGCCAAGGGTGCGGAGCGCCCCGCGGGCGCCGCAGCGCCTTCCGAGCTCGCGCGGTTCGGCGACTGATCGGCCACTGACATGCCCGCGCCGCAGTTCGCGAGCGCCCCGTTCCTCATCGCGGGGCCCTGCGTCGTCGAATCCGACGAGCTGAACCTCAAGGTGGGCGAGGCTCTGGCCGAGCTCGGCCGGCGCCTCGAGTTGCCGATCATCTATAAGGCCTCATACGACAAGGCGAACCGCTCGCGCCTCCAGGCCACGCGCGGCCCGGGCATCGAGGCGGGGTTGCGGGCGCTCGAGCGGGTGCGCCGCGCCACCGGCCTCCCCGTGCTCACCGACGTCCACGAAGCGGGCCAGGTGAGCGCCGCCGCGCAGGTCGCAGACGTCCTCCAGATCCCGGCGTTCTTGTGCCGCCAGACGGATCTGCTGCTCGCCGCGGGCAAGGCGGGGAAACCCGTGAACGTCAAGAAGGGCCAGTGGATGAGCGCCGAGGGGATGGCCGGAGCGGTGGAGAAGGTGCGCTCGGGCGGCGCGCCCGAAGTGGCCGTGACCGAGCGCGGCACGTTCTTCGGCTACGGCGACCTGGTGGTGGACATGCGCAACTTTGCGCGGTTGCGCGCGGCGTGTCGCGCCCCCGTGATCTTCGACGCCACCCACGCAGTGCAGCAACCGGGCGCGGGCTCGGACGGCGCGAGCGGCGGGCAGCGGGAGTTCATCCCGCCACTCTTGTACGCGGCGGCCGCCGCCGGCGCCGATGGATTTTTCCTCGAAACGCATCCCGATCCCGACCACGCCCCATCCGACGGCCCGAACATGTTACCGCTCGACCAGCTCCAGGGAATTCTCGAGCGAGCGCTGGACGTGTGGCACCGTGCGAGGGCGGACGGCACGCCCGCAGCGAGGTCCCAGGGGAGCGGCGGGGCGGCTGTCGAGGACCGAGCCAGGGCCGTGCCGTCCGCCCGACGCCCGTCCAATGCTTGACGCCCAGCTGGCGCGCCGCCTGAAGCTGGTGGGGCTCGACGTCGACGGCGTGCTCACCGACGGCGGGATCTACATCGGACGCGCCGCCGACCACGCGGTCGAGCTCAAGCGCTTCGACATCCAGGACGGCTTGGGAATCAAGTTGCTGCGGCAGGCAGGCCTCGTCGTGGTGTTCGTGAGCGCTCGACGCTCCGACGCCACGACCATGCGGGCGCATGAGCTCAAGGTCGACGAAGTGGTGCAGGACAACAAGAAGCTGCCGGCGT
>JBGPOE010000079.1:0-7736 GCA_041487875.1 Gemmatimonadota bacterium | reverse complement strand
CCGCGCCACTCGGTGTAGGGGATCTGCTCGCCTGGCACGCGACGCTGCCACCCCTCGCCGATCCCCACGCGAGGCCCGATGTGGCCTTAATCGCTATAGTGCAGCTCGTTCGCTGACTGCCGTTCCGCGTTTAGCTTTCCCTCGTGCCGCTCACCACGCTCTTGTTCGACCTCGACGGGACGTTGATCGACTCGATCGAGCTGATCCTCCAATCCTACCGCCACACCCTGAAAGCACACCGCGGCATCGAGCCGCCGGACGAAGTCTGGATGGCGGGCCTGGGCACGCCCTTGTGGGTGCAGTTCCGCGACTGGACCACCGACCCCGCCGAGATCAGCGCCATGGTCGAGACCTACCGCAACTACAACCTCGCCCACCACGACGCCATGGTCCGCCCCTACGACGGCGTCGCCGCCCAGGTCCGCGCCCTGAAGACCGCGGGCAAGCGGCTCGGCCTCGTGACTAGTAAACTCAAGAGCGGCGCGCTGCGGGGCCTCCGGGTCGCCGCCATCGAGGACCAGTTCGACGCCGTCGTGGGCGCGGACGACGTGCAGCACCCCAAGCCGCACCCCGAGCCCGTGCTCAAGGCGCTCGAGCTGCTCGGCGCGCCCGCCAGCGAGACCGTCTTCATCGGCGACTCGCGCCACGACATGGAAAGCGGCCGCGCCGCGGGCGTGCGCACCGCGGCGGTCTTGTGGGGCCCCTTTGATCGTCAGCACTTAGCCGACCTCGTGCCAGACTACTGGCTCGAGACGCCGGCCGATCTCGCGCAGTTCACGCACAACGGATAACGGAGAACGGACCACGCCTCATGCGATTTGTTCCTTTCGAGCTCGAACGCTGGCAGTCCACCTGGGAGAATCGCGTCCGCTACAACATCTCCGAGTCGGGCGTGCACCCGCTGTCGGTGCAGGAGCTGCTCGGCCTGGCCGGCGCGCCGGCGCTGCCGCTGCTCGAAGTCCGCCTGCACTACAGCCAGTCCAACGGCACCGACCTGCTGCGCGAACGCATCGCCGCGCTCTATCCCGGCGCCTCGCCCGACCAGGTGCTCGTCACGACGGGATCCGCCGAGGCCAACTTCTGCGTCCTGTGGCGCCTGATCGAGCCGGGCGACACGGTCGCCATCATGCTGCCCAACTACCTCCAGACCTGGGGCCTGGCGCAGAATTTCGGCGCGCACGTGCGGCCGTTCCACTTGCGCGAGGACCTGGGCTGGGAGCCCGACCCCGGCGAAGTGCGCGCGGCCATCGCCCCGGGCACCAAGCTCGTCGTCGTCACGAACCCGCATAACCCCACGGGCCACGTGCTGTCGGAAGAGCTGCGTGCGCTCATCGCGGCGCGCGCCGCGGAGGTGGGCGCGTGGCTGCTCTCGGACGAGGTCTATCAGGGCGCCGAGCGCGGCGGCACCGTCACGCGCTCCAACTGGGGCGCGTCCGACAAGGTCATCGTCGTGAACGGCCTGTCGAAGGCGTACGGTCTCCCGGGGCTGCGGCTTGGTTGGCTCGTGGGCCCGCCCGCCTTCGCCGGCGAGGCGTGGGCGCGCCACGACTACACCACCATCGGTCCGTCGGGCGTGAGCGACCACCTGGCGACGCTGGCGCTCGAGTCGCGGGTGCGCGAGAAGCTGCTCGAGCGCACCCGGCGCATCATCACCGCGAACTATCCGGTGCTCGAGGAGTGGCTGAAGCGTTTCGGCGACACGTTCACGTGGACGCCGCCCGACGCCGGCGCGATCTGCTTCGCCAAGTACCGCCACGCCGTGGACGCGCCCGAGCTCGCCGAAAAGCTGCGCGCCGAGCACGGCGTGCTGCTCTGCCCGGGCGATCACTTCGGCCTGCCGCACCACCTGCGCTTCGGCTTCGGCAACGAGCTGGCCGAGCTGCAGGCCGCGCTCGCCGAGACCGAGCGGGGCCTGCGGCGCGTGCTGACGGACTGAGATGCGGGTCGTCCCGCTCGCGGCGTTCAAAGACAAGATCCCGATGACGCGGGCGATCGCCGCGGTCGAGCGCGGCTTCCGCGCGCTCGCGGCGGGCGAGGCGACGCTCCCCGAGCCGCTCGTGGCCGAGCTCAAGGACCGCGACGCCGAGGTCCACGTGAAAGGCGCGCTCTTGAAGGGCGCGCGTTACGTGGTCTTGAAGGTCGCGACCGGGTTCTACAAGAATCCCGCGCGCGGCCTGCCCTCGGGCGACGGCTTGTTCCTGCTGCTCGACGCCGAGACTGGGGCTCCGGCGTTCCTGCTCGAAGAGCACGGCTATCTCACCGATCTGCGTACCGCCGCGGCCGTGGCCCTGACCCTGCGCTACTTGGCACCCGCCGCTGCCACCGCGGCGCTGCTCGTCGGGGCGGGCGCCGTGGGCCGCTTGTCGGCGCGCGCCATGATCGCCGAGCGCCCCATCCGCCGACTCACCATCTGGAACCGCACGCCCGAGCACGCGGCGGCGCTGGCGCGCGAGCTGGAGGGCGTGGTCGAGGCGCGCGTGGCCCACGCGCTCGAGCCCGAGGTGCGGAGTCACCGCATCGTCGTTACCGCGACCGCGAGCACCGCGCCGTTGATTCGCGCCGCCTGGGTGCAGCCGGGCACGCACGTCACGTCCGTGGGCACGGGGAGCCCCGAGAAGGTCGAGTTGGAGCCCGCGCTGCTGGCCAAGGCGGACCGCGTCTTTGCCGACCGCGTGGCGCAGACCGAGCGCTATGGTAACTTGCGGCATGCCATCGCCGCGGGCGTGTTCACGCGCGACCGCGTCACGGGCGAGTTGGGCGATCTGGCGCTGGGGCGTTTCGTCGGGCGTGAGACGCCGAGTCAGATCACCGTCGCCGACCTGACCGGCGTCGGCGTGCAGGATGCGGCAATCGCGGAAGCGGTCGTGGAGGTGATCGAATCATGACACGCACCCAATCAGATGCGCGGGAGACGGCCGTCATCCGCGCGCCGCACGACGGCAGCGAAGTGGGTGTGTGCCCGCTCGCGAGCCCGGAAGACGTGCGCGCGGCGCTCGATGCCAACGTGGCCGCGGCGCGCGCCTGCCGCGAGATGCCGGCGTATGAGCGCGCCGCCGCCCTGCGGCGCGTGGCCGACGCCCTCGCGGCCGAGAAGGAATCGCTGGCGCATACGATGGCGCTCGAAGCCGGGAAGCCCATCACGCAGGCGCGCGCCGAGCTCGATCGCGCGACGTCGGTGTTCCGGGACGGCGCCGAAGAGGCCACCCGGCTCGCGGGCGAGCTGCTTCCAGCCGACGTGACGCCCACGGGCGCGGGCCGCATCGCGCTGGCGCGCCGCTTTCCACTGGCGCCGATCGCCGCCATCACGCCGTTCAACTTTCCGCTGCTGCTCGCGGCTCACAAACTGGCCCCTGCCATGGCGTGCGGCGCGAGCATCACGCTCAAGCCGCCGCCGCAGGATCCTCTCACCACGCTCCGGCTGGGTGAGCTGGTGGCGGCCTCCGGATACCCCGACGGCGGCGTCCGCATCGTGCCGTGCCACGTCGAGGTGGCGCAGATCCTCATCGAAGACCCGCGCGTGCGGATGATTTCGTTCACGGGCAGCGCCCGTGCCGGCTGGGCGATCCGCGCCAAGGCGGGCACCAAGCGCGTGGCGCTCGAGCTGGGTGGCAACGCCGGCGTGATCATCGCGGCCGACGCCGACCTCGCCTGGGCGGCGGCGCGCTGCGCCATCGGCGGCTTCACGTATGCCGGCCAGTCATGCATTTCCACGCAGCGTATCTACGTGCACGAGTCGGTCTATCAGCCGTTCCTCGACGTGTTTCTGCCCAAAGTACGCGCCCTGAAGACGGGCGACGTGCTGGACGATCAGGTCGAGGTAGGGCCGCTGATCTCGCTCGACGCAGCCGAGCGCGTGGACCGCTGGATCCAGGAAGCCGTCGCGGCCGGCGCCCAGGTGGCGACGGGTGGGAAGCGTACCGGCGCGTACCTCGAGCCCACCGTACTGGTGCAGACGAGTCCCGCCATGAAGGTGAATTGCGAGGAAGTGTTCGCGCCGCTCGTCACGGTCACGCCGTTCCATCGCATCGAAGAGGCGATCGCCGCGGTGAACGACTCGCCCTACGGCCTCCAGGCCGGCGTGTTCACGCGCGACCTCCAGACGATGTTCCGGTGCTGGGCCGAGCTCGACGTGGGCGGCGTCAACGGCAACGACATTCCCGGCTATCGCGTGGACCGGTTGCCCTACGGCGGCGCCAAGGCGTCGGGCCTGGCGCGCGAGGGGGTGCGCTACGCCATCAATGAGATGACCGAGCTGCGGCTCCTGACCCTCAAGCTTTCGTGATGCTGCGACTGCTGACGTGGCTCGACTTCAAGCCGATGTCGTTCCGGCCGCCGCTCCCCGCAGCCTGGTGGGGGTGGTGCGCCATCGCCTACCTGGCGCCCAGCATGGTGCTCACGGTCGTGAGCGCGGAGGAGGTGCCCTACCGCGACATCGTGTGGCTCGTGACGCTGGTCCCGGCGTTCCTCTTGTCGCTGCACTACGGCATGCGCGGCGCGGTGGCGGGCCTGATCATGGGCACCGTGCTGTTCACCACGATCCAGTTCCTGGTCGCCTCGAACCTCCAGCCGGAAGACTGGCGCATCACCGTCCCCATCTATGCGGCCTACGGTGCCATCGCGATTTCGGTGGGCTGGTTGTCGCAGCAGCTGCACCTCTTCTATGCGCGGGCAATCGAGGGTGAGCGCATCGCGGTGGTGGGCCAGCTGGCGATCGCCATCCGCCACGAAGTGAACAACGCGCTCGCCACGATCGTGGCGGAAGCGCAGATCCTGGCGCAGGATGCCCGCCTCGAGCATCCCGAGGACCGCGAGGCGGTGGCCAGCATGCTGGTGATGGCGCGCCGCATCCAGGACAGTCTCGAGCGGCTCACGCGGGTGACGCACGCCCCCACCACGGAGTACGTCGAAGGGCTGAAGATGATCGACTTGAAAATGCTGAGAACGCGGGAGCCCGACTCGCCGGCCTGAACTCAGCCAATCACGGCGTGCAGCACCAGATAGGCGACCAGCCCGATCCCCGCCGCCATCGGAATCGTCAGCACCCAGGCCCACACGATTCGCCCCGCCACGCCCCAGTGCACGGCCGAGAAGCGCTGCGCCGCCCCGACGCCCGTGATCGCGCCGGTGATAGTGTGCGTCGTGCTCACGGGGATGCCGAAGTGTGATGCCAGCGTGATCGTCAGCGCCCCGCCCGTCTCCGCGCAGAAGCCGCCGAACGGCTTCAGCTTGGTGATCCGCTGCCCCATCGTTTTCACGATCCGCCAGCCGCCCGCCATGGTTCCGATGCCGATCGCCGCATAGGCGGCGAACACCACCCACGTCGGGATCGACGCCGTCGACGTCACGTGCAGCGCCGCCACCGGGACCTTCTCGAACGCGGCCCGCTCGGCGAAGAGCAGGCTCACGATGATGCCCATGGTCTTCTGCGAGTCGTTGCTGCCGTGCGAGAGCGACATCCCCGCCGCCGACACGAGCTGCAGCAGCCGGAACGCCCGGTCCACCTTGCGCGGCAGCGAGCGCCTGAGGATCCAGGACAAGGCGACCGTAAGGCCGAACGCCACCAACAGGCCCAGCAGCGGCGACAGCACGATGAACGCGAGCGTCTGCACCCACTTGCCCGGCCACACCAACGCGCTGATTCCCGCCTTCGCGATGGCGGCGCCCGCATAGCCGCCGATCAACGCATGCGACGACGACGACGGCAGCCCTGCATACCAGGTGATCAGGTTCCAGGCGATGGCGCCCACGAGCCCGGCCAGCACCACGGTCGCGTCCACGATGGTGATGTCGACCAGGCCCTGGCCCATCGTTTTCGCGACGGCCGTCCCGAATATGAACACGGCGATGAAATTGAAGCACCCGGCCCAGATCACCGCGGCGGTGGGTGAGAGCACGCGCGTGGAGACCACGGTCGCGATGGCGTTCGCCGCGTCGTGGAATCCGTTGCTGAAGTCGAAAATCAGCGCGACCACGATGATCGCGCATACAAACCACGCGCTGTGGCTGATCACGAGTGCTTCAGCGTGATGGACTCGATCACGTTGGCCACGTCTTCCGCTTCGTCGAGCGTGCGCTCGAGGTTGTCGTAGATCTCTTTCCACTTGATCACTTCGAGCGCGTCCTTTTCCTTGTCGAACAGCTCGCCCAGCGCCTCGTGGTAGATCGCGTCGCCCTCTTCTTCGAGCTTCTTGGCCTCGATGCAGTAGCGCATCACGTCGTCGCTCTTCTTCAGGCGGCCGACGGCCTCCGCCAGCACCACCACCATCCGCTCGATCACCTCGACCAGCACCTTCACGGGCGGCGGGGCGACGCGGAGCCGGAAGATCTGCGCCCGCCGCGCCGTGCCGTCGATCGCGTCCATCACGTCGTCCAGGTCGGAGGCGAGCTGGTGGATGTCCTCGCGGTCGAGCGGCGTGATGAAGGTGCGGTCGAGCCGGTTCACCACCTCGTGGGTGAGCTGGTCGGCCTCGTGCTCCAGCCGCTTGATGGCGTCCACGATCGGCGTGCGGCGCTCCGGCGGCGCGTCGAACAGGTCGCGCAGGTAGCGCGCCGCTTCCTTGTTCCTGGTGGCGACCTGCACGAACAGGTCGAAGAACTCTTCTTCACGGGGTAGGAAGCGCACGATGGTCCTCGCGGTGTGACGGGCCGAAAAATCCGCGCGGAAACATAGCGGCGGCCCGGGACGGCCACTAGGTTATGCCCACTCGTTTCCCTTTGAGGGAGCACCGCGCATGGCCACCGCGCAGCAGCCGCATACGGACTTCGTCAAGGCGATCACCCGGCTCGACGCGACGGCGCTCGTCGTGGGCTCGATGATCGGCTCGGGGATCTTCATCGTCTCGGCCGAGATTCTTCGCGAGGTCCATTCTCCGGGCCTGTTGCTCGTCGTGTGGGCCGTGTCGGGCGCGGTGACGCTGATGGGGGCGCTCACCTACGGTGAGCTCGCCGCCATGTTCCCGAGTGCCGGCGGCCAATACGTCTATCTCCGAGAGGGCATCTCGCCTTTGTTCGGCTATCTCTACGGCTGGACCCTGTTCGTCGTGATCCAGACGGGCACGATCGCCGCGGTGGCCGTGGCCTTCGCGCGGTTCACGGGCGTCTTGTGGCCCGCCCTGTCCGCCGACGTGTTCTCCGGCTGGGGCACGACGGTCCATCTGCCGGCGCCCATCGGCGACATCCTGGTGGGCGTCTCGCCGCAGCGCCTCTTCGCCATCGCGTCGATCGTCCTGCTCACCTGGATCAACGTGCGCGGCGTCAAGACGGCGGCGTTCATCCAGACCTCGCTCACCGCGGTCAAGACCGCGGCCCTCGGTGCGCTGATTCTGCTGGGGCTCACCATCGGTCGCCACGCCGATGCCATCGCCGCGAACTTCGGCGGCAATTTCTGGGGGACGGGCGGCATCGCCGTGGGCGTCGGCGCCGTCGGCGCCGCGATGGTCGGCTCGCTCTTCTCGATGGACGCGTGGAACAACGTCGGCTTCGCGGGCAGCGAGCTGAAGGACCCCACCAAGGATCTGCCGATCGCCATGGCGCTGGGGACGCTCGTCGTGACCGTCCTGTACCTGCTCGCCAACGTGGCGTACCTGAGCGTGTTACCGCAAGCGGCCATCGCCGGCGCCCCGCAGGACCGCGTGGGCACGGCCGCCCTGCAGGCGATGTTCGGCGCGCCGGGCCTCGTCCTGATGGCCGTCGCCATCATGATCTCGACGTTCGGCTGCAACAACGGATTGATTCTG
>JBGPOE010000078.1:0-7914 GCA_041487875.1 Gemmatimonadota bacterium | reverse complement strand
GAGCTGCGGCTGCACCAGTGCGGCCTGCCCAAGGCGATGGCGGTGGAGCTGTTCAAGCCGTTCATCATCCACAAGCTGGTGGAGAAGGGCATCGCCGAGACGGTGAAGCGGGCGAAGAAGATCGTGGAGAAGGAGAGCGCCGAGGTGTTCGAGATCCTGGAAGAGATCATCCAGGACCATCCGGTGCTCTTGAACCGCGCGCCCACGCTGCACCGCCTGGGCATCCAGGCGTTCGAGCCGGTGCTGGTGGAAGGCAAGGCGATCCGCATCCACCCGCTGGTGTGCGCCGCGTTCAACGCCGACTTCGACGGCGACCAGATGGCCGTGCACGTGCCGCTCTCCTTCGAGAGCCAGCTCGAGTCGCGGCTGCTGATGATCTCGTCGAACAACATTCTCAAGCCCTCCGACGGCCGGCCGGTGGCCGAGCCGTCGCAGGACATGGTGCTGGGCTGCTACTTCCTGACCAAGGAGCCAGGCGATTTCGAGGCGGCCGTGGGCAAGGCGCCGCGCGTCGGCTCGCTGGCGGAGCTCGAAATGGGGCTCGCCACCAAGCGGCTGGTTTATCACTCGCCGGTGCAGTTCCTGTATGAGCCGCCGGCGGGCACGCCCGAGTGGATCGGGACGACCGCGGGGCGGGTGATCTTCAACTCGATCCTGCCCGACGACCTGAAGCGCGAGGTGGGCTACCAGAACAAGGGCATGCGCAAGCGCGACCTGTCGGAGCTCGTGTTCGAGAGCTACCGGCGCGCCGGGCTGGCGTCCACGGTGCAGTTCCTGGACGCGCTGAAGGAGTTCGGGTTCCGCTACGCCACGATCGGCGGGGTGTCGATCGGCATCGAGGATCTCGAGATCCCGGCCGAGAAGGCGCCGCTGTTGCACGACGCCGAGGCGCGGGTGGAGCGGTTCCAGCGCGCCTACGCCACGGGGCAGATCACCTTCGGTGAGCGCTACAACAAGGTGATCGACGCCTGGACGCACGCCAACAACGACATCGCCGAGGCGATGGTCTTGACGATGAAGAAGTCGAAGGGCGGCTTCAACCCGGTGTTCATGATGTTCGACTCCGGGAGCCGCGGTTCGCGCGACCAGATCCGCCAGCTGGCGGGCATGCGCGGCCTGATGGCGAAGCCGCAGAAGAAGCTGACGGGCGGCATCGGCGAAATCATCGAAAGCCCCATCAAGTCGAACTTCCGCGAGGGGCTGTCGGTGCTCGAGTACTTCATCTCGACGCACGGCGCCCGCAAGGGTCTGGCCGATACGGCGCTGAAGACCGCGGACGCGGGGTACCTGACGCGCCGCCTCGTGGACGTGGCGCAGGATGTCACGGTCACCGAGGAGGATTGCGGCACGATTCTGGGGCTCGAGATCGCGGCGCTGAAGGAGGGCGAAGACATCATCGAGCCGCTGCGCGAGCGCATCGTCGGCTGCGTCGCGGCCGAGGACGTGTTCGATCCGCATGAGCTGGACGAGGACGGTGATCCGAAGGTGCTGGTCGGCGCGGGGCAGCTGATCGCCGAGGAGACCGCCGCCCACATCGAAGACGCGGGGATCGAGGCCGTGCGCATCCGCTCGGTGCTCACCTGCGAGGCGCGGCGGGGCATCTGCCGCATGTGCTACGGCCGCAACCTCGCCACCATGGACATGGTGGACCTGGGCGAGGCCGTGGGCATTCTCGCCGCGCAGTCGATCGGCGAGCCGGGCACGCAGCTCACCCTGCGGACCTTCCACATCGGCGGCACGGCGGCGCGCATCGCGGAGCAGACGGTGCGCAAGACCAAGGTCGAAGGCGTGATCGAGTACGGCGACCGGCTGGTGTTCGTGACCACGCCGGACGGACAGAAGACCGTCACGAGCTACGAGGGCGAGCTGACCCTCAAGGCCGTGCCGCAGGGCGAGAAAGTCAACCTCGCCAAGATCGCGGTGCATTCGCGCTTCCACGTGCCGCTCGGCGCCACGCTGATCGTGGAGGACGGCGCGCGTGTGTCCAAGGACGGTATCCTGTTCACGTGGGATCCGTACACCAACCCGATCCTCACCGACGTGCCGGGCGTGGTGCGCTTCGTCGACATCGTCGATGACGAGACGGTGCGCGAGGAGCTGGACGAGATCACCGGCCGGCGCCAGCGCGTGATCATCGAGGACCGGGAGAAGAAGCTCCACCCGCACATTGAGGTGGTGCAGAAGAAGGGGGAGAAGGAGAAGCGGCTGCGCGACTTCGTGATCCCCGAGGGCGCTCAGCTGACCGTCGAAGACGGCCAAGAGGTGTACGCGGGGTTGGTGCTCGCCAAGGTGAGCCGCGAGGCGTACAAG
Source organism: Gemmatimonadota bacterium (assembly GCA_041487875.1). Classification (GTDB taxonomy): domain Bacteria; phylum Gemmatimonadota; class Gemmatimonadetes; order Gemmatimonadales; family GWC2-71-9; genus DATLWA01. The sequence continues at coordinate 5,604 of JBGPOE010000078.1, read as the reverse complement.
ACGCGCGACATCACGGGCGGCCTGCCGCGCGTGGCCGAGCTGTTCGAGGCCCGGCGGCCGAAAGACCCGGCCACGATCTCCGAAGTGGACGGCACCGTCCGCTTCGGCGACATCAAGCGCGGCAAGCGCGAGATTTACGTGCACCCCGAGGAGGGCGAACCGCAGCTGTACGAGGTGCCCGCGGGCAAGCACTTGCGCGTGCACGAAGGCGACCGCGTGCGGGCGGGCGACCGCCTCACCGAGGGTCCGGTCAATCCGCACGACATTCTGCGAATCAAGGGACCGCGCGCGGTGCAGGAGTATCTGCTGAACGAAGTGCAGGAGGTGTACCGGCTCCAGGGCGTGAAGATCAACGACAAGCACATCGGCGTGATCGTGCGCCAGATGCTGCAGAAGGTGAAAGTCGTGGATCCGGGCGACAACGAGTTCCTGGAAGGCGAGCACGTGGACAAGCTCACGTTCCGCGAGTCCAACGCGCGCGGGGAGAAGAAGGGCGACAAGCCCGCGACGAGCGAGCCGTTGCTCCTGGGCATCACCAAGGCGAGCCTCACGACGCAGTCGTTCATTTCGGCGGCGTCGTTCCAGGAGACCACGCGCGTGTTGACCGACGCCGCGATTCGCGGCGCGCGGGACGACTTGCTGGGGCTCAAGGAGAACATCATCATCGGCCACCTGATTCCGGCCGGCACCGGCATTTACCGCTACCACGACATCGAAGTGGAGCCGCCGCCGGATTTCCAGCCGCCGCCGCCGCCCGCCGACCCCCTGACCGGCCTCGCGCCGGTCGTGGAGGAAGTGGAGGCGGAGTAGTCGGTAGAGTAGAACGCGGACACCCAGCGCCCGGGAGCGATCCCGGGCGCTGTGTGTTTCAGACCGAGGCGGCGAGCGCGGCAAGCCCGCCGGGCCGGCGCTATCATTACCGCCATGATTCCCGCCGTCCTCCTGCTGCAGCTCGCCGCGTCGGCCACGCCGCGCCCCGTCTCCAAGTGCGCGACGCTGAGCGACTCGGTCGTGGCCACGGTGGACTCGACCCCGAACCGCGCCCTCGGCTTCGCTCGTACGATGAACCGCGAGTGCCGCGACGATTTTGGAGCGCTGTTCCGGGCGGGCCGCGCGTTGAACCGCAGCGCGAGCTTCAAGGGCTCGCAGAAGAACTACGCCCTGCGCGACCAGGCGCATCGTCTGCTCGATCGCGCCACGGCGCTGCACCCGCGCGATGCGGTCGCCTGGCTCGAGTACGGGATCCTGCTGCGAAAGATCGGCGGCATCCAGATCGACGCCCAGCGGGCCGTCCAAAAGGCGCTCGAGCTCGCCGAGCAGTACCCCGATTCCACCGACCCCACGCTGCTCGCGGCGCTCGACCTGCAGCGCGCGCGCTACTTCCAGGACCTCGTGGACCGCCAGCGCTGGCTCAAGAGCCCGGTGGGTCTGGGCGTCACCACGCCGTCGTGCAGCGCCATCGGCGCCTTCTGCGAGAATTACGTGCGCCCCGCGCAGTTCAACCAGGTGCTCAAAGATGCGCCGCACCTGGACCAGGGCCTGGGCCAGCGGCGCGAGGATCTGCTGCGCCTGTACGACCGCGTCCTCACCTACGACCCGCGCAACCAGGAAGCGGCCGAGCGCTCCGCGCGTGAGTTCGCGCTCGCCGGGGAATGGGAGCAGCTGGGCGCGTTCGCCGGCCGCGTCGCGGGGCGGGGCGTGGAGCCCGCGTTCTTCCAGGTGGTGGCGGCGCTCGCGGCCGAACGCGCGGGGCACGCGAACGCGGCGGACTCGCAGTTCGACGCCGCGATCCCCGAGCTGCCCGACTCCCTGGCCCGCTGGTTCACCCGGCTGCCCACGGGGCTCGACTCGTTTCCCGACTTCTGGAACCGCGCGCGGCCGCTGTGGACCACGCCCTACGACGAGCTGCGGCTCGATTATCGCACCCGCGTCGCCTATGCGCTGCTGGTGCTGCGCGACCGCGAGGCCGAGGTGGCGGGCCCGGAAACGCCCGTGGGTGACGCGTTGATCCGCTACGGCTGGCCCGCGATGGTGACGCAGTTCGAGCGCGACCCGACCAAGGTGTTGAGCGCCACGCAGCAGGCGGCGGCGCAGGCGTTCCTCGACTGCACGGGCGCGGACGCGGGCGGCGCCCCCGGGTCCTGCGAGCCCGGGCCGGGCGGCAATCAGGCCGACGTCTCGGGCGGCCGTTGGCTGTTTTGGACCTACGTGATGGACCGGCCCTCGATGATCTTCGAGCAGCATCCGGGCGTGCGCGTGCCGCGTTACATGCGCGACGCGCCCGCGGAAGAATACGCCGATCAGCTGCGCCGCAAGACGCCGCTCACGTTCGCGTCGCGACTCGCGCCCAAGAGTTACCGCCTGCCGGTGCAGGTGGCGCGCTTCAAGGGCGAGATCCCCGGGGCCACGACGCTCGCTGTCTACGGCCTCGTGCCGGCCCAACAGATGGGCCTGCCACCCGCGGACTCGATTACGGCGGGACTGTTCGTGTTCGACGACACCACGGGGTTCCCCATCGCTGCCCGCCAGGTGGGCCGCTACCTGCCCGGTGAGGGGCTGGCGCTCTCTTACCGCGTGCCGCTCGCGCCGGGCCGCTACTCGTACGACGTCGAGGCGTACTCGGCGGCGGCGGGCGGTGCCGCGACCGCGCGCGACACCGTGACGCTCCCCGTGTGGCGTGCGGACACCCTGTCCATGTCCGACCTGCTGGTGGCGCACCAGCTGAGCCCGCGCACCGACGCGCCGTCCCTCACCTGGCGCGACCTCTTGTTGCAGCCGAGCCGCACGCTCACCGTGACGCCGGGCTCGAACCTGTGGATCGTGTGGGAGACCTACGGCTTGAAGCCCGGGGATAAGGGAACGGGCCGTTATCACGTCACGGTGACGGTCAGCGATGTCACAGCGAAGCCGTTGCTCGTGAAGCTGCTGGGCCGGGTGGGTGGGGCCAAGGCGCCGTCGCAGGGGGTCACCCTGGAATGGGACTCTGATCGCCCGTTGGCCGCGGACGGCCGGGCCCTGGAATACGTGTCCATCGAGCTGCCGGCCGAGGCGGCCGGGGATTACCAGCTGGTGGTCACCCTCAAGGATCTGCAGGGCCGCACCACGCAGGCGACCCGCCGCATATCGGTCCTGGCCCTCGGGGCTGCGCAATAGGCCCCGGTTGACCTAACCCCAAGTCCCCCCTTATGATTGCAGTCTGTCCCGCCGGTTTTTGGATCGGCAGGGGTCGATAGGGAACTTGGGTACCGGGAAGACATGCCGACCATCAACCAGCTCGTTCGGCGCGGCCGCAAGGACGTCGCGAAAAAAGAGAAGGCGCCGGCGCTGCGTGGCAATCCTCAGAAGCGGGGGGTGTGCACGCGCGTCTACACCACGACGCCCAAGAAGCCGAACTCGGCGCTGCGCAAAGTGGCGCGCGTCCGGCTGACCAACGGCTTCGAGGTGACGGCGTACATTCCGGGTGAGGGGCATAACCTCCAGGAACACTCGATCGTGATGATCCGCGGCGGGCGCGTGAAGGACCTGCCCGGCGTGCGGTATCACATCATTCGCGGCACGCTGGACGCGGCCGGAGTGAACGACCGCAAGAAGTCGCGGTCGAAGTACGGGGCCAAGCGGCCGAAGGGGAACGCGTGAGCCGTCGCAAGAAGGCGGTGCGCCGGCTGGTGCCGGCGGACCCGCGCTACGATAGCCAGACCGTCTCCAAGTTCGTCAACAACTTGATGGACCGGGGCAAGAAGTCGCTGTCGGAGCGGGTGTTCTACAGCGCGATGGACCTGATCGAGCAGCGCACCGGCCAGCCCGGCGTGAACGTGTTCAAGCAGGCGCTGTCCAACGCCAAGCCCGCGCTGGAAGTGAAGTCGCGCCGCGTAGGCGGCGCCACGTACCAGGTGCCGGTGGAAGTCCGGCCGGAGCGCCGCACCGCGCTGGCGATGCGCTGGCTGATTCAGTACTCGCGCGCGCGGCGGGAAAAGACGATGTCCGAGCGCCTCGCGGCCGAGATGATTCTGGCCTCGAAGGGCGAGGGCGAGACGATCAAGAAGAAGGAAGACACCCACCGCATGGCGGAGGCGAACCGGGCCTTCGCGCATTACCGGTGGTAGGAAAGAACCAGTAGCCGCACGGTAGGCCGTGCCGGCTGCGCAAATCGACAATCCCGGGACCCTGCGCTAAGGGATCCTGCATCCAGGGCGGCATGCCGCCCGGATGATGGCGGAGCGAGACCGGCCCAACGGTGGGCGTCGCGGTCGCCCCGCGTTTTTGCTGCATAAAGGACTGCAATGCCGCGTACGACGCCGCTCGAAAAGATTCGGAATATCGGCATCATGGCCCACATCGATGCCGGGAAAACGACTACGACCGAGCGCATCCTGTACTACACGGGCCGCACCTACAAGCTGGGTGAGGTGCACGACGGCACGGCCACGATGGATTGGATGGAGCAGGAGCAGGAGCGCGGCATCACCATCACGTCCGCGGCCACGACGACCTTCTGGAGCCGGTTCGACCAGATGTACCGCATCAACATCATCGACACGCCGGGCCATGTGGACTTCACCGTCGAGGTGGAGCGCAGCCTGCGCGTGCTCGACGGCGCCGTGACGGTGCTCGATGCAGTGGGCGGCGTGGAGCCGCAGACCGAGACCGTGTGGCGCCAGGCGGACCGCTACGGCGTGCCGCGCATCGTCTTCGTGAACAAGATGGACCGCGTGGGCGCGGACTTCGAGCGTTGCGTGGCCATGGTCAAGGACCGCCTCGGCGCCAATCCGGTGGTGATTCAGCTGCCGCTCGGCTCGGGCGAGCTGTTCACCGGCATCGTGGACCTGGTGCGCGAGATCGAGGTCGTCTACGACGACGAAACGCTGGGCAAGAAGTACGTCGAGGGCCCCATTCCGGCCGCGCTGCTGAACAAAGTGAAGGAGATGCGCCATACGATGCTCGAGGCCGTGGTCGAGCACGACGACGTGATCCTCCACAAGTACCTCGAGGGCCAGAAGCTGTCGGAGGCCGAGATCCGCACCGTGCTGCGCAAGGCGACGCTCGCGGGGCACGTGGTCCCCGTGATCTGCGGCGCGGCGTTCAAGAACAAGGGCGTGCAGGCGCTGCTCGACGCGGTGGTCGACTTCCTGCCGGCGCCCGTGGACGTGGCGGCGATCCAGGGCCACCTGCCGCATCACGACGCGACGCTCGCCCAACGCAAGGCGTCCGACGAAGAGCCGTTCGCGGCGCTGGCGTTCAAGATCATGACCGACCCCTACGTCGGGAAGCTGACGTTCTTCCGCGTCTACTCGGGCGTCCTCACCGCCGGCTCCTACATCTACAACAGCACCAAGGACCGCCGCGAGCGGATCGGCCGGCTCCTGCAGATGCACGCCAACAAGCGTGAGGAGATCGAGGAGGTGCGCGCGGGCGACATCGCCGCGGCCATCGGTCTGAAGGACACGAAGACGGGCGATACGCTGTGCGTCGAGGAGCATCCCATCATCCTCGAGGCCATGAAGTTCCCCGAGCCCGTGATCTCGGTGGCGATCGAGCCCAAGACCAAGGCCGACCAGGACAAGCTGGGCATCGCCCTCCAGAAGCTGTCGGAAGAGGATCCGACCT
>JBGPOE010000077.1:0-8144 GCA_041487875.1 Gemmatimonadota bacterium | reverse complement strand
TCGTCCTCGGCGACGAGGATCGTCTCGGTCCCCCCCAGGGGCCGCACCAGGTCCGACCGCCCCACGGTTTCGACCGCGGCGTCCACCCGCGGCAGGTAGATCTTGAACGTGGTGCCGCGTCCCTGTTCACTGTACACCCAGACGTTGCCACCCGACTGCTTGACGATACCATACACCGTGGAGAGGCCGAGCCCCGTGCCCTTGCCCTTCTCCTTGGTCGTGAAGAACGGCTCGAACACCCGAGCCTGGACTTCCGGGGACATCCCAATTCCCGTATCGCTCACTGCGAGCATCACGTACGCGCCGGGCACCACCGGCACGTGCTGGTCGGCGTACTCCTCCGTCAACTCGACGTTCTTGGTCTCGATGCTGAGTTTGCCGCCCGTGGGCATGGCATCGCGGGCGTTTACGACGAGGTTCATCAGCACTTGCTCGAGCTGACTGGCATCGGCCCGGACGTTCCCAAGGTCCGGCGCAAGCACTATCCGGAACGTGACGTCCTCGCCAATGACGCGCCGCAACATCTTCTCGAGATCCTGCACGACGTCGCTGACGCTGAGCACCCGCGGCTGGAGTATTTGTTGACGACTGAAGGCAAGCAGCTGGCGGGTCAGCGTCGCCGCGCGACTAGCCGCCTTGACGACTTCCTGCAGATCCTGGCGCGAGGGGCTGGTGGCCGGCAGGTCTTCGATCACCATTTCGACGTAGCCGAAGATGGCGGTGAGCACGTTGTTGAAGTCGTGGGCCACGCCGCCCGCGAGCCGGCCGACGGCTTCCATTTTCTGGGCCTGGCGCAGCTGTGCCTCGAGCTGAGCATGCTCGGTGATGTCCTCGCCGATGCTCAGCGTACCAGCGGGCCGACCCTCGCGGTCACGCAGCACCGTGTTGTTCCACGCGATCAGCCGCTCCTTGCCGGCCTTCGTGACGACCGGGGCCTCGTAATGCGCATGGCGGCCCTGCTCGAGGAGTTCATGAAACGCCTGTTGCATCGTCGCGCGCTGCGATTCGGGGAAGAATCGCAGCCAGGGCTCACCAAGCACCTCACTGCGCTCGTACCCCGTCAGATGGAGGAAGAACGGATTGATGTAATCGACTTTGCCGCCCGCATCGAGACCCAGCACCACGAGATTGACTGTCTCGAACAGGGTGCGAGCCCGACGCTCACTCTCGCGCAGGGCTTCCTCCGCGTGCTTCCGCTCGGTGACGTCTTCCTTGAGCGCCAGGAACCGCGTCACCGCGCCGCTGCTATCATGAATCGGGTACACCCACATCGCGTCCCAATAGGTGGACCCGTCTTTCTTGCGGTTCAGAACCTCGCCGTGCCACGAGCGCCCTGCGGTGATCGTGGTCCAGAGGTCGCGGTACACCTCGGGAGCCGTGGCTCCAGACTGGAGCAGCCGGGGGTTCTTGCCGCGCACCTCGTCCAACGTGTAGCCGGTCACTTCCGTGAACTTCGGATTGACGTACTCGATGTCGCCGGCGACGTCGGTCATTACGATCGACGTGGGACCCTGCTCCACCGCCAGCGACAGCCAGCGCACGCGATCCTCAGCCTGGCGCCGCACCGTGATGTCCACCACGGAGGCCATCACGAAGACGTCGGCGCCCGTTTTCACGGAGGCCAGCCCGACCTCGATCGGAATTTCCCGGCCATCCTTGTGCAGTCCCACCAGGTCCCGCCCAGCGCCCATCAGCCGCGGCCTCGGCTCGGCCTGAAAATCCGCGCGGTGGACGACATGTGCCGCGCGGTGACGGGCGGGTAAGAGCCGCTCGACGCTCTGCCCCACCAACTCTCCCGCGGCGTAGCCGAAGATCCGCTCGATCTGCCGGTTCACCATCACAATCCGGCCGCTGGAGTCCGTCATCACCAGGCCGTTGGGCGAGAGATCCACGGTGCTCCGGAGCAACGCATCGGATTCCGCCAGGTCGCTCACGGCCTTGCCGAACGCCATGGCCTGGCCAAACTGGGCAGCGAGCGCGCGCGAAAAGTTGCGCCACGTGTCGTCCGCGAGATCGTGGGTGTCGGAGGCGAGCACCAGCGTGCCATAATGACGGCCGAGGAAGACGAACGGCACGATCATCGCGGAACGACGCTTCATCTCCGACAAGAGCGCCTGCTCCGCGGCGTTGTTCGGCACCGCTCTATTGAATGCGCGCGGCAGGGCACCATCGCCCGGCTCCAGGAGCTCGGGATGACCGAAGACGGACTCGACGTGCGGACGCGGCACGTTGGGCAGGCCGGCCATGCTGTGCAGGCGCATCCCGCCATCGCTCGCGCGCAGGTAGAGGATGCCGGTGGCGAGCCCCGCCGCATCGAGGGACTGGACCAGCATGTCCCCCAGCGCGCCGGCAACGTCGCGCGGATCCGGGAGCGCCTGCGCCAGCGCGCCGATCATGGACAGCGCCACGGCCTGAATCGCGCCCCGGCCGGCGGTCTCCTCCGCCAGCACCATCTGGCGGTCGAGCTGCCGCCGCAAGCTCGCGTGGTATTGCTGGTCGATCCCGGATGCCGGCGACGGCGTGCGCACCTCGGGCGCGAAGGCCGCCTCGATCGCAGCCATTGCCTCTGCCAGCCCCGGCGTACGCGGCACGAGATCTGAGGCGCCGAGCTGCAAGGCCAGCGTCCGGTCCTTGGCATCCGTGTAGGCGGACGACACCAGTACGACGGGGACCGCGGCCAATGCGGGATCGCGGCGCACGGCCAGGCACAGCTGAAATCCGTCGAGCCCCGGCATCAGGACGTCCGCCAGAATCACATCGGGGGGAGCGCGGCGGGCTTCGCGCAACGCGTCTTCGACCGATGCGACGACCGTCGGCTCGTATCCGGCGAGCTTGAGGAGCGCGTCCCCGAGCTTGCGATTCGCGGGGTCGTCGTCCACCAGCAGCACCCGGCGAGAGGGCATCGCGGCGCGACTCGGCGCGGGCGCGCTCATGCGGGAGCTGCCAGGTCGCCGTACAACTTGCGCGCGCAGGCCGGACACACGCCGTGGCTGAACTCCGCATCCGACCGCGCGCGCACGTACTCCTCCAGTTGTTGCCACGCGCCGGCATCGTCGCGGATGCGCTTACAGGACGCACAGATCGGGATGATGCCGTGGAGCGTCTTCACCTCGGCCAGCGCCGCCTGCAGATCGTGGATGAGGCGATCCCGCTCGACGATGAGGTGCCCGCGCTCCACGGCGTGACGCACCACCCGGCGGACCCCTTGGGGGGTGAGCCCGCCCTTGACGAGGTAATCGGCGGCGCCCTCCCGTATCGCCTCGAGGGCGAGCGCATCGTCCAGCGTGCCCGAAATCACGATGACGGGGGCATCACCGGCACGATCATGTGCCGCGCGGAACGTCGGCAAACCCTTCGAGTCGGGCAGGCCGGGATCGAGGAGCACCGCATCGAACCGCCGTTCGGCGAGACGCGCGAGCGCATCCTTGAGGCAGGCGGCGTGGACCACCTCATGCGACTCCTTGTCCTGCGCCAGCATGGCGGTGAGCAGCCGGGCAAACTGCTGGTCATCTTCCACCACGAGGATGTTCACGCCGTCCCCTGCAGCTGCCGCAGGGCAGCGGGGATGCGGGAGAAATCGCGCGACTTGTCCCAGAAGAAGTCCGCGCCGGCCTGGAGACAACGCGTCCGGAACTGCGGCAACGCATGGTTCGTCAGCATCGCGACAATGGGGGCATGGACGAGGTGCTTCGCGGCGTCGAGCACGGCGATGCCGTCACCGTCCGGCATCTTGAGATCGAGCAGGACGAAGTCAGGCTGGAGGGCAATGACGGCCGCGATCCCCGCGGCCACGGTGGCGACCTGCCCCACGATCTCCACGTTGGCGATGTCGTCGATCAACTCGACCAATCGCTCCCGCACCAGGAGGGAATCATCGACAATGAGGATCTGCACTCACGAAGAGTGCGGCGAGCGCCGGACGCGAGCCATCGTCCCGACGGCCTATGAGGGTGTCAGACGGAGGACGACAAGTGCGCCCCTAAAGCGCGAGCTCGTGCTCCACGGTGTAGCGCACCAGATCGGCATTGGTCCGCAGGAGCATCTTGCGGAGGATCCGCGCGCGAAACGTGCTCACGGTCTTGGGAGAGAGGGCCAGCTCGGCCGCGATCGCCTTGACGGTCTTGCCGGCACCGAGCAGGCAGAGCACGGTGTACTCGCGGGGCGAGAGGGCCTCGTGCGGCTCCATGGTCCCCGTCGCCAAGTCCGCCACGAAGTGCCGGGCCAGCGAGTCGGACACGTAGCGGTGCCCGGACGCCACCTGGCGGACTGCCTCGAGCAGCAACGCCGGCGAGCGTTCTTTCGATAGGTATCCGGCGGCGCCGGCGCGCAGCGCCCGGAGCGCGTAGCGCTCTTCGGGATGCACGCTGAGCACCAGGATCGCGGTGCGCGGATGGTTGCGCCTCAGGTTCTTGAGCAGCGTGAGGAAGGGCGTCCCCGGCATGGTGACGTCGAGGAGCACCACGTCGGGTTTGAGGGCCGGAATCGCCCGGACTACGTCGGGCCCGTCCACAGCCTCTCCGGCGATCGCGATGTCGGGCGCGTCGGCGAGAATCTGCCGCAGCCCGGCGCGCACGACCGGATGGTCATCGGCGAGCAGGATGCGGATCACGAGGTGTCCGGCCCGGGCGCCTGATGCGCCAGCGGCAGGCACGCCGTGACCCGTGTGCCCCCGCCCGGGAGGCCCAAGATCCCGAATTCGCCGCCCCACGCGGCCACGCGCTCGCGCATGCCGAGCACGCCGATCGATCGGTGGTTGGCGATATCACTATCCGTAATCCCGCGGCCGTCGTCGGAGACTTCGAGCGCAATCTCGCCCGGCGTCACGCGGAGGTGGATGCGGACGAGCGTGGCGCCGGCATGCCGCGCGACGTTCGTCAACGCTTCCTGGAGCACCCGGAACAGGGTAGTGGCACGCTGCTCGTCGAGCCCCGTGGCATCGCGCGGCAGATCGAGCTCGCAGCGCAGCCCGCTGCGCTGCTGCAACGCTTCCGCCTCCCCTTCGATGGCGGGCACGAGCCCCAGGTCGTCGAGCACGGCGGGCCGGAGCTGGGTCGCGATGTCGCGGACCCGGTCGATCGTCTCGTCCACGACCTGCTCCATGGCCCGCATCTTGGCGAGGAGCGGCGCGGCGTCCGGAGCGAGGCGCGCGCTCAGCCAGGCGAGGTCCATGCGCAGCGCCGTCAGGGGCTGGCCGAGGTCATCGTGGATTCCGCGGGCGATGCGCTTGCGCTCCTGCTCGGTCACCTCATGGAGGCGGCGGGAAAGATGACGCAGGCGGCGGCGCGAGTCGGCGATCTCCTCGGCGCCATGTCTGCGCTCGGTCACGTCGTGTATATACGCTTCGAAATAGCGGATGCGATCGGCCGCGTCCCGCACCGCCCGCCCGCTCACCAGCACCCAGATCGGTGTTCCGTCCTTTCTCCTCCACTGGAACTCGGCGGTCCACGGCACGCGCACCTCGGCGTACTTGCGAATGACGGGCGTGCGGTCACCGGCACGGAGGTACACGTCCCGCGCCACATTGAGCGTCAACACCTCGGCGACGGAGTCGTAGCCGAGCATGCTGGCGAGCGCCGGATTGGCGATGAGAAAGCGGCCTTCGAGCGTGGTGCGGCAGATACCGATCGACGCGTACTCGAAGATGTCGCGGTACTGCGGGGGGGTTCGCTTACGCGCGCCCGATCCATCGCGTGATGTCGGCCGCCGAGTCTTCATGCAGGTGAATATTGTCCGCCCTTACGCCGGCGGCCATAGGGGCACCCTCCCCGGAACGAACCATCACGTAGGATCATAACGCCTAGGCCGCCCGCGGCTCAGCGGTATCCGGCGGCTTGGAGCTCGAAGAGTTGGGCATAGCGGCCTCGGGCCTTGATCAGTTCGTCGTGCGTGCCCAATTCGGTGATCCGCCCGTCCGCCACCACGGCGATCCGGTCGGCGATGCGCACCGTCGAGAAGCGGTGTGAGATCACGATTCCGATTCGTCCGCGGAGACTCTCCTTCAGCTCGGCGAAGATCCCCGCCTCCGCCTCCGGGTCGAGCGACGACGTCGGCTCGTCCAGGATCCAGATGTCGGCGTTGCGATACATGATGCGCGCCAGCGCCAGGCGCTGCCATTCGCCGCCCGACAGGTCGTGCCCGCCCTCGAACAGCCGGCCCACCTTGGAGTCGAGACCCTTGGGCATCTTCTTCACCAGCCACTCGCTGCGGGAGTCGCGCAGCGCCTGCAGTACCCGCGCGTCGTCGTGATCGCCCAGCGGCCGGCCCATCACGACGTTCTCCCGCACCGACAGCTCGTAGGTCGCATAGTCCTGAAACAGCACCCCGATGCGGCCGCGCAGGGCCTGGGGGTCCATCTCCCGGACGTCGACCCCGCCGATCCGCACCGTGCCGCGGTCCACGTCGTAGAAGCGCAGCAGCAGCTTGACGAGCGTGCTCTTCCCCGCCCCGTTGTCTCCCACCAGCGCCATCAGCTCACCGCTCTTGATGCGCAGGCTCAGTCCCGCCACCGCGGGCTCCGTGCCGCCGGGATAGGAGAAGGTGACGTTGTCGAACTCGATCCCGCCGATGGGCGCGCCGGGCACCGAGCGGGGCTCGGCGGGCACGGGCAAGAGCGGCGCGATCGCCAGGAATGAGAAGTAGTCGTCCAGGAACGTGGTGTGCTGATCCACCGCGACGAACGTGCTCGAGATATTGGCGAGCGTGCCCGAGACCGACGTGAAGGCGCCGATCACCAGGACCACGCCGCCCGGACTGATGGTGCCGGCCACGCCGCGCGCGGCAACGAACAGATACGCCAGGGCCAAGGCCGTCCCGGTGACGAGGCCCGTCAACATCGACATGTTGGCGCCGGAGCGGAGCATCTTCACGCGTTGCGCGTACAGATCCTCGGACAGCGTGTGATGGCGGCCCAGCAGGTAGTCGGCCAGCACGTACGCCCGGATTTCCTTGTTGGTGCGCGGCTGGACCAGCAGATCGCCCAGGTACTGCCGCTCGCGCTCCTCGGGCGTCTCCTTGTAGTAGTACTCGTACAGCCGCGCGGTCACGCGCCGCTCGAGCGCCAGCGATAGCACCGCCGCGCCGAGGGCGAAGACCACCAGCATCCAGTGCAGGCTCGCCAGCAATCCCGCCATCAGAATGATGGTGACGATATTGCCCGAGAGGCCCAAGATGGACCACGTGAGGTCGCCCGGCCGCCACGACACGTCCCGCTTGGCGCGCGCCAGCCGGTCGTGCCAATCGGAGTTGTCGAAGTGCCCCATGTCGAGCTTCGAGGCCTTCGCGATCAACCGCCGCTCGGCCTCCAGCTCCACGCGCCGCACGAACAGCTGCCGGCCGTAACCCGTGTACGCGCCCAGCGCGCGCTGCACCCCCGTGGCGAGCCACAGGCCGAGGATGGTGGGGAGCATGTCCTTGAGCTGCAGCGACTGCAGCCGCGCCTGGGCGATCTCGTTGACGAGCCGCGCCCCGAGGTACACCATGATGGGCGTCAGCGTGGCGCCCAGGATGCCCAGCAGCGAATAGCGCACCAGCGCCTTGGGCGACGCCGCCCAGGCGAGCTCCAGGCCCTGCCGCAGGTTCTTCCGGACGCGGCGGGCGCGGCTGTCCGCTTGGGGTCGCCCGTCAGCTCCCAGGGTGGTACTCCCGCTCGGTGTGGCCCGCGAGCTGCGAGCGATAGAAGTACACGGCGCGCAGGTCGCCCGCGGCGTAGCGCCCGGCCTGATCGTTGAAGTGCCGCGAATGAGGGTCACCGCTCTCACCGCCGGCTGTCACCGCCCGGGCGCGCACGCTGTCACCGAACTCCACCACCGCCACGAAACTGTTGCCGCTCGTGCCGTACCACTTCTTGGTGTTGGCATACGGCCGCGCGCCGAACGACGCCAGCGATCCCCACACGGACGACGTGAACGGCACCGGGATGCTGGGACCGGCGTCGTCGAAGCGCGGCGCGATGTCGTCGTTGATCCGCTGGAAGCGATTGAGATCGCCCCATGGCGTCCGCCACGAGCCGAAGTCGGCCGTGAGCGACTGCGACACCGCCGCCAGCGCGCCGAGCAGCTCGGCGGGCGTCGCGCGCTGCACGGCGTAGGTCATGGGCGACAGGCCGGCGGCACGTGCTTCCGGTGCCACCCGGCGCAGCACCTCCT
>JBGPOE010000076.1:0-9616 GCA_041487875.1 Gemmatimonadota bacterium | reverse complement strand
TCGTCGTGTCGATCACGCTCGGACCGATCGGGCTCGATGTGTCCCTGTTGTCGCTGGTGGGCGTGGCGATCGCGTACTTCGTCGCCCGGTCGCTCTTCTGAGAAGAGGCATCCATGTTCGGTGACCTGTCGTTCAGCCACATCCTGATCCTGCTCCTGATCTTCGTGCTCGTGTTCGGGGCACGGCGCATTCCCGAAATCGGGGCGTCGCTGGGGCAGGGGATCAAGGAATTCAAGAAGAGCCTGCGCGAGGTGACGGACGAACGCAGCGACCAGCGCAACTTCCAGGCGCCGCCGCCGGCCTCCGGCGTGCCGCCCACCTCGGGCGGCGAGCCCAAGCGCCTCAGTCAGTAGCGCGGGGACTCGGGTCGTGCTGGGGAATCTGAGTGGCGGCGAGATCCTGCTGTTGCTCATCATCGGACTGCTGGCGTTCGGAGCGGAGCGACTGCCCGAAGCGGCGCGGGCGGTAGGGAAGGGGCTGCGCGAGTTCCGGCGGGCGCTCAACCAGGCCCGCGATGAAATCGAGCGGCCGGGTGAAGCGCCCACCGCGCCCCCGCCCCGGCCGCCCCGGCCGCCCCGCCGTTTGCTTGATTAGCCATCAGCCCTCAGCCTGACGGCTTACTGCGCGGGCTGCTGCTGCTCCTGCGCCTGCCGCGCCAATTCCTTGCGTCGATCGACGATGTTCGCGCGCGTGCGCAGCGCGGCCAGGTACTGGTTGTAACGCGCCTGCCGCGCCGCCTGAATGAGCGCCTCGCGCTGCTGGTCCCGGTGGGCCAGCCAGGCGGATGAGTCCGCGAGCCTGCGTCCCAGCGACTCCACCACGTAATAGCCCGTCTCGCCCGCGATCAACGGGCTGCGCTGGCCTACTCCGAGGCCGAACGCGGCGCCGATCACTTCGGGCTCCGCCTGCAGCGCCGCCGGCGGTGTGAGCCGCGTGAACGGTCCGTACGTGCTCACTGCGAGGCCCAGCGTCGCCGCTGCCCGCTGCAGGCTGGGTGTTCCCCGCAGCCGTCCGACCGCATCCTCGGCCTGCTGGCGGACGGTGGCGTTCTTCTTTTCGTAGCGCGCGCCCGCCACGGCCTGGTCGCGCACTTCGGCGAGCGGCCGCACGCCCGCGGGCTTGAGCGAATCGAGCCGGAAGACGTAATACGCGGGCGTCGCCTCCACCACCTGGCTCGTCTCTCCCACCTTCGTCTGGAATGCCCAGACGCTCACATCCGGCACCACCCAGCGGCCCAGCGTGAAACGGTCGCCGTCCACCAGGCGCCAGCCGGTCGACAGGGGCAGGTGGAGCGCGCGCGAGGCGCTGTCCAAGACGCGGCCGTCGGGTTGCTCGGCCGCCAGCCGGTCCAGCGTGTCGGCGCGCGATTCCACCGAGTCGCGGTGCGCGCCCTGCAGCTCGATCGCAATGAGGATATGGCGCACGCGCACCGAGTCGTGCCGCGCCGAGTCCACCCGAATCAGATGGTAGCCGAAGCTCGACAGGACGGGCACCGACAGCTGCCCGGGCCGCAGCGCCCGCATGCCGGCCGCGAACTGGCCGTCGAAGCCTTCACCGCTCTTGGGCACCCAGCCCAGATCGCCGCCTTGCCGGCCGCTCGCCGAGTCGGCCGACTCGCGCTTCGCCACATCGGCGAATTTCGCGCCCCGCTCGATCTCGGCGCGGACCTCGACGACGCGGGCGCGCGCCGCCGCCGAATCCGTCGCGCTGGGGTAGCGCGACAGCGCCACGAACGACAGCCAGGCGACCGCGGGGCGCGTGAAGTCCTTCTTATGGGCCGCGTAGTACGCTGCGACCTCGGCGTCGCTCACGCTCACCGCGGAATCGCGCACCTGCTGCGGGTGCATCGCCAGCAGCGCGATCGTCACCGAGTCGTGCGCGTCGCGATAGATGCGCCACAGTTTGGCGTCGGAGACGTAGACATCCGCCGTGACGTACTGGATCAGCTTGACGAAGGGGATTTGCTCGCGGAACTGCGCTTCCAGCGCGGCCAGGAACTGCGGATCCGCCCCCGACTGGAGGTAGCGCTCGTACTTCGAGGGATCGAACTGGCCGTTGGTCTGGAACTCGGGGAGCTGCATCACCTGCGGCGGCGGTGACGAGCGCGCCGCATCCACGATCTCCTGGTCCGTGACCGTGATGCCGAGCCGCTGGTATTGCTGCCGCAGCAGAATCTCCTGCTCCATCTGCTCGGCCACCTGGTCCTGGATCGCCTGGTCGTCTTCCTTGGTGCGCGGCGCCGTGCCGTTCTGCCGGCGGTACTGGTCGTAGGCCTGTTGCACCCGCAGCTGGAATTCCTGGGCGCTCACCGGACGGCCGTTCACCGACAGGACGGCATTGCCCCCGGGGCGCAGGATGTCGATCACCTGCCCATAGGCGAGCCAGCCGATGAAGCTGATGGCGAGGATCCAGAAGACGTATTTCGAGTACTCGCGCATCACACGCATCATAAGGCTCGGGCTCCGTCGCAAGAGGGGGGCGAAGGGGCATAAGTTTAGAAACCACAACGAGGAATGACAAGCGACCGAGCGTCAGGATGATTGACAGTCCGACCGGCCGATAAGTATCTTGGTTCAATTCCCACAACCACTTAGGCGCGTGGCCCACACCAGCGAGATCGACAAGCTCGAGCGACGCTACGCCGAGAACCCCAAGGGGCGGAATTTCGCGCCCCTGGCCGACGCCTATCGTAAAGCAGGACAACTAGATCAGGCCATCGAGCTGTGCAAGAACGGGTTGGAACGCCATCCCGACTACGTCAGCGCCTACATCGTCTACGGGCGTTGCCTCATCGACAAGAAGGACGACGCCGGCGCGGATGAAGTGTTCCATAAAGTGCTGTCGTTCGACCCCGAAAACATCATCGCGCTGAGGGTGCTAGGGGAGATCGCCGAGCGCAGCGGCCGGTTCGACCAAGGGGTCGAGTGGCTGACGCGCTTGCTGGCGGCCGACCCCATGAACGGCGACGCCGCGGAAACGTTGGCGCGGATGAAGACCAAGGCCGCGGCGCAGCCGATGAGGACGGTGGAGGGGCTGCAAGCGGAGCCCGTGGCCAGTTTGGTGCCACCGGGGGCCAACGACCTCACGATCGAGCGCACCTCCGTCGTGACCACGATCCCCTTGGAGGCGGCCACCGCGGCGCCCAAAGACCTCGAGACGTTTGACGGCGTGGAGCTGAAGGCGTCCAACGACGTGGCGCGGGCCGATGGACTGGAGCTGCAGGAAGAAGTGGAGCTCAATTCGGCGCTGGTCGACACGTCGCCCGTGGAAGGCCTGGCGAGCACGCAGTACCACGCCAGCGGGGCGTTCAAGGTGGATGAATCGGCGCTGTCGGCGGACGCGCCGCCGCCCGCGGCACCGGCGCCGCCCGAGCCCGAGCTGTTGGACGACGACATGCCGACCGTCGATCTGCCGCTCATCATGCCGGACGACGTGTCGACTCCCGCCCCTCGGCGTGGCCCGCCACCGCGGCCGACGCCGCCGCCCGCACCCCCGCTGATGCCGTTGCCGCTGCCGGAGCCCACGCCGGCGCCCGTGACGCCGGCGCCGCGCGCCGCGGACGACGAGGGCGCGGCCGACGCGGGCGTCTTGTCGCACGTGGAGCCGGTGCTGACGGAGACCATGGCGGAGCTGTATCTGCAGCAGGGCCACCGGAGCGATGCGCTGCGCGTGTACCAGGCGTTGTTGGCGCAGCGCCCCGGTGACCCCCACCTCACCGCCAAGATCGCGCAGCTCTCGGGGCAGGGGACGCCAGCCGCGGCCGCGAGCGCGGCGCGAAGCCGCAGCGGCGGCGGCGGCAGCGGCGAAACGGTGGGTGCCTTCTTGAAGGGCGTGCTCAGCGGCCGGCGTGCCACGCCACCGCCTGCGCCCGCCCCGGCCCTCGCGCCGGCCACGGCTGCCGCGCCGCCCCCGGCGCCGCCGCCGCCCGCGCCGTCGTCGGCGCCCGCGCCCCGGCCATCCGGCCCGTCGGGATCGACGCTCGATTCGGCGTTCGGCGCTGCCGCGGAGCCGGAGACTGCCGCGCCACAAGTCGGCAAGCCGACCCGCCCGGCGGACGACTCGATCTCGCTCGACTCCGTTTTCGGGGACGAGGCCGGCCACGCATCGGGCCCGCACCCCGGAGCACCGCCGCCGCGTCCGAGCGGCTCCGGCGGTGGTTTCTCGTTCGACGATTTCTTCGGCGGGTCGGGTCCGGGTAGCGCGCCGCCGCCGCCGCCCGCCGCCGATGCGCCCGGCGCCCCACCCGATGAGAAATCCGCCGGCCCCAAGCCGCCGGTGGGCGCGCGGGGGCGGCCCGGCGCCGAGGACGAGGTCGACCTGGACCAATTCCAGTCGTGGCTCAAGGGTCTCAAAGGCTAGTGCACATCGCCGTTTTGAACGGCCCCAATCTCAATCTCCTGGGTGAGCGTGAGCCGGAGCTGTACGGACGCGTGACGCTGGCGGAGGTCGAGCGGCTCACGCGTGAGCGCGCCCGGGTGCTGGGCGTGGAGTGCAGCTGGACGCAAAGCAATCACGAAGGCGAGCTGGTGGACGCGATTCAGCAGCTCAAGGGTCACGCCGACGGCGCGGTGATCAATGCGGCCGCGTTCACGCACACGAGTCTGGCCGTGCGCGACGCACTGCTCGCCGTGCGCGTGCCGTTCGTGGAAGTGCATCTGTCGAACATCTTCGCGCGCGAGCCGGAGCGGCGCCGGTCGGTGCTGGCGGATCTGGCAGTGGGCGTGGTGACGGGGTTCGGGGCCGAGAGCTACCGGCTGGGACTCGAGGGCCTGGTCGGGTATCTCGCGTCCCGCCATGGGCGCTGACCGACGGCACGCCCGCCAGGAAGCGCTGGTGGGGTTGCTCGCAGCCGAGGGGCTCGACGCGCTCCTCGTCACGGCGCTGCCGAACATTCGCTATCTGACGGGGTTCAGCGGGTCCGCCGGGCTTCTGGTGCTGACGCGCGCCGACGCGTTGCTGGTGACGGATTTCCGCTATGACGAGCAGGCCCGCGCCGAGGCCGGTGCGGTGGCGCGCGTCGAGGTCGAGCGGACCAGCGTGTGGGAGCGCTTGTTCAAGGCCCTCGCGACCCTGGGGCCGCTCGAGCGCGTCGGCTACGAACCGCACGCGCTCACGGTCAAGGACGCCGAGCGCCTGTCGCAGGCCGGGCGGCCGTGGCGGTGGTGCCCCGCGGGTGAGCTGGTCGAACGGTTGCGCCAGCGCAAGGATCCCGGCGAGATCGCGGCGATCCGTGCAGCCGCCATACTTGCGGGCGACGCGTTCCGGTTGACGATGGCGGACGTGCGGCCCGGCCTCGCGGAGCTCGAGATCGCCGGCATCCTGGAGCACCACCTGCGGCGGCTCGGCAGTGAAGGGCACCCGTTTCCGGCCATCGTCGCATCGGGGCCCCGCTCGGCGCTGCCGCACGCGCGCTCCAGCGCGCGGCGAGTGGCGGCGGGGGAGTGGCTGCTGCTAGACTTCGGCGCGCAAGTGGACGGCTACTGCGCCGACATCACGCGCACCGTGGTGGTGGGCGCGCGGGCCAGCGATGCGCAGCGCGTGTTGTACGATCTGGTGGAAACGGCGCAACGGCGGGCGCGCGAGGGGGTGCGGGCCGGCATGTCGGGCCGCGAAGCGGACGCCCTGGCGCGCGACGTGATCGAGGCGCATGGCTTCGGCGACGCGTTCGGGCACTCGACGGGCCACGGACTCGGCCTGGACGTGCACGAGGCGCCCCGTCTGGCGCGCACCAACACCGAGGCGCTGCCCGTGGATGCGGTGGTCACGATCGAGCCGGGCGTGTATCTGGCGGGTCAGGGCGGCGTGCGCATCGAGGACGACGTGCATCTCGGGGCCGACGGTCCGGTGCTCTTGTCCGACGGGGCGACCGCGTTGCTCGAGGTCGCGACGTGATGGCGGAAAACCCGCGCCCTCCCTGCGGCCGATTGACGGCCGGCGGCGGCGTGGTGTCTATTTTGGGCTACTCATGAACCTCGACATCGTCTCGCGGTTGATCCAGATCCTGAAGGATGCGCCCGAAGTGGGCGCCATCGAGATCCGGCGCGGCTTGTTCGGCGTCTGGTCGTCGGTGCGGGTATCGAAGGCGGGGCATAACGCCGACCATGTGGTCGTGAGCCAGCCCGCCGTCACCCTTCCCGGTTCCCCCCTCCCCCGTGGCGGGGAGGCGGGAAGAGGGACGGGGGAAGCGGCCCCGCCCGCCGCCGCCCCCGCGAGCCACCTGCTCGAGATCAAGTCGCCCATGGTGGGGACATTCTATTCGGCCCCCGAGCCCGGCGCCGAGCCGTACGTCAAGGTCGGCAGCCGCGTCTCGCCCGGCCAGGTGGTGTGCATCATCGAGGCGATGAAGATCATGAACGAGATCGAGTCGGAGCTGCACGGCGTGATTCGCGAAGTGGGTGTCGAGAACACCCAGCCCGTGGAGTTCGGGCAGGCCCTTTTCCGGGTGGATCCCAATGGCTGAGCCGGCCAAGCAGGCCCCCGCCGCCGGTGGCGGGGCGTCTTTCAACTTCAAGCAAGCGATCAGCGAGATGGTGCGCCGCAACGGTTCCGACCTGCTGCTCAAGGTCGGGCGGCCCGCGACCATCCGCGTGAACGGCGAGCTGGTGGGCCTGGAGCAGCAACCGCTCAAGCCCGAGGAGCTGAAGTCGCTGGCCGAGCAGATCATGACGCCGCGTCAAGTGAAGGAGTTCGCCGAGCACAAAGAGGCGGACTTCGCGATCGGCGTGCCCGGCGTGGGCCGGTTCCGCACCAACGTGTACCAGCAGCGCGGCACCGTGGCCTTCGCGTTCCGGTCGATTCCCTACGAGGTCAAGACGATCAAGGAGCTGTCGCTGCCGCAGGTGCTGGAAGATGTGGCGCTGCGGCCGCGCGGGCTGGTGCTGATCACGGGCATCACGGGCTCGGGCAAATCGACGGCGCTCGCGGCCATGATCAACCACATCAACTTGAGCCGCCGGGTCAACATCATCACGATCGAAGACCCGATCGAGTTCCTGCACCGCGACAATCTCTCCAACATCTCGCAGCGCGAAGTGGGCAACGACACGCTGTCGTTCAACTCGGCCCTGCGGCACGTGCTGCGCCAGGATCCGGACGTGCTCCTGATCGGCGAGATCCGGGACCAGGAGACGCTGGACACGGCGCTGAAGGCGGCCGACACGGGCCACCTCGTGTTCTCGACGCTGCACACGACCGACACCACGCAGACCATCAGCCGCGTGATTTCCTTCTTCCCGCCGCACCAGCACGACGAAATCCGCCACCTGCTCTCCACCGCGCTGCAGGCCGTGATCTCGCTGCGCCTCGTGCCGCGCAAGGACGGCAAAGGCCGCGTGCCCGCCGCCGAGGTCCTGATCAACACGGCGGCCGTGGCCGACAACATTCGCGACCTCTCCAAGCAGCTCAGCATCCCGGACCTGATCGCCGAAGGCTCGATCCAGTACGGCATGCAGTCGTTCGACCAGTCGCTGTTCCAGTGGTACCAGCAGGGCGTGATCAGCTACGAGAGCGCGGTGTTCTACGCGTCGAACCCCAGCGAGTTCGCCCTCAAGATCTCCGGCATCGACTCGCAGGCGAGCCGCGCGTTCGGCGGCTCGGCCGGCAGTTCTGCGGGCGGCATCGAAATCACGCCCTGATGTTCAAGAAAGTGCTCGTCGCGAACCGCGGGGAGATCGCCCTGCGGGTGATCCGCGCGTGCAAGGAGCTCGGCATCGGCACGATCGCCGTGTACTCCGAGGCGGATCGCGAGTGCCTGCACGTGCGCTTCGCCGACGACGACGTGTGCATCGGCCGGCCGCCGTCGCGCGACAGTTACTTGAACATCCCGCGCATCATCGCCGCGGCCGAAATCACGGGTGCCGACGCCATCCACCCCGGCTACGGCTTCCTCGCCGAGAACGCCGAATTCGCCGATATCGTGGCGACCTCCAACATCACATTCATCGGCCCGAGCGGCGAGCAGATCCGCCAGATGGGCGACAAGGCCGCGGCCCGCAAGCTCGCCCAGAAGCTCAAGGTGCCCACCGTCCCGGGCTCGCCCGGCCCGGTGGAAGACGTGGACGAGGCCTTGAAGGTGGCCGAGAAGATCGGCTTTCCCGTGATCATCAAGGCCGCGGCGGGCGGCGGCGGCAAGGGCATGCGGGTGGCCCAGGACGCCGACCAGTTCTCGCAGGCGTTCAACCTCGCGAAGCAGGAGGCCCTGGCGGCGTTCGGGTCGGGCGAGGTCTACCTCGAGAAATACCTGGCGCGCCCGCGCCACATCGAGATCCAGATCATGGGCGATCACCACGGCCACGTGATGCACCTGTGCGAGCGCGATTGCTCGGTGCAGCGGCGCCACCAGAAGCTGATCGAGGAGGCGCCGAGCCCGGTGCTGTCGCAGGAGCAGCGCGACACCATGGGCGCGTGCGCCGTGAAGCTGGCCGAGTCGATCGCCTACGTGGGCGCCGGCACCGTCGAGTTCCTGCTGGATGAGGACGGGTCGTTCTACTTCATGGAAATGAACACCCGCATCCAGGTGGAGCACCCCGTCACCGAGATGTGCACCAACTTCGACCTGGTGAAGGAGCAGATCCGCGTAGCGGCGGGTGAGCCGCTGTCGCTGGTGATGAACGGCAACCGGCTGCGCGGCCACGCCATCGAGTGCCGCGTCAACGCCGAGGATCCGTATCGCAACTTCCAGCCGGCGCCGGGGCAGATCACCGCGTACCATCCGCCGGGCGGGCCGGGCGTGCGGGTCGACACGCACATCTACGCCGGCTACACGGTGCCGCCGTATTACGACTCGCTGCTCGCCAAGGTGATCGTCCACGGCAACTCACGCGAGGAGGCGCTGGCCCGTATGCGCCAGGCGCTGGACTCGTTTATCATTGAAGGGGTGACCACCACCATTCCGTTCCTCGCGCGCGTGATGCGCCATCCCGATTTCGTGGCGGGCCACATCGACACGAAATTCCTCGAACGCAACCCCCAGCTGCTGCAAGCACCGGAATGAAGATCGACGTCTACTTCACGCCGCTCGGCCCCAAGGAGGAAGATCTTGCCGGCCGGGGGGTCGTCGTCATCGACGTGCTGCGGGCCACCACCACGATCGTCACGGCGCTCGCCAACGGCGCCAAGGCGGTGGTGCCGGCCGCGTCGTCGGAGGAGGCGGTGCGCCTCACGGCCAATCTCGAGAAGAACGGCATCCTGCTGGCGGGCGAGCGCAAGGCGCTCAAGATCGAAGGCTTCCAGCTGGGCAACAGCCCGCGCGAGATGACACCCGAAGTGGTGGCGGGGAAGACGATCTTCCTCGCCACCACCAACGGCACGCCGGCCCTGGTGGCGGCGCAGGCCGGGACGCCGGTGCTGGTGGGCGCCGCCGTGAACTTCAGCGCCCTGGCCGAGCGGGCACGGGCCGTCTTCGCCGAACGCCATGACCTCGCCATCGTCTGCGCGGGTCGCGAGAAACAATTCGCGCTGGAGGACGCCTACACCGCGGGCCGGTTGATCAAAGCCGTGCGCAAGGGCTCGCGCCGCATCCAGCTGAACGACGCCGCCACCGCGGCGCTCGACCTGACCGCGCGCTACAAGAACTGGCTCGACGCGCTGCAGCGGTGCGACGCGGCCCGCCAGCTCG
>JBGPOE010000075.1:0-9699 GCA_041487875.1 Gemmatimonadota bacterium | reverse complement strand
TCCTTGTACTGCGACGCATCCATGCCGCCGCGCAGCGCGTCGCAACTGGACCAGAGGGAGCTGTAGAGTTGGGATTTCTTTAAGGCCACGGTTCGTCCTGTTCCTCTGTCAGTGGGAGACGAAGAGCCCAACCAAGAGTTTGCGTGAAGATGGTGAGCGGGTCAAACCGGTGCGCTGGTGGAGGGGTTGTTCCATCAGCGCCGCTCGCCACACCCTGAGCCAGTCTTCCTCACCGCACTCTGATCCTGTACCCCCCCTCCCCATCATCCACTCCCCATTCCCCCACCAGCGCGCGCAGCTCGCCCTGCAGGAGCGTCTTCACCAGTCCGCGGAGTACCGGCCCGTTGGCGGAGCCCCTCCCCTTGCCGGTGATGATGTGCACGAGCGCACCGCTCTTGCGACGCTGCCAGGTCTCCAAGAACCGGCGCACCACGGCTGATGCCTCCGTGGCGCTGAAGCCGTGCAGGTCCAGGTCACCGTCGACCCGTGCATCGAGCAGCGGATCGCGCGAATCGAAGGTCGGATTCCTGGCGCCCTTGCGTCTCCCCACTTGACCCCCTCCCTCTACTAAACCTACGCTTCGGGCCTATGAGTCCCAAAAAGAAGCCGGCCAAGCGCAAACCTGCTAAGGGCAAACCCGCCAAGCGCAAACCCACCAAGCGCCCCGCCGCACGGGCCAAGCCCAAGCGGTCGCCACCACGGATGCCTTACGTGCAGCGCCTCGAGCAGCGCGGCGTGCTGGAGGTGTGGCTGGTGGACGGCGCCTACGTCCGCCGCAACATCGACGAGGAATTCAGCAACTTCGGCCACCACTACAGCTGCTCCGCCATCCCCAAGTACGAGATCTGGCTCGATCAGGAAGCGGTGCCCGACGAGCTGCGCTTCTTCCTGCACCACGCGCGCGTGGAACGCGAGCTGATGGTCGAGGGCAAAGACTACGAAGTGGCGCGCCAGGAAGCCGACCACCAAGAACGCCAGATGCGCGTGCGGGCGGGCGACGTCCGGAAGCTGCATCAGGGCAAGAAACCCGTGCACGCCAAGGTGGTGCACGCGCGCCTGTGGAAAGCGCTCGGCAACGGCGTGCACGTGTGGTTCGTGAAAGGGCGGTTAGTACGGAGCCTCTTCGACGTCGAGTTCACCGAGGGCGGGCACGACTACGTCTATGAGTTCGTCCCGGCCAACGAGGTGTGGATCGACGACGACGCCCACGAAGAGGAGCGCGGCTTCATCCTGTTCCACGAGCTGCACGAACGCAACCTCATGGCCAAAGGGATCAACTACGACACGGCGCACGAGAACGCCAGCCGGCTCGAACGCCGCTACCGCAACCATCCCGCCGAGCTGCACGAGGCGCTCGTGGCCGAAGGATGGGAATGAGCCGACCCCGACCCCCCCTCCCTTGACAACTTAGTACTACAGTTGTAAATCTACGCCCGTAGATCAACCCTGAGGACCAGCATGCCAAGTCGCCATCAGCTCACCGAGCTGCAACTCGCCATCCTGCGGATCCTCTGGGATCGACACGAAGCCACGGTCCAGGACATCTGGGAAGCCCTGCACGCCGAGCGCGGGCTCGCCCAAACCACCGTCGCCACCATGCTGTCGCGCCTCGAGCGTCGCGGCGTCGTCACCCGCCGGGCCCAGGCCCGCCAGTACCACTACCGCGCCGCGGTGACCGAGAGTGGCGTGCAGCACTCGATGGTCGGTGAGCTGACCGAACGCCTGTTCGACGGCGACGTCACCGCCCTGGTCCAACACCTGCTCGCGGGGCGCGACATGAGCCCCGGTGACATCGCCAAGATCCGCGACATGATCGAGCGCGTCGAAACGAACGCCCCGGAGACCAAATGACCATCTTCGCGTGGCTGCTTACCTATCTGATCCACAGCACGCTGCTGCTGGGCGTCGCCTGGCTGGTGACTCGCCGCCGGCGCCTCGAGCCCGCCGCCGCCGACCTCCTGTGGAAAGTGGCCCTGCTCGCTGGGCTCGTGACCGGCACCATCCAGTCGCGCCTCGCGCTGTCCACTCCCGCGGCGGTGACGTTGCCGGCTGCCCAACTGCCCGAGCCCCCACCTCTGGGCCAGCCCGGCATCGTCCCGAGCAACGCATCGCCGGTCCGCCCGACGCCCGAGACCGCCGCGACAACCGCGACAACCTCGACCGCCCTGCGGACGCCGTCCCTCCCCTTGATCGCGGTGCTCATCTGGGGCGCCATCGCGCTCGCTTCGTCCCTCTATTACGTGGCGCGGCGCTTGATCCTGATCGGCCGCCTGGCCGACCGCCGCCCTGTCAGCGACGGACCGCTGGCCGCGATGCTCGCGGACCTGCAGCGCACCACCGGATACCGCCGCCGCGTGCACCTGACCATGGCCCGGACGATCTCCAGTCCCGTGGCCCTGGGCCTCTCCGAGATCTGCGTGCCCGAGCTGGCGCTCTCCGAGCTCGGCGCCGAGCAGCAGCGCAGCATGCTGGCGCACGAGCTGGCCCATCTGGCGCGCCGCGATTCCCTCTGGCTCGCGGGCGCCAGCCTGATCGAGCGTTTCTTCTTCTTCCAGCCCTTGAACCGGCTCGCGCGCCGCGAGCTCGAGACGACGGCTGAATACTTGAGCGACGAGTGGGCCATGCGCCAGACCGGATCGGCAGTCTCCCTCGCGAAGTGCCTGGCCACCGTGGCCGAATGGATCCAGGCGTCCCCCCTCGGCGTGCCCGTGGCGGGCCTGGCCGAACGGCGCTCGCTCCTGGTCTCCCGCATCGCCCGCCTGCTCGACGGCCGCCTGCCCCCAAGCCCCGCCTCGCGGCGCGGCTGGGCCGTCGTCGCCGCCCTGGGCGTGGTCCTGACGATCGCCGCCGCCCCCCGCGTCTCTCAAGGCGTGGCGGCTGCGACGGCGTCCGGCGCCGCTGCGGTTCGCAAAGCCCCGGCCACGGGCGCGAGCGAGGACACCACGGTCGTCAACGCGCTGATCGCCCGGTTGAAAGACGAGAACGCGGGCGTGCGCAGCGCCGCCGCCCACTCGCTCGGACAGCTGGGCGATATTCGGGCGGTGCTCCCCTTGATCGCGGCGCTCGCGGATTCCGACGGTGAAGTGCGCTCGGCGGCGGTGGACGCGCTGGCCAATCTCGAAGACTCGAGAGCCATCGGCCCGATCGCGGGCCTCTTGAAAGACCCCGTCACGGACGTCAAGCGCAACGCGCTCAGCGCCCTGTCGCACTGGGACCAGGGCATACCCACGGCGCCGGTCGTGGCCCTGCTGGACGACGGCGATGCCGACGTGCGCCATGAAGCGGTCGATCTGCTCGATCACCTCCACGCTCGCTCGGCGGGCAGCGCCATCGCCCGGTTGATTCACGACCCGTCGGCCGACGTGCGCAGCGCCGTCGTGCAAACGCTGGGCAACCTCGGCGAGCAGAGCGGCGCCGCCGCCATCACCGAGGCGTTGAGCGACGCCGACGCCGACGTCCGGCAAGCGGCGCTCGGGGCGTTGAACGACCTGAAAGCGCCGATCGCCGAAGCAACCCTCATCAATCTGATGAAGGATGCGAACGCCGACGTGCGCCAGCGCGCCGCCGAGCTCGCCGGCGAGCGCTCAGTGGTCGCCGCGATTCCCCAGCTGCGCCGCTTGATCGACGATCCCCGCGGCGACGTGCGCGAGGCCGCCACCGAAGCGTTGGGTCACATCGCGGACCCCGCGGCCCGCGCGGCATTGCAGGCGGCACTGCAGTCGCCCGATCCCAAAGTCCGCCGCGCCGCGGCCGAAGCGCTGGGGCAGGATCCATGATGCGCGCCCTCCGGGTCGCGTTGCTGGCGCTGGCTGCGGTGGGTGGGGCGACCGCCGTTGGACTGGCGAGTCGGTCGAGGGCGGGCGATGGCGGGCGAGGACGGGGGGGTGCGGATTCTACCCGCGTTGCCGCGCTGCTTTCAGCCCTCGGCCGCACCGATCCCGTGATCTGCGACCTGATCGGGGACCAACTCGGCAATTTCTGGATGGGGAACGAGCCGGTGGGACGCTTCAGCGACGCACCCGCGGGCCTCCAGGGAGCGAAGGACTCCTTGGCCGGGAGCATCACCGATCCACGTGCGATCACGCTCCTGGTCGCAACCCTCGGCGCGGACAACGCGTGCGTGCGCCGAGTCGCGGCGAAACTGCTGGGGCAAAGCGCTGTGTCTCCTAACCGCCTGAGCGAGCTGCTCGCCAATCCCTCGCCCCGGATTCGCGAGAGCGCCGCGTACGCCGCGGGCGTCGGCGAGCGGCGCGAGACGCGGGGCGCGCTCGAACACGAGTTGGCGGACACCGCAATGGCACCGGCGGCCATGGCCGCGTGGGCCCTGGGCGAGATCCAGGATCCCGCGTCCGCTCAGGCGTTGCAAGCCGCGGTCCACGCCGCGTCGCCGCGGCTGCGGCTCGCGAGCGTCTGGGCCCTGGGTCAGTTCGAGGACGCCAGTTTCGCGAAGGACGTACTGCCGCTGCTCAAGGACAGCGATCCGGTCATGCGCGCCACCGCCGCGGAGGCATTGGGGCGCATGAAGACCCCGCGCGTCGGCGCCGCGCTCGTGGGCGCGCTGACTGACCGCAACGACGCGGTGCGGCGGGCGGCGGTGAGCGCGCTCGCCGACATGCACGAGCGGTCCGCCGTGGCGCCGCTCGAAGGCTTGCTCCTGAACGATCCCGACCCCGACGTGCGGCGGGCCTGCGCCAGTGCGTTGGGCGACCTGAGCGAGGCGCGGTCGCTCGATCCCCTCGCCAAGGCACTCGGCGACCCGGACGTGGGGGTCCAGCGCGCCGCCGCGAACGCGATCGGCGACCTCGATGACGTGACCAAGGCGCCGGCCGCGCTGGTCCGGGCGACCACGTCGCAGGACCTAGAGCTGCGCCGCAGCGCCACCAAGGCGCTCGCCCACATCGGCGATCCGGTAACCGTGCAGGCGCTGGCGGACCGGCTGGGAGACGACGACAAGGACGTCCGCCTCGCGGCGGTGGAGGGGCTGGGCGAGATGAAAGTCGCGGCCGCCATCCCCGGGCTGACCCGGGCCCTGAACGACCGCGATCCCGAAGTGCGGCGGGCGGCGGCGGAAGCTTTAGGGAAGACCCAAGAGAACTGACCCCCATTTGTGATCCGCGACACACTCCTGCCAACACGTCCCGTCACCGCTAACGCCACTCCCGCGCTCTAATCTGGTAGCTGGGGACTCGCGCCCAAGCGTTGTGGTATTCCCTGGCACGGACGTGGTATGGCGAAGAGGATCTTGGTGTTGGTAATCGAAGACAATCGGCTGGTGCGCGAGGGGCTGGAGGCCCTGCTGGAGGCGCAGCCCGACTTCAAGGTCGTGGCGGCCGCTGAAGGCGCGAACGCGGGGCTACTGCAGCTGCGCGAGACCAAGCCGCACGTCGTCCTCGTGGATGCGACCTTGGGAAATCACGACAGTCGCCGTGTGGTGGAGAGCGTCAGGAAAACGGCTCCCGAAGTCAGGGTGATCGTGATGGATCTGCTGCCGGCGCAGGAGGACGTCATTGCGTTCATCAGGGCCGGGGCGAACGGGTTCATCGTGAAAGACGCTACGGTCGAGGATTTTGTCGCAACCATTCGATCGGTTGCTGAGGGTGCCGACGTGGTCCCGCCCGCTTTGGCCGGAACGCTCCTGTCTCACATTGTGGATGACGCGGTCCGTCGCGACACGTCGGCCCTGGACACGCCAGCCCTGCTGGAAGGCGTGCGGATGACGCAGCGGGAGCGGGAGATCATCGACCTGGTTAGCGACGGCCTGCGCAACAAGGAGATTGCCCAACGACTGCATCTCAGTTCTCACACCGTACGAAACCATGTGAGCCATATTCTGGAAAAGCTGACCCTACACACCCGCCTCCAGCTGTCCGCGTTCGCGCACAAGGCCGGGGCGCCGGCAGCGAACCGCCTAGCGGGCCCTAGGCGGAAAGGCGCCGGTCGGAATTGAACTGACGATGGTGGGCCAGCGGGGATGCCGCTACGCGGGCCGCGGGGGCCGCGCCGCGTGAGACGGAATGTGACGGATATCTGAAGCCACCACCTCCGGCACGGGGTCGTCGCCCGCGAGCCAATGCCGCACTTCACTGCGGCTCACGCCCAGCCTCTCGGCCAGTCCCAATTGTCCGCAGTCGATGCGCCGTAATTCGCGCTTCAGTTGTGTGGGTGTCATTGTGCCCTCCAAGGCCCCTGAAGGTACCCCTCCGGGGAGCGGAGCGCAGCGGGTTGCCAACTCTCGGAACCGGTGTAGGCTTTCTGCGCTCCAAGGGGCAGCCTCGTACACGCGCCTTGCACATCAGAGGGAGGGCTAGATGGCACGGACCTCACGTCATCTGGGCGGGGGTCTCGCCGGCGCCACGCTCGTGGCGCTCAGCTTGGGGCTTGCGGGATGTAGCCGGCAGCGGATCGTCAGTGGTGAGTGCCGCCCCCTGAACGGCGCCGACGTGTGCGTCTGGGGCGAGACATCCGGCGGCACGCTCACGGCGTTCGGGGCAACCGTCCCCGTCGCCGCGGCCGAGAACGCGCCGGCCGAAGCGCCGATGGCCTGGCCCCCCGTAGAAGCCGCCCTCATCCCGCTACCGGACGTCGTGAAATCCGCGACCGGCTTCGACAACCTCAAGATATACTGGGAGGCCCACGGCCACCCACCCGCCCCGTTCCTGGTGCCGCACTTCGACTTTCATTTTTGCGCCATCGGCGCTGCTGAGACGAACACGATCGATTGCGCCGACTCGACCAAGCCGGCGCAGCTGGCCGCGGGGTACGAGCTGCCGGACATGAACATCCCGCAGATCGGGAACCTCATCGGCGTGTGCGTGCCGAAGATGGGGATGCACTCGCTGCCGGGCACCGAGCTGCGCGCCACGACGCCGTTCGAGAAGACGATGGTCTTGGGCTACTACCACGGGCGGTCGATCTTCGTCGAGCCGATGATCACCCGCGCGACGCTGCTCGGGCGCAGCGGTTTCTCGATGGCGGTCCCGCAGGTACCCGGCCGGCCGGCGAGCGCGCACTATCCGCTGAAGTTCCGGGCCGACTACGACAGCACCGCGCACGCGTACCGCTTCGTGTTCTCCAACTTTACCACGGGCGGCGGATCGTAAGCACACCCGCTAGTCGAGCGGGATCCGATCCTTGTTCTGCGCGAGCCACTGGGCGAACGTCCGCAACTCGGGATTGAGCGACCGCGATAGTTCCAGATTGCGTGCGCCGGTGTAGGCCTTCTCGAAGTCGCGCTTGAACTGGAACATGTTGCCCATATCGTCGGCGCCCGGGAAACCGAAGCTCCGATAGACGTCGGGCGACACCGCGTTGTAGTGCACCTCCTGCCCCAACGCCTTGGTCAGCGCGGCGGCCATCTGGGCGCCGGTGAGATGCTCGCCCGCGATGCCCACCGTCTTCCCGATGAATTCGCGGCCCCGCTTGAAGATGCCGTAGGCGCACTTGCCGATGTCCTCGGCGGCGATCCCCGGGAGCTTCTTGTCGCCCATCGGGTAGGTGAGCGCCAGCCGGCCGTCGGGGCCCTTCTTGGGGCCCGCGCCGAAGTAGATCAGGTTCTCCCAATAGAACGACGTCAGCAGGAACGTGGTCGGCACGCCGAGCTCGGTGAAGGCGGCGTTGCCTTCGGCCTTGCCGTCGAAGTGCGCGACCTTGTACTTGCCCTGCAGCGTGGGCATGCGGTTGTCACTGAGAGGCACAAATTTTCTGGTGTCCTCGAAGGTGGACCAGATGACGTGCTGCAGGCGGGCGTGCTTCGCCGCCTGGGCCATGGCGCGGGCCTCGGCGATCTCCTGCTCGGCTGAGAAGTGCGCCCAGAAGAAGGTGACGCAGTAGGCGCCGTAGGCACCCGCGAACGCCCGCTTCAGGCTTTCGAGATTGTCCACGTCGGCCGCGACCACCTCGGCGCCCAGCGCCGCCAGGGCGCGCGCCTTGTCGGAGTTGACATCACGCGTCAGGGCGCGGGCCGTGTAGGGACCGGCTTTGTCGCCCATGATGGCGCGGACCAGTCCACCCCCCTGGGCGCCCGTGGCGCCGACCACGGCGATGACCTTCTTCTCAGGCATGGCGATTGCTCCGGTGCGTGGGGTCCTGCAGCTCGAAGCCTAGAGGCTGGAGGCGGAGTCAGGCAAGGCCCGAGGGAGATAACCCACCCGTCGAAACGCTCCGCAGCGCGTTTTCTTGATAACAGGGCGAGCCGAGCGTAACCTTAGGATGTGGCCGGAACATGCCAGGAGAAACCGTGCCGGTCACAGCCAAGCTGTCGCGTAAATTCTACGAAAAGCTCGGCGACGACGTCGCCAACGAGCTCGTGGAGTGGTTCAATTTGGTTGACGCCACGTATCGATTCGACTTGCGGGAGCTGAACGAGTTGAACTTCGCCCGGTTCGACGCGAAGCTCGAGCAACGGGTAGCGGAGCTGCGCGCGGACATACAGGCGGGGTTTGCGCGTTTCGACGCGCGGCTGGGGCAGCAGGTGGCAGAGGTGCGCGCTGAGATGCAGGCGGGGTTTGGGCGTTTCGACGCGAGGTTGGGGAGTCTCGACGCGCGGTTGGGGAGCCTAGATGGCAGTGTCGACCGGCGCCTCGCCGAGATGGAGACGCGGCTCACCAAGCGCCTGTTCGGGTTCTGGATCGCCCAGGCCGCCACCACGGCGGGATTGGTGCTGGGCGTGGTGAAGTTGGTGGGGCCTTAGCCCGGCGAACTACCACTCCCGTTGCACCGTGAGAATGACCTCGCTCGGCGTCTTGCCCAAGCCGCGCGCGCCATCCACCGTCACCGTCAGGCCGGACCCCACCCGCAACCGCAACGACCCTCCCAGCTCGCGATCCGCGGCGTCGCCCGCGGATTTCACCAAATGGAAGAACGCGCCGCCGCGCCAGCGCGATCCGACGGGCACCAGGAGACGCGCGTGCGATACCTCGAACACGAACCGGGCGCCCGCTGTCACGGGGAAGAAGAATTCCAGCGTGCCCGTGGCGGCGGCCGCCCCCACGTGCACCGCGGGAGCGACGTAGAGGCCCGCGTACCATGAGCCCAACGCCGTGACGGGTCCCGCGATGACGATGACACTCGCGGCCGAGCCCGTGAGTCGCGGACCCGCCGCCAGCGCCAGCGCTTTATCCCCGGAATGCACCGCGACGGTGAGCTCTTCGCCGAATCACCCAGTGCGGCGCGAGGCGCGCGGCGAAGAGCGCCGCTTCTCCCGCCGAGCCGTAGCGCGGGGCCACGACCCAGGTGGTTGCGGACTGCGCCGCGACGGCGGGGGAGATGCCCGCGATGCCGATGGCGATGAGGGCGATTCTGGGGCGCGGGAGCATCACATAAGATGCGTGGGGGTTGTTCCGTCGGCTCGACCGGTCTAGTTTCTACGCCCCCGGGGCTGTAGCTCAGCTGGGAGAGCGCCTGGATCGCACCCAGGAGGTCAGGGGTTCGAGCCCCCTCAGCTCCATCAAGACAGACGCGTAGACGCGGCGACGCGTAGGCGCGTAGGAAAGACGAGAAGTCGCAGTCCTGCGCGTCTGCGCGCCTATGCGTCTACGCGCCCAGCTTCACTGCCCCTTGGTGTAATTGGCAACACGCCTGACTCTGGATCAGGAGAGTCCTGGTTCGATCCCAGGAGGGGCAACTCGAAGCGCGATGCGGAGTTTCTCTGTTTCGCGCTTCGTCGTTTTTCTGCGACTGTCATCGTTTCTGCATGCGTTG
>JBGPOE010000074.1:0-9728 GCA_041487875.1 Gemmatimonadota bacterium | reverse complement strand
GCGGACTGCACCAGCAACCGACCGATTGGGACTATGCCGGCGGAGCGGCGTGGCAGCTGCGTGTAGTAGGCGCGCAGACGCCGCTGCGGCTGTTCGACCCCGGCGCGGACGCCAGGCGATTGGCCTTCACCCGCATCGGCGACGCGGGACGCCGCGGGCTGTTTCGCGTGGCCTGGTCCGCTGTCACGGGCGAGCCCGTCTTCCATTTCGAGCTGCCGGTGAACGCGAGCGGCTGGAGCCCGCCGGACTACACGGCGTCGCTCGTGATCACGGATCGCATCAAGGCCCGACAGGAAACCGTTGCGGGCGCGAGCGGGTTGCGCGTACGGCTGCGCGGTCTCGGGCCCCGCCAGATCCTGCACGTCACGCTGATGGAGGACGACGGCACGAGCTGGAGCGCCGCCGTTTCCACGGACAGCAGCTGGCGCGAGCAGACGTTGCCGCTCGCGGCCTTCACCGTCGGCCGTGGCGTGTTGCTGCCGGAGGGATTTCCCGGCGAGTGGAACTACTGGGTGGGACCGGCGGCCGGTCGCGGCGGCAACGCCGACCGTCCGCGCCTCGACCGGGTGGAGCGGCTGCAGCTCTCTTTGCAGCCGGAGAGCGGGCTGAGGATCGCGCCCGGCAGCTACGGCGTGGAAGTGGAGTCGATCGTCCTCGTCTCGCGGTGACGCCGGCGCACCGCCCGGATCGCGAACGCGAGCATCACGAGCCCGAACGCGAGCAACACCAGCCCCCACCACAGATTCACGTTGACCCCGAGCGACCGCTCGTAGATCGCGTCGCCTGACACGAGGCCATACACCGTCAGCATGCTGCCAAAGATCGTGAAGATCAACCCGATCGGCATGCGCAGGTCCAGGGTCATCGGATCACCAGAAGATGACGTTGAGTACGAGGGTGAGCGCCAGCACGACGACCGCCAACGTGGCGGGTCGCTTGTACCACGGCATGGCGCCGTCCGTGAGGCGCGGGGTCAGGGCGTACACCAGTCCCTTGAGCTCGTCGTCCGACTTGTTGCGCCTAGTGGCGAGCGAGATCACGATCGTCGCCACGAAGCACGTGGTCCACGCGAAGATGGCGGTCCAGAAGTTCTGCGCCATCTCGCTGGGGTAGGTGTGCAGCACCGCGCCAAAGAACGCGCCCTTCAGGCCGGGCACCGCGCCCTGGGGCAGCACGAGCCCGTGGTGGATCGCCGCGGCCGCCGTCCCGGCGAGCAGGCCGAAGAACGCCCCGTGACCCGTGGTGCGCCGCCAGAACATCCCCAGCAGGAACGTCGCGAACAACGGCGCGTTCACGAACGCGAAGACGAGCTGCAGCATGTCCATGATGTTGTTGAACCGCGTCGTGGCGTACGCCGCGGCCACGCTGAGCAGGATGCCGAATACGGTAGCCGCGTGTCCCATGCGCAGATAGTGCGCGTCCGACTGGCCCGGCCGGATGTGCGACTGGTAGATGTCGTAGGTCCACACGGCGTTGAAGGCCGTGACGTTGCCGGCCATGCCGGACATGAACGACGCCATGAGCGCGGTGAGGCCGAGTCCCAGGAGGCCCGACGGCAGATAATGCGCCAGCATCACGGGGACCGCGAGATTGTAGTTCGGCGTGCCGTCGCTGCCGAGCGGCAGCAGTCCGCCGCGCGTGACGTGCAGCGCGATGGCGATCATGCCCGGCAGAATCACGAGGGCGGGGAACAGCATCTTGGGAATCGCCGCGAGCAGGGGGGTGCGGCGCGCGGCGGTCATCGAGTTGGCGGCCATGGCGCGCTGGATGACCAGGAAGTCCGTGCACCAGTAGCCGAATGACAGCACGAACCCCAAGCCCATCACCATGCCGAACCATTCGACGCCCATCGGATTGGCGCTCGGCGAGCTCAGGTGGCGCCACGAGGCGGACCAGGCGCCCGGGGCGTACCCGGCGTTGGTCGCGACGGTCTGGAGCTTCGCGGTGAGCCCGGCCCAGCCGCCCACGTCTTTGAGGCCGAGCAGCACCAGCGGCAGGAATCCCATGACGATGAGGAAGAACTGCAGCACTTCATTGTAGATGGCGGAGGTCAGCCCGCCCATGAAGATGTAGATGAGGACGATGACGGCCGACAGCAGCACGCTGGTGTGGAAGTTCCAGCCGAGCACGAGCTCGAGCAGTTTGGCGAGCGCGTACATCGAGATCCCCGAGGAGAACACGGTCATCACGGCGAAGGTGATGGCGTTGAAGCCGCGAGTTTTCTCGTCGAAGCGGAGCTTCAAGTACTCGGGCACCGAGCGCGCGCGTGAGCCGTAGTAGAACGGCATCATGAAGATGCCGACGAACACCATGGCGGGGATGGCGCCGACCCAGTAGAAGTGGCTCGTCATCATGCCGTACTTGGCGCCCGACGCACCCATCCCGATCACTTCCTGCGCGCCCAGGTTTGCCGAGAGGAAGGCGAGTCCCGCGATCCACGTCGGGATGGAGCGTCCCGAGAGGAAGAAGTCGTCGCTGCTTTTCACGAATCGCCGCAGGGCCCAGCCGATGCCGAGCACGAAGGCGAAGTAGACGATCAGGATCGCGTAGTCGATGGCGCCGATGTGGATCTGCTGCACGGGCGGCTCCCGAAGGAAGCGACGCCAACACATTTACAGCGTCTTGGGCTTGGGGCGCAAGCAGGGACTACGGGCGCGCGCCGCCGCTCAGGCGCGGGATCGCTCGCGTCGCGCGAGGTCGGGAGTGCCGGACAGGCGGAGGGCGTGCAGATGCGCCGCCGCGTGGGACGCGAGGCTATCCACGTCCACGTGCTCGAAGCATCGCGGCGTGGCGCACGTCTTGAACAGCTTGTTCAGGCAGGTGACGTTGCGGCAGGGACTGACGGCCTGGTAGCAGAAGGACGGCGCGTCCTGATTGGCGGGCAGGTAGCCCGGACGCAAGGAATCGTAGCCGGACATCCGGGGCGGCGTGGCGCCGAAGAACGACAAGACCGCCGTCCGATTGCGGAACTGGTGGCGGCCGGAGCGCGCGTAGCGGCGGGCGGCGGCGAGATGCAACGGGCCGGTGTCGCCGGTAACGAATACGTCGGCCCAGTCGATGAGGGCGGCGTAGACGTCCAGCGGCATGCTCCGTGGCACGATGCGGACGGCGCCTTGCACCGCCGTCGGGAGGGCGGCGAGGAGCCGCTCCCCGATTCCCGCGGCGGTGTGACCTGCGCCCAGCAGGATGGCCGTCGCCGTCGGGGCCCGGACGGCGATCTCCCGCAGCAGCTCGACTTGCGCGTCGAACGGCATCAGGGTGAAGCGGGACGCGCTGTCGGGATTGTACATCACGACGGGCGCGGTGGGCGAGAGACTCACCGCATCCGCAAAGCGCGCCGCCCCCTCGATGGCGGCGTCCGAGTACGTCGTGCGGGTGCCCGGGAAGCGCTCCTCGCGCACCGGCCGCGCCACGGTGCCGAGCACGCCCCGGACGAAGCGGTATCCCTCAGAACTGAAGTGATTGATCTGGCTTGCATCGTTCTCGTTGCGTAAGATCACGGCGCTGTGATCCAGGAAGTTCACGAACGGCTGATGCGGGCCTGCCACGTCCCCCCGCGCGATGAAGGCGCAGAAACTCACGCACAGGTCGTACCGCCCGGTCCGGACGACGTGGCCCAGCGCCGCCACGTCCGCGGCGGAGGGGAGCGCCCCCCCTTCGAAAATCGGCAGCACGCGCGTCGCGTCGGGAGTTCCCTCGATGAGGGGGGCCACTGCCCGGTTGATGGCGTAGTCGATTTCGGCGTCGGGAAAGAAATCCCGCAGGGCCGTGAGCGCGGGCTGTCCGATCAACGCGTCGCCGATGTGGATGTCGGAAACCACCAGGAAGCGGCGGAACGCCCGCGCGCGTCGCGCGATGCTGCGGCTGTGCCGCGCGCAGAGGGCGGCTACCAGGCGGCTGCCCCACACCGGACGGACGGTGGCGTCGAGCAGGCGCGCGCCGAGCACCGGGAAGGCGTCGGTGAGCCGGCTCGAGCCGGCGAACAGCATCCTCGGAATTCGGGTGCTCATCCCGAGCAACTTGTTGCGCGGGAGCGGCACAGCGCCGGTGGCAGGAGCGCCGCGCGGTTCATGGTCCCGAACTTACCCGAGTCGGCCGCGGCGCCGCTCGCCCTGTAAGCTGGCTGTAAGGTACGGCGCCTACGTTGATGGTACGATTGTGGCGGCAGGGTTTGTGGTTTCCCGCGAACGACCGTGAGGCCTCCCGCGAATGGTGGCTCTGGCAATAGTCGTAATGTTTCGGACAGCGACGAAGGGCTCGGGGCCGGCTTGAGGGCCCGGCGTCTGGCCCAAGCGGTCGTTCGCTGGCGCTGGGCGATCGTGGCAGCCTGGGTGGGCGCCGGCGCCCTGGCTGCGGGAAGAGCACCCCGCGTGCTGGAGGTTCTGAGCGCTCAAAGCAGGTCCGAGCTCGGCACCGAAGCTTTTCGCGCCGGGCAGGTGCTCCGCACCCGATTCGGAAAACCGCTCAGCGATTACTTCGCGATCACGCTGAGTACTCGAGATGGTCTCGACCGCCCGCCGGCGAGGGTCCTGCTCGACAGCATCAACGCAGCCCTATCACGCCAGGCCTATGTCGCGGGGGTGGTCTCGTACTCCTCGACTCACGATTCGATGTTCGTGAGCCCGGACGGCAAGACGACCTTCCTGCTCCTTGCGCTACAGGTGCCGTCCCAGGACAGCGCGGGAGGACTGGTCACGCCGGTCCGGCGGCTATTGGACCACACACTTCGAGAGCTCCGCACCGACTCCACAGCGCTCCGGGTTCGCGTCACCGGCCTGGCGCCACTCGACCTCGATATTCGAACCCTCAGCGCGGCGGACAGCAAGCGCAACGAGCTCCGGTTGCTACCGCTGGCCCTTGTGGTGTTGGTCCTGGCGTTCGGGACACTGGTCGCCGCGTTCTTCCCCCTCGTGATTGGCGTCTTGGCCATCTGGATCACGCTGGCGTTGGTCTGGGTCGTCGGCCATCACATACCCCTGTCGGTGTTCGTCCTCAACATGACGACGATGCTCGGTTTGGGGATGGGCATCGACTACTCGCTGCTCATCATCACCCGGTTTCGACGGGAGCTGGGCCGGGGACTGCCTCCGGAGGAGGCCGCTGTCGTGGCGATCGAGACCGCAGGTATGGCCGTCCTGATATCGGGAATGACGGTCGTGGTCGGTCTCGCCAGTCTGCTCCTCACGCCGATTGTGGAGACCCGGAGCGTCGCGGTCGGGGGCCTCATCGTCGTGGCGGTCACCGTAGCCCTCTCCATCACGCTGTTGCCCGCGCTGCTGGCCATCCTGGGACGCGAGATCAACCGGCCCTATTGGCTCGTGCGCCGCCTGGCGAGCCGTGGCGGGATTCCGGCGGCGTGGACCGTTTGGGCGGAGCACATGCGCCGGCGCCCTCGCCGAGCGCTGTTCATCGGGACCGTCGTCATGGGTCTGCTGGCCGCCCCGGTCTTTTGGATCCGCACGGGCCTGCCCGCGCGCGATTGGTGGCCGTTGGAGACCGAGGCGGGACAGGGCGTCGCGACGCTCGAGCGCATGGGGGCGGGCAGCCTGATCGTCCCGATACGCGTGCTCGTCGCGGTCCCACCGGGGCAAGCGGTCATATCCCCGCGGCGCTTGCGCGGCCTGCGGATGTTGAGTGATTCCCTTCACGCGGATCCGCGCGTCGGGCAAGTCAGGAGCGTCGTGGACCTCAAGCCGGGAACATCGCTGCTCGAATATGCCCTCCTCTACAGCGATCTTCCCCGCGCGCGAGCGGAACATCCGGCGTTCCTCGACGCCTACCTCAGCGTGGACGGGCG
The DNA here is from genome assembly GCA_041487875.1 of Gemmatimonadota bacterium. Classification (GTDB taxonomy): domain Bacteria; phylum Gemmatimonadota; class Gemmatimonadetes; order Gemmatimonadales; family GWC2-71-9; genus DATLWA01. The sequence goes on along the minus strand of JBGPOE010000074.1, from coordinate 3,931 downwards.
GACCGCTCTGCTTGACGTGCTGCTCGCCGATACGTCGTCCCTCACATCGGCGCTCGATGTCACACGGCGCGCCCGGCGCCTCGCGATCTCGACCCCAAGGGGTCTCGAAGGGGCGAGCATCATGGTCGGGGGGTACCCCGCGGAAGTGTTGGACATCTCAGATGTCGTCGCCCAGCGCCTCCCGTACCTGATCGCCGTCGTCCTCGTGGTGACCGGCGTGATGCTGGGAGTCGCCTTCCAATCGGTGCTCGTGCCGATTAAGGCCGTCCTCATGAATACGCTCTCGATCGCGGCCACCTTCGGCTTGATCGTCCTCGTGTTTCAATTCGGAGTCGGCGGCACGCTCTTCGGCCTCTCTGGCCCGACATCCAACGTCTTCTTTCTCGCGCCGGTGCTGGTATTCCCCGTGGTCTTCGGCCTCAGCATGGATTATGAGGTATTCCTCCTCAGCGCGATGAAGGAGCGTTTCGACGCCACGCGGGACAACAGTCGAGCAACGGCGGAGGGGCTCGCGGCCACCGCCTCGACCATCACCTGGGCCGCCCTGATCATGATCTTGGTGTTCGGCAGCTTCGCGTTTGCGCGAACACTCGCGGTCCAATTTCTCGGCTTCGGGCTCGCGGTCGCTGTTCTGCTGGATGCCACGCTGATTCGGCTGGTCATCGTGCCGGCGTTCATGCAGTTAGCGGGAAGGTGGAATTGGTGGCCCGGCGTGCGGACAGCTCGACTGCCGTCGACGAAGCCGTAGCGTAATGGTTCACGGTCCAGCCAACGGCAAACAAATGGCAAACAGCGGCAAACCCTAGCACTCCCACCGCACCACTCAGCCCGCTAAGTTGTTCTGCTGCATAGCCCGGCCAGGTAGCTCAGTTGGTAGAGCAGCGGACTGAAAATCCGCGTGTCGGCAGTTCGATTCTGCCCCTGGCCACTAGTAGCACAACGAGTTAGCTGACGGTGTGTTGTAGCGGTTCACGTCATTGTCCCCCTATTGTCCCCCTCGTCTAGCCCGCCGAGCGGTGACGCCGGGAGCACCACCGACATTGTAGTCTGTGGTGTGGCAGTCTGGCTTTGCGAGATCGAGCTCGAGGAGCAGACTAGGTGCCCAGAAACGCCGCTTCAGCCATTCTGTGAGGACAGGCGCAGCCAAGGCGCCGCGACGGCTCCAGGCGCTGGTTAGGCGCCGCGCTGCGACAGCCCTTTTCAGGGCAGGTCGATCGTGGTGCCAAGTCCCGCGTAAAGATACCGTGCCTTGAAGACACGCTCCAACGCGGCGAACGCGGGCTCTCCGGTGCAATGCCCCGGCGCGATGCGATCAACGTGCCACCGGTCGTGCAGGCTCGTGGCGATGCGCTCGATCTCCGCGTCCGGTGTCGTGACGAGATGCAGTCCCCCGAGGATCAGGGAGACGTGATTCGCCACGCGGGCGGATGCTTCAACAATGGTCTCGATCCCCGGGTGGGAGCATCCAACGATCAGGATTAGGCCGTCCGGCGTTCGGAGCGCCAAGGACAGCTCCCGGAGCTCCAACGTACCCGGTGTCTGCGAGACGGTGGGAATGATGGACACACCGGGCGCAACCTCGGTTACGCTGTCGATCCAGACGAAATGGGCCGCTGGCCAGGGGGTGCCGAACGTGAGTTCAACCGGCGGACGGCCGTCGAAGTACCTCATCCGCCTAGGCAGCGCCGAATCAGACCGATAGAATGTCCCGGGGAGCGCCGCGCCGAAGACGCCGAACCCCTCCTTAGGCGCGTAGATCTTGACCGATGGATTCACGGTCAACAGGTAGTTCAGACCTGCCGTATGGTCGCCATGACGGTGAGAGATCACGACGAAATCCAGATTCTTGAGATCAATCCCCAGGGCACGAACATTGTGCGCGAACACCTCCGCGTTGTTGCCCGTGTCAAAGAGGATCCGCTTCCCACCGTACTCGACAAGGACGGCGAAGCCCCAGTCGCGCGTGAGGCCAGCGCCGCCCCCGAACGCATCGTAAAGGACCGTCACTCGGCTGGGGGGAGCTTGCGTGGTGGCGCAGGTGGGAAGGGACATCCCGCACGCCAATAGGAAGAACAACGGTTTGGGAAACCGCATCTGGCTGGCTCCTCCCGGTGACGAGCACCCGATACCGGATCAGCGCTCAACGTGTGATCGACCTGTTCGTCGCGTGCGCCTAACGAGTAGTAGATGGTTCCGTGTAGCCGAATGTGCGTCAGTTCCGGGCCTGGCCAATCGAGTCGTTCGTCACGGACCTCCCAACTCTGCGCCTTCGCGCGAACACCTTGCGCCCACCGCATTCGCGCGATAAGCAGATACGCTGCGAGCCGGCGGCAGTGTGGCGCGTGCGTGAGCAGCGCGTCATCCCGCAGCCCGTTCAGCGGGCTCCCCACGTCCGAAGACGGAAAACGACCCTGAGAGGATCCCAGGCCGCTCGTGCTCGAGATCGGCATCGCAGGATGCCCGCACGGCCCCGATCGCAGCCGCGTCTGACTCCCGGGTCATGGGGTTCGCGACCTCCTCGGCGACGGCAGGTACCTTGGGTGGGTTGATCCAGACCGCGGTCGGCAGTGGTTTCGGCGAGGGCCGCCCGTTCGGAGACCGCTCTGGGTGCCGCGCGAACGCCTCGGCCAGCACGCGTGCGCGCTTGCCACGCTTCGCCGCGGCGAGCCCATAATGCACATCGTGCGGCGTGAACAACCCGAGCCCGACGTGATGATGCTCGTTGTTGTACCAGGGGAAGAAGTCGCCGCAGAAGCTGCGCCCGTGTTCGAGCGAACCGAAACGGTCCGGGAAGCCGAGCCGGTACTTGAGGGTCTTGAACTGCGCCTCGGAGAGTGGGTTGTCGTTCGAGACGTGCGGCCGCGAGTGGCTCTTGGTGACGCCGAGGTCGGCGAGCAGCAGCGCGACGGGCTTCGACGTCATCGCCGTGCCGCGGTCCGCATGCACGGTGAGCTGGCCCGGCTGGATCTTCTGCCGCTCGCAGCTTTCGTCGATCAGCTTCTTTGCGAGCCGTGCGAGTTCGCGCTGCGCCAACATCCAGCCCACCACGTAGCGACTGAAGACGTCGAGCACCACGTAGAGGTAGTAGTAGGTCCACTTCGTCGGGCCCAGCAACTTCGTGATGTCCCAGCTCCAAAGCTCGTTCGGCCGCGTGGCCAGCAGCTCCGGCGCGGCGTAGTGCGGATGACGGAGCTGGTCGCGCCGCTCGCGCACCTCGGCGTTCTCGACCAGCACGCGATAGAACGTGCGCTCCGAGCACAGGTAGCGGTCTTCGTCGAGCAACATCGCGTAGACCTGCGCCGGCGCCAGGTCCACGAACCGCGGCTCGTGGAGTACCGCCAGCACCTGCTCGCGTTCCTCCGGGGGCAGCGCACGCACCGACGCCGACCGTGGCTTCGGTTCGGGGCGCGGCTGCTGGCCGCGGTAGTAAGTGGCGCGGGGCAGTCCCAGTGCCGCACACGTCCGCGCGACGCCCAGCCGCGGCGCCATCTCGGTGACGGTCTGCATCACGCGTTCTCGTCGTTCGCGAGCGGGATGCCCAGAAGCTGTGCCACTTTTCTCGCGCGTCTGTTCGACGAGCTTCTTGTCGCGCGGGTCGACCGGGTTCGCCTTCGGACCTCGTGCGCGCGGCGTCAGCCCAGCCAGCTCACCCCGGCTCCGCGCCGCACGCCAGGTCGAAAGGTGCGAGGAGTATAACCCCTCACGCCGCAGCACCGCGCTCAACTCACCTGGCTTCGTGCAGCGGTCCGCTGCTCGCAGCACCCGCAGCTTCTCGGCAGCCGTGAACCGACGCCGCTGGGCCTTCGCCGTCACTTCGGTCTCGTTCGCCAACGGCAGGGCCTCCGTCATCGTGGACATCAGGGAATCCCGACTCGCCCTCTACACTAAACTTCCGGGGGTTCGGTGTCTCATCCATGTTGGCAGAGAGGGT
>JBGPOE010000073.1:0-9903 GCA_041487875.1 Gemmatimonadota bacterium | reverse complement strand
CGGTCAGGACAGCATCAACATCCGCTTCCTGAGCTCGCTGTTGACGGGTGTGGCCGCGGATACCGTGATCCACGTGCGGGTTAAGCCGTGAAGTGCTTCCGCTGCGGGGCGTCGTTGGCCGACGAGCAGTATTTCTGCGGCCGCTGCGGCACGCTGGTGTCGGACCCGCGCTCCGCCACGCTGGCCGTCGAAATGGCGGGCGCCGAAGACCACCTGGAGCGCCTGCGCCGCGTGCTGGCGGGGGAGTTTGAGGTCGAAGCGGAGATGGCGCGGGGCGGGATGAGCGTGATTTACAAGGCGCGCGACGTCACGCTGCAGCGGGCGGTGGCGCTCAAGGTTTTGCCACCCGAGCTGGGTCTCACGGTGCGGGCGGTGGAGCGGTTCCAGCGCGAAGCCCGGATGGCGGCCGAGCTGGAGCATCCCAACATCGTCCCCGTATATCGCGTCGGCCACTCCGGCGACGTGCTCTTCATCGCCATGAAGTACGTGGATGGACGCTCGCTCGATGCCGTCGTGGCCGAGCAGGGGGCGGTCCCCGTGCCCGTGGTGCTCCACGTCCTCCGGGCGGCAATCCGCGCGCTGGCCTACGCGCATGACCGCGGCATCGTGCACCGCGACGTGAAGACGGCCAACCTGCTGGTGGACCGCGAGGGGCGGGTGCTGGTGTCGGACTTCGGCGTGGCGCTGCGCGCGTCCGACGTCACGCTCACGCAGGACGGCACGGTGATCGGCACGCTCGCCTACATGAGCCCGGAGCAATGCGCGGGGCGGCGCGCCAGCCCCCAGAGCGACCAGTACTCGCTGGGCATCGTGGCCTTCCAGCTGCTGGCGGGCGCGGTGCCGTTCGACGCCGACACGATGCCGGGCTTCATTAACCATCACCTGCACACGCCGCCGCCCGACATCCGGCTGGCGCGCGACGATGTGCCCGAGCCGCTCGCGCAGCTCGTGCACCGCGCGCTCGCCAAGCGGGCGGAGGACCGGTTCGGGGCGACGCGGGACATGCTCGCCGCCCTCGAGGCGCTGCCGTTCACGGAGGACGATCGCCGCACGAGTGAGAACGTGCTGGCTCGGCTGGCGCGCGGCAGCGCGGTCCCGAAAGTCCCGACGCGCTCACTGCCTGTGCTGGCGGACATGCCGACCGCGACGCTGCGTCCGGCATCCGGCCGCCGCCGCGCCGCGGTGTGGTCCGCGGTGGCGGCCGTGACCCTGATCGCCGGAGGCCGGATCGTGACGCAGCGGCCGGCTGCCGTCGCGAACGGCGTCACGCCCGGCGATTCAGGGCGGGCGGTCGTCACGACGCCGGTGCGGGACACGGTCGCCACACCCGTCCGGGAGCGGCCGGCCGCGGCGGCGCCGGCGCCCGTCGGCACGGGCAAGTTGCGTCTGCGGACCGATCCGCCCAACGCGGAGATCTACGTCGATGGCAAGCAGGTGGGTCAGGGCGTGATCCTGGATTACGTCGCGCCCGCGGGCGACCGCCGCATCGAGATCCGGGCCACTGGATACGAGCGCTACGTGCGGAGCGTTGCTTTGGCGCCTGACGGTCTGGTCAACCTCGGTCTCGTGACGCTGCGGCCGGCGGCAGCGCGACGCTGAGCCCCCTGCGCCTCGTGACCGGCCTCCTGGCCGGGACCGTCCTCGCCGGCCGGATGGCGGCGCAGGACAGCACCGCCGCATTGCTCGCGAACGCGCGGCTGCACTACGAGCGCCTCGAGATCGAGCAGGCGCTGCCGTTGTTCCGCCAGGTGATCTCCCCGCAATGGACGGCGCCGGTCACACCCGCGCAGCGCGCCGAGGCGTTCAAGTACCTGGGCGCCACGTTCGTGATCATGGGGCAGCGCGACTCGGGGGTCGTGTACTTCCAGGCGGCGCTGGCGCGCGATCCGTTCGCCGATCTCGATCCGCGGGTCTTTACGCCCGCGCAGCTCGCCGCGTTCGCGGCGGCGCGGCAGGCGACGTTTGCGGTGGCCGCGCGGGTCGCCGCGGCGCGGGTGGACTTGAACACCGACCAGCTGCATTTCACCATTGTGACCACGCACGCGGCGACGGCCCTGCTGCGCCTGAGCCGTGTCGACTCTGCGGGCGCGTTTCCGGTCTTTCACGGAGACAACGACGGTGTGCGCGACGTGCTGTGGGATGGGCTGGTGCCGGGCGGCGTCGTCGCGGCGCCGGGGCGCTACGCGCTCGACGTCGTGGCGACGAGCCGTCCGCTGCAGCGCGCGGAGTCGGCGCGCGTGTACTTCGATCTCCGGGTCGAGGTGGCGCCGCTCGAAGACACGCTTGCGCCGCTGCTTCCGGGTATGCTGTTGCCGGAGCGGCGTTCGCAGTCCGGCGCACAGGCGGACCTGGGCAAGGGACTCGCACTGGCAGGAGGGGTGCTGCTCATCTCGAGTCAGCTCACCAACGACCGGCTGTCGGCGGGGGCCGACGCGCGGCCGGCGATCGTCGCGAGTGCGGCGGCGTTGACCGGGATCGTCGCGTTCTTCGCGGGCCGCGCGCACGGCCGCCTCGACGCCAACATTGCCGCCAACCAGCGCTTGCGCCAAACCCGCGACTCCAGCAATGCAGCCGTTCGCGCACGTAACGCCGACCGGTTGGCGCGGCCGGTGCTGGTGATCGCGCCCGCCGGCGGCGGGGGCCCGTGATGCGGCCGGCACGAGTGGCGGCCGCGGTGCTGGGGCTCGCGCTCTCGGCGGGGCCGAGCGCGGCACAATGGCTGTCGCTGGCGGGGACCCTGTCATTTGTGGAGCATCGGGTCGATGCCGGCTTCGGCTTGGAGCGCACGGCCGGGCTGGTAGCGGGGGTCGCCGCGGATGTGCGGGTGGGGACCCGCGTGGACCTGCTGGGAACTCTGCGCTCGGGCACGCTGCGGCTCCGCTCTGCCGAGGGAACGGACTTGGACGTAGCGGAGATAGGAGTCGGCGCGAGCTGGTGGGTGCGCCCGTGGATCGCGGCGCAGGGCTCGATGACGGTGCGCGGCTATTCGGCGGACATCGCACGGCAGCGCTGGGGGATCATGCGTCTCGGGGCGGAGCTGCACATCCCGCTGGCCGCGGGGCGGATTCAGGGCATCGCGCGGGGCGCTTGGTTGCCCCTCGTGTGGGTGAACGGGTTATCGCGGCCGAGCACAGCCGTCGCCGCGTCTGTCGGTACCGAGTACGGGGGAAGCCGCTGGTCGCTTGCGATGGTGTATGAGCTGGAGCGCTACGATTTCCCGCCCCAGGGCCTGATGGCGCGGTTCGAGCAGCTGTCGGCGCTGACCCTCCAAGTCCGCTACCACTAGTTCTTCACGCCGAGCCACTGCCGGACCAGGCTCGCTACGCGCTCGGCCGCGGGCGGGTCGAGATTCACCAGCACGACGAGGTCGTAGCCGCCCGGCAGGTCGCCTTCCATCGCGGCGTTCAGCCCCGGGGCGCCACCTGCGACGCCGAGCCCCGATGGCGGGCCGACGGGAATGCGTCCTGCCCGCAGCGCCTGCAAGAACCGCAGCAGGTCGTGCGCCGTGGAGTACCCGCCGCCCGCCGAGCTGCCGCGACCGGGCAGTGACGCGGTGTTCTTGTGCAGCCGCGTCGGCGCGCCGGTGCTGTCGCGGTTCGTGTAGCCTACGGCGGTGTTGGGTGGCAGCGAGTCCGCCGGCCAGTGAGCCGTGCGCGTCATGCCGGCGGGCTCGTAGATGTGGCGCCGCACGTAGCTGAAGTAGTCTTCGCCGGACAAGCGCTCCACCAGCAGACCCAGCACCACATAGCCGGCGTTCGAGTACTGCTGCTTAGAGCCGGGCTCGAACTGCAACGGCTCGTGCACGAAGAGCGGCAGATAGTCACGCAAGTGGCGGACGTCGTGCCGGGTGCCACCCGCGGGCGCGCCGAAAATGTTGCCGCCGATGCCCGAGCGGTGCTCCAGCAGCTGCCGGATGGTAACGCGGCGCGCGACGTCGGCGTTGGGGTAACTCGGCCAGTAGCGCGCGAGGGTGGAGTCGAGCTCGAGCTTGCCCGCCGCCGCGAGCTGCCGGATCGCGATCGCCGTGAAGACCTTGTTGATCGATCCGAGGTTGAAAGCGGTCTCCACATCGTTGGGACGCCGCGCGTCGCGGTCGGCCATGCCGTAGGCGCGCTCGAACACCGGTACGCCGTCCTGCGCGAGGAGCGCCACGCCCGAGAACTGGTCGAGCCCGGCGAGGCTGTCGAGACTCTTCGTGAGCCGGGAGAGCAGCTCGGTCTCCGAGATAGCGGGCGCCTGCGCAGTGGCGGGAGCGGCGAGAAGCAGGGCGAGAGCGAGCGACCTTGGCGTCTTCATGAAAGTCGAGATGCACAAGAGTGGCAGAGCGTCGCTATCAAGTGCTGGCACTGTCGCGGCTCTGCGACACCGGAGAGTTGTCCCAAAACTGCCCTACTTTGACACAAAACTGCCCTAACCTATGGAGGGCCGCCAGTCATTCTTTCTTGTTGAACTCGTCTCGGGAGCCGTCCCGTGTCTCGTTCCACAGCCGTCCTCGGGCTCGCCGCCGTTTTCGCAATCTTCAGTCCACCCCTCCAAGGCCAGATCTGTCCTAACCGCCCAAGCGGCGGCGTTAGCCCGCAGTTCATCTGTGGCGCCGTTTCGGTCACTCCTGACGGCGGCGCGGGGACTAACCCCGCCAAATCGTGCTGGCTTATGGCACGAACGGCCTTTCATCCATCACCGATCCGATGAGCCGCGTCACGAACATCGCGGTGGCCAGCGACACGACGTTGCGGACGATCCAGGACCCTGGAGGCGGCACGACAACCCTGACGTACGACGTTTCGCGACGCCTGTCGACTATCACGAATCGCCGCGGTTCTCTCACGAAGCTCGGGTATGACGTCCTCTCGTGGAAGGTCGTTGCGGAGACCTTGCCGCAGATATCAGTCAACGGTGGGGCGCTTCAGTCTCCCGTTGTGAGTTTTGTGCCGTGGCAGACTGTTGACGTCCCGACCGGGCTTACGTCCACCACGCCGTTCACGCCCCTCGTACCCGATTCGATAAAAGGCACCGTGACCGATCCTGAGGGTCATTCCACGCGGTTTTCGGTGGATCGTTGGGGCCAGGCGCTCGTCACCACAGACGCTCTCGGGCGGAAGACAACCATTGTGCGCGACGTCTCCTACGGCGTGCCCGGCTCAATCACGTACCCCTGGGGCGGCGTAGAGAGATTCTTATGGTCCATGGATCTGTTGCCGATCTGGCATCTTGTTCCTGGCCAGGACACAGTCCATTTCCATTATGGCGCCTGGGCGCAGGTCGATAGTGCCTGGGGCGGAGGCCAGGCCGCCCAGAAAATGTTTCTTGGTACAAACGGCCGCATCGATTCGATCCGATTCGGTGGCCAGGACACCATCAAGGCGAGGCTCCTCTACGATGCCCAGGGACGGATCACGCGCATCAGTGACCCGAAGGGACATCAGCAGAACAGTCACTATAATACCTCGTGGGGCAGCCTCGACAGCACGAGCACGCCCGGAAACCGGTTCACGCACGTGAAGTTCGACCGCTATGGTCGCGACTCGGCCACGCAAGCGGGCCAGAAGGTCGGACTGACGACGACGACGACGACGCCATGGCGACGAGTCATCTATGACGCCGCGAACCGCCCCGTAAGAACAATCGTCGGCCTGGATACGGCCCTTCTCTCATACGACTCGCTCTTCCTCATTCGAATGCGCGACTCGAAGGGCCAAGTGTACCGCTTCAGTTACAATGCGCTCGGCTGGCCCGAAAAGCGATTTGACCCAGCGGACACGTTGAATCGTTATGACGCGTACCGTTACGACCGGGACGGCTCGCTGACGGGCTGGACGAACCGACGAGGCCAGGCGTTGACTTATGCATATGATGCGCTGCACCGAATGTTGGTGAAATCGGGGGCGAACGCCGTCGTGGACAGCTTCAGCTACTCGTTGGACGGCTTGCAGGTGGTGGCCTGGGATAGCGTAGCACGCGACACCCTACAGTGGAACAGTGCGCTCGTGCCAATTAGAGCCGTGACTATGCTGAATGGGCACCACTTCGAGCGCGACTACGCGCTGCTCCCCACAGGTGAACTCGATTCCGTGGCCATCACGAGCGATGCCGGCATTACGTTTTGGCAGCGCAAGGTTCTGCGCAACAACTGGACTCACGAGACTGTGGGCCTACGCCTTGGTGCGTCGACGACGCCAACATGGATTCGCGACGCCGATGGCCTTCGTACGAGCGTCGTCTGGACGGGTTCGCCATCGACGTCCCTGTCTTCTGCGTACACGACGCTGCATCTCCACATGACGGATTCTCTGGGCGATGCAACTCTCAATACCTCCCTTGGACATGGATATGGGCACGACTTCGTCACGCGGATCGCCCGCGAAACAAACAGCGATCGGACCACTGGACGCGAATTTACATATGACAGCATTGGCCAGCTGACGAGAATTCAGTTTGTGCGGTACAACCACTCTGTTTCCCCATTCACTGGCTTCGGATGCACGACCTCGGACGACGGGTGGTCCTGTCCATTTATTGCAGGCACCGACTCCACAAGCACATATTCATATGATCGAGCGGGGAACCGCACCGATAGGGCTGCTCAGTACGACGTCGGCAACCGGATTAGGGTGTTCGGTAGTGACACGTTTGCGATAGACAACGACGGCAATGTCAGTCGGCGGTACCGCGGTGCAGCGAGTACGTCCTACTACTGGAGCGCGGACGGGTTGCTGGACAGCGTTGTCGCTGGCCCAGCTCACCTTGCTTACGAGTATGACGCCGAAGGGCGGCTCGTGCGTAAACGTCGAAACGGTGCGGTCGATCGGTACTTCCTTTGGCAGGGAGATCAGCTCCTTGCCGAATTGAATGGGACCGCGACACAACGGATTGGTGAGTACGTGTATGCGGGAGGGATCGATCATCCTTTGGCGCTTATCACGGGTGCGACCAATCCGACGACCACGCGCTATTTCGCGCAGGACGGCCTGCAAAACGTTGTGGGCGTGGTGCGCAACACGACGTTGGACCAAAAGGTCGCGTATGACGCCTGGGGGTATCAGCAACAGCTGACGGGTACTGTCTCCGATACAAATCGGCTCCGGTGGAAGGGGCTCTTCTGGGAGGGGGACTCGACGCGTCTGTACTACGTGAGAAACCGGTGGTATGACGCAGTCACAGGGCGATTCATGAGTGAGGATCCAACGCGTTTCAGCGCGGATGCCAACCTTTACTTGTTCGCGGGCAGCGACCCGGTCAACTTTTCAGATCCCAGTGGCCTGGACTACATATCCTGTAGGGTGGAACAGATTACATACAGCCATTGGACGACGAAGAACGGAGCTCCTGACAGGTTGGTTGTTGACTCCGTTCACATTGAGGTGCATGGAGACTGCTCGGGCCACGAGCAATGGGCCGAAGACGCTGTTGTCGCCACCCTCTCTGCGATCAAGGCCGCCAATCCAACCATGCCGGTGTCGGTTATGTTCCCCATGTCTACTGGTGCCTCCCTGTTCACTGGTCTTGCGGACGCGTTATCCGCCGGATTGGGTCGCCTGATTCGAGAAAACCTTCGGGAGTCTTGGGGGGGGTGCCACGGGTGCGTAGACTACCACAGCGGTGGCTACCAAATTGGAGATGACGTCGGACTGGCAGCCAGCGCGGTGTTCGACGCCACCATGTTCTCGCTTGCCGCGACGAGGGATGCGAGCGTCTTCGTACGGGGATCCGGTGCGTGGAACAAGGGTCAATGGTTCCGCATCGGGTGGGGTAGGCATGCTGGCGCCGACGTATTCCGAATTTCCTCGGGTGGGCCAAAGTCACTATGGTATATTCATTTCGACATGTTCCCTTAGGCTATTGAGTTACCGATCGTGACGGCCATCCAAGCCGGCAGCCTTCACCCTCGTGTCGTTGAGCGCCTCATATCGGATGCGCTGGGTGCGCGTGGACACGATGCGGCAATCGTGGAGCGGGAGAACCACTCGGACGGGATAACAGAATTCAAAATCTCGCCGCGCCAAATTAGGGCCGCACACCTGGTCGTGGAAGTGGAAAACAACGGACTGCGTGCGTATCTCACGATTGGACGTGGATGCCTTCTTGAGATCGATGGCACCGCGGGCGCTGAGGGCCAACTCAGGGATGCGCTCGACGCAGTCTTCGCAGGGCGCTTTGAAGAGACGGTGAGAATGCGAGACTCAGAGGTTCTAGGTGCGCGGGGACGGCTCACGATAGGCGGCCGAGTCCTGCGCTTGTACTACGGGCGCTTGTGGAGCACATTCGTCTTCGAATTCCTCCTCCGCAGCACCAAGGTTCGGTACCAGTACGAGGCGTACTAATCGCGCTCACGGCACCCCCGCCATCGCCGCCGCTACGAGCAGCGCGCGGAGCACGCCCGTCACGCCGCCCTCGTTCTCATACCACTCGGTGGTGAGGTGCGCGTCGCCCGCTTTGCCGCCCGCGCCCAGAGCGATCGCCGGGATGCCGAGCGCGATGGGCACGTTCGCGTCGGTCGAGGCCGCGACGAGCTCGCCCTCTTTGCCGAGGGCGCGGGTCGCGGCGAGCGCCGCCTGCACCAGCGGATGCGCGCGCGGCGTGAGCCCGGAGGGCCGATCACCCAGCAGCTGGATGTCGAGCTGCAAGGGCGGAGTGCCCGCCGTGCGACGGCGGTCCTCGTCCTCCTTGGCGCGAGCCAGTGCCGCGCGCACGCGGCCGTCCAGCTCGGCCAGCGCGTGGGGATCCTCGCTGCGCAGGTCCAGGTCGAGCCACGCTTCCTGCGGGATCGAATTCAGGCCCGTGCCGCCGCCCAGACGAACGACGGCGCAGGTGGTGCGCGGTGTTTGGTGCGTGGGCAATTCCGCGAGGCTGGCGGCAGCCGCGCCCACGGCGGTCGCCGGATTGGCGACGCCGAACGCCGCCCAGGAGTGACCGCCCGGCCCGCGGTACGTGACGCGGTAGCGCTTGGAGCCCAGGGCCCGGTGCACGATGCGCTCGATGCCGGCACCGTCCAAGGCGATGAATGCGAAGGGGCGTGCCACAGCGGCGTCGTCCGTCGTCCGTTTTCCGTTCAATAGGTGCTTCACGCCACGCAGATCGCCGCCGCCCTCTTCACCCACCGTCGCCGCGAACAGCATCGCCCGCTGCGGCTCGACCCGCCCCCGCACGCACGCCTCGGCCACCGCGACGAGCGCCGCGAGGCCGCGCGCGTTATCCGAGATACCCGGCCCCTCGAGCCGCGCGCCCTGACGACGCACCGTGACGTCCACCTCGGGACCGAAGACGGTGTCCAGATGGGCCGCAAGGACGACCGGGCCACCTGTTCCGCGTTCCGCGTTCCGCGTTTCGCGTTCCCCCAGCCAGCCCAGCACGTTGCCCGCCCCATCGATCTTCACACTCGCGAGCCCCGCCTCCCGGAACAGCTCTGCCACGCGAGTCGCACGCAGGCCCTCCGCGCCCGTGGGGGCGGGAACGGCCGAGAGCGCCGCCTGGCGCTCCAGGGTCACCTGATCGGTGCGCTCCAGGTGGGCGCGGGCGGCCGCGAGTCGGGGGTGGGAGAGGAGTGAATCGAAGGGCACAGGTGCCAAGGGGCTAAGGGGCAAGGGGGTTAGGGGCTAAGATAGCGCAACCTCAGGCTCCTGGCCGCCTAGCCGCTTAGCCTCTTAGCCCCGTAGCCCCTATGTTTTGTTCATGGAGGAGCGCGATCTCATCTACGACTGGAACCAGCGCGGCAGCGGTTTCGACTGGGCGCGGGCTCGGGTCGACCTCAACGACGAGACGCTGCGCGACGGGCTGCAATCGCCATCGGTGCAGGATCCGCCGCTCGAGGTGAAGCGGCGGTTGTTGCATCTGATGGCGGATCTGGGAATCGTGGCGGCCGACATCGGGCTGCCCGGCGCCGGCCCGCGCATGGTGGAGCAGGTG
>JBGPOE010000072.1:0-10415 GCA_041487875.1 Gemmatimonadota bacterium | reverse complement strand
GGCGAAGAGCCGCCCGATCCGCCACCCCAGCGCCAAGGCAGGCCGCTCAAGGCCACGAAAAAATGAGCGAGGGGGCGGCACCGGCGCGCGCGCGCTCCACGTCCCTCGGCTCGGTCCAGAAGCCACCCACCCACGATGTCGACAGCCGGACTTCCCAGCGCGCGTGCGCGTCCGCGCTCACGGGCGCCGCGACATCCAGGCGCCACAGCCGTTTGGACTGCGGCGGGACGGCCAGCAGCAGTCCCGCGCCCAGTCCCACCTTCACGCCGCTGTTCACGCCGAACGGCGCGCCGCCTGCCCAGACCCCGCCTGCGTCGGCGAAGGTCGCGATGCCGACCGCGGCGTGGCGGGTGACCTGGCCGAGCGACCAGCGCTCCTCGAGGCGGGCGACGCTGCGCACCGCGCCGACCACGCGCGAACCGTGGTAGCCCCGCACCCCGCCGGACAAGGCGCCCAACGTGAGCTGAAACGGAATCCGCATGCGCCACCCACCGCCCAACTCGTCGCTCACGATCACGATGTGCGCGTCGGCGGGGCGCCAATACCACGCCACCCGCCCGCTCACGACCGCCCCATCCCAACGGTTCGTGCTGGGATCGTGGCGCGCTTCGCCTTCGACGCGCAGCGCGGCGAAGGACCGCGCGGAACCGAGCCCCGCGTACAGGTCACCCGAGAGAAAACTGTCGCCTCCCTGGCCCGCGACCACGCCGAACTGCACACCCCGCGCCACGTCCTGCACCGCGCGGAGCGCATCGAACCCGCGCACCTCCAGGAAGGACAAGGTGCGCACGCCGATCACGGCGTTGAGGCGCAGGTTCTGATAACGGGCAAACGGGCCGCCGATCGGGCCGGTGGTATCCGCCACCAGTCCCGTATCGGTGATGACCACCGCCAGCGGGGCCGGGGCGACCCGCTCATACGTCACCAGGCCGCCGATGAACGCGATGCGCCGCCCGAACCCGATGCGCAGCACTTTGCCGACGTCCGCGAAACGCCGCACCACATCCAGCGAGATGACGCCCGAATCCGGCCGGACGAAGGGCGTATACGCGTTGACGTTGCTGTAGCCCAGGTGCCACGCGCTGCGCTGCAAATCGGTGAGGAAGGCATGGCCGATGGCGAGCTTCAGGGTGCTGCCCAGCGGCGCTCGGTACGCCACGAACTCGAGGGTGTACGGCCGGTCGAACGGCTGGTAATCGACAACATGCACACCCACGCCGGTGCGGTAGTGGAACCCCCGCTCCAACCGGCCCGCGACGTACAGCCCCTGTCCCGCCACGTTGCCGTCACCGATCAACAGGGCCGTCGGACGCCAGCTGCGCCAACGCATGGAGAACACGGTCGGGATCTCGTCGACGGTCGCGACCTCGATACGCACGCCGCCGGCGGAGTCGGGCACCGCCCGGACCGTCGCCTCGGCGAGGAAGGGCTGGAGCCGGAGAATGCGCTGCGATTCCGCCAGCGCGGTCGCCGAGCAGGACCGCCCCACTTGCACGAGCAAGAAGTCGCGGATCACGTCCGCTGTCGTGGTCGTGTGTTCCAACCCGGCGCCGCGCGCCAGCGGGCGGAGCAGCCGGGGGACTTGAAGGAAGAGCGAGGGGTGGGAGGCGACGTCGATCGCCGACACGATCCGGCCGTCACACTGCGCCGCCGCGGGCCTCGGCGCCACCACGGGCAACAATACGACGAGCAGAAACGGAGAATGGCGCATAGGGGGGCCGACGCCCGGCCTCTATAATAAGGAAAGGGGGCGCCACTGCGCGCCCCCTGCGACCGGCTGACCGAACGCTACGGCGTCGCCGCCGTCGCCTTCGCCTCCCATTGTTCGCGGGTGAGTAGCGGGATCGGCTCGAGGTGCTTGCGCGTCAGGGCGGAGTTGAGCCCGCTCAGCTCACGGGCCGTCCAGGCGTCGAACTCCCGCACCACGTCGGTCAGCTCCCGCGCGATCGCGTCGGCTCTCTCCACCTGGGCCTGGGAGGGCCGGCCGTCGTAGAACACCACATTGCTGTACAGATCGGCAAGATTCTCGCGCAGCCGCTCCTCGCCGGTGATCATGCCGCCTTCCTTGGTGGCGACGATCCGCCGCCGCAACCCGTCCACGGTCGCCGACGCCGCGCGCAGCCGCGTCCCCAGCGCGTCCCGCGCCGGCAGCGCCGCCGCCCGCGCGTCCAGCGCCTGCCGCACCCCGTTGATCCGGTCCACCGCGAACGTCATGTCGGCGAGGATGGCGGAGAGCCGCAGCGCCAGATCCAACTCCGCCCGGCGATCCTCCGGCGTGTGCGTGCTGCGTGGATCCGCCACAATCTGGAGCTGTGTCGCATAGACGCTCGTATCCTTGGTCATCCTGACCGTGTACGTGCCCGGCAACACGCGCGGGCCGAAGGCGGCACCAAACGCCGCGCTGGCCGCCGTCGGCACGCGGGGCGGCGGCAGTCGCATCGACCAGGTCACGCGGTTCAAGCCCCGTCGCTTGCTCGTCGGCACCGTGCCCAGCGACCGTCCGTTCGGGTCGAACACTTCGATCTTCATGTCGCCGAAGATGTGGCGCTTCCGCTGGTAGTAGGTGATCACCGCATCGTCGGGGGGATTGGGCCCGACGAACGCCGCGTCCCCGTTGGCCCAGCCGCCGGACGCGGAGACGTGCTGCACCGTGGGGCGGGCCGGCAAGAAGGCTGCGGCGCTCGCGAGCATCGCGGGCGTCAGCGCGCGCAGCGGTGTGATGTCGTCGATGATCCAGATGCCCCGGCCATGCGTCGCGATCACCAGGTCGTGATCGCGCGGGTGGATTGCCAGATCCCGCACCGCCACGCTCGGCAGGTCACCGCCCTTGTAATGCGCCCACTGCTTCCCGCCGTCGAGCGACACCCACAGGCCGAACTCGGTGCCCAGGAACAGGAGATCCCTGTTCACCAAGTCTTCCTTGACCACATGGGCGTAGCCGCGCACCGGGCTGTCGGGCGCTACGAGCGCCGTCCACGTCGCGCCGTAATCGGTGGACTTGTAAGCGTACGGCCGCATGTCCCCGAAGGTGTGCAGGTCGAACGTCGCGTACACCGTCCCCGGGTCGAAATGCCCCGCCTCGACCGACGACACCCACGCGTTCTTGGGCAGCCCCGGGATGTTGCCCACCACGTTGGTCCAGGTCTTCCCGCCGTCGCGCGTCACCTGGAGGTTGCCGTCGTCGGTACCGGCCCAGACGACGTTCGGGTTCCGCGGCGACTCGCCAATCGCGTAGATCGTGGTATGCATCTCGGCGGCCGAGTTGTCTACGGTCACCCCGCCGGATTGCTCCTGCTGCTGCTTGGCTGGGTCGTTGGTGCTGAGGTCGGGGGAGATGCGCTCCCAGGTCTGCCCGTAATCGCGCGAGCGGAACAGGAACTGGGCCCCGATGTAAATGGTGCCGTTCTGGGTTGGGCTCACGTGAATGGGCGTGTTCCAATTGAAGCGGAGCTTTCCCTCGGCGTAGCGTGGCAACGGCTTGATGTTGCGCGCCTCGAGGGTCTTGCGATTCACGCGCCCGATCTCCCCACCCTGGGACTCGGCGTACAGGTAGGTGGGGTCGGTGGGATCGACGAACATCCAGAAACCGTCGCCGCCGTACATGTTCTCCCACTGGTGGCTGGTGATGCCGCCGGGATACTCCGACGAGCCGACCCACGAGCTGTTGTCCTGCAAGCCGCCGTAGACGTGATACGGCCGGTCCATGTCGACGCTCACGTGGTAGAACTGCGAGACCGGGAGGTTGTCGGCCTTCCACCACTTGTTGCCTGCGTCGTAGGAGTACCACAGGCCGCCGTCGTCGCCGGTGATGAGATGGTCGGTGTTGTCCGGGTCGATCCACACGTCGTGAAAGTCGCCGTGCGCCCCGCCGGAGATACCGCTGAAGCTCTTGCCCCCGTCGGTGCTGACGATCAAGCCGCCGTCCGGCTTGTAGATCCGATTCTCGTTCTTGGGATCGACGATGAGATTGGCGAAGTAGAACGGCCGCCAGATCATGTTCTGGCTGCGGTCCAGCGCCTGCCAGGTGCGCCCGCCGTTGTCGGAGCGATACAACCCGTTGTGCGGAAGCGTCGCTTCGATGAACGCGTACACGACGTCGGGCTTGGAGGGCGCCACGGCGACCGCCACCCGCCCCCATGGCTTGGCCGGCAACCCGGACGCGCTCGCGGCAGTGAGCTCCGTCCAGGTGGCGCCGCCGTCCGCGCTCTTGAACAGGCCGGAGCCGCTCGGCGCGGTTGGCCCGTCGCCGCCCGAGCGGAACGTCCAGCCGCGGCGGCGGAAGTCCCACATCCCCGCGTAGATCGTCTTCGGATTCGCCGGATCCATGGACATCAGTGAGCAGCCGGTGGACAGGTTGGCCCCCTGCAAAATCTTGGTCCAGGTCCGGCCGCCGTCCGTGGTCTTGTACACACCGCGCGCGTCGCTGTCGCTCCACAGACTCCCCGGCGCGCAGACGTAGACCGTGTTGGTCTCGGTCGGGTCGATCAGGATCTTCGCGATGTGCTCCGACGCCTTGAGCCCGAGGTTGGTCCAGTTCTCCCCGCCGTCGACGGACTTGTACACGCCGTCGCCGATGGACACGCTGTTGCGCATCCACGCCTCGCCGGTACCCACCCAGATCACCTTCGGGTTCTTCGGATCGATCGCGATGGCGCCGATCGACTGGACCGGCTGCTTGTCGAACACCGGCTTGAAGGTCGTGCCACCGTTGACGGACTTCCACACACCGCCGCTCGCGGCGCCGACGTAGACGGTGAGCCGGGCCCCCTCGTGCACGGCGGCGACGGCCGCGATACGCCCGCTCATCGCCGCCGACCCGATGTTGCGCGCCCCCAACCCGGAGATCGTCTCCGAGTCCACCTTCACCTGAGGCGACGCCGCCTGTTGCGCCAACCCGCCAGTAGAGACACCGCCGAGCAGCAATGCGAGGGCGCACGCCGACAAGGGCCCAATCCGGGGATTCGTCATCGCTCGATCCTTCTTAGTGCGTGATGGGCTGTATGAACCGCGCGTCGTCGATCGAGACGTTCGCCTCGATCTTGTCGTACGTGACCTTCGCCCGGTCCTGACTGCCTCGGGTGCCGGTCTCGACCGAGTGTGGCAGGTAGACGCCGGCGACCTGCTTGTAGTCACCGAGTGAGGTCTCGAATTCCTGCTCCGCGCCCCGGATCATCCGCTGGGTGTCGATCCGGATGGGGACGTAATAGTCGGTATCCATGTAGTAGTAGCGAATGTCGCCGTTCGCGAGCGTGACCTTGAGCTTGTAGGCGTCGGTGCCTTCCACCTGCTCCAGGCCCACGAACTCGACTGTGTTCCCCTTCTGCTGGTAGTTGATCAGGGGGCCATCGAAGTCGGCGTCCTCGATGATGCCGCGCAGCTCCTCTTCGCTCAGCGCTTCGGCATCTTTCTTCCCCCCCCACGGCTCGATCTTCCAGCCGCTTCGACCGTCGTAGGCCGTGATGCCGATCATCCCCTGGATCGAGAATTCTTCCCGGACGCTGCCCGGGCGCTTGTTTTCCTGGACGATGACCGCTTCGAACCCGCCGCCGCCGGTGAACTTGCCCGTGCGGCGTAGCGTCTGCACGGCCTGGATCCGGGCCATGCCGCCGATGGCTGCGATGTACTTGGCGATGATGTCGTCGGCGGTCTGGGCTGAAAGCGGTACGGCGATGAGCGACAATCCCACCAGCTTCAGGAAGGCGTTCCGCATGGTTGGTCCTCCCTACGGATGAAACTCCACCAGTTGCCAAGAGAAGGACTTGGCGCCGTTGTCCTCGTTGAACGTTTCCGCCAACGGCAGCCCCACGTTCGGCGACACGCACATGTCCATCATGACCTTGTCGTTCGTGCGCAGCACCCCGCGCAGGCCCTGGACCCCGCCGAAGGAGCAGGCGCTCTCGACCTTGAAGGAGCTCGACGCGCCGTTGTGCGTCTGGCTCCAGCCGGTGCCGAGCTGCCATTGGTGGCCCATGAACAGCCCGCCGAACATGGCCGGGCTGAATAGCACCATCGCCGCGGGGCCCAGCCCCGCCAGCTGCATCAGCGGGATGCCCTGCCCCGGGGTGATGGCCGTGGTGGACGAGTAGCTGTCGGCGCCGAGCGAGCCCGCGATCGACAGCATCAGCTGCGCGCCCTGCTTCTGCGCGTCGATCGTGTAGGCGCCGTTCTGCGTCCGCCCGTCCTCGGTCTGCGACACGTTGTACTTGAAGTGCTCGCCGCCGTGGAAATTGTACATCGCCCACGTGAACGCACCGGCGACCGGCGCCGTGTAGAGCGCCGGCAGGGCGCCGCCGCCGTTCACCGATGGCGTGATCGCGGGGCCCGACGGGGCCGCTTGCGACTGGTCTTGCCCCCCACCTCCGCCACCCGACGGCACATTCGTCGGACACGCCCCGACGCAGTCGCCCACTTTCGCCGGACCGCCGCTGAGCGTGCCGCTGGCCGACTCGTCATCCGCCTGCGTGATCTTGAGCTTGCCGACGGGCGTCGTGAGCCGGCGGATGACCCGACCCGTCGCCGGATCCTTGATCTCCCGGCCCGGCCGCACCACGTCGTACTCGGCTCCCACGCGGATGCCGGCGTTGGTACCGGCATTCACCACGATATCCGAGCCCGAGACGTCCGCCACGAGGGCGTGAATCTCGATCTTGGCCGGCGTGATGCGCGACGCGCCGCCCACCACTTCGGTCGTGAGACTGTCCACGGCGAGGCGCGTCGCCTCACCGATGATGGTCGCGCCGAAGTTGGAGCTCGACATGTCGAATCCGCCGCCCGCCGCCACCCCACCCACCGCCACGCCGCCCAACAGCGACGCGCCCGAGCGCTTCGACTCGCCATGGCCCGTCGCCACCGCGAGAATCTCGGCGGTCTGCGTGCTGACGATGCGCGCGTCGATCTGCACCACGGCCTTGGCGGATTTCTTGCCGATCCCGCCGATGCCGATGCCGCCCACCCGCACGCCGCCGCCGATGCCCAGCTTCTTATCGTCGCGGCCGAACTGCGTGATGCTGCCGATGATGATCGCGTCCACGCCCAGCAGTTTGGCGAGCCGCACCGCGCTCGTCGGATCCGCGCGGCCGCTCTGCTGGAAGTTCTGCTCCTGGAGGACGCGGTCGAGCTGCTTGCGCTCGATCACCGAGTAATGCCCGTCGCGCACCAGGTTGGTGACGAGCATGTCGGCGATGCCCTTGCCGATGTCCACGTCGTTGCCGAACAGGTCGGTGACGTAGGAATGGACCGTGGCGTAATCGAAGTCGAGCACCGCCACGCGGGGCTTCGACACCGGCGCCTGCGCCCCGAGCCGCGCGGCGGCGGCCAAGGCGAGGACGAGCAGGGTGTTGCGAGACGTGATCACGGGAACGGCTCCGTTGGGGGACTTGGTCGAGGGTCCCAAAGGTACGCGTTCGCGCGCCGACGGCAACGTCCGTACTTTGTGGCCATGTCACGCGCCGATTATCCCAACCTCACCGTCCTGGGCCACCCGCTGATCCAGCACAAGCTGGCCCTGCTGCGCGACAAACACACGAGCACGCGCGACTTCAAGCAGCTCGTGAATGAAATCGCGACGCTCATGGCCTACGAGGTCACCAAGGATCTGCCGCTCGAACCCGTGGAGATCGAGACGCCGCTCGAGCGCATGCAGGGCGTGCAGGTCGCGGGCAAGAAGCTCACGCTGGTGCCGATCCTGCGGGCGGGCCTGGGCATGGTCGAAGGCATCGCCCAGCTCATCCCCTCGGCCCGGGTGGGACACATCGGCATCTACCGCGACCACGACACCCTGCAACCCGTGGATTACTACTTCAAGATTCCCGCGGGCGAAGGCGCCCGCGACTTCATCGTGCTGGACCCGATGCTCGCCACCGGCGGCTCGGCCGTCGACGCCGTGGCGGCCTTGAAGCGCGCCGGCGCCAAGCGCATCCGATTCCTGTGCATCGTGTCCGCGCCCGAGGGCGTCCGCGCCATGCTGCAGGCCCACCCCGACGTGCCCGTCTACACCGCGGCGCTCGACCGCCAGCTCAACGCCTCGGGCTACATCCTGCCCGGCTTGGGCGACGCGGGCGACCGGCTGTTCGGCACTCGCTAGTTGACAGTTTTCGTCATAAATGCTAGAATTGACGTAATTCGTCATATCTAGTGATTGTGACGTAAAATGGCAAAGCACTACGTCGCCCTCATCGCCGATGCGATCGACTCGCGCGGGCTCGCCCCCGCTGCGCGCCGGCGGTTGCAGTCCGACTTGCAGCACGCCCTCCCCGAGTTCAATCAGCGACACCGCAAGGCGCTCGCCGCACGCTTCGACGTGACCCTGGGGGACGAACTGCAGTGCCTGCTTGTCGACGCGGGCAAAGTTTGGGAAATCTCCCATCATATCCGCGACAAGTTTCCGGAGGTGGACTGGGTCGTGGCGTGCGGCCGCGGCACCATCACCACCGCGCTCACGCCCGGGATCACCGCGCCCAAGGTGGACGGCCCCTGCTTCCATGCCGCCCGGGGAGCGCTCGAGACCGCGAAGCGCGACCGTCAGGTGCTCACGTTCGCGGGGTTTGCGGCTGAGCACCTTGCCGCCTTCGCCGCCTATTACTCGGGACTGTATTGGAGTTGGACCGCCCGCCAGCGCATGTTGGCCACCGCGTGGCGTCGCTGGGCGGGTGTTGAGGCGTCGTTTCGCCCGGAGCTTGCCGAACGGCTACTCCCCAGCGCCGTGTCCCACATGCGACGCCGCATGGCCTGGCCGCTCGTCGCCCAAGGCGATAGGATGTTTCGGAACCTCCTGGAGGCCTCGTGAACCCGCTCCTCGTGCTGCCGCTGCTCGCGTATACGATCGTCGCCGTGCTGTGGCCCAGTCAGGTGTCCGCGCAGCGCCGCGGGCCGAGCCTTCTCTTGCTCGAGGCGGTGTGCGTCGCCGCGGCGTGTCTCGCCGGCTGGCTGCTGGCGCGCCTCGCCCAACCGAGCTCGGCCGGCTGGCGCTGGGGCGCGGTGCTGCTGCTCGTCACCGGCTATCTCTACGTCTGCGGCCGCGGCATCACGCTGGTACGTGCGGTGCTCGACATGCCGTCGCTCAACATGCGCCGCGAGGACGACCGGACCATGGGCGCGATCGAAGTCATTCGCGGCCGCGTGATCGGCGTGCTCGAGCGGGCGCTCGCGCTCACCCTGGTCCTGTTGGGCCAGTTCGGCGCCCTGGGTTTGATCGTCGCCGCCAAGTCGCTGGCCCGCTTCAAAGCGCTCGAGGACCGCGATTTTGCCGAGTACTTCCTGATCGGCACGTTGGCCTCGCTGCTGCTCGCGCTGGCAGGCGGTGTGGCGATGCGGGCGGTGATGCGGTACTAGAAGACGGTGCGGGGTGCGGAGTGCGGGGGACGCACGGTGATGCGTAACCCAGCGTCGCACCGTATCGTACCCCGCACCCCGCACGCGCCGTCGCCGTTCCTGCCAACCCTCCCGCCTCCTCCTGTGTCTCATGATTGACCGTCCCCCGCCCGGAGCTTCGTGGACGAACGTGAGCTGATCGCCCGCGCGCGCGCGGGGGAACCCGCGGCAGAGCGCGCGCTGTACGAGGCGCACGTGGACCGGGTCTACCGGCTGGCGTACCGGCTGGCGGGCGACGACGACTTAGCGCGGGACTTCACGCAGGAAGCGTTCATCCGCGCGTTCGAGCGGCTGCATACGTTCCGCGGCGACTCGCAGCTCTCGACCTGGCTGCATGCCATCGCCACATCGGTGGCGCTGAACGGCCTGCGCAAGGCCAAGCGGTTCCGGCAGCGCGAGACTGATCTGGACGACGCGGACAACGTGGCGGGGGGCGCCCGCTTGGCCGAGCCCGACTTGAAGCGGCGGCTGCACGCGGCGATCGACGCGCTGCCCCCGGGCTATCGCATGGTGTTTCTGATGCACGACGTGGAGGGCTACACGCACGAAGAGATCGGCGCCACGCTGGGCGTCGAGACGGGCACCTCCAAGGCCCAGTTGTCGCGCGCCCGCGCCAAGCTGCGGGAAGCGCTGGCGGATTTCGCGGGAGAATGGGCTTCATGACGAGCTGCGAACGAGATGACGACCGGTTGCCCGAGCGCCTGCTCGACGCGGCACGGCAATACCACACGCCACGCCCCACGCCCCGTGAGGAGATGTGGAGGGCGATCGCGGCCGAGCGGCAGCGCCGCCGGGAGACGCGGCGCGTTGGCCTGCCCATCCGCTGGGGCCTGGCGCTCGCGGCGGTGCTGGTGTTGGGCATCGCGATCGGCCGGCAGACGATGACAGGCCACGGGCCCATCCGGTCCGGCGCCACCCGCGCGCCGTCGGATGTCGCCTACCGCGTGGCCGCGGCGCAGTACCTGTCGCGCACGGAAGTGCTGCTCACCGACTTCCGCGCCGAGAGCAAGACGGGGCGGCTCGATCCACAATTCCTCGCGGCGGCG
>JBGPOE010000071.1:0-10935 GCA_041487875.1 Gemmatimonadota bacterium | reverse complement strand
GCGGTCGGGCCCGAGAGTGAGGTGGCCGCCCGGCGGCGTGAGCCCGAACGACACCAGCGCGATCATGCGGTGGCGCGCCTGGCGCATCAGGTCCACGTTTGCCTGACCCCACCACGCGGGCTCGCGCGGATCGCCGTCCAAGTGCAGCCGGGCGGCGCTCACCAGCATCAACGGCATCGCCTTGCCCGCCGAGATGGAGATGCCGTGCGACTCGAGGAACTGGTAGCTGATCATCCCCGGATGCGAGCGCCCGGCGAACATGTCGCCGTCGGGGAAGCCGTCGGGCAAGAGCCCCGCGACCTTCACGCTGCCGTTGAAGGCGATATGCTTGCCCACTTCCGAGCTGAGCCGCGGCAGCCCGGGCCGCGAGGCGAGGAGCAGCGCGGCGCTGCCGATGGTGCCGCCGCCGAGCAGCACGACCTTCGCCTGGAAGCGCAGCTCCTCGCGCGCGCCGCCGCGGCGCCGGCAGGTGACCTCGTAGCGGTGGGGCAGGGTGCGCACGTTGCGCACGCCTGCCGTCGCCGGCACGTCCATGAGCGTGCGGATGCTGCGGGCCTCGAGCTCGCATTCAATGCGGGCGCCGGCCGCCACCGCTTGCGGCAGGTAATTGACGTGCAGCGACTGCTTCGCGCCGAAGATGCACCCCGACACGCAAAAGCCGCTGCCCAAACAGTTGCGCACGGCATAGCGCGCGCGGTCGCACGAATAGCCCAGGTTCTTCATCAGGAGCGAGAACACGAGCCCTGACTTGGGCACCTCGTGCGGCGCGATCTGCTCCACCCGCAGCATCGCCTCCGCGCGGTCGTAATACGGATCCAGCGCCGCGCGATCGAGCGCGGCGGGCCACAGCGGCCGGCCGTGGGCGTCGCGCTGCTGGAAGGCGAGCGACGGCGCCCGCAGCGACACCATCTCGTAGAATCCCGAGCCGCCGCCCAACCCCTCCGCGTAGGTCAGGTTCAAGTGGTCGCTCGTGAGACCGTGCAGGTACGTGCGCAGGTATTGCGGGTCCTGGGTCTGGCGGAAGTCCTTGAGGTGGTCGATGTGTGGGCCTTTCTCGACCATCACGACCGACAGGCCGGCCGCCGCGAGACGCAGCGCCGGCGCGGCGGCGCCGAATCCCGAGCCAATAACGAGGACGTCGGTGCGGATCGTGTCCATGGGCGGATCCTCAGGCGTAGTTCCCCGCGGCCGTCAGCGGCGGCGCGAGGAAGCGGTCGGGGTCGGGGTGGCTGTTCGCCGCCACGCCGCGGAAGCGGTAGCGGCCCTCGAAGTCGATCAGCGGCGAGCCGCGCTCGGGATCGTAGATGCCGGCGTAGGTGGCGATCTGGGTCAGATAGATGGCGCCGCCGTACAGCTTGCGGGTGGTGCCGTCGGCGTCGAGCCCTTCCTGCACCACCGCCGTTCGCTCGGCCGCGCTCAGCCGGTCGAACGTGAGGCCGCCCGAACGGGCGGCGGCGCGACGGCACAAGTCGCCCGCGAAGAACTTCGCGTAGCGGGCGAAGGGATACGCCGGGTCGTGGAATACGCGGATGGCATCCGGGCCGTCGGTATCGGCGCCCGGGATGACGGTGGCGAGGAAGGCGCGCAGTACGCGGTCCTCCAGCTCGCCGTCCTCATCCAGCGCGCGGGGGTGGCGGTCCAGCACGACGCGCAGCGGCGTGCAGCCTACCGTCGCCCCGAGGGCGAGGAGGCCGAGCGAGCGCAGTGCGGCACGACGGGTGATGGCCTTCGACATGGGCTCCTCCGTTCGCGCACACGATCGAACGGCGGGCCCAAGTGGGAATCAAGCGGGCGGCGGGTGAGTCAAGCGATCCTCAAGCAGAATTGCGGATTGCGGATTTCGGATTGCGGATTGGCTTGACCGATTGTCAATCCGCAATCCGCAATCCCCAATCCGCAATGGTTCAGTGCCCGATCGGCGGGCCCGGCGGGGCGGGCAACGGCTCGCTCTTCGGGGCGGGCGCCTCGCGCCGCTCGAGGAAGCGCTGCACGTCGGCGAGCGCCAGGGCGCGGTGCGCCTGGGCGTCCGCCGTCGCCGTGCGGGCGGCGGGCTGCTGCAGCAGCCGTTGGATGCGGCGCAGGCCCCACTCGGCGCCCGCCCGCGTCTGGACGGTCGCGTTCTTGTCGCCCGCCAGATCGATCAGCTCATCCACGACCACACGCTGCGTGACGCGCTGCAGGGCGGCGTGCTGCGTGGCAGCGGGCGCGCCCCAGGTGCGGTCCACGATGCGGCCGATCACGTCGGTGAGCGTGGGCAGGGTGGCATCGCGGTCGGCGAATGCCACCACGCGCGCCGTGCGCGCGGGGGCGAGCAGGCCGCCCACCACCTGTGAGGCGAGCGTGCGCGCCGCCGCAAGCTGGTCGAACGCCGGCGCCGCACGCGAGCGGAATGCGCGCGGGTCGCGATCGTACCCGAACGGCGTGGGCGCGAGGTCGCGCAGCACGCGCTCGGGGATCGCCAGTTCTCCGGGCTGGATGGCATCGAGCAGGAGTTCCAGCGCGCGGCGCTGGCGGGCGGCGGGGATGATCTGCGTCACCTGCCCCGCGTCGCCGCGCACGCCGTAGCGATACTCCATGCCGCCCACCGCCTTGATCGCCGCGCCGATGGTGTAGCGGTGGTGCAGGTACACGACGGCGAAGCGCCGGTTCAAGAGGTTCATCGGCTCGCCCGGCTGGATCGCGCGCTCGTCGAAGCGCGCCACCAGCGTGTCGCGCACTGCCTGGATGCGCGCCAGCTCGGCCACGGCATCGCGGCCGTTGATCCAGGTGGTGCCTTCGGGATAGGAGTTGTCGTCGCCCTCGTCGGGATTCGTGATGAAGCGCAGGCCCTGCGCCACGCCGTCGCGCACGATGGCTGCCAGGCCCGCCGAGTCCCGGCCCGCGGGGAACTGGGTGTAGGCCCAGCGGATGGCGAGGGAATCCCAAGCGCCCGGGCCGTTGCGATAGGCGTCGGACACGTCGATGCGGCCGTTGGTGAGCCTGATGAGCGGCGCGGGGTAGGCCATCACCGAGGCGCGCCCGTCGGAAGCGGCGATGAAGTTGTGCGCCAGGCCGAGTGTGTGGCCCACCTCGTGCGCGGCGTGCTGGCGCCGCCGCGCCATGGCGAAGTCGAGCGCGCTGCCGTTCGGATCGAGCGAGGCGATCCAGTCGCCCAGCCCCTCGTCCTGATCGAACGGGCTCTCTTCTTCGCCGCCCGCCGCGGGGACGGTCCCGGCGAAGATGTTGTAGTCGGTGAGCGAGCGGTGCGACTCCATGCGCACCGCCGCCTTGATGATCTCGCCCGTGCGCGGATCGACGAACGACGGCCCGATCGAGTAGTCCGGATCGGTGCGATGCACCCACTGGATCACGTTGTAGCGCGCGTCCAGCGGGTCCATGTCGGCCGGCATGTCTTCCACGCGGAACGCATTCTTGAAGCCCGCCGCCTCGAACACCGTGTTCCACCACATCGCGCCGTCCTTGAACGCGCTGCGGTAGGGCTCGGGGATCCCAGCGTCCAAGTAGTAGACGATCGGCTGCACCGGCTCGGAGAGTGCCGCCGCGGGATCTTTCTTGATCAGGCGGTGGCGGATGGCGTAGCGGCCGACGTAATCCTGGTCGAACGGCTTCGCGAAGTCATAGAAACTCACGGCGAAAAGTCCGATGCGCTGATCGAACTGGCGCGGCTCGAACCCCGAGTCGGGCAGCTGCACCAGCGACAGATGCTGGCGCAGTGTGACGAAGCGGCCGTCGGGGGCGTGGCTGCGCAGCGCGAAGCCGGGATTGTCGCTCGTGAAGGTGAGCGATGCTTCGAGCTCGGTATTCCGGGGGAACGCCTTGGTGTGCGGCAGGTACACGGCGCTCTTGTCGCGGTCCAACTGGAAGCTGCCCTGGGCGCGGAAGGCGCCGCGCACGTCGTTGATGTCGGACAAGAGGTAGGGCGTGACGTCCACCAGCAGGCGGCCGCCCTCCGCGGCGAGCACGTCGAAGGCGGCGACGGTCGAGAGCGGGAACGACTCCCGCACCGAGCGCGCCAGCGCGTCGTTCGTGCCCGAGGCGCGGAACTGCGGATTCTGGAGCACGAGCTGCACTTTCGGCCCCACCCGCTCGAACCGCGCCAGCTGGCCGTCGCCGATGGTGCCGCGGTCCAGGCCGAGCCCGGTGCCCGCGTCGCCCACGCCCGTCGCGAGGGAGGGCAGGAACAGGAAGTCCTGGCTCAGGCGGCCCGCCGGGATTTCCAGCAGCACGCGGCCGTGGCCCTCATCCCAGTAGATCGGGAAGTAGCCGTCGCGCTTTTCGAGCGAGGCGGTCGTCGCGGTGATGGTCGCGGGAGCCTGCGCCGCGACGGGCGCGACGAGGAGGGACAGCAGCAAGATGTGGCGCATGGTCGTAACCGGTGCGTGGTGAGAACTAATCGACGGTGCCCTTGAAGCTTTCCCGGGCGCCCGACACCCCGCCCCCCGCGCCCGGCTTGCCTTCGGCCTGGTTGTTGAAGGTGCGCCGAGTGACATAGGCGAGATCGATGTCGTCGTGCTGCGCGAACGCGCGCAGGATGTCTTCCCAGATCTTCTCTTCGGTGACGCGGCGCTTGCGCGGTTGCACCAGGTAGCGCGGCGTCAGGATCACGCCCGACTCCCCCACGCTCGTGTACACGGTGGGGGTCAAGGTCGTGTAGAAAATCATGAACTTGCGCGTGGTCTCGCGCACGCTCTCTTCGGCGGACTTGACGATCTCGGCCGAATCGCGCGTCACGATCTCGAGCAGGATCTGCTTCGCCTTCTCCCAGTTGCTTTCGAACGTGACGACCACCGGGATCTCGTTCCAGATGTACTCGAAGCCTTCGCTGTAGTTGGCGATGACGTCGGTCAAGACCTTGCCGTTGGGGATGTGAATGATGCGGCCGGTGCTCTGGTCGGCCTGCACCCAGTTGCCGATCTCGTTCAGCGTGAACTGGAACAGCCGCACGTCGATCACGTCGCCGGCGTGCGTGCCGATCTGGATGCGGTCACCCACGTTGAACGGCCGCCACCAGACGATGAAAATCCAGCCGGCGAGGTTGACCAGAATGTCCTTGAGCGAGATCGCGATGCCCGCCGAGACCAGGCCCAGGAACGTCGCCACCGATTGAAAGCCCGCGAACCAGATGCGTCCGACGATGAGGATCGCGAGCGGCGAGGTGACGTAGGCGATGCCCTTCTGCCAGCGGTAGCGCAGCCGCGCGTCGTGCGTGCGGCTCCAGACGACGCCGAGGATGATGCGCCGGATGACCAGGACCGCGAGCACCACCACTGCCGTCGCGGCGATCTTGTTCTGCGTCGCGGCGCTCACGCCGAACGTCGTCTGCAGCCACCCGCTTTGGACCATGCCCTAAGATACGCTTTGCGCCGGGCGGCGCACGGTGCGGACGGAAATGAAAGAGCCGGGGGCTCGTCGCCCACCGGCTCCTCCACGCAGCGAAACTGGCTGCAGTGACTCGCCAAGTCTCATCATCAAGCTACTGAGAGCCGTTTGCCGCGCGCAAGCGCGCCGCGCGGCGGTGCTGGCGGCCGGATTCGAACCGACAAGGGCTTGCGCCCGGAGACTTGGCAGAGACACGGTATGGGAGCGCTGGCGCCCGCCCCTACCAGATCGACGCGCCAGGGCGCATTTTCCCGCGCCATGACAGCACCGGTCTCCTACGCCCGCCGCCTCGGCCTGTTCTCCGGCACGATGGCGGTGATCGGCGGCATCATCGGCTCAGGGATCTTCGCGACGCCCAACGTGGTGGCGCAGCGGGTCGGCACCGCGGGCCTGGCGCTCGCCACGTGGGTGCTGGGCGGTGGCATCGCGCTCGCGGGCGCCTACTGCTACGGCGAGCTGGGCGAGCGCATGCCCAAGGCGGGCGGCCAGTACGTCTACCTGCGCGACGCGTTCGGCCCGCTGCCCGCATTCCTCTATGGCTGGGCGCTGCTCTTCATGATCGCCACCGGGGCCGCCGCGTTCGTCGCCGTCACGTTCGCCAACTACGTCGTCGCGCTCCTGGGCTTGCCCGCGGCTGCCGTCATGCCGCTCGCGATCGGCGCCATCGCCCTCGTCTGCGCCATCAATTACGTGGGCGTGGCGCCGGGGGCCATCACGCAGAACGTCTTCACCATCTTGAAACTCGGCGCCCTCACCGTCCTGATCGTCGCCGGGATCGCGTTCGCCGTGCACCCGGCGGCGCCCGCGATCGTGCCCGCCGGCCCGCCCGTCCGCCTGCCCGCCCCGGCGGGGGTGGGCGGGGTGGTCGCGGCCCTTGGCGCGGCGCTCGTGCCCGTCCTCTTCACCTACGGCGGCTGGCAGCAAACGAACTTCCTGGCCGAGGAGATCGTGCAACCAGAGACCAACCTGCCGCGCGCGCTGCTGTTGGGCGTGGTCGTGGTGATCGCCGTGTACCTGCTCGCCAACATCGCCTACCTGCGCGTGCTGGGCGTGACGGGACTCGCGGCGAGTCCGGCACCCGCGGCCGAGGTGATGGACCGCGTGCTCGGCCCCGGCGGGCGCGTGGTGATCAGCGCCGGCATCGCCGCGTCGGCGTTCGGATTCCTGGATTTGGTGGTGCTGGTGACGCCGCGCGTGTTCCAGGCGATGGCGGCGGACGGTGTGTTCTTCCGGCGGATCGCCCAGCTGCACCCCACCTACCGCACGCCCAGCGCGGCGATCGTGGTGCTGGGCGCCTGGGCGATGATCCTGGCGCTCACCAAGACGTACGGGCCGCTCACCGACTACGTCGTGTTCGCCGACTGGATCTTCTTTGGGGCCGCCGTCGCCACGTTGTTCGTCTATCGGCGGCGGGAGCGGGCGGCGGGGGCGGCGGGGGTCGTCCGGCCGTTACGGTTCCGCACGCCGGGTTACCCGATCGTCCCGGCGCTGTTCGTGCTGGCGGCGCTCGCCGCGGTGGCGAGCTCGGTGGCGCAGAACCCCGGCAACGCGCTCCGGGGAGCGGGACTGCTGGTGCTGGGGGTACCGGTGTTTCTGTACTGGAGGAAAGGGGCCAAGGGGCTAAGGGGCTAAGGGGCCCTTCGCCCCTTCGCTCCTGTGCCTCTCCGGTGCGAGATATTCTTCCCGGTACATATTGATCAACTCGAAGAAGTAAGACAGCGCCAGCGGACCGATGAGCAGACCCAGGATTCCGAAGTACGGTATGCCCGCGAGCGCGCCGACCAGCGTCACGAGCGGGTGGATGTTGGCCCAGCGCCGGAACACCATCGGCCGGATGATGTATTCGACGTTCCCCACCACCAGAATGCCCCACGCCGCGAGCAGGATGGCCGCGGCGTAGCGGTGGTCGAGCGCCAGCACGAGCACGCCCGGCCCCCAGACCATGCCGCTGCCCACCACGGGCAGAATGGAGAAGACGACCGTCACCACGCCCCAGAACACCGCGTTCGAGATCCCCGTCATGACGAAGGCCGCCGTCACCAGCCCACCCTGGATCACTGCCACGAGCCCCGTGCCGATCACGGTGGACGTCGTCACGTTGCGGAAGCGCTCGCGCAGCCGCTCCGCGTTGTGGGTAGAGAACGGGATATAGGGGAGCAGCGCGGTCCAGGTCTCGGGCGCGCGCAGCAGCAGGTAATAGAGGCCGAACAGCGCGATCACCAGGTTCAGCGTGAGCCGCGTGGCCGTGCCGATCAGGCCGAATGCCGAGCTGCCGAGCCAGCTGACGAGCTTCGAGCCCAGGTTGGCAAGCTCCGGGCCCAGGTCGGTGTTGGCGATGTGCAGCTGCGACAGGCGGGCCAGCAGCGGGCTCTGCACCACGCCGGTGGCGATTTCCTGCGCCTGCGTCGCGATCAAGGTGGCGAACGACACCCCCGGTATCACGATCAGGAGCAGCGCCGTCACGACCACGAGCGCCGCCGCCGCCCGGGCGTGCATGTGGCGCTCGAGCCAGGTGTGCAACGGATCGAACACCACGTAGAGCACCGGAATCGCGAGCAGACCGCTCGCGAACGGCGCCAGCGCCACGACCAGCGCCAGCCCCAGCACCAGAAGAATGAAGGCGGCGCGCTGGTGGTTGGTATCGAACAAGGCCATGGATGGTTCTTCTTTCACCTGACGGCCAGGTTCGCGGTCGCCAGGAATTGCGGCGGCCGGCGCGGCTTGGCCGCCTGCTCGTAGGCGTACGCCAGCTTGATCAGCGTCGCCTCAGTCCAGGGCTTGCCGATGAACGACATCCCCACCGGCAGGCCGTAAGAATAGCCCACCGGCACGGTGATGGTGGGATAGCCCGCCACCGCCGCAATGCTCGAGTTGCCGCCCGAGCCCGAGCAGTCGCCGTTCACCAGATCGATCAGCCAGGCGGGACCGCCCGTGGGCGCCACGACGGCGTCGAGCCTGTCCTTGGCAAACGTCACGTCCACGCCTTCGGCGCGCGACATGCGGCGGCAGTGCGCCAGCGCTTCGATGTAGGCGTCGTCTGAGAGCGGGCCTTTCTCCTGCGCCTGCGTGAAGATCTCCTGGCCGAAGTAGGTCAACTCCGTGTCCTTGTGCTGGTCGTTGAAGGCGATCAAGTCGGCCAGCGTTTTCATGGGACTCGTGGGCCCCAACCCCGCGAGGTACGCGTTCAGGTCCGCCTTGAATTCGTACAGCAGCACGGTGAACTCCTGGTCGCCGTAGTCCTTCAAGTGAGGAATCTCCACCGGGTCCACGATCGTCGCACCCTGGGCTTTGAGCACCTCGATCGCCGCATTGACGAGCCGGTCGCCTTCGGGATTGCCGAACGCGCCGCGCGCCACGCCGATGCGTGCGCCCTTGAGCCCGTTGGGGTCGAGGGATTTGGTGAAGTCGGGGACGTCGCCGGGCGCCGCCGCCGTGGCGGCGTCGTTCGGGTCCGCGCCGGCGAGTGCGCCGAGCAGGATGGCCGCGTCGGTCACGCTGCGGCACATCGGGCCCGCGGTGTCCTGGCTGTGGGCGATGGGAATGATCCCGGCGCGACTGACGAGTCCCAGCGTCGGCTTCAGGCCGACGAGCGAGTTGGCGCCCGAGGGGCAGACCACCGAACCGTCGGTCTCCGTGCCGACGCCGACGGTCGCGAAATTTGCCGAGATGGCGGCGCCCGTGCCGGAGCTCGAGCCGCAGGGATTGCGGTCGGTGGCGTAGGGGTTGCGGCACTGCCCGCCGCGCCCGCTCCAGCCCGACACCGAATGCGTCGAGCGGAAGTTGGCCCACTCCGAGAGATTCGTCTTGCCGAGGATCACGGCGCCCGCGTCGCGCAGTTTCTTGGCGACGAACGCGTCGCGCGGGGCAGGGGCGCCGGCGAGGGCGAGCGAGCCCGCGGTGGTGAGCATCTTGCCGCCCGTGGCGATGTTGTCCTTGATGAGCACCGGAATGCCGTGCAGCGGTCCGCGCAATTTTCCCGCCTTGCGCTCGGCGTCGAGCTGGGCGGCGATGGCCATGGCTTCGGGGTTCGTCTCGATCACCGCGCGCAATGTCGGACCCGTCTTGTCGAGCGTCTGGATGCGGGCGAGATAGAGCTGGCAGAGGCGCTGGGAGGTGTACTTGCCGGTCCGCATGCCGTCCTGGAGCTGGGCGATGGTCGCTTCCTCGAGCTCGAAGGACGGGGAATGGGGAATGGGGAATGGGGAAGACGCAGCGGCTCGCCTGCTGGTGACGGCGACCGCGGCGGCGCCGAGGGCGGCGGATTCGAGGAACTGGCGACGGGACACGGGCTGCTTGGGCATTGCGGGGCTCGGGCGATTGGGGACGCGGGGATTATGCGCCCGGATGCGTCGCGCCGCGAGGTGGGGGTCTGACCCCCGGCGTCAGGGTGTGGTGTGAATGCGGATCGGCACGATGGTGGTGCCCCAGTGGAAGCGCAGGGTGGCGGAGTCGGGTCCCACGACGGGGAAGTAGTAGATGAGCACTTCCATGTGGTCGCCGTGCTCGGGGGTCACCTGCACCCGCAGGGCGTCGTGCGACTCACCGGGGTAGGGGATGTGCCAGACGTGCAACGCATGGCTGAAGATGAAGGTCCAGCCCGTCGAGTCGGGGATGCTCCACAGGGTGTAGCTGCCGGCGGCGAGCGGCCGGCCTTCGATCAGCACGTCTTTCGAGAACGTGATGGTGGTGGCGTCGTTGGCGCCGGGGTGCCACACGCGGCCCCAGGGCACCAAGTCGCCGAACAGTTTGCGTCCGCGGGCGACGGGGCGGTTGTAGTCGATGGTGATGGCGGTCGTGCCGACGCGCTGCGACACCAGGCCGTGTTGGCTGAGGGGGATGTCCTGGGCGGCGAGCGGGAGGAATGCTCCGAAGAGGGCCGCAGCGCAGGCTGAGAGCGACGGTCTCATGCGATCTCCTCGAACTGTTTGATTAGGACGACGCCGTCCGGGAACCGGGCGACGATTTCCAGCTCACCGCCCAGGGCCTCGATGTACCCGCGCAAGGAGCTCACGTACATGTCGGTGCGCTGCTCGAGTCTTGAGACGGAAGCTTGATTGGAGCCAAGCGTCTTGGCCAGCGCTTGTTGGGTCAGCTCGCGCGCCCGTCGCAGCTCCTGGAGGGGCATCTCAGCCAGCATCTCCCGGGCGCGCTGGTGCGCGCGGCGGCGGCGCGGCTCGGGCATCGCGGCCCGGAGATCGTTGAACTTTCTAGCCATCGGTCGGCTCCTCCGAGCGCAACGTCATGAGGTGTCCGTCGTAGAGGCGGTCCGCGATCGGCACGTGCCGGTCGTACCAGCGATCGTCACCCGTCTTCTCTCCACCGAGCAGGAGCAGGGCCACACGCCGGGGATCGAACGCGTAGAGCACGCGGTACGGCTTGCCAGCGTGCTGCACCCGCAGTTCTCGCATGTGACCGTGGCGGGAGCCGTGGACAGTCGAGCTGTAAGGATGCGGCAGGTGTGGCCCGCGGTGCTCCAGTAGCTCGACGTACGCGGCGACGGATTCCTGTTCGTCCCCTGTGAGAGAACACCACCACGCGGCGAACTCATCCGTGACT
>JBGPOE010000070.1:0-11174 GCA_041487875.1 Gemmatimonadota bacterium | reverse complement strand
TGGTCGCGAGCACCAGCAGCTCGCCGAAGGTCGCCGCGTCGGCGAAGCTGCCGGCCGACGCCTTGGCGCCCGCCTGCTTGACGAAGTCGGCGAGCTTGTCCGGGCTGCGCGTGCCGAGCTTGACCGCATCGCCCCTGCCGAGAAATCCCTTGGCGAGCGCCTGTGCGACCGCGCCCGAGCCGAGAATGCCGATCTTCATGAATTACCTCGCGGCGGTTAGGTCCGACGATAACGCCAATGGAGGGAAAGGCGTTCCCGGTCAGCGCGCCGCTCGTTGCAGATTCCACCACCGCACTGCGGCGCCGAGGGTGACCACGTACAGCGCCGGCCCGAACAGCAGCAAGTCGACGCGGATCGGCGCCGTGACCGTCTTCGCCCAGAAGTACATCCGCGTCTCGTAGGCGGCGTACGCGACCCAGGCGATCGCCGTGAAGAGCAGCAGCCGCGCGCGCGGCGCGGGCCGGTACCGTGTCCACCCGATCGTACACCCAAGGGCGGGCACGAGCGCGAGGTAGGGGCGGTCCACCATGAGGGCCATGGGCGCGAAGAACAACACGAACAGATTCACGCCGAGGGAAGATGCGGCGCGGCCCCGCTGCCCGCCATCCGCGCCTCCCATTCCTCGAGCGACCGCGGCCAGTCTTCCTTGAGGAGCCGCGACAGTGCGCGGTCGGCCAGCACACGGCCGCCCGTCTGGCAGGTGGCGCAGTAGTTGGCCTCGTTCTCGGCGTAGCGAATACGCTGCACCGGCGAGCCGCACACGAGGCAGGCCTGTTTGTAGCGGCCGTGCACCGCCATGCCGTCGCGGAATGCCGTAACCTTCTCGGGAAATCCGTCGCCCACTTCGGCAAGCAGCCGCTCGATCCAGGTTGTGAGCGTGCGCCGCGTGGCGTCGTACAGACGCGCGGTGTCTTCTTGCGTCAGTCGGCCCGTGAGCTGGAAGGGCGACAGCCGCGCGGCGTGCAGGATCTCGTCCGAGTAGGCGTTGCCGATGCCGTCGAAGATCCGGGGATCGGTGAGCGCGCGTTTCAGCGTGTGCGACTCCGCCGCGAGCGCGGCGCGAAACGCCGGCAGGTCGGCCGCGAGGACGTCGAGCCCGCCGGGATCGTGGGCGGCGAGGGCCGCGGCGCCCGAGACCAGATGGAGCGAGGCCCGCTGCTTCTTGCTGGCTTCGGTGAGGAGCAGGGTGCCCGTGGGGAATTCGAATGCCGCGAGGCCGAGCTTGCCGGGGATTCTCGCGCCTTTGGGGGCGCCCGCGGGCCGCCACTTGAGGCGTCCGGCGATCATCAGGTGGATGACGGCGAAGTACTCATCGCCCAGGTCCCAGACGATGCGCTTCCCCAGGCGGCGGACGTCCTGGACGGTGCGGCCCTCGACGGCGGAGAGCGGCGGGTCGGCCGAGCGCAGCAGGAAGGGGCTCTTGATGCGGATGTGTTCGAGGCGCTCGCCCACGATGCGGGGGCGGAGCGCCTCGAGGTAGACGACGATGTCGGGGAGCTCCGGCACTTCAGTAGTTGGCGCTGTGAAGAATTGCGGCAACCAAACCGATGAGTGCCGCCCCGGCGGTGCCGGCGATGGCGCCGGGATACGACCCCAGCCGCACGCCGACGAACGGCACGACCGACGTGCCGCTGACGCCGAGCGGCTGCGCCCGGTCGAAGTGCGCGATTTCCACCCCCGTGGTGACGGCGCCGAAGTCCGCGTAGCCCAGGGTGATTTGTCCCGAGAACCCGGGGGCGCGTGCCGTGCTCAAGCCGGTCACGCGATCGTCCCAGACGATCACGCCCGGTGCCAGGTCCAACGTCAAATGATTTCCCAGCCACCGGCGCACGCGCGGACTGAGCACCAGCCGGTCGCCGGCGCCGACCGCGAAGCGCGCGCTGCCGCCAAGGGCGGTGCGCTTTCCGGTGTTGCGCAGCACGCCCAGCTCCCATACGCCGGACGTGGCGTCGACGAAATTGTCGTGGGTGCTCACGTTGAAGCCGAATTCCGTAATCAGAAATGCCCGGCAGCGCGGCGCGGGGCGTCCCCGGAAACACAGACCCGAGGTTTGTCCGGCGAGCGTTCCCACGGCGGCGAGGACGGCAGCGGCAAGTACGGCGTACCGGCCGATCACCGGAACACCTCCAACGCCACCTCGACTTTCCCGAACGGCGCGCTGACCTGCACGCCCTGCACGGCGCCCTTCACCCGCGCGAACATCTCGCGCGCGATCGCCACGCCCTCGGCCAACGCCGCTTCCTTGCCCTTCTCCTGCGCCTTGCGCATCCGCGCCAGGACCTCGTCCGGCACGTTCACGCCGGGCACTTCGTTCGCGAGGAACTCGGCGTTGCGCAGGCTGACCAACGGCCAGATCCCGGCAACGATCGGCGTCTTGAATTGCTCCACGCGCTTCAAGAACGCCTCGAGCTGCTTGGCGTCGAACACGGGCTGCGTGACCGCGAACTCGGCGCCCGCGTCCACTTTCCACGCGAACCGCGACAACTCGCGGTCGAGCTCGATCGCGCCGGGATTTACCCCCACGCCGATCACCCACTTGGTGGGCGCGCCGATCGGATTGTTGCCCGGATCGAGCCCGTGATTCAGCCGGTACACGAGATTGGCGAGCCCGATCGAATCGATGTCGAATACGGCCGTGGACTCTGGATACGGCCCCATCTTGGGCGGGTCGCCCGTGATGATGAGAATGTTGCGCAGCCCGCCGGCCGCCGCGCCCAAAATGTCCGACAGCATGCCAAGCAGATTGCGGTCGCGGCAACAGTAATGAATGACCGTCTCGATCCCCACCTCGCGCTCGATCAGCAGCGCCGACGGCAAGACACCCATGCGGCTCTGCGCCCGCGGGCCATCGGGCACGTTGACGGCGTCCACGCCCGCCGCCTTGAGCGCGCGGCACTGCGCCAGCATGGGCGCGGGATCGACGCCTTTGGGCGGCACGATTTCGACCGACGTCACGAGCTCGCCGCGCGCGAGCTTCGCGCCCCAGTGGGAGCGTTGCGCCAGCGGCACGGGTTGCACCCCGGGCGCCGCCGTCACCCGTTCGCGCGACACGACGGCGCTCGGACGCCGCGGCGCCACGCTCGCGACGTAGTCGCGGATTTTCTTAATGTGCTCTGGGGTAGTGCCGCAGCAGCCGCCCACGAAGCGCGCGCCGGCTTCGATCATCCGCCGGGCGTAGCTCGCCATGTACTCAGGAGACGCGAGGTAGATCTTGCGGTCGCCCACGTCCTTGGGGAGGCCGGCATTAGGCTGCGCCGAGATGGGGCGGTCGGTCGCCTTCACCATCTTCTCGACTGCCTCGAGGACGCCCGCGGGCCCGACGGAGCAGTTCACGCCGATCACGTCGGCGCCCCATTCCGCGAGCAGCTTGGCGAACGTCTCGGGATCGGTGCCGTAATGGGTGAGCCCGTCCGTGCCCACCGTCATCTGCGCCACGACCGGCAGGTCGCAGGTCGCCCGGACGGCCTCGAGCGCGGCGTGGATCTCGTCGGTATCGCTGAAGGTCTCGAGAATGAAGCCGTCCACGCCGCCCGCGAGCAGCCCTTTCACCTGGCGCGCGAACAGGGCGCGCGCCTCAGCGCGCGACGTGGGGCCGAAGGGCTCGATGCGGATGCCCAGGGGCCCAATGGCGCCGACCACGCTCGCTCGCCCGCCCGCGGCCTCGCGCGCCAACGCCGCCGCCGCGCGGTTCAGGGCTTCGGTCTCGCCGGCGAGTCCGTAGGCCGCGAGCTTGATGGGGTTGGCGCCGAACGTGTTGGTCTCGAGGATCTCCGCCCCGGCGCGCACGTACGCCTCGTGCACCTCCCGCACCAGCTCGGGATGCTTCACGCACAGCTCGTCGTAACAGACGTTCAGGAAGAAGCCCTTGCCGTACAGCATGGTCCCCATCGCGCCGTCGAAGACGTGGACGAGGTTGTCGGCGATGAGCTCGCGCAGGGTCGGCAGGGTGGGTCTCCGGCTGTTTAGCGGTTGTTTTACGTGGCCGCAATCCGCCGCAAATCGCCACGGAATCGCTTGTAACGGCTGAACCTAGTGGCGTGAGAAAATAATCGCCAGGGTGGTGCGTACTCTTACACAGCATGTCCGCTATCGCTGCCGACCTCTTGCTGGCCGAGCACGGGCCGGCGCTGCGCAACTTCCTGGGCGCGCGCTGCCGTGACGCGGAGTTGACGCGCGACCTGATGCAGGAAGTGGCGCTGCGCCTGGTGGGCGCGGGGCCGCGGCTCTCGGTCAACGGCAACGCCCGCGCCTACCTGTTCCGCATCGCGGCCAACGTGTGGCGCGATTACGTGCGGCGCGATCTGGTGCGGCGGCGCGCGGCAGCGGAGCTCGCGCGCGAGGGCCCACGCCTGAGCGGACCGCCGGACCAGGCGGTGCTCGCCCGCGAGCTGCAGGACGCGGCGGCGCGCGCCATCGCCGCCCTGCCGCGGGCGCAGCGGGAAGTGGTGGAGCTGCGCCACCGCGCGGGCCTCAAGTTCAAGGAGATCGCCGAGCGACTCCACCGCCCGCTCGGGACCGTGTTGACGCAAATGCACGCCGCGCTCGAGCGCATCGCGACCGCGCTGGAGGAGTACCGATGACACACTGCAGCGACGCAGATCTGGTCCTCCTCGCCTACGGCGAGGCGGCAGACACGGTCGCCACCCACGTGGCGTCCTGCGCGGCGTGCCACGCGCGCCTCTCCCGGCTCGAAGGAGCCCGCGTCGCCGGCGAGTGGGCGACGACGCGCGGGCGGCGGCGGGTGGCGCGATGGGCCGCGGTGGGCCTGCTCGCCACCGCCGCCGTCGTCGCCGTCGTGCTTGTGGGACGGCCCCCGGCCCCGGAGCGCGCGCCGCAGTGGCCACGGTCCCTGGAGTGGTCCGCCACGGCGGGATACCTCGCGGGCGGTAAGGCCGTCATCACGATCGACGCACAACTCACACAACTCGAACAAGGGTGGTCCTATGTTCGTCCTTAAGCTCGGTCTCATGCTCGTACTCGCCCAGGCCCCGGGCGAGATGCCCTCGCCGCAGGCGATGCAGATGCAGGCGCAGCAGATCGCGCAGCAGCGGCCGCGGGAGGCGGAGGCTGCTGCCCGCGCGTTTCTGCACCTCGTGGCACAGGATCGTGTGGACGCGCTCGACTCGCTCAAGAGCGCGTCGGCGGACGCCTACTGGGGGGAAGTGGGCCAGCTCACCGTGCAGTTCGACATGGTGCAGAACCTGGCGCGGCGGGATTCGACGCGCGCGGGGCTCGTCGCGAAAATGTTCGGCGTGGAGGTGTACGCCCGCGGCTTGCAGCGCGGGTACCGGAATGCCTCAGCGGCCCAGCAGCAGCAGATCCGCGCCCAGCTCGTGACGCTGATCGACCGCCATTTCGGACTCGAGGATCAGCTGCGGGCGCTCGAGGTCGCCGACATCGAGCGGCGGCTCGCCGAGGTGCGGGCGGAGAGCTTGCGGCGGCAGCAGAAGCGGGCCGAGATGGTGCAGTGGGCGGTAGACGACATCATCCGGGACGCGACCCGGCCGCAGTGAGCGCGCGCACGGCGGCCGCCGTTGCGACGCCCTCGATCTCCACGGTCTTGCGGCGGCCCGCGTGCCCGCTCGCGACGGTCACGCGGGCGCGCGGGATGCCGAGCTGCGCGGCGAGAAAGCGCACCAGCTCCGCGTTGGCCGCGCCGTCCACGGGCGGCGCTTTCAACTTGATCTTGACGGCGTCGCCGTAGCGTCCGGCCAGCTCCGTGCGGCGGGCGCGCGGCACGACGTGCACCACCAGGCGCGCGGTCACGGCAGGAATGTCAGCAGGACGCGCTGCAGCACCCACAGCACGAGCCACGCGACCAGCGGGCTCACGTCCAGCGACCCGAACGGCGGCACGACGCGGCGGATCGGCGCGACGATCCAGTCGGTGAGCACATAGGCCCAGCGGACCCAGCGATTGTAGGCGAAGGCCCCGAACCAGCTCGCGATCACCCGCACGAAGATGGCGAGCACGAGCAGATTGTAGACCGCGATCACCACCAGACGCGCCAACGCGCGCGGACCGCCGCGGAAGGCGTCGGAGACGAGGAACCCGGTGCCCATCGCCCATTGGGCGAGCGAGAGCAGGAGGATGCCCGCGACGGCCACCACCACCGCCAGCCAGGCGCCCGCGTGCACCGGGTTGCCGCCCAGCCGCAGCAAGCGCCGCTCCATCGGCTTGATCACGACGTCGCTCGCCCCGCGCAGGAAGCGCCCGAGCCCAGAGAACGGCGAGACGCGCTGGGTGCGCACCAGCCACGACGCGACGCCCGCCAGCACGGCGAGGCCGAACGCCGCGAGGATCGCGTAACGGAGGAGTGTCAGGGCGTCGTCCATTGGAGCCGTCAGTAGTCAGCCGTCAGCGCTGATGGCTGATGGCTGACGGCTTTCACGCCAGCGCCGCGGCCACGATGCGTGCCTGCTCGGCTTGATGGGCGGCGGGATACCCTTCGGCGGGACTCGAGCGTTCGGGGCGCGACACATCGCCGATCGTGATGCTTGCGGGCGTCACGTCGCGCAGCTTGGGGAGCACGAACTTGCGGGCCCCCATGTTGCGCGGCTCCTCCTGTATCCAGACGATCTCCTTCAGGTTGCGATAGCGCGCGAGATACTCGCCGATCTCTTCGGACGGGAACGGATACAACAGCTCTACACGCCCGATCGCGATGTGCGGCGTCGCGGCGCGCCGCGGCGCGGCCACCAAGTCGTAGTAGACCTTGCCGCTGCACAGCACCAAGCGGGTCACTGCGTCGAGCGCCGGGCGCTCGGCATCCCACAGCACCGCGCG
This sequence comes from Gemmatimonadota bacterium, assembly GCA_041487875.1. Classification (GTDB taxonomy): domain Bacteria; phylum Gemmatimonadota; class Gemmatimonadetes; order Gemmatimonadales; family GWC2-71-9; genus DATLWA01. The sequence goes on along the minus strand of JBGPOE010000070.1, from coordinate 4,388 downwards.
GAACCGCCCGTGCGTCAGGTCCTCGAGCTTGGAGCTCGCGGCCGGCAGCCGCAGCAGGCCCTTGGGCGTCATCACGACCAGCGGCCGGATTTCTTCGTGACGCGCCTGGCGGCGGAGCAAATGGAAGTACTGCGCCGGCGTGGTGCAGTTGGCCACCCGGATATTGCCCTCGGCGCCGAGTGAGAGGTAGCGCTCGAGCCGCGCGCTCGAATGCTCGGGGCCGCCGCCCTCGTAGCCGTGCGGCAAGAGCAGCGTGAGGCGTGACGTGTCGCCCCATTTCGCGAGCCCCGCCACGAGGAACTGGTCGATGATCACTTCGGCGCCGTTGGCAAAGTCGCCGTACTGCGCTTCCCACAAGACCAGCGCGTTGGGCGCGGCCGTCGCGTACCCGTACTCGAAGCCCATGCAGGCGGCCTCGGACAGCGGGCTGTTGTGCAGCTCGAACGGCGCCCGCGCGCCCGGCAGATGCTGGATCGGCGCCCAGCGCCGGTCGTTGGTGGGGTCGTGCAGCACCATGTGCCGCTGGCTAAAGGTGCCGCGCTCGGTGTCCTGGCCCGTGAGCCGGATGGGCGAGCCCTCGACCAGCAGCGACGCGAACGCCAGCGCCTCGGCGTGCGCCCACTCGATGGCGCCGGGCCCGCTGGGCCCGGCGGGGGCCGCCTGCGCGATCGCCTCGCGGCGGCGCTCGAGCTGCCGCTTGAGCTTGGGGTGTACCGTGAAGCCGTCCGGCACTACAAGGAGTTGCTCGTTGAGCTTGCTGAGCACGTCGGCCGCGACGGCGGTGTCGGGCTCGGCCACGGTGGCGCGGACGATCACGCGCTCTTCGCCGGACTTGCGCGACCGCCGCGCCTTGAGCGCTTGCTGCACCTCGCCCAGCCGGGCGTAGGCGGCGTCCGCCTCCGCCTGCGCCGCCTCGGGCGTCACCAGGCCCTCCGCGGCCAGCTGGGCCGCGTATTTCTCGCGCACCGGGGGCGTCTGCTTGATGATGTCGTACATCAACGGCTGGGTGTAGGCCGGCTCGTCGCCCTCGTTGTGCCCCCAGCGCCGGTAGCCCACGACGTCGATCACCACGTCGCCGTGGAACTTCTCGCGGTACATCCAGGCGAGGCGCACGGCCGCGATGCATGCCTCGGGATCGTCGGCGTTGACGTGAACGATGGGCACGTCGAAGCCCTTGGCGAGATCGCTCGAGTAATCGGTAGAGCGCCCGTCGCGCGGATCCGTGGTGAAGCCGATCTGGTTGTTGGTGATGACGTGGATGGTGCCGCCCGTGGTGTAGCCCTTGAGCCGCGCCAGGTTGAAGGTCTCGGCCACCACACCCTGGCCGGCGAACGCCGCGTCGCCGTGAATGAGCAGCGGCAGCACGGTGGAGACGTCGTACTTGGGCTCGGCGCCCGAGCGGTCGGTCTGGCCCGCGCGCGTCCATCCCTCGACCACCGGGTTCACGGCTTCGAGGTGACTGGGATTGGACAGCAGGGCGACCTTCACTTCCCGCCCCGCCGTGGTGCGATACGAACCCTCGGCGCCGAGATGGTACTTCACGTCGCCGGTGACGGCTTCGGGGTCGGCCGCGGAGCTGGCGCCGCCGCCTTCGAACTCCTCGAGGATGGCCTCATAGGGCAAGCTGACGACGTGCGCCAGGACGTTGAGCCGGCCGCGGTGCGCCATTCCCATCACGACCTGCTTCGCTCCATGCGCACCGGCGAGCTCGAGCACGGTGTCGAGCATCGGCACGGCGATGTCCACCCCTTCGATCGAGAAGCGTTTCTGACCGAGGTAGGCACGCTGCAGGAAGCGCTCGAGCGTGTCCACCAGCGTGAGCCGCGCGAGCAGACGCCGTTTGTCATCCGCGGAGAGCGGCTTGCGGTGTTCGCCCGATTCGATCACGCGGCGCAGCCAGATGCGCTCTTCGTGGCTCGCGATGTGCTCCACTTCGTAGGCGATGGTGCCGCAGTACGTCGCGTGCAGGCGCGGCAGCGCCTCGGCGAGGGTGGCGCCGGGGACGTAGACGCGCAGCACGGCGGTGGGAATCCGCGCCAAGGCGTCCGGCGTGAGGTCGAGCGGGGCGGGGTCGAGCGACGGATCGCCCGGCGGCTCACCGCCGAGCGGGTCGAGGTGCGCCGCGCGGTGCCCCAGCCGGCGGATGGCGCGGACCAAGGCCATGGCGGCGGCGACGTGCTGCGGATCCTCCACCTCGACCGCCGCCCTGCCGGGGAGCAGGGAGCGGGGAGCGGGAGTCATGGGTGTTGCGGACGTGACCGCTCCCCGCTCCCCGCTCCCTGTCACACCTTCGTAGAACCCATCCTCCCCTTGGAGCAGCGCATCCAGCTTGCGGAGAAACATCCCCGACTCCGCGCCCTGGATGATGCGGTGATCGTAGGTGCTCGTGATCGTCATGATCTTGGCGCCGGCGACGTCGCGGATCGCGCCGGTCGCGATGATTGATCCCTGGCCTTTCATCAAGCGCGGCACCGAGGCGACCGTGCCGAGCGTGCCGGGGTTGGTCAGCGTGATGGTGCCGCCCTGGAAGTCGTCGGGCAGCAGACGGTTGGTGCGCGCCTTCTCGACCAGCGTGTCGTAGGCGGCGTGGAACTCGCCGAAGTCCATCGCCTCGGCGTGCTTGATCACGGGCACCAGCAGCGCGCGCGAACCGTCCTTCTTCTCGACGTCCACCGCGAGCCCCAAGCTCATGCCGTGCGGATCGAAGCGCTGCGGCTTGCCGCCTTCTTCTTTGAAGGCGTGCGTCATGACGGGGAATTGCCTCGCCGCCTGGACGATGGCCCAGCCGATCAAGTGCGTGAAGGACAGCTTCTTACCGCTCGCCGCGAGCGCCGCGTTCAGGGCACGGCGCTGCGCGTCGAGCGTGCCGACGTCGATGTCGCGGAACGAGGTCGCCGTCGGGACCGACAGCGAGTCGGTCATGTTCTGGACGAGGCGGGCGGCGGGGCCGGTGATGGGGGTGACACCGGCAGGGAGCGGGGAGCTGGGAGCGGTAGCTGGCGGCGCGCCGGAGGGTACCGCTCCCCGCTCCCTGCTCCCCGCTGCCGCTACCTCTTCCCGCGTCGTCGCGATGATCGGCAACTCCCCCGTCCGCCCGTTATCGAACAGGCGGCGCCATTCCTCGCCGACGGACGAGGGGTCGCGCAGGAATTGCTCGTACATCACCTGTACGAACGCCGCGTTGTGGGTGCCGAAGACGAACTCGCTCACGACGGGAATCTAATCTAGAATTCTCTCCCATGAACCGCGTTCGCCTGAGCCTCGTGCCTCTCGCGCTTGTCGCCGTCCTCGCCGCCGCACCCGCGGCCGCACAGCGGCTCGACACTTTGCGGGCGCGCATCGTCGCCCGCATCGCGCGGGCGCCAGCGCAAGGCGTGGGGGTGTACTTCCGCGATCTCGACGGGTCCGACTCGCTGCTGGTGGGCGCCGGCCGGCGGTTTCACGCCGCCAGCACGATGAAGCTGCCGGTGATGATCCAGGTGTTCCGCGATCGCGACGCCGGCACGCTGACGCTGGACGATTCGCTGCTGGTGCACGACTCGTTCCCGTCGCTCGTGGACGGATCGCTCTTCGCGGTCGACAAGAGCGACGATTCCGACAGCACGCTGTACGAACTGGTCGGCCGGCGCGTCTCGATGCGGCACCTGCTCGAGCTGATGGAGACCGTGTCCAGCAATCTCGCGACCAATCTCTTGATCGAGCGCGTGGGCGCCGCGCGCGCCAACGCCACCGCGCACGCCCTCGGCGCGGATTCGATCCTGGTGCTGCGCGGCGTGGAGGACGGCTTGGCCTACCGCGCGGGCAAGAACAACACCACCACGGCACGCGATCTCGGCGTGCTGCTCGCGGCGATCGCGCAGAACCGGGCGGCGAGCCCCGCCGCCTGCGCCGCGATGCTCGCGATTCTCGCGCGCCAGCATTTCAAGGAAGGAATTCCGGCGGGCTTGCCCGCCGATGCCACGGTCTATCACAAGACCGGGTGGATCGGCCAGGTGGTCTATCACGACGCCGCGATCGTGCAGCGTGCCGACGGCCGCCGCTACGTGCTGGTGGTGCTGACGGGCGGGATCCAGCAGGACAGCGTGGCCTACGATCTGGTGGCCGACGTGTCGCGGCTCGTGTACGCGGCGGGGGCGCGCTGAAGCACGCCGTCCCCCGCTGCGCGCACCGCGCCGCTCGATCCCGGCGACCTTCTCGCCGGCACGTGGAGGGTGTAGTCGCCCGCCGGGATGTCGCTGATGCTGTTGAGCGGGTAACCAGGGACCGTCGCGTCGATCGTGGCTGGCTGGCCCGGCGCGAGCTGGCTGACGTCGAGCCCGAAGATCGGCACGCCGTGGCCGAACGGGTGGGTTTGGTAGCGTGGCTCGGGGCTCGAATCGCGGCTCAGG
>JBGPOE010000069.1:0-11723 GCA_041487875.1 Gemmatimonadota bacterium | reverse complement strand
GGCGGGGTTCGGTCCGGCCGAGCGTGCGGCGGTGAAGGAAGTGGCGGACGCGCTGGCGGTGTTGCTCTAGCGGGTCTACTTGGCCAGCGCCACCAGTCCGCCGATTGTCGTGACCCAGAAGAGGAACATCCACTTGAGCAGTTCGCTGCGCAGGTTGGCCAGGCCAGTCTGCAGATCCGCGCGCACGGTACCGATCTCCTGGCGCAGATCCGCCTTCACCTCCGCGATGCGCTGCTCCAGCTTGGCATCGAAGCGGGCGAAGTTCATTTCATTCAGGTCGCGCAGCTCTGAGCGATACGTCGCGTCCACCTGGTTAAGCCAATCCACGAGCTCGTTGGCGATCTCGTCGCCGAACGTCTCGTAGAAGCGTTTGGACAACTTGGCTGTCACGGGCACGCGCCGCTCCCAGAAGGCGAGTGCCCGAGCCTAACCTACGCTCGGCCGGCGGGAGAAGCAAAATCACGCGGCGTGCATCAAGAAAACGCCAACGACCTAGGTCGTCTCCCCCGGCACCTCCACTGAATCGAAGCTCTCGGTGAGCGGCAATTGGGATGGGTTTCGGCGTCGGTCAGCGGGCTCAGACCGCTGGCGCACCCAATCACCAGAGTTCAGACCAGTGCCGCTGAGCACGAGGACGGAGTTCAGATCACTTGGCGATCCGAACAACCGAGTTCAGAACACCTAGGCACGCGGGCGCGGTTTCGGGTGGACTCCCCGAACTGATTGGGAGAGCGATGGTTCGCCGTTTCGCGGTCGGGGACGGATGACTGGCACAGCGGATGCTTAAGAGGGCAAACCCCTTGCGTGGAGTTCGCCATGTCCGCTCGTCGCCCGCTCGGCCGCTTCGCCGTCCTGCCCATCGCCGCCTTGATACTCAATGCCTCTGTAGCCTTCGCTGCGGGCCCCCGCGTGGTCAATGACCAATGCAACGCGCTTCTCGTTCCCCCGTCGCAGCAGGCGAGCGGCGTCAGGACGCAGGCCGGTGGCAGCGTGTGCGTGCGGGTAACGCCGGACGATAGTGCCATCACGCGGGCGGCCAATACCAACGGCTTCAGCGAGGCCTTTTGGGTGATCAACGACTCTCCGAGCGCAGATTCCTACGATCTCTCCTGTTTCACCAGCCCTTCCCTGACGTGTACCGGGTTGTCGCAGACAACCCTGAGCCTCAACCCCGGCGACTCGGCTGAAATCACGGCCTTCTACAACACCGGATCGGCGGGAAGCGTAACCCTGGACTTGAGCGTGGTTGGAACCGTGAGTGGATCGGACGTCGGGTCCTATGCGATCTCGGTCGTCGCCCCACCGACCTACACGGTGTCAGTTACGCCGGACGGCGGCTCGCAGGCAACGCTCAGCCCCTCGACCGGCAACGTCGCGACCTTCACCGTCCAGAACAACGGCAACCAAGGCACCGTGACCTACACGATGAGCGTGCAGGGCTGCACCAGCCCGCTCACGACGTGCACGCCGGATTCCGCGACCGTCACGGTAGGCCAAGGCGCCTCAACGCCCGTCGCGGTGCATTTCAATGTTCAGAATGCGCTCGGCACGGGCACGATCACGCTGCGGGCTACGCACACACCCAGCGGGACCGTTGACAACGGGTCGATCAACGTCAGCACCTCGGCGGTCGCCTTCGCGCTCGACGTCACGCAGAACTTCAAGGATCGGCTGGACAAGACCGGGTGCGTGACCGGGAATGCCGGCCCAGGCGCCGCCTTCTACTGCGGCGAGTTGCTCGTGATGCAGCCGATGGTGGGCTATCGCTCCATGAGTCGAGGCCGAGCACCGACGCTCGTCTACAGCTCGCGCGCCGCAACCGGCACAGCGGAAGCGCTCATGGACGTCACGCTTCCCGGAGTCACAACTGTTCCTGACAAAGTGGTGGCAACGCTGTGGATGGATGGGCTCACGCGCGATTCCGTGTTCTTCAATACGACCGGGTGGGCCGCGGGTTCGAGCCGGCGCCTGGTGATCCCGGTCTCTCCTGGTCTGGCCTCTGGAGTGCACGACGGGAAGGTCGCACTGCGGCGGGTGACCGGAGGGAGCTCCGTAACCGACACCGCGGCACTGTCGCTGGTCGTCGTGCGGCGCGACAGCAGTCCGTTCGGCGCGGGCTGGTGGATCGGCGGCGTCGACCGGGCGTACACGAACCCCGGCGCAACCGCCGTTGCGTTCGTCGATCCGGAGGGCTCGGCCGTCGTCTTCCGCAAGGTCGGCGCCAACTGGGTTGCGCCCGCGGGTGAGACGTCAAGCCTGGTGGTGGAAGGCGCTACCTACAAGCGTACACTCAAGAATCAGATCGTGCTGCGCTACGATCTCGGCAACGGTCGACTGTTCTCAGCGACCGACCCGGTCGGCAACGTGGCCACGTATACCTGGGTCGCCAACGCCATTGACGGTTTGCGGCTCGACCACATCACCGACGAGGTGAGCATGCAGGTGGGGTTCGGCTACGACGCGAACGGGCGCTTGGCGACCGTGACCGTCCCGGGCGTGCTCGCGACCAAGGTGTACGCCAACGCTACGACGTGGAACGTCGATTCCATCGTCGACCCCGACACGGTCAAGACGTCCTTCGGCTACGCCGCCAGCACGCACGCGATGACGACCCGTCACGGACGCCACCTGGGCGAATCGTCTACCTACACCTACGTCACCACCAGCACGACAACGGGCCTCCTCGCGAGCATCACGGCCCCAGATGGCACGCTCAATCACCGGGCGTATCAGGTCGAGGGACTGCCAGCATCCGGTACGGGCACCGACGCGAACAAAGCAAGTCCGGGACTCACCGCCAATGCCGTCGTCACCCTGAAGGACTATCGCGCCGTCGCCACACAAATCAATGTGGACCGGCTGGGTCGCCCAACGCGAATCGCGGCGCAAGACAGCGGCATCGTGACGATAGCTCGGGACGCCGCAACCTCACTGCCGACCGCCATGCAGTGGTCGCCGTTGGGTCGTACGATCAACCTATTTTGGAACTTCTCCACATCCGATCTCGATTCGACCATCGAGGCATCCAACAGCAACGCCAAGTCCCAGTTCACATATCAACCCACCTTCCACGGCGTCACCCGCGCGATCACGCCGACGGGCGATACCACGTTCTACAATTATGACGGCACGACGGGCCTGCTACAGCGTGCGATCGCGCCGGGGCGCGACACGACGACATTCACCTACAACTCGCGTGGCCTCGCGAGCACCATCACCGAGCCCGGCCACGCGTATGCCACGCAGTACCAGTACGACAGCGTGAGCGGCTCGTGGAACGTAGTGTCGATCACCAGTCCCGGCGGGCGGATCACGCGGTACGTCTACGACGCCAATCGCACCGACGTCGACACGCTCATTCAACCCGACCTCGTGAGTCAGATATACGTCTACGACGCGCTCAAGCGGGTACGGCAGCTCGAGACCTATCCCCACTCCGGCACATTGGCGCGACGCATCAAGACCGACTACCTGCGGACGGTCCAGAACGGGGGTGGCGAGCACATCGTGCGCCACACCGTTCCCTCCGCCACGGCTTTCGAAGGGTACTACATCACCGATTCGACTGACGCAATGGGCCGCGTCATGAAGTCCTGTGTCCCAGCGATGGGCGGGAATTGCCAGACGTATGGGTATGTCAATGGACTGCTGTCCACCATGAACGTCGCGACCGATGGCAGCAGCTCCCTCAACACGCGGGGCTGGGCCTACGACTCACTCGGCCGGGTGATCGCGTTCCAGTACAGCGCGCCGAGCGGCCAAAGCGCGTTCACCGCCCACGCGGTCTTCAGCGACACCGACACACTCTGGTACAATCAGATCGGCGAAGTGACGCGGGCCGCGAACAGTCGTTCGCTGGTGGAGCGTGCGTACGACCCGAGCGGCCGGCTCGCGTGCGAACATCAAACCAGCAAGCGCTGGGACAACCTGAGCTACACGAGCGCGACCACGATGGGGATCAAGTACTACTACGACCTCAGTGGACGCCTGCTCAAGCGGGTGTTTGGTCGCGCGACGTTCCAGGCGCCGCCGGCGGGGCAGCCGCAGAACGCCTGTGTGTTCACCGCCGGCACGGACACCGGCTGGGTCCGCCTGCACTACGACCTGCACGGGCGCGTCGACAGCATCATCGGGTGGAACTTGAAGAAGGACAGCACGATTGTGTTCCGCTTCCAGTTCGACTCCGCGAGTCGCCGCAAGCTTACGTCCAACAACCGTAACGGGTGGCAGGAGAGCTGGACGTACGACGACGACGACTTCCCGGCCACGCACACCGTGCAGGACACGCACGGCATCGCGAATCCCCCGGTGGCGGTGCAGGATCAATTCCTCTACCGCGACGGCATGGGCCGAGTTCAGACGCGCTACGGCGTGGACGGCTACTTCTATTACCGGTACGACGCTCTGGGCCAGGTCGACACCGCGGGCAGCGAGCCATACTACTACGACGCCTATGGTGCCGGGCAAATGAATGCCGGCAACTTCCTGAACTACACGTACGACAACACGACGAGTCGACTGACCAACACGCTGCTCGTCGGCGTCCCCCGCAACAAGTACGAGTACTACCGCTACAATCGGGCGGGCGATCGCATTCTCGACTCGCTCTTCTGGTCGTCGTCGGATTCCGTGCACTTCCCCCGGCAGACGCTCACGAATTACGACGGCGCCGGCCGAACGGCCGAGATGAAACTAGTCGCCTTGAACGGCGACGCGCCGGCCGGCAGCAACCATTGGTGGACCTATTGGTACGACGCGCTGGGCCGTCGGGTCCTGGAAGCGGACTCTACCTCGACCCTCGGGTCGGGCGCGGAGATTCAGCGCTTCATCTACGATGGGGCGAATGTCTTGTTGAGCGGGGGGAACTGGTGGCAGTTCGGGACGGACACCTATCCCCTGCAGCTGCACCAGCAATTCACGGAGGCGTATTTGTATGATCTCGGCGTCGACCAACCGCTGTACTGGGCGGGCACGACGTCGCAGATCACCGCGTGTCAGCCATCAGGCGAGCATTTCTACGAGTCGGACGAGAAGGGCAGCATCAAGCAAGAGGCGTACGATAACGGCGCCCTCTGCGCTGGGAGTGGGTACGCCTACGAGGCGTACGGGAAGTTCACGAGCGGCTCGACCATCGGCAGCTCGCGGCCCGGGTATACCGGCGCCGCGCAGGATGCGTCGGGCCTTATCTTTCTGCGGAATCGATATTACGATCCAAATACCCGAACGTTTACCCAAACCGACCCCATCGGGTTGGCAGGCGGAGTGAACATGTATGGGTATGCGGGGAACAATCCGATTTCCCAGACGGATCCGTTCGGGCTCTGGATCAGCGTCCCAAACGAAACCCTCAGAAACGCAATTCGAGAGCTAATGAACAGTTCCCCAACCTTTCGCCAGATGTTCCGGACACTCTACTTGGCTCCGGCGCGGGAAGTGAATATTAGAATGACCGCGTGCAGTGAGTCGAGGTGTAGCGACGAGGCCGCTTTGGGTGGGGGCCACACCACGATCTGGCGGTTCGGGAGGCAGGATGTTGAGGTTCAGGATCAAGGTAGGAGCCACGACGAACTCTTAGCAATCGTGTCCCACGAATTAGCACATGTGGCTGCTTTCGTTCCCAACTCAGGGGTCACCTGCAACACGCACGAGGATCCACAGGACTGCGCAAATCGCTATCACCAGACAATCATGGACGAGTACAAGGCGAGCTTGGAGAAAAAGGAGACAAAGAGGCGATGAGTAACAACACTTCACCACGGAGCATGTTTCTCGGGTTCCTTGCCCTATTCGGTACGCTTGGTTGCAAGGACTCATGGGAAAGGGACCTTGTGGCGAAGGGATTCGCACACCGGTCCTCGGACACGCCGATCGCGTGGGATAGTTCCGAGGACCTATTCGTTCTTCACCACGATTATTGGCAAGCTGACGCGAATATGACCGCCGCAGACTGCAAGCGCTCCGGGCTATACAAGATCGACATCCATGGCTCCACGATGCCAGTACGGGTCGGCAGGGAACTCTGTGAGATCCGCGACGGGAACAACATCGATATCAGTCCAGACAAGAACTATGTCGCGTACAGCGAAGCCGGCGTGCTTCGCCTGGTCGATCTCCAGAGGGGTCGCAGCACCGCTTTCCCCAACGCCCACTTCGCCGCCGCCGATCTACCGGCTTGGTCGCCGAACGGTCTGCTAATCGCCTTCGTCGCGACGACGGGGGATCATAACGAGGGCCTCGTTGTCATGAATACCGATGGCTCTGGGGCCGTTCTGCGTCGCGTGCTGGCACGACGGCGAGCGGAATCAAGGCCGTCGTGGTCCCCAGATATGTCAAACATCGTCCTGTCCGTCTACCCGTCGGACAGCGCCCCGTACATTAGCCGCGGCGAGGTAGTCGTGGTGGACACGACCGGACGCAATATGCGAACCATAGCCTCAGGGTACCAGCCAACTTGGGGTCCGCGGGGCGACTGGATTGCATACATCTCGGTTTCGTTCCACCTCACTAGCGCCTCCGCCTCAGCATCCAACAAGGGGCCCGTGCGAACTTGGGTCTCATCGTTGCGCTTGGTGAGACCAGACGGCTCTAATGATCACGAACTCTACGCGAGTGTCGACACTGCTACCGTTGAAACACTTGCTCGGATGGTGAGCGGCGCGCCTTGGGGACGGCTGGTTTGGTCGCCAGATGGTCAGAGGTTGGCGTTCTCGAGAAGGTTCGAAGGCGGTGCCACCGTTTGGGCAATTGGAGTCAACAGATCAGGTCTCATCAAACTCAGCATCGTTCAACGGGGCGGGTAAGCACCGTACGCGCAGACCGTTGAACACGGGCGAAGCGCTATTTCCAGCCACGCTGAGGGTGCTGGGGATGGTCATTGATGTCCTTGCCAAACAACAAGGGAGATACCTCGCTTCGCTCCGTGAACTCAGTCGTGATGTGCGGCGGCATGATCAAGAGACATGTCGCTTCGACGGGTGGAAACGACCGATCGTGTACCACCTCGTGGACGGACGTCATAAACCGAATCTCAGCGGGCCCGGATGGCGTTCTCCACACCGGTGACGAGATCCTCCGGGCAGGTCCTGCGCTGGCACCCTGAGATGTGAAGCTAACGCGGTCGCACGACTCCTCGTGGGCCGATCCCATCAGCGTCGGCTCACCTTGACTTCCCGCACCGCATTCCTCCCCGCCCCGATCCTGGCGGCCGCCCGTGCGACGTTGCCCTTTTCCACGTCCAGCGCCCACTCCATCGCCCGTCGATTCTCCTCCCGACTCCTCCTCCGACTCACCCGCAGCGTCCCCAACACCGACTCATCCAGATGCTCGATGCCCAGTACGTTACTCCCCGCCTGCACGGCGTGCAGATAGCCCTCACGCACCAGCTCGCGCAGATCGCGCACGTTGCCGGGATAGTGATGCGCGCCGAGGGCTTCAAGAGCTGACGGTGTAAAGCGTGCGGGGCCCGTCGCCACACCGGTCTCCTCCGGCGCGAGCCCGAGAAACCGTTGCGCCAGCGCGGGAATCTCTTGACGCCGCTCCGCGAGCGACGGCAACCGCACCACCATGAACCCCAGCCGGCTGCGCAAGTCCGGCAACATCTTCCTGCGTGCCACCAGCTCGTCGGGATCCGCACCGAGACCGAACACGAGGCGACACGTCATCGGCACATCCCGCTCGGCCCCCAGCGGGCGGTACACGCCACGCTCGAGCGCCCGCAACAACATCGCCTGGACCGATCGGCGCATCAGATGGAAATCGTCGAGGAGCAGGGTGCCACGTTCGCCTTGGGCGAGATAGCCGAGATGCTTGCGATCAGCGCCGGTGAATGCCCCCGCCACGTGCCCGAACAGGGCCGACCGCGCCAGCTCCGGCGCCAGCTCCAGCGCCGTCACGTCCACGAACGGCCCCGTGCGGCCGCTGGCCTGATGCAGCGCCTCGGCGAAATACGACTTGCCCGTCCCCGTCTCGCCCACAAACACCACCGGCGTCCGCGCCGGCCCGTACCGCATCACTTTCGTCAGCGCGTCGAGCATGCCGCCCGACAGCGCGATCATCCCGCTCAGTACCCCGGGTCGCGTTGAGATGTCGTTCACAAAGACGCCTCCTTGATCCAGCGACGTGCGATCAGCGAGGCGTTGTCGCAAGACCGCGGCATAGGTGCCGCGCCTGATATGGCGGTGGCGCTACCCCGTCTCCGGCGGCACTTCCACCGGCATCTCTTCCGCCGGCAACACCAGCCGCCGGTCGCGCGCTGAGTGGTCGAACAACTCCGCGAAGCGGCCCCACTCGACCAGCGTGCGATACAGGCCCTGCGGGCGCGTGTAGGGAAACAGAATCGTGAGGTCCGCGAGCATCTCGTCGTCCTCGACCGCTCCCTCACCTTCTTTCAGCATCGTGAGAATCCGCGCATACAGCGAATGCTCCTGCACGCGGGCCCGCACCAGGCTCTTGCGGTCGGCTTCGTCGGCGGCGACAAGGGTGCGGCCCGTCGGCGTCAGGCGCACCACCTCGCCCGGCGTCACCACCCAGGACAACTGCTCGGCCGCCCGTACCACGGCGGTCATGCGGTCGTAGTCCACGCCGAGCGTCTCCGCCAGGTCGAACACCGCCGCGCTACCGTCGGGCCGGCTCACGAGATAGTCGAGCAGACCCATCACCTCGGACACATGGACCCGCGGGAACGGCATGAGGCGGGGCGCGCCGGCCGCGGGCCGCTCGCCCTCGGGCAACAACGTGGCGGTGAGAATGGCGTGCAGCTGCTCGACCATGCGCGTGAAGGCCGGCGTGCGCGCGTCACGCGGGTACGGCAAGGTATTCTCGAGTACTTCGCGGATGTGCCCCGGATTGGTGCCGAACACCACGATCCGGCCCGCCAGGAACACGGCCTCCTCGACGGCGTGCGTCACCACCACCAGCGTGCTCACGCCGGTCGCCGGGTCGAGCCACAAATCCACCACTTGGGCCCGCAAGTTCTCGGCGGTGAGGGCGTCGAGCGAGCCGAACGGCTCGTCCATGAAGAGAATCTCGGGCTCCACGGCGAGCGCGCGCGCGAAGCCGACGCGCTGCTTCATGCCGCCCGACAGCTCGCGCGGGTAGGCCTGCTCGAAACCCGCGAGACCCACCAGCTCGACGGCGCGCGCAACGGCCGCGGAATCGCTGCGGCGCAGTTTGCCGTCGGGCGCCAGGCCCATCGCCACGTTTTGCTGCACCGTGAGCCAGGGCAGCAACGCGAACGATTGGAACACCATCGCCGACGACGCCAGCACGCCCTCCACCGGCTGGCCGCGGTACAGCACCTGCCCCACGGCGGGTTTCGCGAGTCCCGACAACATGCGCAGCAGTGTGCTCTTGCCGCAGCCCGAGGGCCCTACCAGGGCCACCACCTCGCGCTCCCGCACGATCAGCGACACGTCGCGCAACGCCTCGAACTGCTGGCCGTCGGGCTGGCGGAAGCGCTGCGACACGCCGCGCGCTTCGAGCAGATCCGCGCCGACGGGCGGCGCCAGGCCGGCGTTCACTGGGTCACCCCATAGCGCGTTTGCGCGTGCGCCGCGAGCGGCCGCCACACCAACCGGTTCCAGCCCACCACGATCACACTCATCACCACGATGCCGCCCGTGAGCAGCGGGAAGTTCGCCTGCGCGGTGGCGACCGAAATGAGGCTGCCGAGACCAGTCGCCGTGCGCAGCGTGCCGCCCGCCCGCACGTATTCAGCCACAATCGACCCGTTCCAGGCACCCCCCGCCGCCGTCACCCAACCGGTTACGAGCGCCGGGAACGCCGCCGGCAGGTACAGCGTGCGCCAGCGGCGCCAGCCCGTGACCTGAAAGACGGCGGTCGCTTCGCTCAGCTGCGGCGGCACCGCCGACACGGCGCTGATGACGTTGAACAGGATGTACCACTGCGCCGACAGAATCATCAGCGCGACCGCCCCCACGCCGAGTCCCACGCCCACGTGCGCCAGCGCCAGGACGACGAGCGGGAACAGCATCGGCGCCGGGAACGACGCGATCACCTGGATGACGGGCTGCAGCAGGCGCGAGGCGGCGGGTGAGCGGCCGATGAGGACGCCCACCGGCACCGCCCACGCCGTGGAGAGCGCCACGGCGAGGAGCACGCGGGCGAACGTCAGCCCGGCCGCGATTCCGATGGTGCCCCACGCCGCGCGGTCGATGCGTGCGATCAGGGCGGCCACGCGCCACGCGCCCCACACCGCCACCGCCGCCGCGGCCGCGAGCAGCGCCCAGCCCGCCGCGCGCACCAGCCACCCCTTTGCCGGCAACGGCCGCGGGATCGCCCGCAGCACCCGGTTGGCGCGGCGCAACCGCCGGCGAATGGGCTGCTGCGCGATGCGCACGGTTCGCAGCGCGCGCCGCCGCACCGCGTGAGCGTGCGAGCGCAGGCGCGAGCGGCGCACCAGATCGAGGATCCACGACCTCGCGGGCGCCTCGCCCGCGGAATCGTCCAGCCGGAATTTCTGCGCCCAGACGACCACCGGCCGCCAGAACAGGCGATCCACCGCGACGATCATCACCACCATGGCGAGGAGCGCCAACGCCATCGCGCGGCGGTCGCCGTGCTCCACCGCCACGCTCATGTACGCGCCGACGCCCGGCAGGCGGAAGTCCTTGTCGCCCAGCTGGAACGCCTCGTTCACCATCAGGAAGAACCAGCCGCCGGCCATCGACAGCATGCCGTTCCACACGAGACCCGGGGCCGCCGCCGGGACTTCCAGGCGCCGGAACACGGTGGCACGCGGCCAGCCCGCGACGGTGCACGCGTCGCGCAGCGCCTCCGGCACGCCCTTCAATGAGTTGTAGAAGGAGAGCGCCAGGTTCCACGCCTGCGCGGTAAAGATCATCAGGATCGCGGCTAGCTCGAGCCCGGCGTTGCGCCCGGGGATCAAGGCGACGAGACCCAGAACGAAGCCCGGCAGGAAGCCCAGCACCGGAATGCTCTGCAGGATGTCGAGCATCGGCAAGAGCACCCGCTCGGCCGCGCGCGACGACGCCGCGACGAGACCGAACACCAGCGCGAAGGCGTACGAGATGGCGAGCGCCACCACCCCGCGCATCAAGGAGAACAGCGTGTAGCGGGGCAGCGCGGCGGGCGAAAGATCGATCTGCACGGCTTGCGCGAACGGCGCGCCCGCCTGCCGCGCGAACGCCACCATCGCGGCCGTAGCGGCGGCGAGGAGCCCCAGCACGAGCACGTCGGCGAGCGACAGCCCGCGCCGGCGGGTCAGAAACTCGAGGAGTGGGTTCTGCATGCGATAGTCGATCGCTTGGGCGAGCGCCTCAATCTAGCCCGCGCCGTCGCGCGCCGACACCGGGACGCGCGTATCTTTTTCTCGGACCATGCCCCTCACCGTCAACGGCATCACTCTCTTCACCCGGCGCGTGGGGTCGGGCCCGCTCGTCGTGGTATTGCACGGCGGGCCCGGCGCGCAGCACGACTATCTGCTGCCCCAGTACGACCGCCTCGCCTCGGGCCGAGAGCTCTTCTACTATGACCAGCGCGGCGGCGGTCAGTCACCGGTCCCATGGGAGACGCCCGTGGGCTGGCGGGAGCACGTGGCGGACCTCGAAGCGATCCGGGAAGCTCTAGGCCCCGACCGGCTGACGCTGTGCGGCTACAGCTGGGGGGGCCTGCTGGCGGTGCTGTACCTGCTGGAGCATCCCGACCGGGTCGCCCAGCTGGCGCTCGTCTCACCCGCGTCGATC
>JBGPOE010000068.1:0-11823 GCA_041487875.1 Gemmatimonadota bacterium | reverse complement strand
TGGAGGCGCCCCCGGTCGAAAACATTACGGAGACGCAGCCCGTCAAGCGCTGAGCAGGCTTCGCTCCCCGCCGACACGCGCGGCGACCTCGTCCCGCGGCCACGTCACCAACTCGATCACTCGTTTCACCGGCAGCGTCGCTGGCCGCAGCACGAACACGCGCAGGTGCCGCGCCGAGCGGTACAGCTCGGCCGCCACGCGCGGCAAGCCCAGCGCGGCCTGCGCGCCGGCGAGGTGCGTGACCTGGCCGTCGCGCCGGACCAGCGGCAGATCGAGCTCCAGCATGTTCGCCTTGGTGGGGAAGTCGAGGAACAGCTCGCCGGGCGCGAGCCCCACCTCGCGGGCGAGGCGGTCCTCCACGCGCGCGCATAGATCGGGGTCGGCTGAGGGCCAGTTCGCGGTGCCGGCGGGCAGCTCGGCGGCGGGGACGTCGAGCGCTCGCTTGGCGAGGCGGCGGTCGCGCAGCGCGCGGGCAAGGCCGGTCGGGTCGTGCTCCAGCAAGCCGCGGATCAGGCCGTCGTCCGTTTCATCGGCCACCGTGGCAGCGGTGAGTGGGCCCGTCGCGATGGCATTCCGCACCAGTCGCTTGAACATCGCCGTGGCGCTGCGCACCGCGTGGTGCCAGTACACGTTGCGGTACATCTGGTACTTGGCGAACAGCAGCGACTCGAGCGCCGCGAGGCCTTTTTCGTGCAGCGCCAACGCCGGCCGGCCTGTGGCCCCGGGGGCCACGGTGAGAGAGGCGAGCAGTCGATCCACGTCGATCACGCCGTACGGCACGCCGCACATCGCGGCGTCGCGCGAGAGATAATCCAGCTTGTCGACATCGAGCGATCCCGCGATGAGTCCGCTGAGCGGCGTGTCGCTCGCGCCCCGAATCAGCGCCAGCAGGTCCGCCGCCGGGACGCCGACGCGCTCCAGCGCCGCGCCCAGGGGTCCGTGGCAGAGGTGTCGTTCGGCCAGCGATTCATGGGCCGGCAGGCCCGCTTCCTCGAGGGCGTGCGAGAACGGGTAGTGCCCGATGTCGTGGAGCAGGGCCGCGAACGTGAGGCGCCGTCGCGCGCCTGCGTCCACGGCGGCCGCGACACCCGCTTCTTCCAGCTGCGCGAGCGCGCGCCGCGCCAGGTGGTAGGTGCCCAGCGCGTGCTCGAAGCGCGTATGGGTGGCGCCGGGATAGACGAGGAAGGCGTGCCCCAGCTGTCGTACGTAGCGCAGGCGCTGGACGGCCGGTGTGTCGACGAGCTCCAGCGCGTCCCGCTCCAGCCGGATGTTGTTCCACAGCAGGTCGCGGACGACTTCGAACGAGCTCAAAGGACCGGGCCGGCCTCCCGTACGGCGGCGTGAGCCGCATCCGCGAACTGCTCGAAATTCTTGCGGAACATCTCGGCGAGCCGCTTCGCATGCGCGTCGTACGCGGCGGCGTCGCGCCACGTGGCGCGCGGCAGCAGCACGTCGTCCGGCACGCCGGGGACCTTCTTCGGCACGGCGAGACCGAACACTGGCTCTGTGATGCTCGCCACACGGTCGAGCGTGCCCGCGAGCGCGGCGCGGACGATTGCCCGCGTCAGGGACAGGCGCATGCGCTGTCCCGTGCCGTAGGGCCCGCCCGTCCAGCCGGTGTTCACGAGCCAGCACTGCACACCGTGGCGCGCGATGCGCGCACCCAACAGCTCGGCGTACGTGTTGGGATGCAAGGGCAGGAACGGCGCGCCGAAGCACGCGGAGAACGTGGCCTGCGGCTCGGTGACGCCGCGCTCCGTGCCCGCGACCTTGGCCGTGTACCCCGAAAGGAAATGGTACATCGCCTGCGCGGGCGTGAGCCGTGCCACGGGCGGCATGACGCCGTATGCGTCACACGTGAGAAAGACGATGTGCGAGGGGTGCCCGCCCATGCCGCCCGGAACGTGGTTCGGGATGAAGTGGATCGGATAACAGGCGCGGGTGTTCTCGGTCAGCTCGGCGGAATCGAGATCGATCGCGCGCGAGTCGGGGTCCACGATCACGTTCTCGAGTACCGTGCCGAACATGCGCGTCGTCTCGTAGATCTCCGGCTCGCCCTCGCGCGACAGCCGGATCACTTTGGCGTAGCACCCGCCCTCGAAGTTGAACACGCCTTGATCAGACCAGCCGTGCTCGTCGTCACCGATCAGGCCGCGCTCGGCGTCGGCCGAGAGCGTCGTCTTGCCGGTGCCCGAGAGGCCGAAGAACAGCGCCACGTCGCCGCCCTGGCCCATGTTGGCCGAGCAATGCATCGGCAGCACGCCCTGGCCGGGGAGCAGGTAGTTGAGCGTGGTGAAGATCGCCTTCTTCAGCTCGCCGGCATAGCGCGTGCCGCCGATGAGAATCGTCTTCTGGGCGAAGTTCAGGACGATGAACGTGCTGCTCTTGGTCCCGTGGCGCGTCGGGTCGGCGTGCATTTCCGGCGCGTGCAGTACCAGGAACCCCGGCACGAAGCTCGCAAGGTCCGACACGCTCGGCCGCAGGAACATGTTGGACACGAAGAGACACTGCCACGCGTTGGGTGTGACGAAGCGCACCGGCACGCGGTAGGCGGGGTCGGCGCCGGCGTGCAGGTCGCGTACGAACAGCTCCTGAGCGTTGAGATGTGCCAGGACGTCCTTGCGCAGGCGCTCGTACTGCTCGGGCGCGAGCGGCTGGTTCACTTTCCCCCACCAGATGCGCGCCTCGGACGACGGCTCGCGGACCACAAACTTATCGCCCGGGCTGCGGCCGGTGTGCGGCGTGGTGACCGCGCAGAATGGTCCCGCCTCGGCGATTACGCCCTCGCGGCGCCGCACTGCGTGCTCGTAGAGCTCGGCCGGCGTGAGGTTCCAATGCACCTCCCGCTGGGGCACGAGCCCCGCGATGTCCAGGCCGGCGCCGGAGCGGCGTGCGGCGTCGGAAGAGCGGGTGATGGGTGCGGCCATGCGTCGGCTCGGCCTAACGAGACGGCCGCGCGTGCCGCCCGTGCTCCTGGGCGTCAACGGCGGCGATGATCGCCATGTTGACGATGTCGTTCACGTCGGCACCCCGCTGCAACAGATGCACCGGCTGCGCCATCCCCACGAGAATCGGGCCGATCGCCTGGGCGCCGCCGAGCCGGTCCAACAGCTTGTAGGCGATGTTGGCGGCGTCCAGGTTGGGGAATATCAAGACGTTGGCGGGGCTGCGCAGGCGCGCGAACGAATAGCGGCCGGTGAGGATCTGCTCCACCACGGCCGTATCCGCCTGCATCTCGCCGTCCACCTGCAACGCCGGCTCGCGCTCGTGCAGCAGCTGGACCGCCCGCCGCACCTTGTCGACGGTGGGGTGTTTGACCGAGCCAAAGTTGGAGAAGGACAGCAGCGCCACGCGCGGCTCGATCCCCAGCCGCGACACGAATTCCGCCGTGGCGGACGCGATCTCGGCGAGCGTCTCGGCATCGGGGTCGATGTTCACCGTACAGTCGGCGAAGAAATACGTCTGCTGCTGGAACACCAGCATGTAGATGCCCGACACGTTGTGCCGGGCGGGGTCGGCGCCGATCACCTCGAGCGCGGGCCGGATGGCATCGGGATAATAGGTCTCCACGCCCGCCACGACCGCGTCCACGCGGCCGGTCTTGAGCATCAGCAGGCCGTAATACATCGGGTCCAGCACGCAGGCGCGCGCTTCGCGCAGCGTGATGCCGCGGCGCTGCCGCTCGGTCCAGAGCGCCTGCGCAAACTCCTCGTGATCCGGCGCCTCGCGCTGGTTGAGCAGCTCGATGTCCTCGAGCGTCACTCCGGCGTCATCGGCCTGGCGGCGAATGGCGTCCGGGTCGCCCAGCAGGATGGCGTGCGCGGTGCCTTCGTCGGCCAGAATCCGCGCCGCGCGGATCACGCGCGGATCTTCGCCCTCGGGGAACGCGATGCGCTTCGAGTCCTGCTGAGCGCGGGTGGAGAGCCCCCGCATCACCTCGCGGGCGCGGCCCAGCCGGGCGTCGAGCTGGGCGCGGTATTCTTCGGCATCGATGACGACCCCGGCGACGCCGGACGCGACGGCGGCCCATGCGACGGCGGGCGCCACCCGGAGGAGCACGCGCGGGTCGAAGGGTTTGGGGATCAAGTACTCGGGGCCGAAGCGCAGCCGCTCGATGCCGTAGGCGCGCATCACCGAATCGGGCACCTCTTCCTTGGCCAGCGCCGCGAGCGCCCGCGTGGCCGCCATCTTCATCTCCTCGTTGATCGTCTTGGCGCGCGCGTCGAGCGCGCCACGGAAAATGAAGGGGAAGCCCAGGACGTTGTTGACCTGGTTGGGAAAGTCGGAGCGCCCGGTGGCGATGATGGCGTCGGGCCGCGCCTTGCGGACCTCGTCCGGCATGATCTCGGGTGTCGGGTTCGCCAGTGCGAACACGATGGGCCGGCGCGCCATCCCCGCGAGCATGTCACCGGTCACGGTACCCGCCACCGAAAGTCCCACGAGGACGTCGGCGTCCTGCAACGCCTCGGCTGGCGTGCGGGCCTTGAGCCGCTGGGCGAACCGCTGCTTGTGGCGATCCAAGTTGTCCCGCTCGGCGTGGATCACGCCTTTGTGATCGCACATCACGATGTGCTCGCGCGCTACGCCGAGCCGCACGTAGTGCTCGGCCGTCGCGATCGCCGCGGCCCCGGCGCCCACGAACACGATCTTGACCTTGGCGATCTCCTTCTGCACGACTTCCAGCGCGTTGAGGAGTGCCGCTCCCGAGATGATCGCCGTGCCGTGCTGGTCGTCGTGAAACACGGGGATCGACAGCGTTTCCCGCAGCCGCTCCTCGATGTAGAAGCAATCGGGCGAGCGGATGTCCTCGAGATTGATGCCGCCCACCGTGGGCTCGAGCAGCTGGCAGAACCGGATCATGTCCTCGGGGTCCTCGGATCCCACTTCCAGGTCGAACACGTCGATGTCGGCGAACGCCTTGAACAGGATCCCTTTGCCCTCCATCACCGGCTTGCTCGCCAGCGCGCCGATGTTCCCCAGGCCGAGCACGGCCGTGCCGTTCGACACCACCGCCACCAGGTTGCCGCGAGTCGTGTAGGTGTAGACGTCCTCCGGCCGCTTGGCGATCTCCAGGCACGGCTCCGCCACCCCCGGCGTGTACGCCAGGGACAGATCGCGCTGGTTCTTGAACGGTTTGGTGGGGGAGACTTGAATCTTCCCCGGCCGACCCTGGCTGTGATAATCCAGGGCCTCTTGCCGGCGGCTAGGCATCGGCGGCACAAGTCCTTTTTGCGGAAGGGGTTATGCTAGGGCGACGTTATGGTGCTGTCAAGGAGGCCCGCTAACGCACACGAATCACGGACAAGCGCGGCACCAGGGTGACCGGGCCGTCGAGGCAGGGAATGGTGGCGGGACCCGCGCCGTCGCCGCCGGCGCAACCGGCGGCGGCGACGACGAGCAGGAGGGAAACGACGACGAAGCGCGGCACCATGGTGGCTCCACGCATGTGGTCACAATCCGACGTTGAGGCGTACCTGGACACTGCGGGGCCGGCCCACCGAGGCACCGCTGAAGAAGGCGCCCTTCAGCAGATACCTGTGATCGAGGACGTTCTCTATGTACACCTGAGGCCGCAACACTGCGCCGCCGAGCACGAAGGTGTAGCCCGCGCTCGCGTTGAGAATGAAGCTCGGATCGACCTTGATGGACTTGTTGAAATCGAGTAAGCCCGTGCCGTACGTCGAATCGGGGTCAGCCCCGTTGGTGAGGCCCGAGCCGTAGATCCCGGTGGTGCTCACGAACAGCCCCTGGCGCGAGTACAGCACGCTGCCCACCGCCGACAGGCGTTGATCGTGGTCGAGATCGAACGTGCCGGCGGGCGCCTGAGTCGGAAAGAAGCCGCCGGTGATGGCGCCGAATCCGTAGGCGTGGTTCAGAGCCACGTTGGCGTACGCGGACACCGGGCCGGCGGGCCGGATCTCGAGCACGCCCTCGACGCCTGTGATACGGACCTGCTCGATATTCACGGACGTGGTGATCGCCGAGCCGGGCACGGTGTTATCGTCGATGCCGGGTGAGCTGCGCTTGTAGTACGCCGCTAGCTTGGCCACGACGCCGGCGGGAAAACGGTGCACATAACCCACTTCGAAGAAATGGTCGCGTTCGGGCAGGGTGGGAGCCGCCACGACGCCCGAGTCGGCCACGCTCGTGATGGCGCGCAGGTCCTCCACGTTGGTGGGGAGGAACAGGCGGCCGTAATAGAGGTAGATGGTGTTCGCCGGGTTCGGGAAGAAGCTCAGCTTGAGGCGCGGGCTGAGCTGATGCTGGTTCCCGGCGAACGGCGCGTTGTGGTTGTCGAAGCGGGCGCCGGCGCGCAGCTCGACGTGGTCGGACGGCGCGATCGCCGTTTGCGCGTACACGCCGACGTCGCTGCCCCGCAGGCTCGAATTGGACGCCGGGCCGGGATTGCCGGCCGAGTCCGCCGTTTCAAAGTCCTCGTGACCCGTGGTGACGCCGGCGAGCACGCCCGTCTTGAACTCCAAGCCGTGATGGGGCCGGACCGAGTAGTCGAGCTTGATACCGGTGGTCCGAAACGACCGGTTCTCGGTCAGGTTGTAGGGCGTGGTGTCGGGATAGAAGACGAAGGACGGTTGATCGGTGGTGCCCGGTACGTAGTGCAGACTGCCGTCCCGGAAGAAGGCGGCGGCGAACAGCTCGCCCGTGGACTGCGACTCCGACGCGGCGTCGGCGCCGATGCGGTGGCGCCAGCCGAGGTTGACGAAGCCGTTCACGTCCTGCTGATGGTCGTCGATGATGCCCTCGACCGAGTCGAACGGCACGGCGAAGCGCGTGCGGGAGCGGTTGAGATCGAGATTCACGACGTCGCGCGCGGACGGGACGTACTGGATCTTTCCGAAGCCGAATATGTCGCTGCCATGATTGTGGAAGTTCTCCGCGGCATTTCCGGCCGTATCGAACACCACCGGCTCGCGGCGCATGTCGGTGACCTGGCTCGCGCCGGAGAAGAACAGGCCGAGCCGCCCGGCGTTGGTGCTGGCGCTCACGGCCTCGCCGCTCGTGCCGAACGAGCCGCCGTACCCCGACAGATCGGAGTGGAAGCCGCCAGTCGGGATGCGCGTAGTCACGTTCACCACCGCCGCGTTCTTGTTGCCGTACTCGGCGTCCCAGCCGCCGGTCTGGAAGTCGATCTGGTTCACCACCTGCGGATCGAACAGCTCGTTCAGGCTGCCGGAGATGCCCGCGGGCACGGGCACGCCATCCACGTAGTACGTGTACTCAGCGTGCTGGCCGCGGATGTGGACTTCGCCGGTGGGCGCGCGCGCCGCCCCGACGATGGACTGTTGCAGAATTTGCGACGTGGTGTTGGTGGGCGCGCCGTGGTAGTCGTCCTGCTTGAAGACCTGATCGCCCGTGCGGGTGTCGACCGCGAGCGGCACGGCGGCCCTGACCTCCACTGCGGCGATCTCGATCGGCACCGGGGCGAGGGGGAAGTCGAGCGACACGACGCCCTCGGCCCCGGCGACCGAGACGTCCCGATGGCCCGCGCGGAATCCCAGGTACCGCACTTCGACGGTGTAGTCCCCGGCCGCGAGGTTGTGAATCGTGAACCGGCCGAACGCGTCGGTGGTCGTGACCGCGACGACGGCGGTCCCGTGGAGCACGCGGACGTCGCCGCCCGGCAGAGGCCGGCCCGTGCTGCTGTCCGTCACGGCGCCCGCAATGTCACCGTCTGCCCGGACGGCGGCGGCCGCATGCGCTCGCGCCGCGGTCGCGACGGCGCAGGGGGCAAGACACAAGAACGCAAGCGCGCCGGCGGCGCGCCGAAATGACTGATGCATGGAGCACTCTCCATCTGATGTAGGCCCACAGGGCGATGTCGCGCCGTGCAGTCACGGCGTCGCGATCGCATCGAGTTGTCGGGTCTGGGCCACGCCATGCGGCGCGGCCGATCAGGCGAGAGTCGGAGGTGCTCGTGAGCGGGGAAGGAGGACGACGGCGCTCGCCGGGCGGCGGAGCGCGATGGGGAGCGCAACACACGGCGCGGCGCCGGATGTGGGAACCGTGGCTGCGGCGCCCGGGACCAGCGCGGTCGTGAGGAAGCGGCACAACGCGCAATCCGAGGGGTGCACGCGGGCGCACGCCGCGGTTGAATGCGATTCGATGTGCGGCCGGGCATGCGCGCTGGCGATGTCGAGGCTCGCATCCGCCAGCGCCGCCGCGCCCGGCAGCGCGAGCTGCAGCGCGGCGAAGGCGAGCCAGGCGGAACGGACGAGGGGCGAGCGGCGCATCATGGGCTGAATGCTATTCCTAACGAGGCGGCGGGACAATCGTCGCCTTCGTATGGTACAACACCTCCACTGTGCGCCTGTCCTCAAGGCTGGGCGCGTTTACGACCGGCACGGCGTTCATGAGGTCGAGCGCGTACGGGCTGTGGCGCACCAATCCCAGCGCGTGTCCCATCTCATGGATCGTCACGCGCCGCACGCACGCGGCGATGGCCGCGTCGCTGTACGCTGCCTTCACGTCGATGTCGATGTGCAGCACACTCACCGAGCTGTCGCTGAAGAGCTCGGGATTCGTTGTCACGCCGCTGCACGCGGGCGCGGTGCTGGTGTCGGGCTGCGCCGTATCCGACGGCACGGTGCCCTGCCACTGCACGATCACGTCCGCGTGGCTCGAGTCGGACACGACGATCCCGCGGAACTCCCCGTAGAGAAACTGTCCTTCCCAGGCCGCGACGGCGTATGGGACTAAGCGGGGCATCGGACCGCGGGGGTCGGCCCAAAACCGCACCGGCAGCCGGCTCGTGGGCCAGTGGAAGATGAAGGTGTCGGGGGGGAGCGTGTCGGCAAAGCTGTAATAGCAATTGAGGCACTCGCGGTCGGGCGTGGCCGGGTCGCTGCACGCCGCGACGGCCGCGATTGCCCCGATGCCGAGCAGCATGAGCCGCTTCACGGGGCGCCGCCGATGCCGGCGCGCACACCCAACGCCACACGCACGACGGGGCGCGAACTCTGGAATCCCTCGCTCCGCAGAGCCGGTGTGATGAAGCGATGGAGATCGAGCCGCGTCTCGAGTGCCAAGCCCCAACGCGCGCCGAACGGCGGCACCGCGTCCACCGCCAGCCCGCCCAGCGCGAAGAGCGAGCCGCTGCCTAGCGAAAAAATGCCGGTCTCGCTGGCGGGGAGATACTTGAGTCCGCCCACGGTGGCCCGCGCCGAAAGCCACGACGTCAGGTGGCGGCGCAATCCGACCGCCACACCGAGCGTCCCCAACCCGCCGAGCGACTGCGTCGTGCCGTCTTGATCGTGGCGCACCAGATCGCTGTGCGACCAGTCGAGAACGGCTTCGACCGACCACCGGCCGGTCGTATCGACCGGCGTGCCGACTGTCAGCGCGAGCGCCGGCGCGATCGCGGGCCGCACGCTGAAGTTGGTGACAATCGAGTCGCGCACCAGCGTCGACGTGTAGCGGGCACCGGCGGAGAGGCGGATCGCAACCTGAGCGGGCAGGCGGGCGAGCGGGCAGGCGGGCAGCACGATCGCGATCAGCGTCGCGATCCGCCTGCCGGCCCGCCAACGCGCCCGGGCCATCACGCCGGTGCCCGCTGCAGCTTCTTCACGACACCCGCGCCCGCCAGCATCACGCCGTACAGACACACGATGAGCGGCCCGGTGGGGAGGTCGAACTTGTAGGAGATCCAGTTCCCGGCAACGGAGACGACCGCGCCCGTGGCCCATGCGATGTAGGCGAGCTTGCGGATGTCGCGGGTGAACAGGAACGCGATCGACGCCGGCACGACCAGGAACGTGAAGACCATCAGCACGCCACCCACCGGCACCGAGAACGTGATGACCACGCCGAACGACAGGTAGAACAGGAAATCCCACCAGCGGATGCGCCAGCCCGCCTGTTCGGCCTTTTCCGGCTCGAATGAGATGGTCAGGAAGCGTTTGCGCAGCGCGAAGTGGAACGCGCCGAGCGCGGCGTAAGCGATCGCCAGCCGCAGGATGGTCGGCCAGGTGACCCAGAGGATGTTTCCTTCGAGCGTCTTCTCGAGCGCCTCGGCGCCCTGCGGCGCCTTGCTCGCCACCAGGATCGCCATGGCCGAGGCGACGACGTACACGATGCCGATGATCGCCTCCTGCGGTACGCGTCCCTTGCCTGACGTGCGGGTGAGCGCGAATAGAGCCGCGCCCACGGCGGCGAAGCCGAGCCCGAAGAAGTACGCGGTGCGCGAGTCGGCCGATACGCCGAGCAACAACGCCACCACCGTGCCGAGTGCGGCCATCTGGGCGAGCGACAAGTCCACGAAAATCACCTCGCGCGCCAGGATGTGGAGCCCGAGGTAGGAGTGGATCGCCAGCAGCACCATGCAGGCGACGAACGGCGGCAACATCAAATGGAAGGCGCTCATGGACGCCCCGTGGCATTGCCGCCGCTGAAGGCGGAGGCGAGCGAGGTGACCCAGAGGTTCATCAGGTCGATGTACGTGTTGACGTTCGGCGCGCCGCCGGTGTTGGCCGGGACGATCACCGCCGTCGCGCCCGTGCGGGCGGCCACTTCCTGAATCTGATTGTGGTCGTAGTAGTTGGTCGCGAGCAGCACCTGAATCCCCTTGTCCTTCATCGCGGTGATGATCTCCTGGACGTGGCGCGGCGTGGGCGGAATGCCGGGCTTGGGCTCGATGTAGTCGAAGCAGGGGACGTTGAACTCACGCGAGAAATAGTCCCACTCCTTATGGTAGCACGCCACTTGCTTGCCGCGGAACGGCATGGCTTGCTTGAGCCAGCCGCCCAGACGATCCATCAGCGGCTTGCCCTGGTACGTCTTGGCCTGGAGGAAGTCGAGCAGTTTTCCCTGGCGGTCGAGGTCGGCCAGCGTGGGTCCTCCCAGCAGCTTCACCAGGTCGTCGCCGAACAGGGCGGCATAGATGCGGTTCTCGAAATCCTGCTCGCGCTGCGTGAAATACGGGATGTTGTCCGGCGACACGCGCTTCAGGCCCGTGAGGATGTTGCGGGCGATCTGGACCGCATTGAGGGGATCGGTCCAGATGTGCGGATTACCGAACACGTGGATATCGCCCTGGGTGCGGGAGAAGCTGGTGGGCACGTCGAGCAGGGCTATCCCGGCGTAGGCGGCGACGTAGCCCGGCCCGCCCTCAGTGACCTTGGGATTGCCCGCCTTGTCGAGCAGCGCCGGCACCCACAGCTCGAGATCCAACCCGGTCGTGACGAACACGTCGGCCTGGGCGAGCAGCGGCACAAAGCTCGGCTTGGGTTGCACGTAGTGGGGATTCTCGTCGCCCACGGCGATGGAGCTCACGGTGCCGCGGTCGCCCACGATTTCGCGGGCAATGGCGGCGTATGTCGTGAGAGACGTCACGACCCTCACGGGCGCGGGTGTCGCCGGAGGCGTACCTGCGCCGCGCAGAGCCAGAATCAGGGGAATGAGTCGCAGCATGTCAGTAGGTCTCGTGTTTGTGTGGTCCGATCGCCCAGACCGCCTGGAAGGCGAGCTGGTGGCTGGTGCCCGCGAGCGGGTCCTGTTCGTAGCGGTACTGCGCCCGCAGGAAGACCCATTCGCTCTCCCACCAGGTGAGCGACGGGATGATCTGGCGGGTGACGCGGCCGTCCACCGCTCCTTCGACGTAGTTGTACGCCGCGCCGAGGATCACGCGCTGGTTGAGCTTGTACGTCGTGCTCGCATAGCCACCGAGGCGCGTGGGACCGACGCCCGCGAGCTGTTTCTGCAACGCGAACAACTCCCCGCGCAGCGTCCACTCGCGGTAGAACGCCCGCGCTGGCGGCCGCCACGTAAGCCGGAAATCGAGGCCGCCAACTTTGGTGCGCAGGCTCGAGG
>JBGPOE010000067.1:0-12121 GCA_041487875.1 Gemmatimonadota bacterium | reverse complement strand
GCCAGACTGGCGGGCCGGGCGACGCTGTTCTCGGCCGACAAGGCCAACGAGTTTCTGGCCCCCGCCTGGACCTGCTCGGCGGCGGCGCTCACGCGCGACACGGGCTGGCGGGCGGAAGTGGATCTGGAGAGCGGATTGCGTCGTACGGCCGAGTGGTACCAGGAGCGAGGGTGGGTGTGACGGATAACGGAGAACGGATGACGGACAACTCGCGGTATAAGCTCCAAGCCGTCGACATCGCAACGCTGGCCTATGCGCTGGCGGCGACCATCGCCGTCGTCATGTACGCGGGCGACGACCTGCTCGGCTGGGAGTGGCTGCTCGCGGCGAACGGCCTGCTCGCCGTGTGCGCGCTGCTGGCGCCGCGCGGGCGCCGCGCAGGGAAAGTCGGGCGCTTCTTCGCCGATTGGTACGCCGTGCTGCTCCTGCCCGGCCTGTACGGCGAGGTCGGCGTGCTGAACGTGGACATCGGCTACCATCACGATCTCACCATCCAACGGCTCGAGCTCGCCGTGTTCGGCTCGCAGGTCTCCTACCGCTGGATCCGCGAGGTGCCGAGCGTGTGGCTGTCGTGGGTGCTGCACAGCTGCTACCTGGCGTACTTCTTCATCCTGTACGCCTCGCCGGCGGGCCTGTGGCTCATGGGCAAGAAGGACGCGGCGCGGCACACCATCTTCGCGATCGCCGTGACGTTCTTCATCTGTTACGTGGCATTCCTGTTCTACCCGGTGGCCGGCCCGCGCTACCTGTTCGAGCTGACCCACAACGCGGCGACCGAAGTCTGGCCCGCGCGCGCGGCGCAATGGGTGCTCGACCTAGGCGACTCGTGGGGCGCGGCGTTCCCCTCGTCCCACGTCGCGGGCTCCGTGGTGGCGACCGGGATGGCGTTGTTCTATTCGCGACGGCTGGGGTTGCTGCTGGCGCCGTTCACCGCCGGCCTGATCCTGGCCGTGGTGTACGGGCAATTCCACTACGCGGTGGATGCGTTGAGCGGACTGCTGCTGGCGGCGGCGGTGCTGGCGGTGATGCAGCGCCGGCTCATCCTCGAGCCCGCGCCCGCGTCCGCCGGCTCAGTGGTGGGTGTGCTCGGTACCAGCGCTTAAGCGGAGGTAGTGCCGCAGGTCCCGCCGGTACAGATCGCCCGTCGTGTCGGCGCGCGGCCAGGTGATGCCGCGATCGGGCCGGAACAGCCCGCCCACCACACCCATCGCGCCCGCGGGAATCGAGTCGCCCGTCGGATTGTCGTACATCGCGGTGACGCGATAGCGGTGCGACGGATCGATGTGCACACCCAGCCGCGTCCACGAGAACAGCCGCCCCACCGGAATCCCGGTCAATTCCCCCGTCGCATCGGTGTCCGGGGTGGCGCTCCAAATCAGCCGCCCCGTGGTCACGTCCATGAACGAGAGCCGCACGCCATAGGTGTGCAGGTGGCCGCCGATCGCCACGATGGTGCCCGGCACGACGGGACTGCCCTCGTAGGAATGCTCGGAATGGCCGGTCGGCAGGGTCCAGGACTTGTCGCCCACCGGGAACGCGCAGTCCAACTGCCAGGGGTACGTGCGGAACAGCGGCCACGGCCTCCCGCCCGGCACGTAGTACAGCACGAGCCGCGGATGCGCGCCGGTGAAGCCCTGCGAGGTGGGATTGTGCATCATCGAATTGATCACCAGCCGCTCGCCCTTCGCGAGCGGCGTGCCGAACAAGAGCCACGGGGCGCGCTGCTCTCCCGTCTCCTGCCCCGCCGCGAGCAACCGCCGTTGGATCGGCAGGAACAGCTCGCGCGCCTCGGGCGTGGACACGTTGAGGTGGTGCAGCAGGATGCCGGGAAGCACCCGACCCGCGGCGTCCACCATATCCACGCGGAAGCCGTACAGCCACACGTCTTCGGGAACCACGGCGATGGCGACGGGCGGCAGGCTCATCGCCATCATGGCGCGGTCGTCGTGGTGCATGCCGGCGGGCAGATCCTGGCCCGGCAGGTCGATCACCAGCTCGCGCTGGCCCTTCTCATCCTGGACCGACGCCGTGACCATGCCGTCCGCCGGCGGCATGGGCATCGTCATCGTCTGCGCCTGGTCGTGGCCGCCCTGGATCCAGCCGGCGAGGGCGACCGCAAGGAAGGGTGAGGCTCTTCGCATGACCCGTAATCAAGCGGGCGCGCGCCCGCCGAACAAGGCTGGGCCGCGGTTGAGCGCCGGCACCACCGTCAGCTGCAGCACCACTCCCCAGACGAGCCCCGCCACGACGTCAATCGCGTAATGGTGCTGGGTATAGACGGTTGACACCACGAGGCCCGCTGCCTCGAGCGCCAGCAGGATCGCCACGGGCCGGGAGAACCAGCGCCAGCTCGCCCAGGCGACCGTGAGCGCCCCGGCCACGTGCGAACTCGGGAACGCCGTCCCCATGGAGTCGCCGAAATCGCCGGCCGCGTGGACCAGGTGGTAGAAGAACCCCGTCGTCGGTACGCCCGTGTAGGGCGTCATCGTATGCGCCGGCCCGTCCACGGGGAACAGGAGGTACAGCGTGAAACAGCCGAGGTAGGTGACGAGCACCCGCAGCGTCAGGTCCCGCAGTCCGTCGCGCCTCGAGGTGGCGAGTAGCGCCAGCGGCGGCCCGACGATGATGAGATAGTAGATGTAGTAGCTGAAGTGCATCGGCTCGGACAGCCACAGCCACGGCATGCGGGGCATCCACACGGCGTTCAGGTGGACGTGGAACACGGCGAGATCGAGCGCCGCGACCCAGGCATCGTGGGTGGGGCCGTGGAACGGCCGCAGGAAGCCGAGCTCGGTCCAGAACGCGGCCATCCACAGCAGCGGATAGATGTCGTGCAACGTCCGCGTGAACGGGCCGAGCCGTCCCTCGCCGCGCCGCAGCAGCCAGGGCAGCGACAGGGCCGCGACGTGCGCCAGCGCGATGACCGCCGCGAATTCGGCGCGGCCGATCAGGCTGCCCCAGATGATTGCGAGCAGCACGTTGTAGGCGGCAATGAGCCGGTCGACCGGCCGTACGGCGGCGTTCACGGCGCGGGGGCCGTCCGCCGCACCCGCTCCACCGCACCGACGACGGCCCCGGGCCGCTCCTCGTAGGCGAAGTGCCCCACACCGGGCAGCGAGTCGACGGCGAAAACGCGGAGCAGCGCGGTGAGCTCCGCCACTTCCGCCGGCGGCGGCGAGCCGGCGTGCGGCACGCCCCCGAGCAGCAGCAACACGGGGCAGCGGATCTCGGGGAGGCGCGGCTGCAGGGGGCCCGGCTCGCGGGCGGCGGCCATGGCGACGAACGCGCGCAGCGTGGCGTCGATGTCGCGCGAGGCGCCCGCCGTGTAGCCTGCGATGACGGAGTCCGTCACCCACGAGGGGTCGCCCGACGAGCCGCGCAGGTACCCCGCGATTTTGCGACGCACCAGCCGCGCGCCGCCGAAGAACTTGATCCAGGGCGCGAACTTCATGGCGCGCCGGAATCCGGGCGTGGCCGCCGCCTCGGCGGGCCCGCCATCGAGCGACACGATGCCCGCGACCAGATCGGGACGCGCATACGCGACGCGATACGCGATCGAGCCGCCGATCGCGTGCGCCACCAGCACCGCACCGCGCACGCCCATCGTGTCGAGCGCGCGCGCCACGCGCGCGGCCTGGGAGGTGAGCGAGTAATCCGCGGCGCGCGGCCGCGGCGCGTCGCCGAACCCGGGCGGCTCCACCACGAATACGCGGTAGCCCGCCGCCTCGAGCAGCGGCGTGAGCTGGCGGAACGCGAACGCCGAGCCGAACAACCCAGGCAGCAGCACCACCGGCGGTCCCACGATCCCGCTCGCGGTCACGCGCACGGAGTCCGCGGTCGTGAACGCGAGCGGCAGAGGCCGGGGAGCGGCGGCGGTCAATTGCAGCGCCAGACACAGTATCACGGGAGGCCCGCCGCTTCGAGAATGCGCCGGCGCTGGCCCGGCGTGACCATGTCCTCGTCGATCACCTGCCGCACGATGCGCGCCACGTACGAGTACCCCCGCGGCTCGGACACGAGCCAGCGGTGCCATTCACATTCGTCCAACGCGTCCGCAAGGGCGTCGGCGTCCAGCTTGGTGACCCGCGCGATGACCGGCACCGGCACGCGGTCGCCCAACACCGCCACGACCTGCAACACTCCCTGACTCGGCTCGCTCATGCGATGATAATTGCCACGGACCGACGCGAGCACCGCATCCGGCAGGTCACCGGGAAGTGTCTGATCGAGCGTGTGGCCTGACTTGAGCCACGCACGGTCGGCCGGCGGCAGCTCCGCCCCGCTCGCGATCGCCCGGATCAGCTCAACGGCGAGGAGCGGCAGGCCGCCGGTGTCGGCCGCGAGGCGGCGCGCGAGGCGGTCGACGAGGTCCTCGCCCGCCGTGGGGAGCGCCCACCGCAGCAGGGCGACGAGGCTGCCGTGATCGAAGGACCCGAGCCGCACGCTCGCCCCGGGCACGTCCCGCCCCAACCGCGCGCGTAGCGCGTCCACTGCGTCGCGCGCCGGCGCGCCATGCGTGGCGATCAAGATCAGCAGCGGAAGCCGCGCTAGGTCCCGCGCCGCGGCGGCGAGCGCCTCAAGCGACTGGTCGTCGGCGAACTGCGCGTCGTCCAGCACGATCGCGAGCGGCTGCTCGGCCGCCGCCTCCCGCACGACCGCGATGAACGCCGCGCCCACGGCCAGCGGCGCGACGTTGCGCGCTGCGGGAAAGCGAGCAGCCCATGCGGCATCGTCCTTCACGAACGCCGCGAGCGCGGCTGGCGCCGCCGCCGCGATCCCCGGCGTGTCGAGCAAGCCGCCGCGCACCAGGGCCAGCACCGCCGCCCCGGGCATCTCACGATCGGCTGGGACGGCGCGAGCGAGCAGCACGGCCCCGCCATCGAGGCGCACGCGGACGGTCACTTCGTCGAGCAGCCGAGTCTTTCCCGTGCCGGGGTCGCCCTCCACTATGCCCATACCGGCGCGCCCGGCGCGGCAGGCCGTCCACGCACCGAACAGCGCCGCCAGCTGCTGCCCGACCGCCACCAGCGGAGCGCGGCGCGGCGCGGCCTCCGGCGCCGGCGGCCGGGGCGGACGCGGCGTCCGCTCGTTACGGATCCGCTCGGCCAGCGCCGTGGTATCGCCGTCCGGCTCGAGCCCAAGAGCGCGCAGGCGGCGCGCGAACTCGGCGTACAACTCCAGCGCCGCCGCGCGCTCGGCGCCCAAAGTGAGGCAGCGCATCGCGGAGCGCAGCGCCGCGTTCGATTCGCGGTCCAACTCCAGCGCCCGATGCGCCAAGTCCGCCGCCTCGAGCGAGTAGCCCTCGTCCGACAGCTGGTCGGCGCGGCGCGTGAGCGCCTCGATCGAGCGGCCGCACCAGTACGTGCGCTCCGCGGCGAGCCACGTCTCGAAGTCCGACGCGTCGCTGACGCCGAACCCCTCGAGGAACGTCCCGCCTACCAGCGCGGCGGCGGCGGCCCAGTCGGCCGCGGCGAGGCGCTGCTCCAGCTCGTCGGTGTCGAGCGTGACGCCTTCAGGCGCGAGGCCCACCTGGCCGCCATCGGTGTCGAGCGCGCCATCGCTCACACAATCCCTGACATGGCGCAGCGCTTCATTCAGGCTCCCGCGGGCGGCGCCTTCGGGTTTCTCCGCCCACAGCAAGCCGACGAGGTGCTCGCGCGTGCGCGCGCGGCGCGGCGAGCGCGCCAGGTAGACGACGAGCGCGACGTGCTTGCGCCACGTGAGCCCCTTGGGGGCGGGCCCCCCGTTCACCGTCACCTTGACCGGCCCGAGTGCACGGACGTGAATCATGAGCGGCAGCGCCGCGCGAGCGTCCGCGCTTCGGCGACGAGGGCCCGATAGCTCGCATCCGCGCCGGCCCACAGCTCGGCGGCGCGTTTCGCGCCACAGGCGCGGCGCGTGGGATCGAGCCGGGCGCGCAGCAGGCGGGCCCAGGCGGCGAGCGCCCAGTCCACGTCGCCCGCCTGCGCCGGACCGATGGGCCATTGCGCGGCGTCGGCGTTGTCGTACCACAGCCAGGCACTGTCGGCGGCCGCCGTATCGCCCAGCTGCGCGAGCCACGCACCCTGGCGCAAATGCACCACCGACCGGAGGAACGGGTAACGGCGCAGGTGATCCGCGTCCGTCCAGCCGAGGGGCCGTGCAGCGGCGGCGGCATCGGCCAGCCGGCCGCGCGCGGCCAACTGCAGGGCGAGGAGGGCACGCAGCGCGATGGTGTCCTGCGGATCGCGGGGCCGGAAGGCGCGCATCGTCCGACCGCCGGCGGTCGTGTCGCCCACGGCGTACGCGCTGACCGCGAGATCCCACGTGGCGCGCCCACCCAGCACGGGGTCGGAGACGAGGCGCTGCAGCACGCGGTGCGCGGTGGTGACTTCCGTGTCCGCAGGCGTCAAGAGACCCAGGCCGCCCAGCAACAACCGCCACTCGGCGGGCTCGATGCGCGCGGCGGGCCCGCGCAGCGCCGCCGCGGAATCCAGCTGAGCCAGGGCCGCGACCGTGCGCCCCATCATGATCAGCGCGACGCCCTGGGCTTCGTGACCGTCGGCGCGCTGGTCATTCGTCATCCCGGGCGCCGTGGTGAGCATGGCACCGAACAGCACCTGGCCCTCGGGCACATCCACGGTGAGGCCGAAGCGTACCGCCTGCGCGATATCGTTCAGGGCGCCCGCCTGAGTCGTGTCGATCTGCGCGCTCTCGGGTGCGAAGCGCAGCGCGTACGCGAGCTCCAGCAGACGTGGCAGATCCACGTCACCTCGCGGCGCGGGCCGCCTGCGGATCGCGTCGAGCGCCGCGCGTGCGCCCTTGCGGTCACCGCGGCGAATGTTCAACCAGGCGATGTGGTCGTACGCCGGGACGGATGCGTCGATGTGAGCAGCTTCCCGCAACACCGTATTCGCCGCATCGGGCGAGACACCCGACAGGGCGCCACGGCTCCACAGCTCGTTGCCGCGCAGCAGCCACGCGTAGCTGTCACTCGAGTCCAGCGTCAGCGCAGAGTCGAACAAGGCGAGCCGGTCCGGCCCCGACGGCGTGAGCGTCGCGCGCAACAGCGCCCGCTCCACCGGCGGCAGCCGCCCGGCGGACCGATCGTACAGGCGCTGCAGGTCGAGACCGACCGGTGCGCGCCGCCAGGCCCGAACGACGCTCAACCGCCACGCCCCGAGGGCGCACGTGGAGTCGAGCGCGAACGCCTGTTGATACTGTTGATCGGCGAACAGCCAGTCGTCCACGGCGAACGCGTCCTCGCCGCGGTTGAAGGCGGCGAGCGCCGCGGGATTGGCCCCGCAGTAGGTGACCGCCGCGGTGTCGCCCCAGCCCAGCGCCCGAACGACCGCCGTCGCGGTGCGTCGCGCGAGCGCGTCGACCGAGTCCGCCGGGCCGCTCACGCGAGGCGATCTGATGACGCTTTCGTCGTCGCCGTTGAAGACGGTGAGCTGGACGTCGACCGAGCCGTCCCGGCTGGTGACCTGCCCTTCGACCACCGCATGCGCGCGCGCGTGCCCGCAGGCCCTCCGCGGCGTCTTGTGCTCGGCGAGCGCTCCGTCCCAACAGCTGAACGCGCTGCGGGAGTCCAGCACGGTATGCTCCGGTTGAAAGGCTTGCAGCGCGTAGGTCGCAAAGCGCGCCACTTCCTTGCCCGCATTCTGGTCCGCGACGCTCGCGCCGGCGAACGGTGCGACCAGCACATCGGCGCGGGGGATGGCCGCTGCAGGCTTGACGATCAGGATTATGACCGCGAGCACCACGACGCCGACTATTGCCGCAACCGAGAGCGCAACGACCGGGCGCGGCCCAATCGCCCGCTGCCACGCCGTGCGAAACTCGGCTGCGTCGGCCCAGCGGTCGCGCGCATCGAAGCACAATGCCCGCATCAGCACGGGGCGGAGGCGCTTGGGGACGTCGCTCCAATCGGCCGTCTTCACCCGATCCGTCACGGACCACATCACGCCGGTCAGGGCATGGTACAGCACCATCGCGGCGGAGTAGAGATCGGCGCGCGGCGTGAGCTCCGCGCCGGCGAGCTGCTCGGGCGGCATCCACGAGACGGTGCCGGGGCGCTCACCGTGGCCGGTGACGGGATCCGCGGTCACGCGCTTCGCGATACCGAAGTCCACGAGCATTGCCCGGCCGTCCTGGAACATGATGTTGGACGGCTTCACGTCGCGGTGGATCACGCCCTTGGCGTGCGCAGCCCCCAGCGCGGCGAGCAGATCGAGCCCGAGTTGGCCCGCGGCCTCAGGAGACAGCGGCGCGCGCTCGACCCGGTCCGCCAGGGTCTCTCCCGCGAGATAGTCCATCACGTAGAACGGAATGCCGCCGCGCTTGTCGACGTCGTGCACCGTCACGATGTTGGGATGACTGAACAGCGCCAGGGTCTTGGCTTCGCGGATAAAGCGCTCTTCCGTGACCGCCGTGTAGCTGTACACGTCGTCCCGCAGCGCCTTGATGGCCACCGCCTTGTCGAGCGGGCGGTGGCGGCCGAGGAAGACCGTTCCCATCCCGCCGCTGGCGATCTCATGATCGACATCGTAGCGGTAGGCCAGCGCCGCGCGCAGCCGTTCCAGGAAGGAAGCCATCGGGCCGCCGAAACATAGCGGCCCCAGGCGGAGACCGCCCGGGGCCGTTGCCACCGCCTGATGCCGGCCGGTGCTTACTTCACGGTGATCGTCAACTTCATGCCGAGCGCCGCGTGGGGCACGCAAAAGCCCTTGTACACACCCGTCGCCGCCCCGGCGAACGACACATCGTAGTTCTCATTCGGCGTGGTCAGGAACGGACCGGTCAGGTTGTCCATCCGGTTCGCCATGCCGTTGTTCAACGCCACCGCCGCGCCTGCGGGAATCGAATCGGCGTAGAACGCGACATTGTGCGGGCCGCCCGAAATGTTGATGAACCGCACCGTCGTGCCCGGCGCGATGGTCAGTGTGCTGGGATCGAACTTCGCCTGGTTGGTGCCGTTGCCGGTCATCTTGACCTCGACCACCGGGCCTGCCGGGGCCGCCGGGGTCGTCACGGCCGGCTGCTGCGTCGCAGTGTCCGCCGCCTTCTTGCCGCACGCTACCGCAGTCACCGCCGCGAGCGCGCCAATCCACGTCAGCCGCATTGTGCCATCTCCTGGGGAGTACTGGTGCCGAAAACGCTTGTGAACGAGTTCACAATATAGGCCCTGTGGGGCCAAACGGGAGGGCGGCACGGCCCCCGCCGGGAGATCGTTTCGTGCGGGAATCGCGCTTTGGGGCTTGCATTTTTGAACGAATTCACGAGCTTGGTGGCGCTTTGGAACTAGATCAATTCAACCTTTGGAGGCAGATGTGCGAAAGCTGTTGGCAATCGCGGCTTTAGCCGCATTCGGCGTATCCACCGCGGCAGCGCAGAGCTCTTGGACGCAGGAGCTGGGGATTCAGGGCGGCTACGCCCGCGTGAAGCCCGCCGGCACCGGTGCCAATGACGCCATCACGCTGTTCGACGTGCCCGGCGGCAGTTTTCTGTTTTCGACGCTGGGCGGGGGCGCTCTCTACATGATCCTCCCGTGGCACAATAAGCTGGCGGTGGAAACCCAGCTCGGGGCCTCGCAAGTGAATTCGGGAGGCGTAGCCCTCACCGTCGCACGGCTCGGCCTCCGCGGTGACTACGCCTTGACCCCGCGGTTCTACGCGGCCGCGGGCGGCATGGCGCATTACGTCCAGGGGTTCAGCACGGACCACCTGCAGCTCGGCGTGCAGCTGGCCGTGGGCTACCGGCGGAAGTTGACCAGCACGATCAACGGGCGCCTGGAAGCCAACTTCACGGCGACGAACAAGAAGGTGTTGGGCGCTGCGGACATCTATGCTATCCAACTGGGTATTTCCACGGCCCTGGGTGCCCGCGGCAACTCGCCGTCGCGCCGCGCCAGCAATCGCGCGTGGGAGCCCGCCATCGGGATCTCCGGCGGCTATGCGTCGATGCATGCGGTCGGCGGCACGGGCGACATCAGCGGCGTGTTCTTCCCGGGCGCCGGCGGGGATCTGATCTCGGCTGGTGCGCCGGGCGCGACGGCGCCGACCATGTTCGTGATCATTCCGATCGCTCAGAAGCTCGCGCTGGAGCCCGGTGTGGACTTCCACAGCCTGGCGCAGTCGGGCTCGAGCGTGAAGGTGATCAACATGGCGGTCCGGCTGGACTACGCCGTGAGCGGCAATTGGTACGCGGCGGCGGGCGGTCATCTGCTCGACGTCAGCCCGAGCGGCGGCGGCGGCGGCACGGCCGACGGCGTGGACTTCGCGTTGGGCTACCGCTTCCACTTGGCGGGCGCGTTCGGCGGGCGCTTCGAGACGAACTACGCGCTCACCGCCAAGAGCACCAAACTGGGAACACCCCCCATCAACACGTTGAGCCTGACGTTCGGCGCGATCATGCCGTTGAAGTAAGCCGTCAGCCGTCAGTCGTCAGCCATCAGTCAGCGGCCCCCGGATACTCGGGGGCCGTTGCATTTTCCGCGCGGCCGCGCGACACTACGGCCGCATGAGCGACACCCCCCTGCCCCAGATCGCCCCCGACGAGCTGGCCCGCCGCCTGGACCGGGGCGAACGGCTGCAGGTGCTCGACATCCGCGCCTCCGAGCGCGTGGCCGCGGGACGCATCGCCTTCGGGCAGGCACTCGACTTCCACGCCCTGCCCGGCTCCGAGCTGTACCGGCTGCCGTCGCTCGACGGCCTCGGCCTCGACCGGACGGGACCCGTTGCGGTCGTCTGCAACCACGGCAACTCGAGCAAGAAGGCCACCGCATTCCTGCGCGAGCGCGGCGTCGAGGCCTATTCGGTGATCGGCGGGATGGCGGCATGGGAGACGGTGTACCTGTCGCGCGCGCTCACGCCCACGCCCTCACTCGAGCACGTGGTGCAGCTCGATCGCGTCGGCAAGGGCGCGCTGTCGTACGTGCTCGTGAGTGAAGGCGAGGCGATCGTCGTGGACCCGGCGCGCCATCTCGATCGCTACGACGCCATCCTGCAGCGGCTCGGCGCCCGTGCCGTGGGCGTGGTGGACACGCACGTGCACGCCGATTACCTGAGCGGCGCGCGCGCGGCGGCAACCCGGTGGAACGTCCCCTACTACCTCCACCCCGACGACGCCCACTCACCCTACGACGGCACGCCCGGCCGGCTCGATTACGAGCCCGTCACGCAAGGCGATGCCATCGACTTGGGCCGGGCCACGCTGCGTGTGGAGCACACGCCGGGACATACGTTGGGCAGCATCACGCTCGTCTCGGACGACGGCCTGGCCTTGACCGGCGATTTTCTCTTCGTACAGTCCATCGGCCGGCCGGATCTCGGCGGCCGCAGCGGCGAGTGGGCGCGGCTCTTATGGGCGAGCCTCGAGCGGGCGCGCGCCACGTGGCCGGGCGAGCTGCTCGTCCTGCCGGCGCATTACGGCAGCGACCTCGAGCGTCGCGCCGATCGCACCGTGGGCGTGCGGTTCGACGTCCTGACGGCCACCAACGAAGCCGCGGCGATTCAGGACCAACGCGCGTTCCTCCAATGGATCGAGGACCATACGCCGGTCTTCCCCGAGAGCTATCGCACGATCAAGCTCGCCAATCTGGGATTGGTGGAGGTGGCGGCAGCGGACGCCGAGGCCCTCGAGTTCGGGCCGAATCAGTGCGCGATCCGCTAGGCCCCCAGCTTCTGCCGCCGCTCCTCCACGGCCGCGCAGAAGTCGCGGTTCTGTTTGGTGAAAAGCTGCTGGATCTCCGCGCTGAACCCCACCACCGCCCACGGCACACGCCGTACGGCCTCCTGCAGCATCTCATCCACCTGCTTCTGCGACCCCGGCAGCTCGGCCATCCCACCGTAGCAGTGGACGATCGCCTCGTATGACTTGCCCGTGGGGATGAAGTTGACGCTCTTCTTGGTCACCTTCTTGTACGCCCACAGCAAGTCCACGAACCGCAGCACGTCGAAGCGGAACGGCGACGACCGGATCAGGTAGCCCGCAGTGATGGTCCAGTACCCCATCTTCTTGCCCGGCGAGCGCCACTCGCGCTCGATGGCCGCCGCGGTATCCACCGCACTACCCCACCTCGCCACGCGTGCCGCCAGCGGGTGAGCGCCGGGATCCTCCAAGGCGCGCCACGCCGGGCGCG
>JBGPOE010000066.1:0-12579 GCA_041487875.1 Gemmatimonadota bacterium | reverse complement strand
GTCACGTTCGGAGTCTGCGCGATCAACTTGGCGGAGAGAGTGGTCGACCAACCGAACCTGATCAGCGCCTACACAAACCTCATCGATGCCTACTTACTGCTTGCTGAACGGGACAGGGCGTTTCGCTGTATGGAGGAGGCAAGAGAGTGGATGAGAGGAGTCAACCAAAGAACCTGGCTTGCCAATGCCGAGTTGATTCTGGCGAACGTCACGTTGGCGCTCGTGACAGGAAACACACCGCTCGCTCTCGACCTGATTGAAGAGTTGGAGAGCCTAGTGGGAAACAGACAACGAGCCCTTGGCGACTCCAGTGCTTATGAGAAGTTCAGGGTATTTCGCGCCGCGTATGCGTCGGGCCACGCGATGGCACATGGAATCGCAAGGGGAGCGATGGAACGGTACAGCGGCAAGCACCCGCACTATTTCCTAAACGTGCTCGCGGCCAACGCATGGGTCGAAAAGACTGTGCTTGGTGGTCACAGTGCGGAGACGCTCGAGGGCTTGAAGCTCTTTGGCAAGGCGCCGGGGAAGCTAGCCCTCCTGAGGGCCCAAGGCTTCTTGAGTTGAGATACAGGTGACGGAGGAGTTGTTTCCCTCAGGTTGTCGGGACTGGCGTTCGCGCCTTCCCAAAATGAGGTGGCAAGGCGCTGGGACTGGGGGCGCCCACGCGCTCAAACCCTGACTGCGAGCCAAGCAGGCGATGAATGGACGGAGACCGTCGAACCAGGCCTACAAGTTTGGGATCAAACTGACTACCCGCGTGCTTCTCCAGTTCTTCAAACGCATGCTCAAGGGTGAGTGCTCTCCGGTACGGGCGGTCGGTGGTCATGGCATCGATCGTGTCAGAAATCATTATGATCCGCGCACCGATCGGAATCATCTCCCCAGCGAAGCCATCCGGGTACCCAGCACCGTCATACCGTTCGTGATGGTGTCTGATGGTGTCCAAGACTACGCCCTTCAGTTTCGCAACCGTGCCAACCAGCTCAGCGCTGCGAATTACATGACTCTGCATGACGATGCGCTCCTCCGGCGTAAGCCGGTCCTCTTTGCGAAGCAGCGGAGCAAACTCCTCATAAATCTTCCCCACGTCATGTAGTAACGCAGCGGTCTTGATGTTGTCTACGTCCTTTGCGGAGAGGCCAAGCTCCCTCGCTATGGTCGAAGCATACTCAGCGACCCGCCGAGAGTGTCCAGAGGTATATGGATCTCGCGCCTCTATGGCCTTTACCATCAGTTCAAGTTTCTCCTGAAGCTCCTCCTGCAACTGCAAATTCATTTGGTAAAGCTGGCGCACAAAGAAGAGGGGCAGCACCAGAATCGCAACACCCCACCCTTGGAATCTCGTGAAGAGGAACACCAAGAGGACGGCGAGGGAGCTAGCAAAGAGGTCGTAGACCCTAGCCCCACCACCGCCAATGCGGTCCCATGACTCCCTGACTGAAACGCTGCTGCTATACGCGACGGCAAGGGCGACGCTACCCTGGTTGATCACAAAGAACGTGATGACCAGACCGGCAAATGGAAGGACCGAGAACT
Organism: Gemmatimonadota bacterium; assembly: GCA_041487875.1. GTDB lineage: Bacteria > Gemmatimonadota > Gemmatimonadetes > Gemmatimonadales > GWC2-71-9 > DATLWA01. The sequence goes on along the minus strand of JBGPOE010000066.1, from coordinate 11,040 downwards.
TGAAGTGAGTAAGATCTGGCTGCCCACCAAGCGCCGCGTATACGAGTCCGCCAGCTCCGGTCGCCAGCATGTATTGAGCTGTGTTAAACCAGATTCGAATCGCCGGCTTGTGACGGACCAAGGTATCGACCACCACTGCTGTCACACCCGCTATCAGCATGGGCCACGGGTGTTCGAAGAGTGCAACCGACGCGATAAACGGAACGAAGCCGACTGACGTGTTTACGTTGGCAAAGGAGATCCGGAGAAACGACGAGTCGGAGATGACGCCCAAGAGCGCGAAGAGTGCAACGGCGTTCAACGTCTCCCGGGAAAGCAGATCACCTTGAGCCTGCCCAGGAGTGAACATGACAACAACTGCCGCGACCGACACAACGCCGATCAGCACATACAGCTTGACTTGGTTGATCGAGACACGAGTTGCCATCTGTCTTAACGCGTCTGCCGGTAAATGGAAACTGGGAGGGGCCTCCCGGTAATGCGCTTACCAACCCACCAGCCCTTCAGCGAGAAACAACTTCGCCAAGGCCGTGAACAGAGCCGCGAGCAAGTGCAACATCGAGCGTCACCTCCCCTTAATGACCTGCGAGTTTCCTCGTAGACCTGGAAGTGGTACGCCTCGCTACGACGTACCCGACGCTCCGCTCCTGCGCAGTCCGCTCGTCTTCGCTCAGGCGATGACCGGGGGCCCCTTTATCCAATGAGTTCGTGATGATCACTCACGCCGCGCCCACACCGGCGACGCGACGACCCTGCCCTGATTACGCCGCGCGACCCCTGCGCCGCAACAGCGCGTCCTGCATCGCATCAATGATCACGTGCATGCCTTGCGCCTTCTGCACGATCGTCCGCACGCCCAACTGCCGTAGCCGCTCCTCCGCCTCCGCCGGTAACCCACCCGTCACCACCATTACCTCGACGTCCAACCCGCGCGTCGGCTCGAGCAGCCGCTGCACCACCTGCACCGCGTTGAGATCGGGCAGCGCATAATCCAACAACACCAGCGCCGGCTTCACCCGCCCGATCTCCAACAACCCGTCCATCCCCGTCGCCGCCTCCACCAGCTCCACCTCCAACCCCGCCCGCTCCACCAACCGCGCGAACGCGCGCCGGAAATTGGCGTCGTCCTCCACCAACACCACCCGCGCCCGCGGCACGTTCTCGGCCAGCTCCGGCGGCACGGGAATCTCGTGGCGCTGCAAAAAGTCCACCAGATCCTGCGACGTCACGCGCCGATGGCCCGTCGGTGTCTTGGTCCCCTTGAGATGGCCCTGGTCGATCCAGTTCGCCACCGTCGCCGGCGTCACCTGACACATCCGCGCCACGCGCTGCGTGCCCCAATACCGCTTGGTTCCAGAACTCATCGGAACCCGAAATACCACCAAAACACGAAGTCCGCTAGTACCCCCGACGGGTGGGCGCCGCAAGTCGGAGGTGGTACCGGGAAGATACTACGCTGCAACAACTTACAAAACTACCTACCGCCGCGCATCGCTCCAGCGATTGGTCGCGTCCAACACCGCCAACACCGCCGACCGCTCGGCGCTTTCACGAAGTTCACATGTTCCCGTGAGCAGCTGGGCCTCGCGACCGCCCAGGCCGTGCACCGCCACCATCACGAATTTCCGGTCGAACGCCTCCACGATCACCGCACCTTCCAACGCCACCGAGTTGTCGGGCAACAACTCGTCGAGACAGGTCGCCGCGGCGCGCGCGGCGGCCTCCACGCGGTTGCGCTGCGTGTCGGTCCCCTGCTCCTCGGCCGTCGCCTCGCGGTCGCCGAACGCCAGCCGCACCCGCACCACCACGCGCTGCGCCCGCTCGGCGGGCCGCACGTCCAGCCCGCGGAACATCACCACCCGGCGGTTGGCGCGCGTCTTGATCGCGTCTTCCTGCAGCTGCTCGATCGGCCGCACGTCGGCCGTCTGCGCCACGCTGATGCGGCGGTGGTCGATCTTCAACCCCAGCTGCGCCATCAGCGCCGACTCGATGTTGCGCACCACCTGCTTCGCCACCATGTCGTTGGTGGTGAGCACGTGGACCTCGCTCACCTCGCCGAGCGGCGTCACCACCACGCGCGCCGACAGCACGCCCGTGAGACTGGTGATCAGGTTTTCGGCGCGCTTCACACCCCACGGATCGGGCGTGGCCCCGCCGATCGGCATAGGCGGCTGCTCCTGCGGCTCGCTCGCATCGCGCGCGGGGATCGATGGGGTCACGTCCTCAGTCTCCTGTGGCCACCTGGTTGCGGCCGGCGGCCTTGGCACGATACAACGCCCGGTCCGCCGCCACCAGTACATCCTCGTGCTCAGACGCGTCGGGGGCGAAGCCCGCCACACCGATGCTCGCCGTCACCAACGCCTCGGGATAGCCCAGCTCGTGCCCGATCTCCTGCACCCGGCCCCGTAGCTTCTCCGCCACCCCGCGGGCCCCGTCCACCTGGGTGCCGACTAACACTACGACAAACTCGTCACCGCCGTAACGGGAGGCCAGGTCGGTCGAGCGGATCAGCGCCCCAAACTCCTTGGCCGTGCGGCGCAACACTTCGTTGCCCGCCTCGTGCCCGAAACGGTCGTTCACCTGCTTGAAGTTGTCCAGGTCCACGAACAGCACCGCGAACGGCTCGCCGGCGCGCCGCACGCGCGCCACTTCGCTCGCCAACCGGTCGCGCAGCACCCGGAACGTCGCGAGCCCCGTGAGCGCGTCCACCGCCGCCTGCTGCTGCGCCGACGCCGTCTGGCGCTCGAGGTAGGGCGGGCACGACTTCAGCGTCGTGCGGCCACGTGCCGCCGCCGCCGCGAACTCTTTGCAGGTGGTGTAGCCGCACGCGCCGCAATCCCACGGCCGCCCGTTGGGCGCGGTGCCGATGGCGGCGAGCACGTCGTCGATCGTCTCGGGCGCGGGCTCGCGGCCGTAAATCTGGATCGGAAACGCCGCTTCCACCTGGACCTCCGCCGCCACCGTGGCGTCGATCACCGGCTCGCGCGCGCGCGCGGGCTCCGTCGCCCCCACGATCTCCCGCCGCCAATACAGCTCTTCCTTGGGCCCGAGCAAGGGATGGTCGAGGCAGCCCTCGCACGGCAGCACGTCCACGAACCCCAGCTCAATCCGGTCCACGCTCACCGCGCGCGCGATCGCCTCGAGCGCGCCCAGGCCGCGCATCTTGCGGAACCGCCGGCTCGCCTGGCGCTCCTCGGTCAGCATCTCGATCGGCAGCCCGCCCGACGTGCTCAGATGGCGGCGCCGCTCCTCGGGCATGCGGTTGAAGTGCAGGGGCTGGCGCGCCACCTTGATCTTGCGCCGCTCCAGCATCTGGCCCAGCTCCACGAACGTGATCGCCGCGTCCACGTCGGGCCCGCCCTCGGTGAGGCACACGCCCGCGTACACCACCGGGGTGTCGCGGCCGTACAGCGATTTGAGGTAGCGCGCCTCGGCCGCGATGGGCGTCGCCACCGGGGCGAGATAAGGGATCAGCTCGGGGTACTCGTGCCGCACCGTCTCCACGATCACCGGGCAGGTGCTGCGGATCACTGTGCCCCAGGAATGATCGGCCCAGAGCTTCAGGTACTCACCCGCCACCAGCTCGTCGCCCAGCACCCCGCGATGCACCGTCCGGAAGCCCGCCGCGTAGCAGGCGTTTACCACCTGCTCGGGAGTCGCCGGGTAGAAGTACGCCGCCGACTCGACGGAGAGGATCAGTGCCGCGCGGCCCGACAGCGCGTGCTCGTACGCGCGCCTGGCGTCGCCCGTGGCGGTGATCGCCTCGTGCGGGCACGCCGGCAGGCACAGCCCGCACCGTGTGCACGCTTCGTCCACGATCCGGACCTGCTCCGCCTCCACCGCCACCGCATCCGCCGGACACACCCGTACGCACGCCAGACAGGTGACGCACAGGTCCTGGTCTACGCGGAATTCCACGCTGTCGGTCTCTTGCCTTGCTCGGGACTAGGAAGGGCCGGCCCATTATGTCCCCGGCACCACGGTTCGTCAATAGCGGCAACAAGTTAGGCCAGGGCGTACTCCTTGAGCTTGCGATACAGCGTGCGCTCACCGATGCCCAGCACGTCCGCCGCCTTGCGGCGGTTGCCCCGCGACTCCTTCAAGGCCGCCTCGATGGTCGCCCGCTCCACCTCCGCCATGGTCATGCCGCGGCGGTACACCACGGGCTCGGCACTTTCCTCAGGCGTGATGGCGCCCAAGGGCGCGCCGTGGCCGCCCACCTCGATCACTTCCACCCGCTGGGGGCGATCCTCCAGGCGGCGGCGCAATTCCTCCACCTGGAGCTTGAGCTCCACCAGGGTGCGGAAAATGAACTCGAGCTCCTGGCCCGGGACGTCGCGCATCGCGCCGGCCACGCGCACGGGCAGGCCGCGGCTGTGGTCGCGGATGTCCTGGGGGATGTCGGAGGCGCGGATCTCGCCCTCGGGGGCGAGCACGACCATCGACTCGACGAGGTTGCGCAGCTGGCGGACGTTGCCCGGCCAGTCGGCGTCCACCAGGAGCTGCAGCGCCTCCGGCGTGACGCCGTGGAACTGTCGCGTGTGCGCCTTGGCGAACTCGGCGATGAAGCGGCGCACCAGCATCGGGATGTCGGCTTTGCGCTCGCGCAGGGGCGGCAGGTAGATGGCGAGCACGTTGAGGCGGTAAAACAAGTCGTCGCGGAAGTCGCCCAGCGCCACCGCTTCCTTGAGCGGGCGATTGCTGGCGGCGACGACGCGCACGTCCACCTTGATGGGCTGGACGCCGCCCACCCGGAAGAACGACCGATCCTCGAGCACGCGCAGCAGTTTTACCTGGGTGGCGGCGGGCATCTCGCCCACTTCGTCCAGGAAGATCGTGCCGCCGTCGGCCAGCTCGAAGCGGCCCAGCCGCCGCTCGGCGGCGCCCGTGAACGCGCCCTTTTCGTGGCCGAACAGCTCGCTTTCGAGCAGCGTCTCGGGCAGCGCGGCGCAGTTCACGGTGATGAACGCCTTGCCGCGCCGGGGAGACAGGTCGTGGATCGCCCGCGCCACGAGCTCCTTGCCCGTGCCCGACTCGCCCTCGATCAGCACCGTGGACGTGACGGGCGCCATCTGCTCGATCTTGACGAGCACTTCCTGCACCGCGGGCGACTCGCCGATGATGCCGGTGCGCTCCTGCAGCCGCCGCCGCTCGATCACCCGCCGGACCGTCGCCGCCACCTCGGCCGCGTCCACGGGCTTCGCCAGGAACGCCGTGAGGCCCAGGTCGCGCGCCAGCGTTTTGGGGTCGGGCTCGGTGGGCTCGACCAGGCCGAGAGTCGAGATGGACCGCTCGCGCGCGGCCGCGACGAGGTGGGTGGCGGACGATTCGTGCAGGCCGCCGGTGAGCACCACGCAGTCGGGCTCCCGGCGCCGCAGCTCCTTCACCACGTCGTCGAACGAGGAGACCATGGCGGTGTCACAACCGAGCGCTTCGAGCGCCGCGTTGCTCTGGACCGCCTGCTCCAGGTCGTCGGTGGTGATCAAGACGCGGTCAGCCATCAGCCGTCAGTGATCCACCGGTTCGCCGCGCACCAGCGCCACGGCGTGATCCACCACGTCGTCGAGCATCTTTAGGCCGTCGTGCACGCCGTTGGTCGAGCCGGGCAAGTTCACGATCAGCGTTTGGCCACGCGTACCCGCCACGCCGCGCGACAGCCAGGCGCGGGGAAATTTGGGCCCCGCCGCGGCGCGCAGCGCTTCGGCGATGCCCGGCGCCGCTCGCTCGAGCACCGCCGTGGTCGCTTCGGGCGTCACGTCCCGCGTCCCTAAGCCCGTGCCGCCGGTCGTGAGCACCAGGTCCACCTCGCCCGAGTCGGCCCAGCGGACGAGCTTCGCGGCGATGCGGTCGGTCTCATCGGGCACCACGCTCCGCACCACCAGCTCGCAGCCGCGCGCCAGCGTCCAAGCGGCGACGGCGTCGCCCGCGGTGTCCGCGCGCCGCCCTTGCGACGCGAGGTCCGACACGGTGAGCACGCCCACCCGGATGGCCACGCCTTACTTGCGCTTGGTGTGGTTGGGCACGAACGGCATCTTCACCGCCGCGGCGGGCACGCGGCGGCCGCGGATCTCGACTGCGAACGTGGTGCCGGCCTTCGCCGCGGCCACGGGCAGATACGTCGTGCCGATCGCGGCATTGACGGTGGGCGTCACCGTGCCCGAGCGCACGACGTCCACCTGCTGGCCGTCCAAGAAGACCGGGTACCCGTGCCGCCCCACCGCCTTGGGCTCCGTGATCTTGAAGCCCACCAGTTTCCGCTTGATGCCTTCGAGCTTCTGGCGCTTGAGCGCGGCCTCGCCCATGAACGGCGCGCCCTTGTCGAGCCGCACGATGAAGTTGAGCCCCGCCTCGAGCGGCGTGATCGTGTCGTCGATGTCGTTGCCGTAGAGCGGCAGGCCGGCCTCGAGCCGCAGCGTGTCGCGCGCGCCCAACCCGCAGGGCTCGGCGCGGCCGACGCCCACCAGCGCGTGCCACAGCCGCTCCGCGTCGGGCGCGCGGCAATAGAGTTCAAAGCCGTCTTCCCCTGTATATCCGGTCCGGGACACGAAGCACTGGCAGCCGGCGACCTTGCCGTCGGCGAACTCGTAGTAGGGGATCATCCCCACCGCGACGCTCGTGAGCGGGGCGAGCAGCGCCTCGGCCTTGGGCCCCTGCACCGCCAACAGCGCCACCTCGTCCGAGATGTCGCGCATGCGGATGTTGGCGCCGCCCTTCTGCGGGACGATGTGATTCCAGTCCTTCTGGATGTTGGACGCGTTGACCACCAGCATCACTTTGTCCTGGAAGCGATATACGAGGCAGTCGTCCACGAACGTGCCCCGCTCGGTGAGCAAGGCCGAGTACTGAACTTGACCTGGCTTCAAGGCGCCCACGTCGTTGCAGGTGATGCGCTGCACGTAGGCGTTGCGGTCGGGTCCCGTGATCTCGAACTCGCCCATGTGCGACACATCGAACACGCCCACAGCGGACCGCACGGCGGCATGCTCCGCACCGATGCCCGGCGGATAGCTCACGGGCATCAGGTAGCCGCCGAACGGCACGATCTTGGCGCCCAGCGCCACGTGCACGTCGTACAGCGGAGTCTTCTTGGGGGTCGCGTCGGCCATGAATCCTCTCAGCCCAGCAGGGTCGCGAGCAGCGCCTTCTGCACGTGCAGACGGTTCTCGGCCTCGTCCCACACGCGGGAGCGCGGCCCTTCGATCACGTCGGTGGTCACTTCTTCGCCGCGGTGGGCGGGCAGGCAGTGGAGGAAGATCGCCTGGGGCCGGGCCAGCGCCATCAGCTTGGCGTCCACGGTGTAGCCCTTGAAGGCGTTGCGGCGGGCCTCGGCTTCGGCTTCCTGGCCCATGGAGGCCCACACGTCGGTGTTCACCACGTCGGCCCCCTCGACCGCTTCATCGGGGACCTCGGTCATCGTCACGCGCGTCTTGGCCGCGGCGCGCTCGAAGATGGCGCGGTCGGGCTCGAAGCCCTCCGGGCAGGCGAGCCGCAGCTCGAAGCCCAGCACCGCCGCCGCCTCGAGCCAGCTGTTGGCCATGTTGTTGCCGTCGCCCACCCAGGCGATGCGCTTCCCCTCCCAGCCGCCCAGCGCCTCGCGCACGGTGAACAGGTCGGCCAGCACCTGACAGGGGTGCGACAGATCGGTCAGGCCGTTGATGACGGGGATGGTGGCGTGGCGCGCCAGCTCCACCACTTCCTGGTGGTCGAACGTGCGGATCATGATGCCCGACACGTAGCGCGACAGCACACGGGCCGTGTCGGGAATGGGCTCGCCGCGGCCGATCTGGATGTCCTTCGACGAGAGAAACAGCGCGTGGCCGCCGAGCTGATAGGTGCCGACCTCGAAGGAGACGCGGGTGCGGGTGCTCGACTTGGCGAAGATCATCGCCAGGGTCTTGCCCGAGAGCGGGGTCTCGTGGTACTGCCCCGCCTTCATGCGGCGGGCGAGGTCGAACAGCTTGACGATCTCCTCGCGCGAGAAGTCGGTGATGGCGAGAAAATCCCGCTTGGGCATGGCTTCCGGGGCGTAGGTCAATCTGACAGGCGCGAACTGCTGATTTTACCTGGCGAAGGAGGGAGGCACAAGCCTTCGGCACGCGCCGTTCGAGAATTCGGTCGAATGCCGCCCGGCCGAAGCTAGGCGGTCATTCTACGCCACTTCGCGCGGACGACTAGGGAGAACAGGTGGGGATCGGCGGAGTTGCTCCGACTCAGCGTCGCCGAGCCAGGACCGATTCGAGACGCCGTAACTGCCACGTGTGTCGTTGTCGCGAGTAAACGAGGCACATGTCGGTGGCGACACCGCCCATGGATCCCCCGTCGTTCTGGGCCCGGCTTTCAGCACGGCATTCCAACCCCGCGAAAACCTCCTGCGCGTACGTGGCCGTATCAAGAGCTGTGCGCTCCCGTGGGTTCAAGGAAACTGAAACCTTCCGCACCAGCGAGTCACGTACTCCTTGCAATCCGCGGAAGATTCCCACCAAGCACTGCCGCTCTTCGGCTGTACTCCCTTCCAGGCAACCCGTCACCGGAGCCACATCGAGCCCCTCAAGCTCGGCGGCCGCATCGCTGTCTGCGGGAGGACTTGCGGGGGTCAGATACCACCTCAAGTCGCCCAGTCGTCGACGTGTCTCCTCGACAAGACACTGCAGCCTGCTACTGTCAGATCCGGGTGGGAAGGCACCAGCAAATCGGAGGTCTGCCCGGCAGGTAAGGGAACGAAATGCCCGCCACGCGTCCTCAGCCGAGTCGAACAGCTGCCTCACACCTGCGTTCAGCGAATCGCGCACTTGCGGCTCAAGTCTTCGGACTGCGTCATCGAGTGACGTGACCATGCGTGCAACACAGGCTGAGGCAACCCGCGGAGTCGGGTCTTTACAAGCCTGACCGTTTACAGGTGTTGTGCACCCGAGGACGACAAGTGCGAGCGCGTATGGAGCACGGCAGGGCGGCACGACGAGTACTAGAGGATGTACTTCCTGAGGTCTTCGTCTTCGACGATGGCCAGCAGGCGTTCCTGCACCGCCGCGCGGTCGAACACGATGTGCTTGATGGGGTAGTCGGGCAGCTCGAACAGCACCTCTTCGAGCAGCGTGGTGAGCACCGTATGCAGGCGGCGCGCGCCGATGTTCTCGAGCCGCTCGTTGACCTTGGCGGCGATGCGCGCGATCTCGGCGATGCCATCGGCGGAGAACTCGAGCGTCGCCCCTTCCGCCGCGCACAGCGCGGCGTATTGCTTGGTGAGCGCGTTCTCGGGCTCCGTCATGATGCGTACGAAGTCCTGCTCGGTGAGCGGCTGCAGCTCCACGCGAATCGGGAACCGTCCCTGCAGCTCGGGGATCAGGTCCGACGGTTTGGCGACGTGGAACGCGCCGGCCGCGATGAACAGGATGTGGTCGGTGCGCACGAAGCCGTAGCGCGTCTGCACGGTCGAGCCTTCGACGATCGGCAGCAGGTCGCGCTGCACGCCCTCGCGCGAGACGTCCGGCCCTTGCGTGCCGCGCTCACCCGCGATCTTGTCCAGCTCGTCGATGAAGACGACGCCGTGGTTCTCCACCCGGTCCAGCGCCTCGCTCACCACGTCGTCCATGTCGACGAGCTTCTTCAGCTCCTCGTCGACCAGAATGCGGCGCGCCTCGTGCACGTGCACCGTGCGCCGCTTCTTCTTCTTCGGCAACATCTCCTGCATCCACTCGGTGAGGTTGAAGTCCGTCCCCTCCATACCCTGCGGCGGCTGCAGGAACTCGAGCGGCGGGAACCCCTGCTGCTGGATCTCGATCTCGACGTCGCGCTCCTCCAGCTGGCCGTCCTTCAGCTGCTGCCGCAGCTTCTCGCGCGAGCGGCGGCGCCGCTCCTGCGCCTCCGCGTCGGCCTCGAGCGCCTTGGGGGTCACGTCCCCCTTGGACGACACCACGAACAGCGGCCGCTCCGGAACCTTGTCCCCGCTCCCCGCTCCCCGCTCCCCGCCGGCGGGAGCAGGCGCGGGCGAGGGCGCGGGCAGCAGGATATCCAGCAGGCGCTCCTCCGCGCGCTCCTCCGCCACCGTGTAGACCTCGTCCTCGCGCTCCTCACGCACCATGTTGATCGCCACGTCCACCAGCTCGCGGATCATCGACTCGACGTCGCGCCCCACGTAGCCCACTTCGGTGAACTTCGACGCCTCGACCTTCAAGAACGGCGCGCCGGCGAGGCGCGCCAGCCGGCGGGCGATCTCCGTCTTTCCCACACCGGTGGGGCCGATCATGATGATGTTGTTGGGGACGATCTCGTCGCGGATGTCGTCGGGCGCCTGCGAGCGCCGCCAGCGGTTGCGCACGGCGATCGCCACGGCCTTCTTGGCCGCGTCCTGGCCCACGATGTAGCGGTCCAGCTCCGCCACGATCTTCTTGGGGGGCAGCTCCTCGAGCCACGGCAGGGCTGCCTCCTCCGCCGCGGGCTGCGGCGAGGGGGGCGGCGGCGGGGTCGGGTCTTTGCGCGTCGCGCCGGGTTTGGTCACAGCTCGAGTACGGTGATGTGGTCGTTCGTGTAGATGCAGATGTCGGCGGCGATGTGCAGCGCGCGATCCACGATATCCTTGGGCGCGAGCTTGGTGTCCGCGAGCAGCGCGCGGGCCGCGGCCAGGGCGAAGCTGCCGCCCGAGCCGATCGCGAGAATGCCGTCGTCGGGCTCGATCAGCTCACCCGAGCCGCTCACCACCAGGCCGTGCTCCTTGTCCGCCACCGCGAGCAGCGCGTCCAGCCGCCGCAGCACGCGGTCGGAGCGCCAGTCCTTGGCCAGCTCGACGGCGGCGCGCGGCAGGTTGCCGGGATAGCGCTCCAGCTTCTCCTCGAATTTCTCGAACAGCGTAAACGCGTCCGCCGCGGCCCCCGCGAAACCCGCCAGGATCTTGCCGCCTTTCAGCGTGCGCACTTTGGTCGCGTTCGCTTTCATCACCGTCTCGCCCACCGTGACCTGGCCGTCGCCGCCCATGGCGACGCGGCCGTCCCGGCGGACCGAGAGAATCGTCGTTGCGTGCATCGGCACCAGACCCACCCCCGCCAT
>JBGPOE010000065.1:0-13116 GCA_041487875.1 Gemmatimonadota bacterium | reverse complement strand
GTGCGCGTGATTCCCATCTACCTCGTCCCGCGCGACGTGTCCTTCCCGATGCGGGGCGTCGCCTACCACGCGCAGGTCCTGGCCGATGTGCGCGCCTGGTACGGCCGAGTGCTGGGCGGGCGCACGTTCGACTACGAGCCCCTCGTGGTGCAGGAGAGCCGCCACACGTTCGCCGAGCTGGCGGCCGACAGCTTCCAGGCGTGGTGGCCGCTCTTGCAGGATGAGTTCGCGGGCTACGGCTGGCCCTGGAACAAGCACTCCAAGTTCAAGCTGCTGTTCCTCACGCACGGCGCCGGTGCCTGGGCGGGGTCGGACTCGGAGAACGGCGGGCTCGACTCGACCAGCCAGGCGGGGAAAGTGGACAAGGGCAATTGGGGTGGGCTCGCCGTGATCGGCGATTCGAGCGTGGGCGGCGTGTTCGCGAACGTCTGTCCCGAGGTGGCGCGCGGCAAGGCCGACAGCACGCTCGCCACCGCGTGGTGGTGCTCCGGGTCGACCTATCGCGGCACCGTGGCGCACGAGCTGGGGCACACCTGGGGCCTACCGCACCCCGACGCGTTCACCAAGGGTTTCCGCTGCGCCGATTCGACCGCCTACACCATCATGCAGTGCCACTGGTGGTGGGAGAAGGAACGGCTGCTGTCATATGAGATCGTGCACCTCAAGAGTTTGGACTTCTTTCAGTTCGACACGGTCGCGGCATACGTCCTGCTGGCCGAGACGAAGGCGTTGTCCGTCGTCCGTTCTCAGTCGTCCGCGTTGGAGCGGGGGGACAGCGTGGTGTGGATCGATGGGCGCGGCGGCGGGACGGGCTATCCCTGGGCTGTAATCCTCGAGGGAGCGGGCGCGCGGGCCGAGTACGTCGTGTCGGGCGCGACGCTGGCATTCGATCTAGGGCTGGAGCGCGGATCGACGGCCGCGTCGGAGCTGCGCGTGGACTTGGACGGAACGCCCGCGGGCCTGTTCTCGGTCGAGCCGGGCCAGGCGCCGGAGCGCGTCACGCTGGCATTACACGGCGCCAGGCGGATCGCGCTGCGCGTCCCGCGCGGTGCGGGGCGGGTGGTGCTGGGCAACGCGCGGGTGTGGCGCTGAGGCGCGATAATTTGGCCCCGCGCGCGCGATTTCGATGAGCGCGTCAACCACGCCGATTCCTAACCTCTTTCCCACTTGGGCGTGCACAACGCGGGGATGGCGACCTCGCAGTACGTCGTTGTGCCGCGCCGCCGTGGGGTAACGAGGATAACCTGGTCGGCCGCTAACCGATCGATCCCGGTTCGAGTCCGGGCGGCGGCGCACCCAGCACAAAGCTCTTGACTCTCCTAACGGGGCCCGCAAGATTCCTTCTACGGTTAGCGGCCGAGGGGCATCCGACCCCACGGGAATTTGAGCGGGGCCTCCAGCAATGGAGGCCTCGTTCGTTACCGCCCGTTCACCTGGAACCGCTGAATGGTCTCGGTCAGCCGCGCCGCCGCGAGCGACAGATGCTGCGACGTGGTGGTGAGCTCCCCCAGCGACGAGATTTGCTCTTGGGTGGCGGCCGAGGTCTGCTGCGCGCCCAGCGCGGCGGTCTCCGCGATCGCCGCGGCCTCGCCCATGCGCCGCACCACTTCGCGCATCTTGCCGGTCTGACCCTCCGTCTCCGCCGCGAAGCTGACGGCGAACTGGACGGTGGCGTTCAAGTCCGCGAAGATCGCGTCCAGCGCCACCCGCACGCCCTGCGAGACCGCGCCGACCCCCTGCGCCGTTTGGCGCCCGTCCAGCATTGCCGCCACCACCCGGGCGATGTGCTCCTGCGTATCGCGGACGCGCAGCCGCACCTCCTCGGCCGCGCGCGTGCTCTGCTCGGCGAGCTTGCGGACCTCGGCCGCCACCACGCGAAACCCGAGGCCGTGGGTGCCGGCGCGGGCGGCTTCGATTGCCGCGTTGAGCGCGAGCAAATCCGTCTGGCTCGCGATCCGGGTGATCGAGTCGACCAGTTTGCCGATTTCCCGCGACCCGGCGTCGAGCGTCGCCGCGGCCTGGGCGGCGTGATCCATCTGGGTCACGAGGGCCTCCAGCAGGTCGCGCGAACGGTCGATATCGGCGCCGTGACGCTGCGTCTGTTGAGCCACCGCCGCGATCTGGCGCTCGGCCTCCTGCGCGCGGCCGTGCAGCGCCTGTGCCACCCCCGCGGCCGCCTCGGTGTCCTGGCGGCCGTGTCCGATCAGCTGGCGCTGCCGGTCGGTGCCCTCCGACAGCGTCTGCGTGGTGGCCGCGATTTCCTGAGACGCGGCCTGCAGCTGCTCCGCTGACGCGGCGAGCTGCTGCGCCATCGCGGCGAGGTCCTCCGCCTGCCGTTGCACCTCGCGTACGATCAGGGCGATCGCTTCGGTGGTCCGGTTGAGCGACAGTGAGAGGAAGCCCAGCTCGTCGAGCTCGGGGTCGGCCAGCCGGATGGTGAGATCGCCGCGCTCCACCTGCGCCAGCGCGCCGCGGGCCAACAGCAGCCGCTCGCTGATCTTGCTCAGCATCGGTACGAGCGCGAGCAAAACGAACAAGAGCACGAACGTTTCTTGGATGAATGTCCCCCAGGTCCACGCGCCTTCGGCCACCCGCAGGCCTGTCACCAGGGCGAAGCCGGTGGCATTGATGGCGGCGGCGCTCCACGCCTCACGCCGTCCCAGGTGGAGCGCCGCCTGCAGGGGCGCGATCAAATAGGCGACGTAGAGCACGTGGCCGGTGGGGCCAACCGCGTACAGGGCGGTGGTGATCAACGTCGCGCCGATGGTGATGTTCGCCGGCGCGTACCAGGTCTGAAAGACGGTGTCGCGCGCCAGACGGAACATGGTGTAGTTGAGCGCCGCAAACGCCGCCGCAAAGCCGGCGATGAACCACCACGACGTGGGAATCAGGTGGAACAGCCGTACGGCCGCGAGCAGCACGGTCGCGACCCCCACGAGCGTCCAGCGCGTTTGCGTGTTGGCGATCACGTACTGGCGCTGCTTGGTGTGCTGCTCCTGCGCCAGTTGCTCGGCGAGCGACGTCGGCATGTCCATGAACCAGGGAAGATACAGGAACGATCGCGTGACTGCTCAAGGAGGCGTCACATGCGAAAGAGGTAGCTCACTTTCACGAAGAAGCCATCCGACGTGCGCGTCAAGCCCTGGAACTGGAACGCGTCCGGCTCGGCGAGCGATGCGCCGTAGCCGAGAAAGAACACCGTGCCAGGCGTGGGCTTGTAGGAAAACAGGAAGTCCGAGCGGAAATCGTTCTGGCGAACGTCGCCCGATGGTCCGACCCGCGCCGTGGCGGCGGAGTCGAGCACGAGCGGCAGGCCCGTGCGCGGATCGAGCAGTGCGGCACGCTCCTGCGCGAAGTACTGCCCCACGTAGCGGAAGAAGATGTCGCGCGTCACCTGGTACTCGAGCTTGAGCCGCGGGATGTTGGCGACCGACGAGCGGCTGCCGTCTCTCGCCCGCGTGATCCGTTGATACTGCCACAAGGCGTCGATGCGGATGGCGGTGGTGGGGCGCCACGTGATTTCGGCCCCCGCCGTCAGTTGCCGGCCGCGCGCGGCCTCCGCGAAGATCGGCCCGGCGCCGTACCCCAAGTTCAACGCGCCGATGAGCGCCCGGTTCGGTGTGTTGAGGCCGCCGTTGACACCCCACAGGCCGTACAGGCCGTGCGGCACGGCGAACGGCGTGACGGAGTCGGTCGTGTAACCCGCGTAGAGCCCGGGGTCGAACACCTGCTCCGCATCCGCCACCCGGACGTTTGCGCCCCAGCCACCGCGCAGGTTGGCGGTCCAGTTGGTTTCCAGGTCGCCTTCGATCGTGCTGCGGCCGTGGAAGAAGTCATCGTACCGCCACAACGGCGTGATCCCGCTGAAGGTGGTCAGCTGCTCCACCAGCGCGCCGGGGCGCCCATACCAGCTGAACCGCTCGAAGAAGCGACCCACGACAAAATCCACCCGTGGCACGAAGCCCGAGGCGCTCGTGAAATCGGGACTCACGCCCTGCAGCTCGCCGTGGTTGCCGTGGGACCGCCCAGTCCGGTCGTACAGGGTCGCGTCCCACATCAGGCCCGCTCGCGCGCCGGCGGGGTCTTTGGTCCACGACTCCGCCACCTGTAGCTGCGTGAACCACAGCTTGCGCCAGATCACCCGAAAATCGCTGCCGAGCACGCGATTGTACGCGCTGCCCTCCACCCGGTCGGTATAGACGAGGCCCACGGTCGAGCTGGCGCCGAGGTCGCGCCGCACTCGCAGCAGATTGTAGATCGCGTTGTCGCCGGTGGCGGACGCGCCGCGGTCGTCCACCGCGCCCAAGTAGGCGACGTTGGTCGTGCCGAGCTTGCCCGTGAGCTTGGCGCCCACCACGGGCTGCGTCATGCGGCGCGTGTAGATCAGCCGGTTGGGCGTATCGTACTGCTCCAACCCCTCGAGAAAGAACGGGCGCTTCTCCGGGAAAAACAGCGGAAACCGCTGGTTCGCGGTTACCTGGCCGACGTCGGCCTCGACCTGCGAGAAGTCGGGATTGGCCGTGGCGCTGAGCGACAGGTTTTCCGTGACGCCCCAGCGCAACGTGCCGCCCACGTCCGTGCCGCCCTTGTAGACATAGTTGGACGCGCCGGGCGCGCCGTTGACCTTGGCGGTGAACTCGGGCGTGGCGTCCATCACCAGGCCGCGGTGCAGCGCGGTGAGACCACCGAACCGGCCCGACTGGATCAGGAAGCTCGCATTGGCGCGCACCGCCGGTGTCCAGGTGTCCTCGTACCCGGAGTGCTGCGTCACGCGGACGACCTGGAAGCCCCACTGCTGCGGATCGGCGCTCTGGTAGCGCAGGCTCTTGAACGGAATGCGGATCTCGACCTCGTACCCCCAGTCGGTCACATGGCCGCGCGACTGAAAGACGTAGTCGGGGTTCAGGTCGATGGTGGCGTCGAACCGCCCGCCGGCCTGCGGTCCCCCCGCCGACGCCTCCACGCCGTCGCTCCACACGCCGTCTTCCTGCACGCCCAGGGGATTGACGGCGAAGAGCCAGGCGCGGCGGTGGTCGTCGTAGGTGTCGAGCAGCAGCTGCACGCGATCGTCGGCGTCGATGTTGTCGCGGTCGGCGAGCGTCGCGCGGACGACGGGCCCGTGCGACTCGTAGGCGCGGATGCCGAAGTAGATGGCGTCGCCCGAATACCACACCAGCACCTGGGTCGAATCCTCGGCCGGCCGCCCGTCCACCGGGCGATACTGCGAGAACCCGTCGAGCAGCGCCGCCTGCTGCCACACCGCCTCGTCGAGGCGGCCGTCGATCGTGACGCCGGTATCGCGCCGCGGAATGGGGACGTCGAGCTGATGCAGCCGCCCGTTGTAGATGGGCCCGGGGTCGGCGCCTTGCAGCAGGGCGAGGAGCAGGGGGGCGAGCATGGGGGGAAAAGATACAACGTGGTGCGTGGTGCGCGGTACGTGGTGCGTGGTCGCCGACGGTTCGTAGGCGGGGTTACGGTGCCGTTCGTTGCACTGTCAGTCACCGCACACTACGCACCTTGTCTATTCGTACCGCAGCGCCTGAATCGGATCCAACGAGGCCGCCCGTTTCGCGGGCCAGATGCCGAAGAAGAGCCCCACCAACGCACTGAAGAAGAACGCCAGCAGGATGGCGTAGGGCGAGATCAGCGTGTTCCAGTGCATCAGGGCGGACAGCGCCAGCGCGCCGAAGGAGCCGAGCAGGATGCCTGTGATGCCGCCGGCGAGGCACAGCACCAGCGCCTCGACCAGGAACTGGAACAGGATGTTGCCGCGCGTGGCGCCCAGGGCTTTGCGCACGCCGATCTCGCGGGTGCGCTCGGTGACCGAGACGAGCATGATGTTCATGATGCCGATGCCGCCCACCAGGAGACTGACCGCGGCGATGCCCGCGAGCAGGTACTTGAAGGTCTCGGTGGTCTGCTGGAATGTCGACAGCACGTCCGTCTGGTTGCGGATCTGGAAGTCGTTGTCCCCCCCGGGCCGGATCTTGTGGGCGCGCCGCAACACGCGCTCGATCTCGATCATGGCGAGAGTCATCGAGCTCAAGTCGGCGACCTTGACGGTGATCTGGCGCAGCCGGTCGGTGCCCACCACGCGGTAGCGCGCGGTCTGATACGGAATGAGGACCTGCTCGTCGGGGTTCTGGAAGCCCTGCGAGCCCTTCTCGCTCAACAGACCGATGATCTCGAATTGAATGCCGCGGATCTGGATCGTCTGCCCGATCATGGCGACGCCGTTGGCGTTCAAGTCGGTGGGGACCTGTGATCCCAGCACGGCGTAGCGCTGGCGCGAGTTGTCGTCACCGGCGGTGAACATCCGCCCCGCCGTGACGGAGTAATTGTGGACGGGCACGTAGTTGGGCGTCGACCCGACGACGTTGATGTTGATGTTCTGCGCGCCGTACTGCACCTGCATGTTGCGCGTCAGCTCGGGCACCACGTCGGTGACGTAGCGGATGTTGTTGGCGAGCGCGGTATCGTCGTCGTACGTGAGGCTCACCGCGCCGCTGATGGCCACGCCGCCGCGGAAGTTCTGTCCCGGGAAGATCGAGAGCAGGGTGGGGCCGAGCGCCTGGATGCGGTCCTGGACGGACTTCTGCGCGCCCGAACCGAGGGCCACCATCGTGATCACCGCGCCGACGCCGATGATGATGCCCAGCATCGTCAGCAGCGACCGCAGCTTGTTGGCGCGGATCGCCGACAGCGCAACCTGGATGATCTCACCCAACAGCACGGCTTACCTCGGGGTCGCCGCCGGGCGCTGGCCGGCCGCCGGCTGCTGCTGCAGCCCCGGCAGGCCGCCGCCCGTCATCGACTTGAAGCGATTCTGGAAGTCCTTTTGCGCCTGCACCAGCGAGGCGCTCGGCAGCACCAGCACCGTGTCCTGCTCGGTCAGCCCGCTCACGACCTCCGTCTGGTCGAGATCGGTGAGGCCCGTGCGGATGTTCACGGCCATGGGCGTCCCTTTGCGCAGCACGAACACGATATAGTTGCCGCCCGCGTCGTTGCTGCGGGCGCCGCGCCCGCCGCCGCCCCCGCCCGCACCGCCACCCGCGGCGGCGGCGCCCCCCGGGCGGCCGCTCATGAACTGCGCGCGCAGCTGCGCCATGATCGCCTGCTCGCGCGGCGTGAGCGGTGCGCCCGTGCCGAACTTGGCGCGGGCCGCGTTGAACTCTTCGGCGGTCACTCCCGCGGGCAAGGTGATGGTCCTGGGAGTGCCGTCCCGGCCGGTGAACGTGATGGTCGCGCCCGCGCCTTTGGCGCTGTCGGGTTTGGCCGTAGTGCCGCCCAGCGACGCCTGGCCCTTGGTCGAATCGTGCACGGCGGGTACCTGCGCCAGCTGCTGTTGCACCACGGCGGGATCGAGCCCGAGCACGGTCGCCGCTGACGCCACGTCGCGCTGCGTGCGCAGTGCGGCGTTGGGGATCGTCAGGACGTTGGTCCGGTCCCCGATGTGGACGCTGACCTCGGTGTTCATCCCGGGCTTCAGCAGGTGGCCGGGATTGAGGATGTTCACGTCCACTGGAAACATGGTCACGTTCTGATTGACCGTGGCCTGCGGCTCGATCTTCAGGACGACGCCCGTAAACGGCCGGTTCGGATACGCGTCCACGGTGATCGTGACGGGCAGGCCGGGCTGCACTTTGCCGATGTCGGTCTCGTCGACCAGGGCCTGCACTTGCACGGTGTCGAGGTTCGCCATCGTGAACATCGCCGTGCCGCCGGTGACGTCGTGCGTCGGGCTCGAGATCACGGTGCCGATATCGACGGTCTTCGTGATGATGGTCCCGGCGAGCGGGGCGGTGACGCGCGTCTGTTCGTAGGCGATCTGCGCGTCGGACAGATTCGCCCTGGCGTTCACGAGCGCCGTCTTGGCCTGCTCGAAGCTCACCCGGGAGCTCTGGTACTCCTGCTCCGTGACCGCGTTGGCGTGAAACAGCGTGTCCTCGCGGGCCAGTTGCGCGCGCGCGTAGTCGTACTGCGCCTGCGCCTGGTCGACGCTCGCCTGCGCCTGATCGAGGGCGCTTTTCGGCAGGCGAGGATCGATCACGGCGAGCAGCTGGCCGGGGCGGACTTCGTCGCCGGTCTGCACTTTCATCTGCGTCACGGCGCCCGAGGCCTGCGACTTCACCTGCACCGTCAGGATGGGCTGGATGGCCCCGGCGGCGGACGCGGTGACGGTGATGTCGCGGCGTGTCACGGCGACTTTTTCGTATACCGGCGCCGGCTCGGCCTTCTTGCAGGCGGCGAGCGCCAGCGGCAGGGCGGCCAGCAGGAGTGTGCGCTTCACGGCTTGGTCCTCTCGTCTCGCTCGACCTTACCGTCGAGCAGGTGAATCTGGCGGTGCGCGTGCACGGCGATATCGTGTTCGTGCGTGACCAGAACGATGGTCTGTCCCTGGGTGTGCAGCTCCTCGAACAGCCCCATGATCTCGTTGCCCGTCGCCGAGTCGAGGTTTCCCGTCGGTTCGTCAGCGAGCAGGATACTGGGCTCGTTCACGAGCGCCCGGGCGATCGCCACGCGCTGGCGCTGACCACCTGACAGCTCGTTCGGCTTGTGTTCCATACGGTCACCCAGTCCCACGCGCTGCAGCGCCAGCTCGGCGCGCGCACGCCGCGCCTTGGCGCCGGCACCGGCGTAGATCAGCGGCAGCTCCACGTTGTGCAGCGCGCTGGCGCGGGGCAGGAGGTTGAAGGTCTGGAAGACGAATCCGATCTCCTTGTTCCGAATGCGTGCCAATTCATCGTCCGACAGCTCGCTCACCTGCTGGCCGTTGAGCCAATACTCGCCGGCGGTGGGTGTATCGAGGCAGCCGATCAAGTTCATCAGGGTGGACTTCCCCGAGCCGGACGGGCCCATGATGGCCACGAACTCGTTCCGGCGGATCTGGATGTCCACGCCGCGCAGCGCGCGCACCACTTCCGCCCCGATCTCGTACTCCCGCGCCAGATTGTGCGTCAGGATGACGATGTCGGGCAGCGGCGTGTCGCCGGTGCGGAACTCGACGGCCGCGGTCGCGGTCACAATTCGCGTCCCACCAGCGCCTCGAGCGTGGCGCGCGAGATCAGGTAGTTGAAGCGCGTCTGCACCACGTTGACGGCCGCCGTAGTCAGCGCCGCCTGCGACGTGAGCAGATCGAGGATCGTGCTGGCGCCCACGCGGTAGCGCTCCTGCTGCACGCGCATGTCTTCGGTCGCGGCCGCGAGATTGGCGCGCGCGATGTCGAGCTGCGCGGACGCGGTCCGGAGCCCCGAGATCGCCTGGGTGAGCGTCGCGCTCACCGCGCGGCGCGTATCGGCGGCCTGCGCCGCGGCGATGTCGCGGGACACCGCGGCGCTCGTCACCTGTTGCTCGCGGCTGAAGCCGTTGAACAGCACCCAAGTCAGACCGAAGCGAATGGATGTGTTGTCCCCGTACGTGGCGCCCGTCGTCCACGGCGCCTGCGTGCCGGAATACCCCTTCGACAACGAGGCGTTGAATGTCGGCCAGTAGGTCGAGCGGCTCGCCCACACCTGTGCGCGCGCGGCCCGCGCCAGCGCGTCGGCCTGGCGCACCTGCGGCGCGGCGTTGAGAGCAGCCTCGCGCAAGCCCGTCGTGTCGGGCAGGGGCGGCATGGTGGTGTCGGGGACCGCCCGCACCGGCACATCGACACCGACCTGACGGCCCAACGTCGCCTGCGCGAATGCGAGGTTCGACTGGGCCTGCAACAGCGCGATCTGTGCGTTGCCGAGGTCCACCGCCGACCGCAGCGAGTCCGAGCGGGTGGCGGAGCCGACCCGCAGCTTGTCCACCGAGATCTGCAGCTCCTGGCGCGTTCGGGCCACCTGCGCCGCCGCCACCAACACCAGCTCTTCGTCCGCGAGCGCGTTATAGAACGCCTGCTTCGTGAGCAGCGTCGTTTGGTAGCGCTGGTTGACGAACCCGGCGTCGGCCGCATCCTGCGCCGCCCCGGCGGCGCTGCGGAGCGCGAGCCGCCGGAATCCCGTGAACAGGTCGATACTCGCCGAGAGCCCGCCGGAGAAGTTCGTCTTCCAGGCCTGGTTCGCGAGCTGGTTGCCGATCAGCACGGTGCCGCCCGACCGCCCCGAACTCGCCGTGGCGTTGAGCGACGGCAGGAACGCTCCATTCGCCGCGAGCCGCTGCGCGTCGGCGGTTCGCACGCCACCTTGCGCCGAAACCATCGACGGCTGCACCTGCAGCGCGCGCTGAATGGCGTCGGCCAACGTGATCTGGAGCGGTTGCCCGGCCGTGGTATCGGGTTGCTGCGCGCGGGCGGAAGCCGCCGCGAACGCGAGCCATACCGCCGTCACTACCCACTGCGGTCGCATGCTACCGTCGCCCTCCGTTGGCCGCGGCCGAGTCGGCTGCGGCACGACGACGATCGTGCTCGGCCAACAACGCCCGATATTTGTCCTGTTGCGTCGGAGTGAGCTGCGCGCTGATCTCGGTGCGCATCAGCTGACGCAGCGAATCGAATTGCGGATGCACGCGCTTCCACACCGCTTCCATTTCACTGCGATGGCGGTCGAAGACGGCGCGCACGGAATCCTGCTGCACGGCCGTGAGCGACAGCTCGCGCGTGAGCTCCTTCACGACGGCCGCGGTCCCACCGGCACGGCCGCCGGGCCCGTCATGCCGGCCGGCCCATGCCTGCGCGGCCCCGCCCAAGGCGACACCGGCCACGAACACAGCGGCCAAGAGACCAAGCGCCCAGGCCTTCGATCGACTAAACATGCCAACTCTCTTTCAATAAGTAGGTGATGCTCAGCGCTCGATCAGCGACGCAAACGCGGCGCTGGCTTCGGGCGGCTGTTGCGCCGCGAGCAAGGCCGACGGCGGCAGCGATGTGCCCGACGGCGACCCGAGCGCGTCTTCGATACTGCCGCTGGCCGGGCGCATCACGCGGCCCACCAACAGGCCCGCCGCGAGCGCCGCCACCGCGGCCACCGCCACGCCGCGACGGCCCCACGACGCGAGCACGTCCCACGCGCGCGGCATCGCCCGCGCGGCGTCGTACCGCGCCAGCACGCGCGCCACGAATGGCCCAGCCTCACCCGGCGCCAGTACCTCTCGCAGCGCCGCGCCGAGCCGCAGGTCTTGCCGATGATTGAACGGCGTTTCCTTGTCCATCTCGCTCATGCTTCCTCCTTCCAGTCCGCCAGCAGCATCCGCAGGCGCCGCCGCGCGTGGAACACCTCGGAGCGCACCGTGCCCTCCGGGATGCCCAGAATCTCCGCAATCTCGGCGTGGGAGTACCCCTCCACGTCGAACAACGTCACGGCCATCCGCCGCCGCTCCGGCAACTCGGCGAGCGCCGTGCGCAGCCGGTCGCCCAGGGCGCTGCGCTCCGCTTCGCGGTCGGGGCGCGGGCCGCCGCCCACCAATCCCACGTCGAGCGGTTCCACCCGGCGCACCGCGCGCCGCCGCCGCCGATCCGTCGCCGCGTTGGCGACGATCCGCATCAGCCAGGGGCCGAACGGCCGCCGCGGGTCGTACTGCTCCAACTTCACCAGCGCCGACAGAAACGCATCCTGTGCCGCGTCGTCCGCTTCGTCCGGATCGCCCAGCACCGCCCGCGCCACACGGCGGGCTTGCGCCTGATACCGCTCGACCAGCGCGCCGAACGCCTCGCGGTCGCCCGCGAGTACGCGCGTGACCTGGGCGGTCTCGTCTCCACCCTCTGTACGCGCGGCCTGGTCCGGAGGTTGGGCTTTACGGGACATCGTCCCCCACGCGCCAGCGGTGGCGGGCCACCACATACCAGCCGAACCCGAACGCCATCGAAAAGGCGCCCGCCGCGAACGCGATGCTCATCACGCGGGGGAACAGGAGCAACAATGTTCCCACCGTGACGAGTGCGAGCGTGGCGAAGCCGGCGAGTTGGCGGCGGACGCCGCCCGCCACCTGTCGCAACGCGATGACCGCGGCGGTGCGCAGCTCCCGCACCGAGCGCTTGTGCGGCGTGGTAACGGTGGCGGGCGACGCGACGGCGGGCGTGCGCTCGAGGCGCGGCGGCAGGCGCTTGCGAGCGACGAGTACCACCTCGCGGCTGTGCGCCAGGTCACGCCGGAACTGCTCCGCGAACGCGAGGGCCAGTGCCTCGTTCTCGACGACCGCGTCGAGCTCGTAGTTGGTCACCAGGCTCGACACGTTGAGGTTGCTCGAGCCCACGCGCACCCAACTGCGGTCGCACAGCGTGGTCTTGGCGTGCAGCATCGGACCTGTCCACTCGAAGATGCGGATGCCGGCCTCCAGCAGCTCGCGGTAACCGATGTGCGTGAATGCCCGCACGACGGGGATGTCGCTGGTGCCGGGGAGGAGCAGCCGCACGTCCACGCCGTCGCGCGCCGCGTCGACGAGCGTGGCGAAGAGCGTGGCCGGGGCCACGAGGTACGCGTCGGTGATCCACAGTCGCTCGGTCGCGGCAGCGGCGAGCATCTGCACCACGCGCCACGCGCGCGTCCGGTCGGGTTCTCCCTCGATCACGCGCACGGCGCAGGGACCACACGGCTCGGGATCGGCGTCGCGTTCGGAGTCGGGCAGCGGCGGGCCAGCGCGCCGCCACACCCGCGCGAACGTCTCGTCCAACGCGGCCGCCGCGGGGCCGCGCACGCGCAGCATCGTGTCGCGCCACGCTTGCTGCCCGCGCGCCGGGTTACCCGCCCACTCGTTGCCGATGCAAATGCCGCCGAGCATCGCGTCGCGACCGTCGGCGACCACCAGCTTGCGGTGGTCGCGACGCAGCACGCCCAGTGGCCGGGCAGAGAACGGCGGATTGAAACCGCGCACTTCGGCCCCCGCGTGGCTCAGCCAGTGCCAGAACGAGCTGCTCGTGCCGAACGAGCCGATGCCGTCGTACAGCACGCGCACCTTTACCCCGGCCCGCGCGCGCGCCGCGAGTGCTTCACCGAAGCGCCGGCCCGTCGCGTCGTCGCGGATGATGTAATTCTCGAAATGGATCCAGCGCTTGGCGGACGCGATGACGTCAAGCATCGCGGCGAGCGCGGTGGGACTGTTGGCGTATTGGGTGAGCGTGTTGCCGGGAATCGGCCGCACGCCGGCGGCGCGGTCGAGCGCGGACGTGAACCGACCGAGCGCGACGGCTGCGGAGTCGCG
>JBGPOE010000064.1:0-13905 GCA_041487875.1 Gemmatimonadota bacterium | reverse complement strand
TTCGAGTCGAACGAGGGCGTGATCCTGCTCGCCGCCACCAACCGGCCCGACATCCTGGACCCGGCGCTGCTGCGCCCGGGCCGCTTCGACCGCCAGATCGTGGTGGACATGCCCGACCTCAAGGGGCGGGAGCAGGTCCTGCGCGTGCACACCCGCAAGATCCCGCTCGCCTCCGATGTGAACCTCGAGCCCATCGCCAAGGGGACGCCGGGGCTCGCCGGCGCAGAGCTCGCCAACATCGTCAATGAGGCGGCGCTGCTCGCCGCGCGGCGCAACAAGGCCCAGGTCGACCAGCAGGACCTCGAGGACGCGAAGGACAAAGTGATGCTCGGCCTCGAGCGGAAGAGCCGCGTCTTCTCCGACGAGGAGCGCCGGCTCGTCGCCTATCACGAGGCGGGTCACACGCTCGTGGCACTCAGCGTCCCCGGCTCCGACCCATTGCACAAGGTGACGATCATCCCGCGCGGCCGCGCCCTGGGACTCACCGCCTACCTCCCCGAAGAGGAGCTGCACAAGTACACCAAGCAGTCGATTCTGTCGCGGCTCGCGATGGCGTACGGCGGCCGCGTCGCCGAGCAGTTGGTGTTCGGCCCGGACAAGGTCACGCCCGGTGCGGCGCAGGACATCCAAATGGCGACCAACATCGCCCGGCGCATGGTCACGCAGTTCGGCATGAGCGACGCCATCGGGCCGATCGCCGTGGGCGACCGCGAGCAGGAGATCTTCCTGGGGCGCGAGGTGATGCAGCGCCGCGAGATCTCGGACAGCACGGCGCAGCTCGTCGACGAAGAAGTGAAGCGCATTCTCACGAACGCGTTCGCCGACGCGACGCGCATCCTCACCGAGCGGCGCCCCGCGCTCGACCGGCTGGCGGCCGCCCTGCTCGAACGGGAAACGCTCGACCGCGAAGAGGTGGAGCTGGTGGTGGCGGGCAAGCCGCTGCCGCCGCAAGTGCCGCCCGCGACGCCCGCGCCGCGGGACCAGAGTCCCGTGAAGGACCGCACCCCCGCGCCGGGGCTGGGACCCGTACTGGGCAATCCTCCGCCGGAGCCCGCCGGGGCGTGAAGGTCACCGCGCTCGCCGCGCACACCCCGGAAGCGGTGCGCGCGGCGCTCGCGGCGCGCGGGTGGGAGCCGCAGGCTTCCTGGTTCGCCGCCACCGGCGTGCAGTCGGTCGTCGTCCTCCTCGAAGAGATCAGCGAGACGGAACGCGAAGGCCTGGTGCACTGGAGCGCCAAGGCCGGCGCCGACGTGCTCACCGGCGAGGGCTGGGCCCTCGTCGGCACCACGGCGAGCCGGCTCGCGCCGCTGGCGCGCCCCGACCGTGTGCCCGCGGCCCTCGCCGGCCTCTCACCCGAGCTGGCGCGGTTTCTCGTGGCCCTCGCCGACCCGCCGCGCGCGTGGCAGGTCCGCGGTGCCACCATCGCGCTCGATCGCCCGGTGATCATGGGCATCTTGAACGTCACGCCGGACTCGTTCTCCGACGGCGGCCAATTCTTGGGGACGGAACGGGCCGTGGCGCACGCGGCAACGCTGCTGGCCGACGGCTGTCGGCTCATTGACGTCGGCGGCGAGTCCACGCGTCCGGGCGCGGCCGTGGTGCCCGCGGCGGAGGAGATCGCGCGGGTGGTGCCGGTGATCGCGGCGCTGGCGCGCCGCAGCCTCGGCCCGGTGACGGTCGATACGCGCAAGGCCGACGTGGCGCGTGCCGCGCTCGACGCGGGGGCCGTGGCCGTGAACGACGTTTCGGGGTTGGCGTTCGACGCCGCGCTGGGCGCGACGGTCGCCCGAGCCGGGGCGGGGCTGATCGTGATGCACATGCGGGGCACGCCCGACTCGATGGACCGCCTGGCGGTCTACCGGCACGTGGCGGCGGAGGTGGCGACCGAGCTGGGCGCGGCGGCGGCGCGGGCCGAAACGGCGGGCATTTCCCGCGAACGGATTGTCGTGGATCCGGGATTCGGGTTCGCCAAGACGCCGGCGCACAACCTGCGCCTGCTCGACGAACTGGCAACGATCGCCGGGCTGGGCTATCCTGTAGCGGTTGGACCGTCGCGCAAACGGTTTTTGGGGGCCGCCACCGGACGTCCGGTGGAGGATCGCGACCGCGCGACGGCGGTGGCCTGTGCGTTGGCGTGGGGGCGCGGCGCCCGGATCTTTCGGGTGCACGACGCGGCGCTGGCGCGCGAGGCCCTCACCCTCGCGCAGGCGGTGGGCACGCCCGAATGAATTTCGACGTCTTCCGGTTTCTGGCGCCCAAGCCCTGGCCCGACGTGGTGGAGATCCTCGTCGTCGCGTTCGCGGTCTACCGTTTCCTGCTGTTCCTCGTGGGGACGCGGGCGATCCAGATCCTGGTCGGGCTCGTCATCCTGTCGATCGGCTACTTCCTGGCGCTGTTCGCGCGTTTCACGATGATCTCGACGCTCTTGGGCCTGCTCTTCACCTACGGCGCGTTCGTGGCCGTCGTGGTGTTCCAGCCGGAGCTGCGGAACGCCCTGGCGCGCCTCGGCCAGTCGCGCTTCATGCGCGCCTTTGCCAAGGGCGACCGCCAGTCCGTGGCGGAGGAGATCGCCGAAGCGCTGGACCGGCTGTCGCGCGCGGGCACGGGCGCCATCATCGCCGTGGAGGGCGACATCGGATTGGAGGAGTTCATCACCACCGGTGTGCCGATGGAAGCGAAGGTCTCGGCCGATCTGGTGACGACGATTTTCACGCCGTACTCGCCGCTGCACGATGGGGCCGTGCTGGTGCGTGGCGACCGCATCATCGGCGCCGGCTGCGTCCTGCCGCTCACGCAGTTCAAGGTGACCGACAAGTCGCTCGGCACGCGCCACCGCGCCGCGTTGGGGCTGTCGGAAGAGACCGACGCCACCGTGCTCGTGGTCTCCGAGGAGACCTCGACGATTTCCTGCGCCAGCCACGGCGTGCTGCACCGCCCGCTCACGCCGCAACAAGTGCGCGACCTGCTCTCCGGCGCCGTCTCGCACCTCGAGGGCGGCGAGCACATCGCCATCGCCGCACACTAGCCGCACCGCCGTGGCCGTCCCTCCGGACCCGAGCCTGCCGCCCGCGCCCGAGCGGCCGCCGTATCGCGCGGCGCTCGTGGTGGCCGCGGCCGCCCTCCTCGTGTACCTGCTCACGCTCGCGCCCACGGTCACCCTGTGGGATGCAGGCGAGTTCCTCACTGCGGCGCGCACGCTCGGCATCCCGCACCCACCTGGTACACCGCTGGTGGTGCTGCTGGGGCACGTGTGGGGACAGCTCGTCTTCTTCGGGAACTACGCCTGGCGGCTGAATCTGTTCTCGGCCGTGGCCTCCGCCGTGACCGCGGGGTTCTTCTTTCTCGTGGCGGAGCGCGCCCTCGCGGGTGAAGCGCGCCCGATTCGCTGGGGCGCCGCCGCGGCGGCGGCGCTGCTCGCCGCGTTCACGTTCACCCACTGGCAGAACAGCAACGAGACCGAGGTGTACGCCATCGCCACGACGGGCATCGCGGGCGTCATGTGGCTGGCCCTGCGCTGGCGCGACTGCCGCGGGGAGCCCGGCGCGGCGCGGCTGTTGCTCCTCGCCGTCTACGTGCTGGGGCTTGCCGTGGGCACGCACCTGCTCACGCTGCTCGTGGGCCCCGCGCTGTCGCTGTTCGTGTGGCACGTCCTGCGGAGCGCGCCCGCTCCGGACCCGGCGGAACGCGAGCGCGATTGGGCCCTGTGGGCGGGGCTCACCGCCGTATGGGCCCTGCTCGTGGCGTTGGGACTGGGCAGCACGTGGCTCATTGTGCCGTCGGTGCTGGCCGTGCTGGCGGCGTTGGGTTGGGGCGTGCGCACGCGGGCCTGGCTCTTTCCCGCGGCGGCACTGCTCGTGGCCGCGGTAGGCGTCTCGACGTACCTCTTCCTCTATATCCGCTCGGCTCAGGGCCCCTGGCTCGACTCGGCCGATCCCGAGACCTGGCGCCGCTTGCTCGGCGTGATCCACCGCGTGCAGTACCCGGTCCGCAGCCCGTTCGACAACCCATTGTTCCTGCACGGCCCCGACAATCCGGGTCGCACACCGGTGCTCGCGGCGCAGCAGCTCGTCAACTACGCGCAGTACTTCAATTGGCAATGGGGACGGGGGCTCGGTCCGGGCGCCGTGTTCGCCACCGCGTTGTTCGCGGTGCTGGGCGCGATCGGGTTCACGGAGCTGCACGCCCGAGACCGCGCGATGTTCTGGCTGCTCGCCGCGCTGTGGCTCGTGACGGGGCTCGGGCTCGTCGTCTACATGAACTTCAAGCCGGGCTACTCGCTCTTCTGGAGCCAATACCCGAGCTGGACGCAGCACGAGGTGCGCGAGCGCGACTACTTCTTCACGGTGAGCTTCCTCGCGTGGGCGCTCGCCACGGGCGTGGGGCTCGTCCCGGTGGCGCGCGCGGTGGCCGAGCAGTTCGGCGCACGGGCGCGCGCGGCCGTGGCCGCCGTGGTGCTGCTGCCGCTCGCGGGGAATTGGAGCGCCGCCAGCCGGCGCGGCGCCGACGCCATGGTGGCGCGCGACATCGCGTGGAATCTGCTGCAGTCGGTCGAGCCCTACGGCATTCTCTTCACGCAGGGCGACAACGACACGTACCCGCTGTGGTATGCGCAGCAGGTGGCGGGCGTGCGGCGCGACGTCACGGTGGTGAACCTGTCGCTCGCGAACACCGACTGGTACTTGCGCAGTCTGCGTGACCACCCGCCTGCTCGCTTCGACACGGCTGCGGCGCTGCCGCCCTACCGGCTGGTCCACGGCGACGAGCCGCGCCAGCGGGTGATCGATCTTTCCGATTCCGCCATTGCGTTGCTCGGGCCGGTGCGGCTGGGTCGCGACGCGACGTACCGCGGTGCGGGGCTCGAGCTGCGCTTCGCCACGGGGCAGGTGCTGCTGGTGCGCGATCAGGCGATGCTCTTCATCACCGTCGAGGATCTGCCGTTTCGCGGCGTGTACTTTGCGTTTACGGGGCCCGACGGGATCGACTTGCGGCGCCATCTCGTGCGCCAGGGGATCGTGTTGCGCGTGGTGCCCGGGGATGCGCTGAGTCTGCCGGGCGTCGTGCCGGCGCTCGATTCGAGCGGGCTCGATACCGCGCGCACCGCGTGGCTGCTCGATTCGGTGTACCGCTACGCGGGCCTCGACCGCGCGCGGCCGTCGTCGCTCGAAGGCGGCGCGCGGCAGATGGCGGGATCGCTGGCCGGCCCCTTCGTGGAGCTGGGCGCCGTCGCGGAGCGCGCCGGCGACCCGGCCGCGGCGGCGCGCCGGCTGGCGCGGGCCCAGGCGCTCGCGCCTTCGCCCACACTCGCGGGCGTGATCCACGCGCTCGATTCCGCCGCCCGGGCGCCGCGGCCCGCGCCGCCGCCCCGGCGCCGCCGCAACTAGATTCCCGCCCCCCTCGCGGGTATTATCCCCGGTTATGGATTTCGGGGCTCTGCCCGAGCGCTTGCACCACGTGCGCGCGGAAGTCGCGCGGCAGCAGGCGGCGGGGGGGTGGACGCACCCGGTCACCATCGTCGCGGTGACGAAGGGTTTCGGCGCCGACGCGGTGGCCGCGGCGCTCGCGGCGGGACTCGCGGATATCGGCGAGAACCGGGTGCAGGAGGCGCTCGACAAGATGGCGAGCGCGGAGACGGCGGGCGCCGCGTGGCACTTGATCGGGCACTTGCAGCGCAATAAGGCGAAGCTCGTCCCCGGCCGTTTCGCCATGGTCCAGTCGCTCGATGCGAGCGAGCTCGCCGTGGAATTGGACCGCCGGGCAGGCGCGGCGGCCGCGCCGCTGCGCGTGCTGGTGCAGGTGAACGTGGCGGGGGAAACGCAGAAGAGCGGGTGCGCGCCGGAGCAGGCGCCGGCACTCGCGCGACAGGTGGCGGGGCTCGCGCATCTGCGCCTCGAGGGACTGATGACGCTGGCGCCGTTCACCGACGACGTCGCGATCCAGCGCCGTGTCTTCCGCGCGTTGCGGGAGCTGCGCGACGCGCTACAGCAGGAGGGATTATGGCTGCCGACGCTCTCCATGGGGATGTCCGCCGACTTCGCTACAGCAATCGCGGAGGGAGCCACGACGATCCGGCTGGGTACACGCCTGTTCGGCCCGAGGACGACGCCGTGAGCGACGACGCGTTCGCGCTGACGCCGCTCGACATCCGCAAACAGGAGTTCCACAAGACGCTGCGCGGCTACGACCCGCGCGAGGTCGAGGACTTCCGCATCCGCGCCGCCGACGCGCTGGAGCGCACGATCCGCGAGCGCTCGGTGCTGGAGGAGCGGATCGCGGCCTACGCCGACCAGCTGCGCGAGTTCCGCGAGCGCGAGCACGCGATGAACGAGGCGCTGGTGGCGGCGCAGCAGCTGCGTGCCGACACGCGCGCCGCCGCCGAGCGGGAGGCGCAGGTCATCGTGCGGGAGGCCGAGGCCGAGGGCCGCCGCCTCACCGACGAAGCGCGGACCGTGGAGCAGGGCGTGCGCCGCCAGATGGACGAAGCTCAGCGTCAGTTCGAGACGTACCTGGCGCGCTTCCGGGCCTTGCTCGAGCGGCAGCTCGCCGAGCTGAGCGCGCTGGAAGGCCAGGGGTGAGGGCGTACCCACCGCTCGATCCGCAGCTCACCGCGGACGCGCTGGAGAAGCAGCTCCTCGCGACCTGGAAACACGAGCGCCTGTTTCAACAGGTGCAGGAGGCGACCCGCTACGGGCCGCCGTTCGTGTTTTTCGAAGGCCCGCCCACCGCCAACGGCCGCCCCGGCATCCATCACGTGTTCGCGCGCACCATCAAGGATCTGGTGTGCCGCTACCACACGATGCTGGGCCAGGGCGTCACCCGCATCGCGGGGTGGGACACGCACGGCCTGCCGGTCGAGATCGAAGTCGAAAAGCAGCTCCAGATCTCCGGCAAGCAGCAGATCGAGGCCTACGGCGTGGCCAAGTTCAATGCGCTGTGCCGCGAGAGCGTATTCACGTACAAGGGCGACTGGGAGGCGCTGTCGGACCGCATCGCCTACTGGCTCGACTACGAACACCCCTACGTCACCTACACCAACGAGTACATCGAGACGGTGTGGTGGCTCTTGAAAAAGTTGTACGACAAGCAGCTGTTGTACCGCGGCCACAAAGTCCTGCCGTACTGCCCGCGCTGCGGCACCGCGTTGTCGTCGCACGAGCTGGCGCTGGGCTACGACACGGTGCAGACCAACTCCGTGTTCCTGACCTTCCCGCTCGCCGACGACGCCAAGCGCCAGCTGGTCGTCTGGACCACGACGCCCTGGACCCTGTTGTCCAACGTCGCCGTGGCCGTGCACGCCGACCTCGAGTACGGCGAGTACGAGGTGGCAGGCGTGCGCTACATCGCCGCCGCCGCCCGGGCGCACGACGTGAAGGTCGGCGGCAAGCCGCTCACCGAGGCAAAGCGCGTCGGCACCGTCATGGGACGCGAGCTCGTGGGGAAGCACTACGTCCGTCCGCTCGACCTCGTCGACCTGCCGCCCGACGGCGCCCGCTGGGTGATCGTCGCGGCGCCGTTCGTGTCGGCTGAGGAAGGGACGGGGCTGGTGCACCTGGCGCCCGCCTTCGGCGCCGACGATTACGCCGCCGGCCAGCAGCACGGGCTGACGTTCGTGAATCCCGTAGCGCCCGACGGCACGTTCCGCGGCACGACCGCGCCCGAGCTCGAGGGCAAGCTCGTCACCGACAAGGCGACGAACCAGCTGATCATCGACCGCCTGAAACAGCTGGGGCGCTGGCTCGAGACGCGGCCCCACACCCACACCTATCCCTTCTGCTGGCGCTGCGATTCGGCGCTCATCTATTACGCCCGTAGCTCGTGGTTCGTGCGCACCACCGCGTTCAAGGCGCGGATGATCGAGCTGAACGCGCAGGTCGACTGGCACCCGAGCGAAGTGGGCAGCGGGCGCTTCGGCGCGTGGCTCGAGAACAACGTCGACTGGGCGCTGTCGCGCGACCGCTACTGGGGCACGCCGCTGCCGGTGTGGGAATGCGACGAGGACCGGGAGCACCGCGACGTGATCGGTGCGTACGCGGAGCTGGCCGAGCGCACCGGCAAACCGCTGCCCCAGGACTTCGACCCGCACAAGCCGGGCGTGGACACCTACAGCTGGCGCTGCCGCAAGTGCGCGGGGACCATGCGCCGCGTCCCCGAGGTGATCGACGCCTGGTTCGATTCGGGCGCGATGCCGTACGCGCAATGGCACTACCCGTTCGAGCATCAGCCCGAATTCGAGGCGCACTTTCCCGCGGACTACATCTGCGAGGGCGTGGACCAGACGCGCGGCTGGTTCTACTCCCTGCTCGCCATCGCGGCCGGCGTGCTTGACAAGCCGGCGTTCCGCCACGTGATCGTGAACGAGCAGGTGCTGGACGGGCAGGGCCAGAAGATGTCGAAGAGCCGCGGCAACATCGTGAACCCGTGGCAGGTGATCGAGCGCCACGGCGCCGACGCCGTGCGGCTGTATTTCGTGGGACAGAGCCAGGTGTGGCTGCCCAAGCGCTTCGACGAGAAGCAGATCGCGGATGTCACGAACGATCTGCTCGTCAAGCTGCGGGAGCTGTACAAGTTCTTCAGCTGGTCGGTGGAGGACTGGACGCCCGCGGCGGGCGCGCCCCCGGTGGCCGCGCGGCCGCTGGTGGATCGCTGGCTGCTGGCGCGGCTCGATGAGGTGGTGGCGGCGGTGCGCGCGGCGTGGGACGGCTACGACGTGACGGCCGGGGTGCGCGCCATCATGGAGTTCGTGGTGGACGACCTGTCCAACTGGTATGTGCGGGTCAATCGCCCGCGGTTCTGGGCGCCCGATCGCGCCGCCGATGCCGCGGCGTTGGCCACGCTGCACGAGGCGCTCGTCACGGCCTGCCGTCTGCTCGCCCCCGCCGCGCCCTTCCTCACGGACTGGCTGCACCGCTCGCTCGCCGGAACCGCCGTGCATCTGGCGTCGTTCCCGGCGGTGCAGGGGCACCGGGAGCCCGAGCTGCTCCTGGCGATGAGCGCCGTGCGGCGCCTCGTCACGCTCGCGCGGGCGGCCCGCGAGGCCAAGAACCTGCGGGTGCGCCAGCCGGTGGCGCGGATGCAGGTATCGGTGCCGCCGGCGGTGCGGGGCAGGGCCTTCTCCGACCTGTTAGATATCCTGGCCTCGGAAGTCAACGCCAAGGCGTTCGAGGTGCTGGAATCGGATCACGATCTGGTGACGCTCAAGGGCCGCGCGAACTTCCGCAGCCTCGGCAAGCGCTACGGCAAGGACACGCCGCGGGCGGCGGATGCGGTGTCGCAGCTCACCGCGCCGGAGCTGCTGACGTTGGAACGTGGAGCGGCCGTGCGGCGCGGGGAGTGGGAGTTCCACCCCGAGGACGTGACGGTCACGCGCGAAGTGACGAGCGAGTGGCTGGTGCAGGCCGACGGCCCGTACGTGGCGGCGCTCGACCCCGTGCTGACACCCGACCTGGTGCAGGAAGGACTGGCTCGGGAAGTGGTGAGCCGGGTACAACGTCTACGGCGGGATGCGGACTATGCGTACGCCACGCGCGTCGAGCTGAGCGTGAGCGGCGCGCCGGACGTGGTCGCCGCGGTGGCGGCCTTTCAGGATTACGTGACGGGCGAGACGTTGGCCAAGAAGCTGGTGCTGGGCGCGGCGCTCGACGTCGCGGACGTGCGCAAGGACGTGGACATCGACGGACGCCGCGTGAGCATCGCGCTGCGGCGCCACGACGGACGAAAGGGTGAGACGCGATAATGCCGA
The DNA here is from genome assembly GCA_041487875.1 of Gemmatimonadota bacterium. Lineage (GTDB taxonomy): Bacteria > Gemmatimonadota > Gemmatimonadetes > Gemmatimonadales > GWC2-71-9 > DATLWA01. The sequence goes on along the minus strand of JBGPOE010000064.1, from coordinate 4,169 downwards.
CGAAATCGACCAAGAGCGCGAAGCCGAAGCCGTCCAAGGGCCTGAGCAAGAAGCAGCTCCAGCACCTGGAAAAGCGGCTGCACGAGGAGCGCGCGCGCGTGATGAAGGAGCTCGGCTACTACGGCGAGTCCTTCAACTCGAGCCTGCAGGCTTCCGACGGCGACCTGTCCAGCTATTCGTTCCATATGGCCGACCAGGGCACCGACGCGATGGAGCGCGAGAAGGCGTTTCTCTTCGCCTCGCAGGAGGGACGCTACCTCTGGCACGTGAACGAGGCGCTGCGCCGGCTGTACCGCTCGCCCGAGACCTTCGGCAAGTGCGAGCAGTGCGGCGAGGAGATCGGGTTCGACCGGCTCGACGCGCTGCCGCACGCGCGGCTGTGCATCAAGTGCAAGGCGAAAGAGGAAGATGGCAAGCGTCGCTGACCGCCGGCTGTTCTGGGGGACGACCGTGACCGTCCTCGTGCTCGACGTCGCCAGCAAGCTCTGGGCGGAGCAATTCCTGGCGCGCCGCCTGCCGCTGAACATCGTGGGCGAGCTGGTGCAGTTCAGCCTCGTCTACAACAAGTGCGCGGCCTTCGGCATTTGCCTGGGCGAGAACTCGCGCTGGATCTTCCTGGTGCTGGCGGTCCTGGCCTTGTTCGTGCTCGGCTCCATGGTGCGGCACACGCGCCCCGGCGACCGCGTGCGGCTGGCCGTCCTGGGCCTGCTGTGCGCGGGGGCCGCGGGCAACATCGTGGACCGCGTGCGCAGCGCACAGGGCGTGGTGGACTTCATCTTCGTCAACGTCGGCGTCGGCGATTGGCGCTGGCCCACGTTCAACGTGGCGGACTCCGCCATCACGGTGGGCGCCTGTGCCTTGTTCGTGATCCTGTGGCTCGAGGGCAAGTCCCACGATTCCGTGAAGGAGGCCGGGACCGCGGCGGCACCGTGACGGCCGTCGCCGCGCCCCTCGCCATCCGCTTCTGTGTCGCGGCCGCCGCCACCGAGCGGCTCGACCGCTTCCTGGCCGACCAGCTCGCCCTGTCCCGCACCCAGGCCGCGCGCCTCATCGCGGACAAGCTGGTGACCCTCGCCGGCCGCCCGCTGCGCGCGTCGGCGCTGCTCGAGCGCGGCGCCGAGGTCACCGTCCAGTTCCCGCCCGATGCCGCGCCCCGCACCTACGCCCCGGCCCACGCGGAGCTGCGCTTTGTCTTCGAGGATGAGTACCTCGCCGTGCTCGACAAGCCCGCGGGCCTGGTGGTGCATCCCGGCCCCGGACACTGGGAGGACAGCCTCGTCAATTTGCTGGTGGGTCGCGGCGTGCCGCTGTCAGCGGGATCGAGCGAAGGGCGTCCCGGGATCGTGCACCGTCTCGATCGCGACACGTCGGGACTGTTGCTGCTCGCCAAGACGGACGTGGTGCACCGCCGCCTCGCCACGGCCATCGAGCAGCGCAAGGTCGAGCGCACGTACGCCGCGCTCATCTGGGGCCATCTCGCCAAGAGCCCCGTGGAGATCACCGCGCCCATCGCGCGCGACAAGAACGAGCGCAAGCGCATGGCGGTGCAGGCGGGTGGGCGCCACGCGGTCACGTTCGTCACCGTCGTGGCGCGGTGGGAGCTGGCCGAGCTGGTGCGCGTGACGCTCGGCACCGGCCGCACGCACCAGATCCGCGTGCACCTGGCGCACGTCGGTCATCCGGTGGTGGGCGATCGCGAATACACCTACGGCGGCAGCCGGCGTGTCACGCCGTCGCGGCGCCAGGAGGCGGAGCGGCTCGAGTCACTCGCGCCGCGCCAGCTGCTGCACGCGGCCGCGCTGACGCTGGTGCATCCGGTCACCGGCGCGCCGCTCGCGCTGCGCTCGGAGTGGCCGCTCGATTTGCGTCCCGCGCTCGCCGCAGCGGCGGCCGATCCCACTTTGCTTGCTGAACGTAACCCCTTGCAGTATCTTGGCTTCTTCCAATCCGATGAGTGACGCCGGCGCGCTTCGACTGCTCATCTTCCGGGTGGGCAGCCTCACCTGCGCGGCGGAGGTCGAGAGCGTCCGGGAGATCCTGCCGCGGCTCGCGGTCACGCGGATTCCCGGGGCGCCCGCGGTGGTGGCGGGCCTGGTCAACGTGCGGGGCCAGCTGGTGACGGTGGTGGAGGGGTGGCGCGCGTTGCATCAGGCGGCGCCGCCGAACGCCGATGCGGGCGGCAGCACCATGCTGCTGCAGGTCGGCGGCGGCAGAGTGCTGGGTTTCACGGTGGACGAAGTGCTGGATTTGCTCGCGGTGCCGGGCGCCGCGCTGGAGCAGCGCGACGCGCTGCCGGGCGTGGACCCCACGCTGGTGCGGGCGGTCGGGCGGCGCGCCGGACAGCCGTTCGTCGTGCTCGACACCGACGCGCTGCTGGGACCCATCTTGTCTCCTTAGGGAGGTCGTGTGAGCCACACCGTCCTCGTCTGCGACGACGCCATCTTCATGCGAACGATGATCAGCGACATTCTCGCGCAGGCGGGCTTCGAAGTCGTGGGCGAGGCCGAGACGGGCGTCCAGGCGGTCGAGAAGTACACCCAGCTCAAGCCCGACCTCGTCACCATGGACATCGTGATGCCGGACATGGGCGGCATCGACGCGGTGCGTGAGATCGTCAAGAAAGATCCCGACGCCAAGATCCTCATGTGCAGCGCGATGGGACAGCAGGCGCTGGTGGTCGAGGCGATTCAGGCGGGTGCCAAGGACTTCGTCGTGAAGCCGTTCCAGCCGTCCCGCGTGCTGGAAGCGGTGCAGCGCGTCCTCGGGTAGCCATGGATCTGTCGCAGTACGCCGAGCTGTTCCTGGCGGAGAGTCGGGAGCACCTGGGCGCCTGCAATCAGCTCCTGCTGGAGTGGGAGCGGAACCCCCAGGCCACGGAACCCGTGGGCGGGATTTTCCGCGCTGTGCACACCGTCAAGGGCATGGCGGCGACGATGGGCTACGCCCGCGTGGCGGACCTGTCGCACCGCATGGAGAACCTGCTCGATCTGCTGCGGCGCGGCGGCCGCAAGCCCACGGACGACCTGCTGCAGCTCCTGTTCCGCGCCACCGACGCGCTGGAGCACGCCATCGACCTCTCCGTCACGGGGAAGGATCGCACCGCCGATGTGGCGGCGATCGGGGCGGAGCTCGACGCCGCGGCGCAGCGCCTGGCGCCCGCAACGGCCAAGGCCGCACCGGCGCCCGCGCCTCCGCCGGTCGCGGCGCCCGCAGAGGTGGTGGGGCGGTTGGTGCAGGTGACGCTGCGCGCCGAGGCGCCGCTCAAGGGCGTGCGCGCCCTGCTGGTGCTGCGCAAGGCCGAGCCGCTGGGCGCGGTGCAGGGATTGACGCCGCCGCTCGCGACCTTCGAGGCCGACGACTTCGACGGCCGCTTCGCGTTCCGGCTCGCGAGCGTCGCTGCGGCCGCCGCGATCGAGTCCGCGGTGCGCGCGGCGGGCGACGTCGAGCTGGTCACGGTGGATGCCGCAGAGACGGGCGCCCACGAGCCGCGGGTGGAGCCGGGCGCGGTGGAGGCGACCAAGGCTCGCCACATCCGCGTGGACCTGCGGCGGCTCGATACGCTGATGGACTTGATCGGCGAGCTGACCATCACGCGCGGCCGCTTGAACGCGATTGCGGCGGAGCGGCGCGACGTGGCCGTGGACGAGATGGCGCTGCAGGTGTCGCGCTTGTCGAGCGAGCTGCAGGCCGAGATCATCCAGGCGCGAATGACGCCGGTGTGGCAGGTGTTCGACCGCTTCCCGCGGCTGGTGCGCGATCTGGCGCGCCAGCTCGGTAAGCAGGTGCAGTTCCGCGTGGAGGGGAAGGAGATCGAGCTCGACCGGGCGATCCTGGACGAGCTGGGTGATCCACTGCTCCACCTGCTCCGCAACGCCGTCGATCACGGCATCGAGCCCGCGGCCGAGCGCCGCCGCGCCAAGAAGCCCGCGGAAGGCACGATCGTGCTGGCGGCGGTGCGCGAGCGCGCCAGCGTCACGATCACGATCACCGACGACGGCCGCGGCATCGACCGCGCCAGCATCCTCGAAAAGGCGAAGCGCGAAGGCGTCGTGGACCAGCATGCCGAAGCGCTGTCGGACGACCAGCTGCTGCGCGTGATCGCGCGGCCCGGTTTCACCACGGCCGAGGAAGTGACCAACGTCTCGGGCCGCGGCGTGGGGATCGACGTG
>JBGPOE010000063.1:0-14109 GCA_041487875.1 Gemmatimonadota bacterium | reverse complement strand
TCGGAGGCGAGCTCGGCGCCTTCCTCCACGTTGTGCGTCGCGATCACCACGGAGCGGCCGGCCGCGGCGTAATCCACCAGCAGCCGCCGGAAGTCGCCCGCCGCGGCGAGGTCGAGACCCGTGAACGGCTCGTCCAACAACAGGACCGTGGGCTCGTGCACCAGCGCCCGGGCGATGGTGGCGCGCTGCGCCAGCCCGCGCGACAGCGCCAGGACCGGTTGATTGGCGCGGTCGGAGAGCCCGAGCTGCGCCATCAGACGATCAGCCCGCCGTTCGCGCTCCGCGGCCGGCACATCATACAGCGACGCCCAGAACAACAGATTTTCCCGTACGCTGAGATGGCTGTAGAGGTGCGTCTGATGGCCGATCCAGCCGATGGCGCGGCGGCCGCCGTCGATGTGCACCGTTCCGGCGGCCGGCTGGATCAGGCCGGCCAGTGTCTTGAGCAGCGTGGTCTTGCCGGCGCCGTTCGGACCGAAGATGACGAGCGTGCGGCCCGGCTCGAGGGTGAACGTGATGCCGTCGAGGGCCCACACGGGCCCGTAGGCGTGCCGCAGCGCCTCAGCGCGCAGCATTGATGCGGGCGGCCAGCTCGTTCAAGTCGAACGGCTTGACCAGATAGCCGCTGTGGCCCAGGTCGAGCACGTTCATGAGGGGCTCCATGCTGACGTACGCGGTGGTCACCACCACGGGGAGCGCGGGATGGCTCTCGCGCACGCGCTGCAGCAGGGCGATGCCGTCGGTGTCGGGAAGGCGGAGGTCCAGCACCAGCACTTCCGGGGAGAACTCAGCCAGCTGCTTCAGTGCCTCGGCTCCCGTACCCGCGAACGCCAGCTCGAACTGGTCGGCGAAGAAACGCTGGTAGGAGGTACGCAGCGCCTGCTCGTCCTCGACGATCAGGACGCGGCGGCGAGGTGCTCGGGCAGCCATGGGGGCGGAATATAACCGCCCCGGTCAGTGGTTGCCGTTCTCCAACTCGAACAAGTCGTCGAGCTTGGTCAGCACTAAGAGGAAGCGCAGCTCCTCGTTGGCGCCGCGCAGACACACGGTCTGGCGCCGCTCGGCCGCCTTGCGCTGGATCAGCATCAGGGCGCCGAGCCCCGAGCTATCGACCTGGCGCGTGCCGGAGAGATCGATCACCAAGCGCCCGCTGCCGTCCGGCAGCTGCTCCAGCAGCTCCGTCGCGGCGCGGCGGAACGCCGTGCGCGTGTCGAGGCCCAAGGCCTCGGGGGCGGCGAGAATCTTCTCCGTCGGACGTGCAGACACCAAGAGCGTACCCTCCATGTTCGGCGCGATCGGGTTCATGCGGAGGGGTAATGCCACTTCGGTGCCACGCAACTAACCTGCGACATATCAAGCGGTTGTCAAAGCCCGGTGACGGCTCTCACGCCCCGAGCTGTGGCAGAGCCCGAGGCCAGCGGCAATCTGCAATGGATCCCGCCGCCACGCTTGACCGCCGCCGAGCCGGCGGCCATACCTTATCCCCCCACAGACGCCAAGGGGCCATGACCGAGCGCATCGAGACCCTGCTAAACGAGCAGCGCACCTTCCCGCCGCCGGAGGCGTTCCGGCGCCGCGCCCACGTGCGCGACGCCCAAGTGTACGAGCGCGCCCGCGCGGACCGTGAGGGATACTGGGCCGAATGGGCACGCCAGCTCGAGTGGATTCGGCCGTGGGATCGCGTACTGGAATGGAAGCCACCGCACGCCAAGTGGTTCGTGGGTGGCAAGCTGAATGTTTCGGTCAACTGCCTCGATCGGCACGTACGCGGGGCGAAGCGGGACAAGGTAGCGCTGCTGTGGGAAGGCGAGCCGGGCGACACCCGGCGCATCACCTACGGCGAGCTCCATGCCGAGGTGAACCGCTGCGCCAACGCCCTGAAACAGCTCGGCGTGGCGCGCGGCGATCGCGTGGCGATCTACCTGCCCATGGTGCCGGAGGTCGCGATCGCGATGCTCGCCTGCGCGCGCATCGGCGCGCCGCACACTGTGGTATTCGGCGGCTTTTCGGCGGAGTCCCTGCGCGACCGCATCACCGACGCTCAGGCCAAGGTGCTCGTCACAGCCGATGGGGGCTATCGCCGTGGTAGCGTCGTGCCGCTGAAGCAGAACGCCGACGAGGCGGTGCGCGATTGCCCCACCATCAAACGCGTGTTGGTCCTGAAACGGGTCGGGAATGCCGTCGCGATGGAGCCCGATCGCGACGTGTGGTGGCACGACGTGGTGCCACAGGCGGCGCCGCACTGCGAGCCGGAGGCGATGGACGCGGAAGATCCGCTCTACATCCTCTACACGTCGGGGACCACCGGCAAACCCAAGGGCATCCTCCACACGACCGGCGGCTACCTCACCCACGTCTATGCCACGACCAAGTGGGTCTTCGACCTCACGGACGACGACGTGTTCTGGTGCACCGCCGACGTGGGGTGGGTCACGGGCCACTCTTACGTGGTGTATGGACCGCTGGCCCTGGGCGTGACGCAGGTGATGTACGAAGGCGCCCCCGACCATCCCGGACGCGATCGTTTCTGGGACATCTGCGCGCGCTACCGCGTCACGGTGTTTTACACGGCGCCAACCGCGATCCGCGCGTTCATGAAATGGGGCGTCGCGCTCCCCGCCAAGCACGACCTCTCAAGCCTGCGACTGCTCGGCACGGTGGGCGAGCCGATCAATCCGGAAGCCTGGATGTGGTATCAAGAGCACATCGGCGGCAAGCGCTGCCCCATCGTGGACACGTGGTGGCAAACGGAAACCGGCGGCATCATGATCACGCCGTTGCCGGGCGTGACGGTGACCAAGCCGGGCTCGGGCACGGTGCCGTTCCCCGGCATCGAGGCTGATCTGCTGGACGGCGAGGGTCAGCGCGTACTGGTTGGGGGCGGCTATCTCGCGATCACGTCACCCTGGCCCGGCATGGCCCGGACCATCTGGGGCGACGACGAGCGCTACCGCAAAGTGTATTGGAGCAAGTGGAAGAACACGTATTTCCCGGGCGACGGCGCCAAGCGCGACGACGACGGTTACTTCTGGATCCTGGGCCGCGTGGACGACGTGCTGAACGTCGCGGGCCACCGCATCGGTACGATGGAAGTGGAGAGCGCGCTGGTGGACCATCCCGCCGTGGCGGAGGCGGCGGTGGTGGGGCGCGCGCACGAGCTCAAGGGCCAGGCGTTGGCGGCGTTCGTGACGTTGAAAGACGGGCGCAAGGCGGACGACCAACTCCGCGAGGAGCTCAAGGCGCACGTCGCCAAGAAGATCGGCGCGCTCGCCCGCCCCGACGACGTGCTGTTCACGGCCGATCTGCCGAAAACCCGCAGCGGCAAGATCATGCGCCGGCTGCTGAAGGACATCGCCGAGGGCCGCGCCTTGGGCGACACGACCACGCTCGCCGATCCCGCCGTCGTCGATCGCCTGAAGACGCAGTACGAGGCCGAGGAGAGCTGACGCCGCTAGGCGCGGTTGCGCCGCGCCGCCGGCAGGGCCACCAGCCAGATCAGCGTGATGATCACGGCGGAGCCGAGACACCAGCGGCACCACGCGTGGATGACGAACATCTCGAGGAACGTGAGATACGCGGTGAACAGGAAGCCCAGCGTCGCGAGGGCGGCGAGGAGGAGCGTCGGCCAGCGCCGCGCCGCGAAGCGGGGCTGCAGACCGAGCACGCTCACCGCCAACAGCGCGGCGTAGCCCAGCACGCCATACAGCGCGACGGGCTGCCCCAGCAGGATCGCGTACGGACTGGCCTGCACGGTTTCGCAGCCGCCGCTGCCGCACTTCAGCTCACCATACACGCCGATCTTGTACAGATAGAGGTAGAGCGCGACGAACAACCCCGCGAGCGCGAGGGCTGCAATTACCTGCCGGTGACGCATCAGCGACGCGTGGTGAGGCTCGCCAGCAGGCTGTCCACGAAGCTCTTGATCCCGTCGGACGTGGCGTGGCCCTGGTAGGTTCGGCCGTTCACGAAGAAGGTGGGCGTGCCGTTGACACCCAGCTGCTCGCCCTCCTGGTAACTGGCCGCGATGCGGCCGGCGTAGCGCTGGCTCTGCATGCAGACATCGTACTTCGCCACATCCAACCCGGTGCCCTGCGCGAAACCCCGAAACAGGGCGCTCACATCCTGGCCCGTCTGCGCCCAGCTGTGATGGTTGAACAGGCTGTCAACCATGGGCCAGAACTTGCCCTGCTCGCCGGCGCACTCAGCCGCGAGCGCCGCGTAGCGGGCGTTGGGGTGAGCGGGAATACGCAGCGGGTAGTCGCGGATCCGCCAGCGCACTTTGCCGGTGGCGATCAGCTGCTCACGGATCGTCGGGAATTGCACCGTGCCGAACAGCGCGCAGATGGGACACTCATAATCCACGTACTCCACCACTTCGATCGGGGCCGAGTCGGAGCCCAGCGTGTAGCCTTTGAACCCATCGTTGGCCGGGGGCACGTCGGACACCGCGCCCACACTGGCGGGCTTGCTTTTCCCCGCCACGTAGAGCAGCGCCCCTCCCACCACCGCCACAGCGACCAGCAACAGGTAGAACCGCCTCATGCCTCGTCGGACCTCCGCCAAGGTTGGTCGTCCCCATCATTGTCGAAGCTCAGCTCGGCCCGGCGGCGCGCCTCGTCCACGATGCGGCGGCTCTCGGCCACCTCGGGCGTGTCGTAGGTCGCGCGGACCTCATAATGGAACAGCTCGCTACGCGCGGTGCCGAGCAGCTTTTGCAGGTCCGGCGCCGACTCGAGCAGCCGGCCGGCGCGGTCCAGCTCTTGAATCCGCTCCGCCAGTGCCCGCAGCAACGCCACCAGCCGCTGCACGCGTTCCGGACCGTAGGTTTCCTCGTTCACGCATCTAGTATACACCGGGGCTCAAGCGCTCGCCGGTTTGCACCGCCTGGGGCGACCTGTTAGATTGCCGCGCCGGCAGACGACCCTGACGCAAGGAGCACTGTTAGATGGCCAAGGCCCGTAGCGAACCCAGAAAAGCCACCCCCACGACGTTCGAGCAGGCGCGTGACGAGCTGTTCTCCCACATCCTCCGCTGTGGCGTGTTGGAAGCCACGCTCGAGCACCAGAAAGAGTGGTTTGACGACACCATGCTGTATCTGAGTGACCGATACGAGGATCTGACCGCGGACGAGGTGCAGCAGCTGCGGGTGCTGGGCGAGCGGTACTGCCGGCCGGTGATGGGCCGGACTGCCGTCGTCGGCGCGGACGCCTGAGCGGCACATAGATTCGCGTAAACGGAACGGGCGCCCCACCGGGCGCCCGTTCCGTTTCTACCACCACGACGGGAAGCGCCGCCAGCGCCACCCCGCGGCGACTCGCAGGCCACCTCCCAAGCCCAATTCGACGAACCAGCCGCGCCGCCGGCCCCCAGCCGCCTCCGCACCGACCTGGGCCGTCGCCCAGGCGGCGCCACGCGTGTGGCGCGCGCCGGCGTACGCGAGGCCCAGGCCGCCCGACAGCGTGACGCCGGTCCGGGCGCTGGGCGTGACGACGAACTGCGCCGTCGCATCGACGCGCAGCGCGGCCGCCCCATCGCGTGCACCGGCGGCAGCCGCCACCGCGGCGCGCACTTGCCCGCCCGGCCGGTGGGCCAGCTCCACTCCGGCCCCCCAAAACGTGCGCCGCGCCGCCACGGTCGTGACGTCGATACTCCACTCGGTGGCGCTGAGGCCCTGCGCCCCCGCGACGGCAGCCGCCGCCGCGAGGGCGAGGCCGGCGACGACCAGGCTACGCAATGCGTACGGCGTAATCGACGGGGATGTCGGGTGCGAGCGAGGCGAGCACCGAGCAGTATTTTTCGATCGAGAGATCGATGGCGCGGCGCACCTTGGTCTCATCCGCCCCGTCGCCCGATACGGCGAAGTCGAAATGGATCGCAGTGTAGCGGCGCGGCTCCTCGTCGCGCCGCGCGCCGCGCACGCCGATCTCGAGCGCGCGCAGCTTGACCCGCATCTTCTCGAGAATCCCCACGATGTCGGCCGCGGTGCAGCTTGCCGCCGCTACCAGCAGCAGCTCCACCGGCGACGTCGCCTCGCGGCTCTTGCCATCCACCACCACGGCCGGCCGCCCGGCGGGCCCGCCCTCGAACACCAGCCCGTCGCGCCAGCGCACCGAGACCACCGCCTCGCGCGCCACGTTCAGTTCCCCCGTCGCGTGGTGAGCCCGACGTAGATCCGGTTGTGCCGCAGCGCGTCCATCGCGTGGTACTCGAGCAGCCAGTTGAACGTGGAGCGGTAGTGCAGCTCGAACCCGAATACGAGATTGAGCCAGACGGCCGGGCATTTTGGGTCGGTGCCGCAGCTCTCGTGACCCGCGAGACTCAGGCCCGTGCCCACGTACGGGATGGCCTGTTGATCGTCCTCGGTGAAGCGGTACAGCAGCTCGCCGCTCGCCACGAAGGTATTGACGCCGTTGAACACGCCGATCTCCCCCGACGGCCGCAACCGCGCCCGCGGCGTGAACAAGTCGCCCGCATCGAGCGTAATTCCGAAGATCATCTGGCTGCGCCCCCGGAAATCGATCCCGGCACGCGTCCCGAACCCGAACAAGCCGATGCGCGTCCCCGTCGTGGGCTTCGCGCCGACCTGCGGCGGGCGGAACTCCTGCGCCGCCGCCCCCGCCGCCCCGCCCGCACCCGCGACCGCGAGAAAGATGCCGGCCGCCACCGCCCACGCCTGTCGCATCGTGCCTCCCTCTAGCGTTGATGCACCGCTCTCGACACCGCGCGGCCGTAGTCCCAGATGGCGTACACCGAAACGGCGCCGGTGGCCCACGCGAGCGGACGCAGCAGAGGCGATTCGGCGATGAACGCCACCAGCGTCAGCAGCTGCCCCACCGTGACCGCCTTACCTCCCGCCCGCGCCGGCAGCGCCACCGGACGCCGCAACACCCACGAGCCCGCGAAGCCCAGCACCGCGACAATGTCGCGCAGCAGCACCGCGACGACCTCCAGCGGCTGCAGTCCACCCCGCGTCGCCACCGTCAGGAACGCGGCGACCATGAACGCCTTGTCCGCCACCGGGTCGATGAACGGGCCCACGCGCGAGCCGCCGAACCGCCGCGCCAGGATGCCGTCAAAAAAATCCGTCGCGGCCGCCACCGCCACCACCGCGAGCTGGGCGGCGGGCTCCCGCAGGAACGGAAACAGCGCCGCCAACGGAACCCGAAGAGCCGTCAGCACATCCGCGACCGTGAACCACGGTTTCACTTGCCCCTCCCCCGAGCGGCGCGTAGCTTCACCGCGTGGACCTGAATCTGCTGAAGCAGGCGGCGGTTTTCCAAGACCTGGACGAGGGAGAGCTGGCCCGCGTCTCCGAGGTATGCCGCGAGCAGAAGTTCGCGGTCAACCAGGCCATCTTCAAGGAAGGGGAGCCGGGCAACCGGCTCTTCATCATTTCTGAGGGCGAAGTCCGCATCTCCCGGACCATCCCCGGATCGGGCGAGGAAGCCCTCGCCATCCTGAAGCCGGGTGCCTGCTTCGGCGAGATGTCGGTGTTCGACCGCTCCGAGCGCTCCACCGACGCGATCGCCAACACGAGCTGCACGTTGATCACCATCTCGCGCTCCGACTTCGAGCTCCTCGTGGACTTCAATCGCGACATCGCCTACAAGGTGTTGTGGTCCGTGGTGCGCCTGCTGTGCGCCCGGCTGCGCGTGACGAACGACAACCTGCGGTCGTTCCTCGCGATGTCGATGTTCTAGGTGGTCACCGCGGTCATCCCCTGCGGCGGCCAGGGTACCCGCATCGCCGCCGTCGCCCGCGGCCTCCCCAAAGAATTGCTTCCCGTCGCCGGCACACCACTGCTCGAATGGACCTTGCGGGAGGCGGCCGCTGCGGGTCTCGAACGCGCCGTGATCGTCACGAGTCCCGAAAAGACCGCCGCCTTCGACGCGCATCTGACCGCCCGCGCGCCTGACCGCCTCACCGTCGCCGTCGTGCTCCAACCCCAACCGCTGGGCCTTGGCGACGCCATCACCTGCGCCCGTCCGGCCGCCGGCCAAGACGACGTCGCGGTGCTTCTGCCCGACAACCTGTTTGCCCGCGGGCCGGCGATCCTGCCCGTACTCGAGGCGCGCCGCCGCACCGGGCGGGCCGCCGTGCTGCTCGCCGAGATCCGCGCGCGCGATGCCGCCACCAAGGGCGCCACCGGACGCGTGCGCTGCCGCGCGCGCCCCGATGGGCTGCTCGACGTCCTCGACCTGGCCGACAAGGGCGCGCGCGACGGCCGCTTCGACGCCGGCGACGCCCCCTCCGCGCTCACGGCGATTGGCCGCATGGCATTCGGCCCCGACATCTTCGACTTGCTGGAAGACATCCGCGGCACCCAGCCGGCGGGCGCGGAGCTCGACGACGTTCCGGCGCTGCAACGCCTCGCCCGGGGCGGCCGCCTGGTCGGTGTGCTGGCCGCCGGCCCGTTCTACGATGTCGGCGTCCCGGAAGGCTACGCCGACGCCCTGGCTCGGCTAACCTAAGGCCGTTTACACTTAATGCCCAGCATGAAACGACTCCTGTGGTGCGTCGTGGTGGGCGCCGCCGCCTGCGGCGACGGCGGCGGTCCCAGCGCGAGCCCGAAGGTCGTGATCCGGCCGGTGCTCGACTCGCTGTTCGTGGGCGACACGGACACGGCGCGTACGGTGATCTATCTCGACGCCTCCGGCGACACGATGCCGGCGGGACCGGTGCGCTGGTCGTCGACGGCGCCGACCGCGCTGAAAGTCGACAGCGTCTCCGGGCAGCTCACGGCCCTGGCCCGCGGCGCCGCGATCCTCACCGCCACCGCCAACGGCGTGGCTGGGCATGCTCTGGTGGTGGTCGCCGACACGCTCGACCTCGCGCTGGTGCTCGACACGATCTACCTGCTCCCGACCGACACGATCACCATCCCCGTCGTGGTGCAGCGCAAGGGCGGGAGTCCGCCGGCGGCCACCTTCGGACCTTCCCCCAACAGCGGCGTCTACACGATCGACACGGTGACTGGGCTCGTGACCGGCGTCGCGTCGGGCAGCCCGCTGCGCTATTTCGTCCACGCCGGCACGCTTGCGGACACGGGCGCCATCGTGATCCGCGCCGCCGACACCGCCAGCGCCAACAGCCGGTCTTTCTTCAGCGTGTCGGGCACGGCCAACCGCCATACGGGCGGTCTCGCCTACGCGATCAATTACGCCCAGCACGGCGGCGCGCCCGCGTTTCAACTGCGCGCCTACAACCAGAACGGCAGCGGCGGGCTCGTGGACAACCTGTTGTTCACCGTTGTGAGCGCGGTGGACACGGCGGCGCCGTTCGTGATCGACTCGATCTCGCCGGTCGAAGCATTCGGGAAAGGGGCCGACGCCGTGTGCCGGCCACCGCGCGCCTGGGCGACCTGGACCACCTACAGCGTGAGTCCGCCCGTGACCGGTCTGTCGCGGCACACGGGGCTCCTCACGATCACCAAGGTCGTGTCCGCCCCGGGGGGGACGGCGTTGGGAGGCCGGTTCCAGTTCCTCGCGCAACGCACCGACATGTACGGGGACGCACTCGGGGCCGTGACGGTCGTCGGCACATTCGTCGCACCGCTCTACGCCAACCTCCAGGCTTGCCCCTAGGGTGCACCTCGAGCACGGCTTCGCCGACCTGGGGGGCATCCCGGGGCAGCGCTTGAGCGACACGGCCGGGCTGTCGGGACTCTTGCTCGCCGCCGCCAACGCCGCGGGACTCGATCCGGCGAGCGCGCCGCTCGTGAAGGAGGGTCCGCGCGGCGTGGCGGCGTTCCTGCCGTGTCATAGCGGGTTCGTGGCGCTGCACGCTGTCCCGGACGAGGGACTGTGCTTCGTCGACGTGGCGGGACTCGGCCCGGTGCAGCCGCAACGCGGCCTCGACATCGTCGCCAAGCGCCTGGGCGCCCGCGCACTGCGCACCGACACGCGCCGTCGCGGCGCGGTCACTCAACCCATCGAACGGGAGCCTTTATGAACCGCTTCACCCCCTACGCGGCCCTCGTGTTGCGCCTGGCGGTGGGTCTGGTGTTCCTGCACCACGGCCTGATGAAGGTGCGGATGGGGCTCCCGGCGACCGCCGGGTTCATGCACAGCCAGGGAATTCCCTTCGCGACCATCGCCGCCGCGATCGTGATCACGGTCGAAACCGTGGGCGCCGCGTGCGTCATGCTGGGCATTCTCACGCGCGTGTGGGCCACGTGTATGGCGTTCGAAATGGCGATCGCGGCGCTGTTCGTGGTGCTGCCGACCGGCCGCTGGCCGGAAGTGGAAGGTCTGCTGTGCGCGAGCGCGCTGGCGCTGGTGGCGCTCGGCGACGGCCCCGTGTCGGTCGCGGTGGGGTTCAAGCGAGGGACCTGAGCCGTCAGACCGCTGATGGCTGACGGCTGACGGCTCTCAGTGCAGTATTCTCAGCAACCCCGCGTCCGCGCTCCCCCGAATGAAGCTTTCCGGATCGGTCGTGGGGATCATCACGCCGGTCTGCTGACGGCCGCGTTGCGCGGTGGCCGCCATGTACTCTTCGAGCGAGCCACCGGCGTACTCCGCCGCGTCGTCCTTCATTTGCCGGACGATTTCCTCGAACGTGCCCACGTAGGTCTCGCCCGCGAGCGTGCTGATGCGGTGCACCTCGCCGGGCCCGGAGCGCGATTTCATCCCCTGCAGCTCGGTGAGCAGCGTGCCGAAGAGCTCCAACTGGCTGGGATCCTTCACCTGCCCGTCCGGGCCCATCGCCTCGATCTCGGCGAGCAGCAGATCCTCCGGCTCGGCTTCGCCGGTCAGCTCGCCCAGCCGCTCGTGCCACGGCACGAGCTCGGGGTCGTCCTCGGGCAGGCGGTACACGCTCCGCTTCAGCTCGACCAGGCGCCAGATGGCCAGCGTGTCGAAATGGTCGTCCGGCTCGGTGCGCTCGAGGTGGAACAACGCGGCCTCGTACTCACCGCGGTCGTAGAGCAGGTTGGCGAGGTAGATGCGGGCTTCGCCGTGCTGCGCGTCGATCTCGAGCGCGCGTCGCAGCCAGTGGAGCGCCGTGGCGTCGTCGCCCAGGCGGTGCGCGGCGTACCCGACGCACGCGGTGGCCTCGGTGGAGTCGGGGTGGGCGCTCAGCGCGATCTCGAAAAACCGGCGGGCCTGATCGAGGACGCCGTCGCGAAATAACGCGCGGCCCACCTGCAGCATCAGATCGTGGTCTTCCCGAAAGCCCAGCGCGAGAATGCGATCGAAGGCGCCCACGGCGCCGTGCTTGTCGCCGAACTTGAGCAGCACCTCGCCGAGACCGGCGAGCGTGTCTTCGTGTTCGGGGTCCAGAGCGAGCGCTTCCTCGAACGCGCGCCGCGCCCAGGCGTATTCCTCCCGCGCGAGCCGGGCGTACCCCATGCCGACGTGGAGCTCCACGGCGTTGGGATAGAGGCCGAGCCCCTCGCGGAGCGTGTCGATGGCCTCGTCGTATTGTCCTTCGTTGTAGAGCTGGTGCGCGCGTTCGTCGTATTCGTCGGAGCTCAAGAACCGATCCGACATCGAACGGGACCCTCCGGGAAGGTTGCGCTATGATAAGAAGTCCCGGGGCGTTACACAAGCGACCCGGTGCCGCTATTTTGGCCGGCGTGTCCGCCAACATGCAGGAGCTCCCCGACGGCTCCGCGACCACGCCGCAGGGATTCACCGCCGCGGCGGCCGCCGCCGGCTTGAAGTCGGGCGGCGCGCTCGACGTCGCCTTGCTCGTCTCCGCCACCTCCTGCGCCACCGCCGGCGTCTTCACGAAGAACGCGATGCGCGCGGCTCCCGTGTTGTACGACCAGGATCTGCTGTCGGAACGGCCCGGTCGCGTTCGCGCGGTGGCGATGAACGCGCGCGTGGCCAACGCCTGCACCGGCGCGGACGGCCTGGCGGCCGCGCGCGCCATGGCCCAGGCCGCCGAGCAGGCCGCGGGCCTGCCGCCGCGCACGGCGTTGGTGTTGTCGACCGGTGTCATTGGCGTGCCGCTGCCCGTGGCGCAGGTGGCCGCCGGTTTGCGCGAGGCGGCGGCGCGGCTCGCCGCGGACGGCGGGCCCGCGGCCGCGCGCGCGATCATGACCACCGACACCCGACCCAAGCACTGCGCCGTCCGGCTCGAGACGCCGGGCGGCCCCATCACCATCGGCGGCATCGCGAAGGGCGCGGGGATGATCCATCCCGACATGGCGACGCTGCTCGCCGTGCTCACCACCGACGCCGCCTGCGACGCCGCTAGTCTCGCGCCGCTGCTCAAGCGCGTGGCCGACCGCAGCTTCAACGCCATTTCGATCGACGGCGACACCAGCACCAACGACACCGTCTTGCTCCTCGCCAACGGGGCATCGGGCATCGATCCCTCACACAATGGCGCGATGTGGAAGGCGCTCGAGGAAGGCGTGCAGGCCGTGGCGCGCACGTTGGCGCTCGCCATCGTGCGGGATGGCGAGGGCGCCACCAAGCTGCTCGAGATCCATGTCTGTGGTGCGCCGACCGAGGCGGCCGCGCGGGAGGTGGGCCGGGCCATCGCGCGCTCGGCCCTCGTGAAGACGGCGATCTACGGCGGCGATCCGAATTGGGGACGCATCCTCGCCGCGGCGGGCGCCGCCGGCGTGCCGTTGCCGGTGGACCGGCTGCGCCTCGAGGCGGCGGCCGACGGAGACTGGCTCACCCTCGCCTCGGGCGGCGCCACGGCGCATCCCGACGCCGCCCGCGCCCGCGCCATCTTCTCCCAAAAAACCATCCGCCTCCGCCTGGACCTAGGAATCGGCCGGGCGGAGGCGGTGGTGTGGACGTGTGATCTGACTCCGGAGTACGTCCGGATCAACGCTGACTACACGTCTTAGTTACGGCTTCTTGGTCGTATCGCGCGGCGCCGCGGCGGGCTTCTTCGCGGTGTGACGAGCGGCGGGCTTCTTGGCCGAGTGCGTCCGCTTGGCCGCGGGCTTCGCCTTGGTCGTGTCCTGCGCGGCTGCCTGCATCGGCTGCTGCGCCGGTGCCTGCGTGGCCTGTTGGGCCACGGCGAGTGCCGGGACGGCAATCAACGCGAGTGTCAAAAGCGTGCGACGAATCATTGCGGTAATCCTCCGGAGTGTGTTGGGCCGCGGACCCCACTGGTCCGCGTCACCCCAGAGACCCTGCCACCCCGTCACCCGTCACACCAGGTCAGCGCGGGGACGCCCCCGGCACCGGCCGCTTGGCGCCGGACACGGTCCGGGGAGCCGGTCGCGGTGGGGGCGGCAGATTGGGCAGCTCGGCGCGCACCAGCGCCAACGCCTCGGCCCGGGTGCGGCCGCGCTGCACCTCGTGGATCGCGGCAGTGGCCACATCCAGGAAACGATCGTGCGGCACGCCCAGGCGCGACGCGTCGAGGATCAGCTGGGCCGCCGAGTCGGGGTCGAAATTGTGCGCGCGGAGGTCCGCGACGGCCTGAAGCGCCGCCGTGTGAGGCTCGCCGGGGAGGCTGGACACGACTCGCGCCACGGTGGGCGCGGGGACCCCGCGCGACAGCGCGGTGGCCACCGCCGTGACCTTCAGCGGGGTCACGGGAAGCGAATCACCGGCGCGCACGAGCAGCGCCCGCGCGGCCTCAAGCCGGTCGCGGCGCAACCGCACCGCGAGCACGATGCGATCGCTCGAGACGTGTTTGGCGCCGCCCTCCAGCGCCTTCTGCACGAGCGGCTCGATCGGCAGGCTGTCGGCGGCCGCCGCGCGGACGATGGAGTCGATCACGGCGATCACGCCCGGCGGCACGCGTCCCTCGAGCCGCGGGCGCACCGACTGGGCGGATAGCGGCAGCGCCGCGCATACGAGCAGCAGGAGCGCTCTCACCGGCTCGCCGGTCGCACGATCAGGACCGCGTTCTCGCGCCCGAAGTCGTCGTCGATGTAGCGACCCGCATTGGGATCTGCCACCCAGCGCTCCCCGTCCACCACGAACATGTACTCGTGCTGGCCCACGGGCAGGACGAGGGTGGCGCGCCACACGCCGTCGTGGTCGCGGTCTTCGAGCGCAATGGCGGTCGGCAGCCAGTCGTTGAAGGAGCCGGCGACGTGCACGGAGTGCGCGCCGGACGCGGGCAGCACGAATTGCGCGATGCCCTCCTCCGGGCCGAGCTGCAGGGCGCCGTTGCCCGAGGGGAACAGGG
>JBGPOE010000062.1:0-14296 GCA_041487875.1 Gemmatimonadota bacterium | reverse complement strand
TGACGGGGGTCGCGGCGCTGGTCGGGGGTGTCGCCCTGGGGGGAGTGTTCCAGCGGTACGGCGCGGGCCCGGCGTTTCTGGCGAGCGCCGTCGGCGGACTCGCGTTGGTGATCACCTGGCCGATCGTCACGGCTCGTCTGGGGAGGGAAGCATGAGGACTGTCATCACTGTCGCGCTCGCTGTTCTTGCCGCGCCGCTCGCCGGCCAAGACCGCCAGGTGCTCCACGGCCCCGGCGAGGTCCGGGGGCTGCCGTTCTCGGCGGCGGTGCGAGTGGGGAACATGCTCTATCTGTCGGGCCAGATCGGCAACGTGCCCGGCACGCGCCAGCTCGCCGACACAGGCATCGCGGGCCAGACGCGGCAGGCGCTCGAGAACGTCAAGGCCGTGCTGGCCGCGGCGGGCAGCTCGCTCGACCGCGCGGTGAAGTGCACGGTGTTCCTCGCGGACATCAGGGATTACGCGGCGATGAACACCGTATATGCGACGTATTTCCCGCAGGATCCCCCCGCGCGCTCGACGGTCGCGGGAAGCGGGCTCGCGTTGGGCGCGCGGGTGGAGATCGAGTGTCTGGCGGTGGCGGGGGCTTAGGGCAGGCTAGAACGTGCGAAGGGCAATCAGGGTGCCCAGCGTCCCGACCCAAAACACGAACATCCAGCGGATGATCCGCGCCTCGAAAGCGGACATCCGGCTTTCCAGGCGGGCGACGGCCTGAGCGATCTCGGCCTCGAGTCTCGCCTCGAAACGAGTGAAGTTGAGTTCGTTCAGCTCTCGGAGATCAGACTTGTACGTGGCATCCACCTGATTGAACCACTCCACGAGCTCGTTGGTCAGCTCGTCTCCGAACCTCTCGTAGAACTTCCTGGACAGCTTGGCCGTCACCGGCACCGCGTGCTCCTGTATGGTCCGGCGACAGTCTAAGGGTACGCTCGGCGCTGGTGATAGGCAATCTATTGCGGGGATGGGCGTTCGAGCGCGTGTGCACAGAAAGAGGGCCACCATCAGCATCGGCTGATGGTGGCCGTCGTGCTCCGTTTCGCTAGTGCCCGCTCGGCGTGCGGGTGGACATCCAGAGGTCGCTGCCGCCGGAGCCACCGGGGCGATTGGAGGCGAAGACCAGTGTGCGTCCGTCGTGCGACAGCGCGGGTTGCAGGTCGTTGAATGTCGTGCTTAGCGGCGGGCCGACGTTTTCCGGCGCGGACCACGCGTCGTTCACGTTGGGGCGTGTGGACACCCAGAGATCCACCATGCCGAGCGAGCCAGCCCGGGTAGAGCCGAAGTAGATCTCTTTGCCATCACTCCGCACCGACGGGTGAAAATCCCGCGCGCCGGGGTCGTTGAGCTCCGGAACGGGGACCGCCGGTCCGCGCGTCGCGCCTTGGGGGGTCACGGATGCCACGTAGATATCCTCCAGGAAATCCGGCGCCCCGGCTCGATTGAAGTAGAGGTCCACGAAGCCGTCTTCCCGGACCTGGGCGTACGCCGCGCCGGCATCGCCATCCGGCGTGTTGACATCAGGGCCGAGGTTCTCCGGCGGACCCCAGGCGAAGTCGTCATGCGTGTCGGTACGACGCGAGACGTAGATATCCAGTTGGCCGAACCCGCCCGGTCGGTCGCTGAAGAAAAAGAGCAGGTGTCCGTCGGTCGAGAGGGCGGGCGCGCCGTCGGCGTCGGCCGTGTTGATCGGAAACCCCAGGTTCACGGGCGCTTGCCACGCGCAGTCATCGCAGGCACGCCGGGACACCCAGATGTCGGTGCCGCCCAGGCCGCCTGGCTTGTTCGAGACGAAGTAGAGACTCAAGGCGTCGGGGGACAAGGCCGGGTTCATCTCGCCCGCGGTCGAGTTGACCACGGGCCCGAGGTTCACGGGCTCCGACCACTCGGAGTTGGCGAAGGACATGGCCTGGAGTTTCGGGGCGATCGGGTGGGACGTCGACTCGCAGGCGACGAGCAGCGTGAGAGAGACAGCTGAAGCCAATGTGGCGATGTGAACGGTTCTCATGGGACCTCCTCCCTAAAATGAACAGGCCGTACTTGCAGCCGCCGCTGTCACTCCGGTGGAGGTGACCGTCGCCTGCCACGAGGTGTGACGCAGCGGATAGACCCACGATGTGCCATAGATCGTGGCCCAATTCGTCCACGAATGGACTTCAACGGGCACCGAATCCGCCCAGGCGTACAACTCGGTGCATTGACTGTCGGAGGGTGCGAGGCGGCTAATTCCCGGGAAAGCGGATTCTTCCCCTGCCATCCCTACAAAGACGGAATCCGTTATCTGGTTGAGCAACGCCAAATGCACCGTAATGGGAAATGAGGGTGGCGTAAGGTCGTGACTACAGGCAGCGATGAACGCAGGGAGGAGCAAGACGCGGGTGTTCATGTCACACACCCATCGGCACAAACACGATGACGACGGCGGTGGCGCGCCGGTCTTCGCACGTGACGGTGACCGTCGTCGAGCCCTTGAGTCGTGCCGTCACGAGCCCCGTGGCCGACACCGTGGCCACCGCGGGATGGCTGCTCGCCCACGTCACCGCCCGCCCGCTCGCGGCGCGACCCGACGCGTCCCACATCGCCGCCGTCAGCTGCACGGCTCCGCCCACCACGACTTCGATGGACTCGGGTACGATCGCGACGGCCGCGATAGGCCGTGGTGGGGCGGTCCACTCACCGCCGCCCCGGCACCCAGCGACCTGCAAAGCGAGGGCGGTCAGTCCAGCAAGGACGCGAGGCCGGGCGGTGATGGTGACGAGGTGCATATCGTACACCTCCTCAGGGCCGTGCTGTCGGTGCTGTGCGCCGTGCACCGGTCGGTAGCGGCCGCTTGGTCGGGGCTCCGGGCACGAGCCCGCGCGAGGCCGCGGTGACACGACGAGCGCTCGTCGTGACCTGGCTCTGCACCCCCACCGGTGCCGCGTCGGTGGTGGCGCTCGCCTCGTTCGAGTAGTCGGAGGTGCCGCCGTCCTTGATTGCCACAACGAAGTACGAGTACCACGTCTCGCTCGCCAGCCACGTGTCGCTGAAGGTCGTCGTGTTGGCCGGAAGCTCTGCGATGATTACGTAGTCACCATACCAGTAATCGTAGCGGAGCACCCAATAGCCGTCCTCGACGCCTGAGTTGTCTGTCCACCCGAGGTCGATGGTCTGATAGTCGACTGTCGTGGCGACGAGGTTGGTCGGCCCGAGCGGGGGCGCCGTGCACGCGGGGTTCGAAGGGCCCGATTCGCCGCGGCTGTTGGCGGCGTACACGCGGTAGCACGCCTGCTGCTCCGGCGTGCGTCCCTCATCGCTGAGATACCATTGTCCCGCGACGGTCGTCCCGACGGGCATCCAACTCGTCCCGCCGTCCGTGGAGCGCTCGACGCGGAACGTCTCGGCGATCCCGGAGTTGTCCGTCCAGTAGACCGTGATGATGCTGCTCGAGGCCGGGTACGCCTGGGCGGCGGGAACGCTCGGCGGACTGGCGGCGACGATGGCGCCGGCGTAGTTCGAGAACGCCGAGTAGCCCTGGTCCTTCTTCGCGCGCACCTGGTAGTAGTACTGCGCGTTGGTGACCAGGCCGAGGTCGCGATAGGTGGTGGCGTTGGCCGGCAGGGTCCCGACGACGATCCACCCCGTCTGACAGCAGCGCTGCACTTCGTAGCCGTCCTCAAAGGCGGAGTTATCCACCCACGTGAGGTCGATGGTCTGCCCGTCCACGGCTTTGGCCGAGAGGTTGGTCGGCGCGGCCGGAAACGCGGTGCAGTCGGTGTTCGACGGCGGGGCGTCTCCGTACCTGTTGAACGCGAGCACCCGGTAGCAGACCTGCTCTTGGTTCGGAATGCCGCTCGGATCCTGGGCTGAGGTAACGCCCGGACTCGTGGTCACGAGCGTCGTCCACGGCCCGGCATCGCTCGCGGCGCGCTCCACGCGGAACCCGTCCTCGTTCGTGGAGTTGTCCGTCCACGTGATCTGGACGCTGCCCGTGGCCATCAATACTGCATCGACCTTGGACGCGGCGAGCGGCTCGAGCGGGAGCGGGTTCGCGCATACCGTATTGGAGACGCCGAGGACGCGCTTCTGGGCGTTCGCCTGAACCTTGTAGCAGTACTGCAGCTTCGGGTCGAGTCCGGTGTCGGTGTAGAGGGTGACCTTCGCTGCGGTCGTGGCGATCGTGGTGAACGTGCCGCTCGCGCCCGTCGTGGAGCGGAGCACGTCGAAGCTGGTCTCGTTGGGTGAGTTGTCCTGCCAGCTGAGGCTGACCGCGCCCGGCGAGGCAGTGATGGAAAGGTTGGACGGCCCCTTCTGGCTGGCCCCGGCGCTCGCGAGCGATGCCGCGTCGGCATTGGGCGCGAGCGACTGATCGGTGTCGCAGCCAGCGAGCGCAGCAGTCACGCAGACAAGTGCGAAGAGTCGTGCCATTGCGGAATGCATGGGCCGCCTCCTGGGATGTTGGGTAAACACTCACCATGAGACGGACCGCGCGAGACGCGTTGCTCAGCGCGGAGCGAGGTACGAGCGAGGGCGGGGCTTGTGGGTCGGGAAGGAAGGGGGAATTCGATTGCGGATTTGGAGACTGCGGATCAACGCCTGCAGGGCCATCAATCCGCAATCCGAAATCCGCAATCAGACCGCTACGGCTGGCCCGCGACCTTCACCGGCGCCGTGACGGGCTCTTGTGTCGTCGTACCGTTGCCGAGCGCGCCTGACTGATTGTTCCCCCAGCAGTAGGCGATCCTCGCCACTGTGACGCCGCACGTATGCTCGCCACCTGCGGTCACGCTCGCGAACACGAGCCCGCCCGCGACTGGCGATGGCGTCGACCTGTATGTCGTGGTTCCGTCACCCAGCGTGCCGAATCCGTTATATCCCCAGCAGTAGGCGCTGCCACTCGGGGTCACAGCGCATGTGTGTGCGGCACCCGCGCTGATGGAGGCCCACTTCAGGCCGCCCGCGACGGGCACGGGGGCAGTGCTGGTCGTGTTGGTCCCGTCGCCGAGTTGACCCGAGTAATTCGCCCCCCAGCAGTAGGCGGTGCCGTCAGACGTCAGGCCGCATGTGTGATCGCCCCCAGCGCTGAGCGCCACGAAGGCGAGTCCACCTGCGACCCGCACCGGTGAGGGGTGGGCGAGCGTCGTGCTATCGCCCAGCGCGCCTGCGGCGCCCCAACAGTACGCGGCCCCGGCTGCAGCGAGAGCACAGGTGTGGCCAGCCCCCACCGTGAGGGCCGTGAACGTGAGTCCGCTCGCCACAGCCACCGGCACGGTGCTGCAGGGACCACCCGGCTGGAGCGCGGCAGGACACTCTTCGGGGCCCGTCATCGTGCCGATCCCCAGCTCGCCCTGTGCGTTGCTCCCCCAGCAATAGGCTGACCCGTTCTGGGTCAGGGCGCAGCCGTGTGAGAACCCCATGTCGATCGCTGCAAAGCGGAGCCCCCCCGCCGCCGCGACCGGCGTCGTGCTGCACGGCCCGTAGATGCATTGCTCCGGCCCTGCGGTGCTCCCGATTCCTAGTGCGCCCATCACATTGTCGCCCCAGCAGTAAGCCTCGCCCGCGGCCGTCAGCGCGCAGCTGGTGGTGTAGCTTCCACCGACCTGCGAGAACCGAAGGCCGCCGGCGACCGGCACCGGAACCGACGTGGACACGGACGTTCCGTTGCCCAGTTGCCCAGCGAAGTCCTCCCCCCAGCACAGGGCCCAGCTATCAGTGGTGAGCCCGCAGGTATAGCCGGCGCTACCTCCGCCAGCTGCGGTGAGGGTCGCATAGGGTCCGGGAGTCACAACGTTGATCTGCGCCGTGGCGCTCTTACCCTCACTCGTCGCCGTAATGGTCGCCCCGCCAGCCGATACGCCGGTCACCCACGCCTTGCCGCCCGAGGTTCCTTCCACGGTTGCGAATGACTGATCGCTGGTGCGCCACGACACGGGCCTGAACGAAAGAACACTGCCGAGTCCGTCTTTCAACACTGTGGTGAGCTGGATCCTGCCTCTAGCCGGCACGATCGCGGACGCGGGGGTCAGCTCCACGGATTCGACGGGTGGCAGCGTCGCGCTCACAAGGACGACCGCGGTTCCGAATACCGGTTCCCCTCCCTGATCCACGGTGGCCCGGACGTGGGCGACGCCCGCAGCGTGCGTCGTCACGAGTCCCGTGTTGCAGACGGTTGCCACGGCGGGGTCGTCCGTCGACCAGAAAACCGGCGCACCGGGGACGGGCGTCTTGGGCATCGTGTCATCACCCGCTGCAAGCGCCACCGCGGTCAGCTGCACCTGCATGCCGGCCAGGACAGCCGCAGTGTCCGGAAGCACCGACACGAGGCTCGCTTGTCCCGCCGTCGTCGTCCCCGTCGCGAACAACACCGTCACCACCTCCGCCAGGGCGTCGTCCTGCAGGTCCCGCACCGCCTGCGTGACCACCAGGAGGTAATCGGTGTTGGCGTCGAGCGGCGCCGACGGCGTGAACACGGCGGCCGTCGCGCTCCCCTCGAGCAGGCGCACCGTCCCGGCGACCGCGCTGGTGCCGTGGTACAGCTGTACAGCGGATGCGGAGAGCGTCGTCGCGGCCACCGGCTCGCTGAAGACGATGACGATCCCGGCGTTCAGCGGCACGTCCCGCTTACCGGACGACGGATACGTGCGGACGACGCTCGGGGCGTGCTTCAGCGGTACGGGCTGAATGAGCCGCTCCGGGTTTCCGCCGCCGCTCAGCTCGACCACGATGTCCAGTGTATCGCCGGCGATGGCAGTCACCGGCACGGGGTCGAACCCGCCGTTGATCATCGCCGTTGCGATCGTGCGTCCGGTGCGCCGATTCTGGACGGCGGCGGCGATGCCGCCGGGGATCGAATCAGGTGGGAGGAAGACATAGGCCTCGGCGGCACCCGGACAGGTGAGCGAGACGGCGGCGACCGGGTCGGACACTATCGTCGACGTCGGATCCACGGGACCGCTGACCTCACCGCCGCGGCACCCCGCGAGGAGCATAGCGATCTCCAACGCGAGTCGGGCCCAGCGCACCACGGGATCCGGCCGCACGGTTGCCTCTCTGCGGGACGCACTCGTGAGACGGACGTCCCTGCTGCGCCTACTCATGGCGCCTCCGCTGCTCCGTGCCGGCCCAGCGTCACGACCCGCCGCATGAGCCGGTGCGGGTCCCCGGCTCGCCCCTTGGAGCAGCACTCCCGTGATAGCCCGCGTCGGACGGGTGTCAAGACTTTAAACGTCGCGCGCGGGTCATGGGCGGGGTGGACGCGGCGAGAGCCGCGGCGACGCGGAGCGGGCGGTAGCACGCGGCGCCTGCGACACATGCCGCGGCGGCGTCGCTGACACGGCTGCCTGGCCAGGGACGATCGCAGGCTGCAAGAGATAGTCGCTCGCGCCGCCGACCTGGCCCCAGAAGTTGCCGCCCCAGCAATAGGCGACGCTCGCGGCGCTCAACCCGCAGCTGTGCCACCTGCCGAACGCGCTCAGGCCCGCGAAGCTGAGCCCGCCTGCTATGGCGGCCGGCGTCGCCATGTCCGTTCCCGTGCCGTCTCCCAACTGGCCGTAGTCGTTCGAGCCCCAGCAGTAGCCGTCGCCCGCCGCTGTGAAGGCACAACTGTGGAAGGAGCCGGCACTCACCTTGGCGAAGCTCGGGCCCCCCTCGACGGGAAGAGGCAATGTGCTGCAGTCGACCACGGAACCAAGACCAGCACACGTTGCTGTCGTCGTCGCGCCGAGCTGGCCAGCGACGTTGTCGCCCCAGCAGTACGTCGCACCGTCGGAGGCCAGGCCGCACACGTGCCAGTAGCCGACGCTGATGGAGGCAAAAGTGAGCCCGCCCGATACCGCGACCGGAGCGGTGCTGCACGGCTCCCCGCTGCACACTTTGGGGCTGCTCGGACCGATACCGAGTTGGCCCGCGGTATTGTTCCCCCAGCAGTACGCGGCGCCGGCGGCGGTGAGGCCACAGGCGAAGAGATTGCCGGTGCCCACGCTCACGAAGGTGAGTCCGCCAGTCACTGTCACCGGTGTCCCGGTGGCTGCGGTCGACCCATCGCCAAGCTCCCCGTAGGTATCATCGCCCCAACAATAGGCGGCACCACTCGGCGTCAGGGCGCAGCTCAGCGTCCACCCGGCACTCACCGACGAGAAATCGAGTCCGCCCGTGACGGCGACTGGCGTCGTGCTGCACAGAATCGCGTCGCTGCCGCACAGTGACGCGCCGGGCGTGACCGCGCCGAGTTCGCCCCAGTAGTTTGATCCCCAGCAGTACGCGGCGCCGCTTGCCGTGATGCCGCAGCTGTGGACCGCGCCGACGCTGAGGGCCGTGAAGGTCGAGCCGCCGGCGACCGCCACGGGCGCAAAGCCGTTTGCCTTGGCGCCGTTGCCGAGCGCGCCGTACGTGCCGTTGCCCCAGCAGTACGCCACGCCGGTCGTCGCGAGACCACAGGAGTGATAGGCCCCGGCCTGGACGGCCGTGAACGTGACGACTTCCACGCCGACCGTTGCGATACCGCTCTTCGATTCGGCGGCCGCCGTGATCGTCGCGGATCCTGGCGCAACGCCGGAGACCACGCCCGCTGCGTCAACCGTCGCGACCCCCGACGCGTCGCTCGTCCACGTCACGGTCGGGCCGACGCGCCGGCTCCCGCTCGCGTCGATCAAGACGGCGCGGAGCTGCGTCGTGCCTCCCGCTACGACCGACCGGGTTGGCGGCGACACGGTGACCGACGCGATGGGCCCTCCTCCACGCACGGCCGCCCAGGTACCGGAGCCTGACCCGCAGTCCACGTGTCCGTTGATGAGGCGATCGGGGGGCGTGCCGGCGATGGCAGCGGCGTAGGAGCAACCGCCGCTGGAGAAACTGACCGACACCCCGCCGGAAGCGGAGTACAGCGCGCTGCCGCTCACGGGGGCGGAGAACGAGTTGTCAATCGCGCCTTCCTGCCGATCGCACGTCCCGACCTGATCACTGGTGCCGGTGAAGCCGTCTCCGCTCTGCGTGACGACAATGGACCCCGTGTCGTTGCAGGCGAGCGGACTCCCGAACTGCTCGGTGTAGTTCCAGACGCCGGCGAGGTCGACGCGCTGGACGCACGTGATCTGGAACGTGATCTGCGTGGTTCTCCCGAGGGTGACGGACACCGTGCGCGGATTGTCACCGACGACGGGGCAGTTCACCGCGGTCCCAACAAGAGTCAGCTGGTGACTCCCGGGACTCAAATCTGAGAACATGGTCGATCCATTGACCCCGACCGGCAGGGCTGCCGCGCTGCTGTCGAGCACGACGATGTAGCCGTCGGCGTCAAGATCCGCGCCGGCGGTGGCGGCCGTGACCTGAACAGCGCCGGTGGTGGGCGGGGGAGGCTCGGTTCCTTTGCACGCGATGGCAAGGAACGCAACCGCCGACCACCACAGGCGGCGCGCGTGGACCTGGTGCGGCGTGGCGCTCATGGGTCTCTCCTATGGGTGCGGCGTGCGGTGATCACGGCCGGACCACCACGGTCGCCGTATCGGTCCTGCCGTCGACCATCGCGGCGATCTTGGCGATGCCGGGAGCGACGCCCGTAACGAGTCTCGCGGAGCCGTATCCCGGCGGCACCGTGGCGACGGAGTCGCTGCTCCAGTCGACCAGCCGACCTGGGAGCACGTTGCCGGCAGCGTCCTTCACGGTGGCGACGATCGTGACCGTGTCGCCCACCACGAGGGTATCGACCGCGGGCGCGATCGCGACGGATGCGGCTGGCGGCGGCCTCAGCGGTAGCGTGCCGACCGGCGACCACGCGGGGTCGAACCCCGCCCCGAGCGGGGTGATCACTGTGCCGTCTGCATTCATCACGTGGATTCCGTACCATTCAAACAGGAGGGCCCGGCTGTCCCGTGACCAGGACGGCGTTCGTCCGTGGAGAGCCAGCTGCCTGAGGCCGGTGCCATCGGGGTTGACGACGTAGACGGCGCAGCAGGTGCCACGCTCGAAGGCGATCCTGGTGCCGTCAGGTGACCACCGTGGGAAGTAGTCTCCCTCGGGGTCGTTCGTTAGTTGCCTGACGCCGGAGCCGTCCGCATTCATCACGTAGATGGCTCTCGTGCCGGCGCGGCAGCTCGCGAACGCGATCCGGAAGCCGTCGGGCGACCACGTCGGATAGAAATCACATCCGGAACCGGTCAGTGGCCGGAGGCCGGAGCCGTCGACCGCATTCATGACGTAGATCGCTCCGTCGCGCTGGAACGCGATCCTGCTACCGTCCGGCGACCACACCGGCTCGAGGTCGTTGAACGCACCGCTCGTCAGCGGCTTGAGTCCTGAGCCGTCGGCACCCATCACGTAGATGTCCCCAGTGACTTGTGGGTCGCCACGGCGGTCGAAAGCGAGCTTCGTGCCGTCCGGTGACCACGCCGGGTTCCAGTCGCCAGCGGTGCTGGTCAGCACCCTGCCGCCTGAACCGTCGGCGTTGATGACTTGGATGCCACCGTCAGGCCACGCCGCGAAGGCGATCTCGCTCATGCCGGCGGGCGGCGGAGGGGGCGGACCCGACGAATTCACGACGATGTCGCCGCTGATCAAGTTGTTCAGGGTGAGCTCGCCATTGACGGGGCCGCCCAGCGGCATGTTCGCGCAGTAGTCCTGCGCCGTGCCGAGGCTGTCTTCGGCAAGCGGGTCGGCCAGACTGAGCTGGTCGGGTACACCGCCGTCGGGCGGCCCGTTGTCGACCGCCCGCCATCCGTCCTCCTTTCCGATGGCAGCCGTATCACCGGAACCCTCGACGACGCCCGCGATCCACGCCGCCTTGCCGCCCACGATGGTAAAGCAAGTCACGCGGCCAAAGACACGCACACCGATCCCAGGGTAGAAAATGCTGAAGGTGCCAGAGAAGCGGCCGTCCTTCTGGAGGACGGCGCTCATGTCGAACGTGCGCAGGTCGCCACTGAAGGGGTTGGTGATCAACGCCGGCTGTGCGGTCGCGACGCTCGCCGCCACGACAATGGTGCCGGTGGTGAATTGCGATGTCACTGGCTGTTGCAACGGGTCCCCGCTCAAATCCGCGACGGCCGTCGAAATGGACAGCGTATACACCGTGTTTGGAGCGAGAAGGCCTTGCGGCTGGAACGTGGCGCGGAGCCCGTCGGGCGACAGCGTCGTCGAGCCACTCACGGGAGCACCACCGCGCAGCAGCTGGATGCCGCCGACGCTGCCCGGGCTGACAGGCTCGCTGAAGACGACCAGGATGCTCGCATTGAGCGCTACGTCCTTCTTGCCGGAGCCCGGGTCGGTGCGCACCACCATCGGCCGGAGCCGGCGCGGCGCGGCGACGATGATCGATCTGTTGCCGCCGCCTACTAGTCCGATATCGATGGCCACAGTGTCGCCCGCGCGCGCATCGGTTCGGACGGGGTCGAAGCCGCCGTCCTGCATCGCCACGGGCAGGCGGCTGCCCGTGTGGGTGTTGCGAACGGTCGCCAGGCCGCCGTTGGGCTCCGTGCCGGGCTGCAGCGAGACGTAAACCGCTTCCGTCTGGGTGGCGGCAGCCGCCGAACGTGCCGCGGCGGCGCGAGTAGGTGCAGCCGCCAGTCGGGGGTCCGACACGATCGCGGTCGGAGCGGGCGGTGTGCTATCTTCACCACCTGGGCCCGCGGGGTCGGGGTGGTCGTCCCGACAGGCTCCGACCAAGGCAACGACGCCCATGGCGATGGCACGAAGTCGCTGCTTGCGCAGCAAGCGCACGGCTGCCCCGGTTCGCACTGCTCTCGTTCGACGGATGCTATCGGTTCCGTTGCTCACGGCGCCCTCTCCACCACCACGAACCCCGCCCAATAGAACGGGTGCGACGTAGCTGGTGCGGCGAGGAGCGCGCGTTGGGCAGTGGCGAGCGCACGCGCCGGGTCTGCGCCGGGCGCGTGATCCTTGTAGAACCGCTCCATCAGCGTCGCGGTGGCCCAATCGTCCACGGGCCATAGCGTGGCGACGACGTTGGCCGCTCCGGCGTGCAGGAACGCCCGCGTGAGGCCCACCCAGTCGTCGCCCGCCGGTACGTCGCCGAGCGCTCCCGCGCCGAGCCCTGTCTGGCATGCCGAGAGCACGACCAGGTCGGCCGCGAGGTGGAGACCGAACACCTCGTGCACCTCGAGCCGCCCGTCCCCTGCGCCGTCCGCTGCTAGATCCACGTACGAGAACAGCGGATTCTGCTTGTTGAGGACACCGTATGTCGCGAGGTGCAAGACGCGGCGCTCCGGCGCCTCCCGACGGAAAGCAGTTTCGGTCGCGGCACTGCCCGTCAATACCCGCACATCCGCTCCGCCGAGTCGTCCGACCGCCGCCACTTCGCGCCGTGACGCCGGCAGCAGATCCGGCCTCGGCGCGAGGGCGAGCGCGCCGGTTGCGGCGTGCCCCGCCGGCCGGTCGCCCAGCGCGAGCCAGACCGATGCCGACGGGGTCACCGCTATCTCGTAGCGCTCGATCAGGAACTGCTCCCGGCCTGCGCCGTCCAGCAGCGCCGCGAACGGGAGATAGTGCAGCTCGGCGTGTGGCACGAGGATGAGGCGCGTCTTCCCCGTGAGCAGGCCGGCCTCGTCGATGGGTGCGATCAGGTAGCGGTAGAGCTGCCGGAACGGCCCCCGCCAGAGAGAGTCCGGCCGTGGTGAGCCCCGCGACTGCAGCGTGCCGCGCGCGAATTCGACGAGCCGAGCCAGGTCGCGGTGCCTGACCCCTAGGTCCAACACCCTGATCGTGTCTCGAGCGACCGCGAACGCGATCGAACCCGAGTCGCTCACGAGGTATTCGAGGAAGATCTGATCGGGCGCGAGGCGCCGCGCCACTTCCTGCCACGTGGCGGGCTCCGGCGCGACGAGCCGGGCATCTTGCGGTGTCCGTTCCCGCATCTCGAGCAGCAGCTCGGTGTACGCGTCCTGGGCTCGCCCCAACGCCTCGCGCGTCGTCTGGCCCGATCCCGCGGCGTTTGGGCCGCGCACTGCGTCCGCCTCCGCCGGGGCACCCTCGGCATCGCGGGTCAGCTCGGCGATACGGCGGCGCAGGTCCTGCTCGCGCGCGAGGAGCTCGGCGGCCGTGTCGGAGGGCGCGGAGATGCGGCCACGCGGCAACAGCTCGAGCATTTCACGGGCGCGCAAGCGCTCGCTCGCCTCGAACGCGGCCCCCGGTCGGCCGCGGGTGTGCTCGACGAGCGCGAGCTGCGCATAGACGTCCCACTTGTCGGCCAGGAACGCCGAGCGCCGCTCCGCCAGTGCCAGAGACCGGCGGGGACGCTCGATGTCGCCGATGGCGGCGCGGAGCTCGCGGGCCGCCTCATCCTCCCGTCCCTGTGCACGCCGCACCAACGCCAGGCCGTCGTGCAGCCGCCAGGCGATCTCCGGCGCGATGTGGTGGCCGAGCCGATTGAGCCCCGCTTGGTACAGCGACTCGGCTGCGGCAGTCAGTCCCGCTCCGGCTTCAAGTCCCGCCCGCTCGCCCAGAGCGGCGGCCGCGCCGACGGGATCGCCCAGCCGCTCGAGATCAGCGCTCGCTTGCGCGAGCAACCGCCGGGCCGCGACGGTGTCCCCGCGGTCCTGTGCGACCTGGCCGAGCGAGAGGCGCGTCAGCGCCGCCGCGCGCTGGTTTCCGGCGGCGAGCTCGGTGCGGAGCGCACTCGCGAGCAGCGTCTGGGCCCGGGCGCGATCGTCGCCGGCCAGGAGCAGGAGTCCTCGACCCTGCCTGGCCTCCGCTTCGCCCTCGGGATCGGCGGCCTGGCGGTACAACAGCTCGGCCAGGGCGTACAGCCGGTCCGCCTCGGCGAACGTGTTGAGCTGCACGGCGAGGTCGGCGCGAGCCAAGACGATTCCTCCCCGCACGCCCGGCGGCGCCCGCGCCGAGTCCGCGATTCGCTGCGTGCGGCGCAGCTGATCCAGCGCGCCTTGCAGCTCGCCCGACGCAGCGAGCGCGCCGGCGAGCTCGCGCCGCACCGCGAGCGCGTCGGCGAGCGGTCCGGTGCGGTCATAGATGCTCAGCGCCTCGAGCAGCGCGGCTCGCGCCGCGGGATAGTCGCCGCGGCGCAGCTCCAGCTGGCCGAGGCCGTGCAGGGCGTCTGCCGCGTCGGCCCACTGCTCGCGGGCTCGCCAGGTCGCCAACGCATCGTGGTACAGCCCCTCCGCGCGCGCGAAATCTCCCGTGGAGGCCGCCAGCCCGGCGAGGTTCACCAGGTTCGTCGCGGCGACCTCGTCACGACCGTCGTGGCGGTTGAGTTCGAGGGCCGCCTCGAACTGCCGACGCGCTTCGTCCGGGTCGCCGACGGTCTGTGCCAGCAAGCCGAGGTTGTTGTGATCGGCGGCGACACCGCGCGTGTCCCCGATG
>JBGPOE010000061.1:0-14331 GCA_041487875.1 Gemmatimonadota bacterium | reverse complement strand
GGCGCGCGCGAATAGCGCGGCGGCAGCGGCCGCATCGCCGCCGCGGTAGGAGCCCCAGGCGGAATCCATGGCGGCGCGGGCCGCCGTTTCGTTGGGACAGGCGGTCGCTTGCACAAGCAGCGCCAGCAGCAGAGGGGTCACTCCCGGGAATATACGATTACATTCCTCCTCCCATGACTTTGGCCCATACCCTCGGCTTCCCGCCGCTTGGCGCCGCGCGCGAGCTGAAGCGCGCCACCGAAGGCTACTGGAGTGGCAACGTATCCCGCGCCGACCTGCTCGCCGCCGCCGGCGTGCTGCGCGCGCGCCATTGGGCGCTGCAGCGCGACGCGGGCCTCGACCTCGTCCCCTGCAACGACTTTTCCCTGTACGACCGCATGCTCGACGCGTGCGCGCTGGTGGGCGCCGTTCCCGCGCGCTACGACTGGCGCGGCGGCGACGTGGACCTCGACACGTACTTCGCGATGGCGCGAGGCGTGCAAGGGAAGGGCCGCGACGTGGTCGCGATGGAAATGACGAAGTGGTTCGACACCAACTACCACTACCTCGTCCCCGAGCTGGAGCCGAGCCAGACATTTCGGCTCGCTTCGCGGAAGCCGTTCGACGAGCTCGCTGAGGCCAAGAAGCTCGGCGTCGCGGCGAAACCCGTGCTGGTCGGGCCGGTGACGTTCCTGTTGCTGGGCAAGGCGCACAGCAAGGGGTTCGATCGGCTGTCGCTGTTGGACCGGCTACTGCCCGTGTACGGCGAGGTGATCGCGCGGTTGGCGCAGGCCGGCGCATCGTGGATTCAATTGGACGAGCCGTGCCTCGCGCTCGACCGCACGCCGGCTGAGCTCGAGGCATACCGCACGGCCTATGCGCAGCTCGCCCAGCACGCGGGGTCGACCAAGCTGCTCGTCGCCACGTATTTCGCGGGGCTCGACGACAACGCCGCCACCGCGCTGGCGCTGCCGGTGCACGCACTGCACCTGGACCTGGTGCGCGCGCCAACTCAGCTCGACGCGCTGCTCGCGCGCTGGCCACGGGACTTGATCCTGTCTGCCGGCGTCGTGGACGGCCGCAACATCTGGCGGACCGATCTGTCCGCGGCGCTCCAGCCGTTGCAGCGCGCCAAGGCCCAGCTCGGGCCTGAACGGGTGTGGGTGGCGCCGTCGTGCTCGCTGCTGCACGTGCCGATCGACCTGGACCAGGAGACGCGACTCGATGCCGAGCTGAAGAGCTGGCTCGCGTTCGCGCAGCAGAAGCTGGGAGAGGTGGTGACGCTCAAGCGTGCGCTCGCCGCCGGGCCCAAGTCGGTGGCCGACGCGTTCGCGGCGAGCGATCGCGCCGCGGCGGACCGCCGCACGTCGGCGCGGATCCACAGTCCCGCAGTGGCGCAGCGCGTTGCCGGCGTCACCGAGCGCGACATGCAGCGGCAGTCTCCCTACGCGGTGCGGCGGACGCAGCAATTGTCGCTGCCGCTCTATCCCACGACCACCATCGGCTCGTTCCCGCAGACGCCCGAGGTGCG
The DNA here is from genome assembly GCA_041487875.1 of Gemmatimonadota bacterium. Classification (GTDB taxonomy): domain Bacteria; phylum Gemmatimonadota; class Gemmatimonadetes; order Gemmatimonadales; family GWC2-71-9; genus DATLWA01. The sequence goes on along the minus strand of JBGPOE010000061.1, from coordinate 12,821 downwards.
GGCGGCGCGGCGCCGCATGCTCGACGGCAAGATGACGGCCGCGGAGTACGACGCGTTCATCGGCGAGCAGATCACCAAGACGCTGGCGTTGCAGGAAGAGCTCGGGCTCGACGTGCTGGTGCACGGGGAGTTCGAGCGCAACGACATGGTCGAATATTTCGGCGAGCAGTTGGCCGGATTTGCCTTCACCGAGCACGGCTGGGTGCAGTCCTACGGCTCGCGCTACGTGAAGCCGCCGATCATTTACGGGGACGTCGCACGACCGCAACCGATGACGGTGCGGTGGAGCCGGTTCGCGCAGGAGCATACCAAGAAGCCGGTCAAAGGCATGCTGACAGGACCGGTGACCATCCTGCAATGGTCGTTCGTGCGCGACGATCAGCCGCGCGCCGCCACGGCGGCGCAGCTGGCGCTCGCGATCCGCGACGAGGTGCAGGACCTCGAGGCGGCGGGCATCCGCGTGATCCAGATCGACGAGCCGGCGCTGCGCGAGGGGCTGCCGCTCCGGCGCGCCGACTGGCCGGCGTATCTCGCATGGGCGGTGCGCGCGTTCCGGCTCGCCACCAGCGGCGTGACCGACGCCACGCAGATCCACACGCACATGTGCTACAGCGAGTTCAACGACGTGGTGCGCACCATTGCCCAGATGGACGCCGACGTGATCTCGATCGAGAACGCGCGCTCGGGCTCCGAGCTGTTGAGCGCGTTCCAGAGCTACAAGTACCCGAACGAGATCGGCCCGGGCGTCTACGACATTCACTCGCCCCGCGTGCCGAGCACCGCCGAGATCGTCAAGCTGCTGGAGGCGGCGCGCAAAGTTCTGGCGGATCGCCAGATTTGGGTGAACCCCGATTGCGGCTTGAAAACGCGCGGCTGGGCGGAGACGACGCCCGCGCTCCAGAACCTGGTCGCGGCGGCGAAACAACTACGGGAAAGGGGAAAGGGGAAAGGGGAAGGGTAAAGGCTGTTCCCCGTTCCCCATTCCCCATTCCCCTGTCCCCGATATACTTCAGATCGTATGAGCGCCGAAATCACGATCACCGCCGAGCCGATCGACACCGGCCGCTGCAAGTTCCTGGTCAGCGTGCCGGTGACGCCGGGCGGTGTGCGCCGGTTCACCTCGGCCGACGACGCGCAGGATTCGCCGCTCGTGGCGCAGATCTTCGCGATTCCCGGGGCCCAGGTCTCCGAGGTGATCGTCTCGGGTAACCTGGTCACGGTCGTGAAGCGCGATCAGGCGCCCTGGCCGATGGTGGGGCGCGAGGTGGGGAAGGCGATCCGCGCCGCGCTCGCGAGCGGCGCGCCGCCGGTCGCGGTGAAGACCGTGCCCGCGAACCCCGGCGGCGACGACGCGCTGTACGACCGCGTGGCCCAGCTGTTCGAGGACGAGGTGAACCCCATGGTGGCGCGCCACGGCGGCCGCGTCGAGCTGATCGACGTGCAGGACGCCGTGGTGATGCTGCGGATGGGGGGCGGCTGCCAGGGCTGCGGCATGGCGGACGTGACGCTGCGCCAGGGCATCGAGGCCATGTTGAACCGCCACATCCCTGAAGTGAAGGGGATCGTGGACATCACCGATCACGGCTCGGGCGCGAACCCCTACTTCGCGGCCGCGAAGAAGTAGCCTGGCTCGCCTCCTCCTTCTCCTTCCCACCGCTACCTACCGCGCCACCGCGTTCGTCGAGGCCGCTCGCGCGATCGCCGTGGACCTGACCGTCGCCTCCGAAGAGCCCAGCACGTTCCAGCAGGCCGAGCCCGCCAATCTCGTCACGCTCGAGCTGTCGGACCCCGAGCGCGCAGCCGAGCAGGCGCGCGACTTCGCACACGTGCATCCGCTCGACGGCGTGTTGGGCGTGGACGACGACACCGCGGTCGTCGCGGCGGCGATCGCGACCCGCTTGGGCCTGACCGGCAACCCCGTGCGCGCGGCGCTCGCGGCGCGCGACAAGCATCTCCAACGGCTCGCCTTGCGGCAGGCTGGCGTCGCCATCCCGGGATTCGCGCTCCATACTCTGGACGAGGACCCAGCGGCCGTGGCGCACGCCACGCGCTACCCCAATGTGCTGAAGCCGCTCCGGCTCTCAGCCAGCCGCGGCGTGATCCGCGCCGACAATGCCGCGAGCTTCCCGGCCGCGTGGCGGCGCGTTGCCGCGATTCTCGCACAGCCGGATATCGCGGTCTGCGGCGACTGGGCGCGCCAGATCTTGGTCGAAGACTTCGTGGCGGGCCCTGAAGTGGCGCTCGAAGGATTGCTCGTGAAGGGCGAGCTGCGCGTGCTCGCCCTCTTCGATAAGCCCGATCCGCTCGACGGCCCCTTCTTCGAAGAGACGATCTACGTCACGCCGTCGCGGCTGCCCGCAGACGCGCAGCGAGCGATCGCCCGCTGCGCGCAGGCGGCGGCCACCGCGCTCGGCTTGCGCGAGGGGCCGATCCATGCCGAGCTGCGGTGGAACACGCAGGGCGCGTGGCTCATCGAGCTGGCCGCCCGGCCGATCGGCGGGCGGTGCAGCGCCGCGTTGCGATTCGGGGAAAGGGGAACGGGGAAGGGGGAAGGGGTGACACTCGAGGAGATCATCGTGCGCCATGCGCTCGGCATGCCGCTGCCGTCGCTCGAGCGCGAAGCGCGGCCCAGCGGCGTGATGATGATCCCCGTGCCGCGCTCGGGTCTCTTGCGCGAGATCACAGGCCAAACCGCGGCCGCGCGCGTGCCGGGCGTGGACGCGGTGCAGCTCACGATTGCGCCGGGACAAGCACTCCTCGCCTGGCCCGAGGGTTCGCGCTACCTGGGTTTCATCTTCTCCCATGGCGACACGCCCGCGGCCGCCGCGGCGTCGCTGCGCGCGGCCCACGCCAAGCTCGAGTTCACGATCGAGCCGGCGGGCGACTGACGTGACCGCTCTACCGCTGCCGCGTGACGTGTGGCCACGCCTGCGCACCGAGCGCGCGACCCGCGCGGTGATGGTGGCGGTGTACGTGTTCCTGCTCGCGTTCGCGCTGTTCGAGATCGTGCGCGCGACGCGCCGGCTCGACGGCATCATCTTCACGGGCTACACGCAAGTGGGCGAGGCCGTGCTGCAGGGCGGCGATCCCTACAGCCTGGCGATCAACACCTGGCCGCCGTGTTTTCTCTTCGTTGCGGTCCTGCTCGCCCTGCTCGCGCGCGCGGTCACGCTCGCGGGCGCGACGCTCGTCTGGCAGGCGGCGAGTGTCCTCGCGACCTGGGGCACGCTCAAGCTGTTGGCGCGGCTGTTCCTGGAGGACGGGGCGGGCCTCACCTTCTGGCCGCGCGCGGCCGATCGCCCCGCGTTCATGTCGGCCGGCGTGATCATCCCGCTGCTGCTGGTGCTGCGCATCCTGCAGGAGAACTTGCAGCACGCGCAGGTCAACGGTTTTCTCGTCTACCTCGTAGTGCTCGCGTTCTGGCTATTCCGCGAGCGTCGCGCCGCGTGGGGTGGACTTGCGCTGGCGCTCGCCGCCAGCCTCAAGGCGACGCCGATCGCGTTCCTGCCGTATCTCGTCTACAAGCGCGCGTGGCGCGAGGCCGGTTGGACCGCCGCGTTTCTCGTCTGCCTGAACGTCGTTCTACCGCTCGCGGTGTTCGGCCCAGCGGGGAGTGCGGCGCACTGGCACGGCTGGAGCATACAGATCGGGGCACAGACCGGCGGGACGATGACGCACTACTACAACCAGTCGCTGCTCGCCGCGCTCGATCGCCTGTTGGGCGCTACGGGCGACGCGCGCAATCCCGTGCAGTACGCCGTCGCGGCGCTATCGCCCGCGGCGGTGCGCCGCGTGTTCTACGTGGCGGCCGCGGCGTTGGCACTGGGACTGGCCGTTGCGTTCCGGAAGAATCCGCCGGGCGTCACGTCCCGCGCCGCCGCGGGCGAGATGGCGGTGGCCCTGGGCGCCCTCACCCTGGTCGATCCGCTCGCGTGGAAGGCGCACTACGTGACGTTGCTGGCGACCGCGTTCTACGTGTGGTATGCGGCCACGCGACGGGCGCAGGTGGTGGTGATCCTCGCGAGCGCGGCGCTGCTCACTGTCTCCGCGCCCGCGCTCGTGGGATCGCACGTCAGCAAGGCACTCGAATCCCTGTCCGTCATCACGCTCGGCGCGGCAGGACTCGTCGCGACCGGCGTGTGGCTACAACTTGTGAATACCGATCGCGCTTAAGTGGACGTCGAGGTTGTGGTTCACGCGGTAGCCCACGATGCCCGTCACGTCCAGGTCGCTCGCCTTCGCCGTGTAGACCACCTTGCCGTTCACCGAGAACGTCACCGTGCCGTCCTTCACGAGCATGGCGAGCTCGTTGGTCGCTTTCCCGGCGGCGTCTGCTTTTACCACCGCATCGTTCGCCACCCAGCCGCCGCGCTCGCCCGTGGTCACCGCAGCCGTCGAATCGCCGATGCGCCGCTTCACCAGGAACTTGCCGTCCTGGCGGACCAGGAAATACGTGTAGCGTTGGTCCTTGCCGTTGAGCCCCGAGCCGCCGATGAACAGCCCGTACGCTTCGGGATGCATCGGGGCCTTGGTCTGCGTGAACGTCGCGACCACGTGGTAGTTGCCGCTCGCCTGGTCCTGGTCGCGCCAGAAAATGGCGGCCGGGCCCATCGTAGCGTGGAATCCATCGCCCATCGCCACGAACTTCACCTCGGTGAGCGACGGCGCGGCGTTGCTGCGGCGGTCCACGTCGGTGCGGCCGTGCCAGCCGGTGGCCACGCCGCCGCCGGTCACTTTGTTGTTGGGATCGTCCATGCCCTGCGCGGCGAGCCGGACGGTGGGGACGGCGACGAGCGCCAGAGCGGCGATGGCCGGAAATGCCTTGCGAATCATGGGAATGGCTCCTGTGGGGGAACAGCTTTAGCTTCGGAATCTAAGTGACCCATCCAAAACGTCTTAGTCAAGAGGAAGAGCGCAGGCTTCTCGACCGCCTCAAGGCGCGGGACGAAGGGGCCCTGGCGGAGTTATACGACGAACTCGCCCCATGGGTCCTCGGTCTTGCGTTCCGCATCCTCCAGGACGAGGACGAGGCGGAGGAAGTGGTGGGTGACGTGTTCGTGCAGGTCTGGCGCAACATCGACCGGCACGACGCGCGGCGTGGGCCGATGGTGCCGTGGATCCTGTCGATCGCGCGCAACCGCGCCCTCGACTTGGTGCGGCGGCGGCGGCGCTGGTGGCGCAAAGCGGAACGCTGGGAGCGCGCCCGCGCCATCGACGGCGACGACAACACTCCGGCCGCGAGCACGGACGAAGCGGCGGTGCCCGGGTTCCCGGTGCACCGCGAGGTGCATCAGGCGCTCGCCGCGCTGCCCGAGGAGCAACGCCGGGTGGTGGCGCTCGCGTATTTCGAAGGGCTGTCGCACTCGGAGATCGCCGCGCGACTCAAGATTCCGCTCGGCACGGTGAAGACCCGGATGCGCATCGCGCAGGGCAGGCTCACGGACGCATTGCAGCACTTGAAGGATTGGTGGACATGAGCGATTGGCTGGGGATGGGAGCCGCACCGCGGACGCCGCGCTCCGGAGCGAAGGAGCGCGTGCTGGCGCGCGCCCTGGCGCCGCGGCAAATGCTCTCGCGCCGCCGCTTGGCGCTCGCGGCGGGCGTCGTCCTGGCCGTCGCGGCGGGTGGGTACTGGGGCGTGCGCACCGTGCACGGCCTGCGCCGGGAGGTGGCACAGCTCTCGGGCGCGCTCGATCGCTATCGCGACACGGTCAACACGTTCCTGCGCAGTCCCGCGTCCCACGTCCTCTACGCACCCGTCACCACCAATGGCCGCCTCGGCGCCGTCACGATTCTCACCGACTCGGTGTCGCGGCGCTGGCTGGTGCGGTGCGAGGGGCTCGCGCCCAACCAGCCGGACCAGACGTATCAGCTGTGGTACTTGACCGACCAGGGGCCGCGCAGCGCGGCGCTGATGCCGATGATGACGTCGAACCCGATGATCCTGGCGCTCGGCCTGCCGACGGACTCGGCCCGGGTGACCGGCGTGGCGATGAGCATCGAGCCGCGCGACGGATCCGCGAAGCCGTCGGGGCCGGTGGTGTTTCGCATGAGTCTCTAAAACGTGCGGGGTGCGGAGTGCGGGGTTGCTGACGCCGGCGGCTCGACCGGACGCAACCCCGCACAACGCACTCCGCACGGTCTTATTTCCCGCCCGCTATTTCATGCACCGTCAGCAGGTCCAGGATCTTGAGGCGCCGCTTGCCCATCGGCAGGGCGATGTTGACCGACTCCCCCACTTTGTGGCCGAGGAGCGCTTTGCCGAGCGGCGAGGCCATCGAGATCGACATCTCGCCGCCCGCGGCTTCGCCGTCGATGAACTCCCCCAGCGTCAGGGCGTACACTTCTTTCTGCTTCGTGTCGATGTCCTGCACGGTCACGCGCGAGCCGAAGCCGACGCGATCCTTGGGAATGTCCGCTTCCCGCACGTCGGACAGCTTGGAAAGGCGCAGCCGCAGGTGGTGCACCCGTGCCTGGGTGAACTGCTGGCGCTCGAGCGCCGCCTTGTATTCGGAGTTCTCGCGCAGGTCGCCGTGGGCGCGCGCCTTTTCGATCTCCTTCGGCAACACGAAGTTGATCTCGTGGTTCAGGCGCTCCACTTCCTCCTGGAGCTTCTGCTTCAGGGCTTCGATCATCCGGGGAATTATAGAGGCGTCGTCCGGTATCCGTTATCCGTGGTCCGTACGCCATACCCGCGACGGATAACGGACAACGGATAACGCCCCTATAATTCTCCCATGCCGCTGCATATCCGCACCTATCACGACCTTACCGAGGCCGACCGCTCGGGCTTGGGCGAGCAAGTCGGCGCGCAGCGGCGGCGCGTGGCTGAGCGCCTGGCGCCGGTGCAGCGGGTGGTCGCCGTGATGAGCGGCAAGGGTGGCGTCGGCAAGAGCTTCGTTACGGCGTTCCTCGCGCGGGCGCTGGCGCGCGCCGGCCGGCGCGTGGGCGCGCTGGACGCGGACTTGAACGGCCCGACCCTGGCGCGGTTGCTCGATGCCCGCGGGCCGCTCGCCGTGACCGCCGGCGCGGTGGAGCCCGTGGCGGGCACCGACGGCGTACGGTGCGTGTCCATGGCGCACGTCCTGGAAGACGGCAAACCGCTGGCGTTCAAGGGACCCGAAGGCGACGCGTTCATCTGGCGCGGCGCGCTCGAGGCCGCCGCGCTGCGTGAGCTGCTGGGCGACGTAGCGTGGGGCGCGCTCGACGTGCTGCTCGTGGATCTGCCGCCCGGCGTGGGCCGGCTGCACGAGCTGGTCGATCTACTGCCCAAGCCGCCCGACGTGCTCACCGTGACCATCCCGACGCGGGAATCGGCCGACGCCGTGCGCCGTGCGCTGCACGCCGCGCGGGAGCGGGGCACGCGCCTGCTCGGCGTGATCGAGAACATGGCCGGCCCCCAGTTCCCGGGCGATGCCGGCGACGCGCTGGCGCGGGAGTTTGCGATTCCCCTGCTGGCGCGTATCCCGTTTAGCCCCCAGGACGCTGTGTGGGGGGAGCTGGCCGCTCGCATATGAAGTTCTTGTGCGTCGAGTGCGACCGGCAAATGACCTTCGAGGAGCGCCGGCTCCCGGGCGACGGCACGCTCGCCGCGGCGTTCAAGTGCCCATCCTGCGGCCGCGTCGTGGCGATGCTCACCAACCCGATGGAAACGCGGCTCGTCGCTTCGCTGGGCGTGAAGATCGGCGGCAGCACTGTGGGACCAGAGCCGCTCGAGACGATCCGGGCCAACGTGACCTCCGGCCGCCCGGATGCCTTTACGGACGACGGACAGCGGACGACGGAGCACGCCGTGACGTGGTCGGCGGAGGCGCAGGATCGGCTGTCGCGCGTCCCCACCTTCGTGCGCGGCATGGTCAAGAAGATCTACGCCGACTACGCCAAAGAGCGCGGCATCGACGAGATCACGCCGGCCGTGATGGATACCGCGCGGGCGGAGCTGGGGTTGGAAGGGATGTGAGTGACTCCTCGGAGCGGACCGTCGGTGACTTGCGGGTCCGCATCGATCGCGAGCTGTGCGTGGGCTTCGGCGACTGCGTGACCGAGGCGCCCGAGGCGTTTCAACTCGATGCTGAAGGGCTGGCGGTCTTTCACGATCTCGCGCAGGTCGAGCGCGAACGCTTGCTGCGGGCCTGCGACGCATGTCCCGTCGACGCCATCACGGTCTGGGACGCTGCCGGGCGACAGCTGGTTCCGCTGTCTTCATACTCTCCTTGACAGTTCTTTAACCGCGGTCCATACTCGCTCCACCAAAGCAGCCACCAGCCTCTCGTTGAGATCAGGAGCACCGAACCCGGCGGCAGCCACCGGGCCCGGCGAGAGAAAGAGTGTGTGCCCGCTCTCCCCAACGCGGGGGTACCGGTGTATCGCGAAATCTTCGTTCCGGTCGACAACTCCCAGCATTCGGACTGGGCCGTCGACCGCGCCATCGAGCTCGCTCGCCGCTCCCAGGGCCGGCTCACCGGCAATCACGTGTACGCCGCCCGTCTCCACGACGTCCGCTTCCGCCAGCTCGAGACCGGTCTCCCCGCGCAGTTCCAGACGCCCGACGAGATCAAGAAACAGCGCAAAATCCACGACAAGCTGATCGAGAAGGGCCTGCAGCTCATCGCCGACAGCTTCCTCGATCAGCTGGGCAAGCGCTGTGACGCGGCCGGCGTGCCGCTCACCCGGCAGCTGCTCGAAGGCATCAACTACGAAGAGATCGTCAACGAAGTGAACCGCGGCGCGGGGCGGCTGCCCGGGCTCATCGGCTTCGATCCCAATCGGGCCGCGGGATACGACGGCGGCGAGAAAGTCCGCTCCGACGTGCAGGTGGGCGCCAACGGCCGGCTGGTGGCCGAGGACGAGGACCACGCGGCGCGCCTCGTCGGTTCGTCGGGCCGCCAGTACGACCTGCTCGCGGTCGGCGCGCACGGCCTGGGCCGGCAGTCGTACTCCCAGCTGGGCGGGGTGGTGGCGCGGGTGCTGCGCGGCGTGGAAAAGGACGTCCTCATCGTGCGCGACCAGGCGCCGCTCGAGGGCGGGCGTCTCCTGGTGTGCGTCGACGGGTCGTCCTACAGCTACAAGGCCATGCGCGAGGCGCTGGAGCTGGCGCAGGCGTTCGGCGCGTCGCTCTACGTGTGCAGCGCCTTCGACGTGGAGTATCACCACGTCGTCTTCCACAACATCAAGGACGTGTTGAGCTATCAGGCGTCGAAGGTCTTCAAGTTCGAAGAGCAGGAAGAGCTGCACAACAACATCATCGACAAGGGCCTGCTCAAGCTGTGCCAGGCGAATCTCAAGCGCGCCGAAGTGATGGCGCAGCAGTTCCCCGATGTCCCACTGAAGACGCAGATCCTCATCGGCAAGCCGTTCCAGGTGATCATGCAGTGGGCCGAGGAGATCAAGCCGACCCTGCTCGTGCTGGCGCGCCACGGAGCGCATCGCATCGAGGGGACCGAGCTTGGCAGCCAGGCGGAGAACCTGGTGCGCATCGCCCCGTGCAACACGCTGCTCGTGGGCACCGTGGGCATCCGGCCCGAAGACATCCCCTGGATCGAGGAAGACGGCCAGGCGGGGCTGCCCTGGGCGCCCGACGCCGAGGTGCGGATCCTGCGGGTGCCGCCCTTCGCCCAGGGCATCGCGCGCCGCGCGGTCGAGGAGTACGTGCTCGAGCGCACCGTCGGCGCGGCCGCGACCGTCACCAACAAATGGCTCGATGAGGCGATCCAGAAGCTGCTGCCCACGCACATGCAGCTGATCATGGGCATCGGCTCGGCCGAGGAAATCGCGCTCGCCGAGGTGAAAGCGGCGGAGCAGCTCAAGGCTACCAAGGTCCAGGGCTCGGACGCCGATCCTGAGCCCGCCGTGGCGACGGTCGAAACCAAGTGTCCGGTGACGGGGGCCGTGAGCACCCGCGAGCGCGTCGCCACCGATCCCATCGTGTGGACCGAGGAGGCGTGGGCGCGGCTGCAGCTGGTGCCGCTCATCGCCCGGCCGCTCGCCCGCAACACGGTGGAGCGGTTCGCCCGCAATCACGCCATCTGGCGGGTGACGACACCCGTGATGGACGACAACAAGCAGGCGATGATCGAGGCCGACGAGTTCGACGTGGACACGATGATGGTGATGTTCACCGAGCTGCGCGCCAAGCAGATCCGCGCGGAAGCCGAGGGCAAGGACGCGCTCAGCCCCGAAATGCGGGCGTTCATCGAGCAGGCGAAGGCGCAGGGCATCACGCGCTGCCCCATTCGCGACATCGAGGAAAAAATGGTGGCGTGCCCCGTGGATTTCCGCGGTGTGACTCCGGAGGAGGCGCGACAGGCGGTGGAGAAGCTGCTCTAATGGATTTCGTTCCGCACGTGGTCGCCTGGAACCTGACACGGCGCTGCAACCTCGAGTGCGCGCACTGCTACATCTCCGCCGGCCCGCACGAAACCGCGGCGGCCGAGCTGGAGACAGCGGAGTGCCTGCGCATCGTGGATGAGATCCTGGCCGCGGGCCGCGGGCCCTTGCTCATCCTCTCGGGTGGCGAGCCGCTGCTGCGTACGGACTTGGAGACCATCGCGCGGCGCGCAGCGGCCGGCGGCGCGACGGTGGTGGTGGGGACGAACGGCACCCTGCTCTCGGACGAGCGCGTCGCCTCGCTCAAGGCTGCGGGCGTCACGGGGGTGGCCGTGAGCGTGGACTCGTTGCGTCCCGTCTATCACGACAACTTCCGCCGCGGCAAGGGTGCGCTCACCGAGACCACGGCCGCTGTCGCACGGCTGCGCGCGGCGCGGCTCGACTTCATCGTCCAGACGACCGTCACCAAGGGCAACCGCGCCGAGCTGCGCGGCCTGGTCGAGTGGGCGGCGGAGCAGGGCGCCGTGTCCTTCAACTGCTACTTCCTGGTCGCCACCGGCCGCGGCGCGGGACTTTCCGACCTGTCGCCCGCCGATTACGACGCCGTGCTCGCCGACCTCGCCCGCTGGGAGGGCGAGTTCCGCGGCCGCATGCTGGTGCGCGCCAAGTGCGCGCCGCAGTTCATGCGCCACGTGCACCAGGCGGACCCCGATTCGCCGGTCCTGAACTACGAGACCCGCTGCCCCTGCGGCACGCAGTACTGCCGCATCACGCCGGACGGCAAGCTCACGCCGTGCCCCTACCTCCCCGAGGTGGCGGGCGACCTGCGCGCACGGTCGTTCGGCGACATCTGGCGCGAGGCGCCGCTGTTCCAGCGTCTGCGCGAGGGTACGCTGGGCGGCAAGTGCGGGCGCTGTGAGTATCGCGGCCTGTGCGGCGGCTGCCGCGCCCGCGCGTTCGCGCTCGAAGGAGATGTCCTCGCCGCCGATCCGTCGTGCACGTACGAGCCGGTGGCGGGCGCGGCGGTGATCGCGCGGCGCGAGGGCGTGACGTACGGGGCCGAGTTCACGCCGCAGCTCGCCTGGGCACCGGACGCCCGGGCGCGGCTCGCCCGCATCCCGTCGTTCGTGCGCGGTGTGGTGGCCGAGCGGGTGGAGGCCTACGCCCGCCGCACCGGCCGCCGCGAAATCACGCTCGATCTGCTCGCCGAGGTACGCCAAGCGATGCCGGTCGATTTCTCGAAGCGCTTGCCCTTCTTCGCCACGGACAACGGATGACGGGGAACGGATGACGTCCCTCGCCCTGCTCCAGTCCGCGGCCGACACGGCCCATGCGTACGGGGAGTTTCCCGTCATCGGGGCCCGGGCCGCGGTGTGGATCGCGGCCGAGGTGCACCTGATGTTCGCGGCGTTCGTGCTAGGCGTGCCGATGTTCGCGGTGGTGGCGGAGGCCATCGGCATCGTCGGCAAGGACGCGCGCTACGATCGGCTGGCGAAGGAGTTCACACGACTGTTGCTGGTGGCGTATTCGGCGACGGCCATCTGGGGCGCGATCCTCGTCTTTATCCTGGCCACCCTCTGGATGAAGCCGTGGGCGTACTTGACCGCCGTGTTCGCGCCGTCGATGTGGTTGTACGCCGCCCTGTTCTTCTTCGAGTCGTTCACGCTGTACCTCTACTATTACGGCTGGGAGCGCTGGAAGCAGGGCCGCGCCAAGCGCGTGCATCTGGGGTTGGGCATCCTGCTCAATGTGTGGGGCACGATCGTGATGTTGATCGCGAATTCGTGGCTGACCTACATGATGACGCCGCCACGCGACATCACGCCCACCACCGACCCCACGACGATCAAGCTGTGGCACGCCATCGCCAACGCGACGTGGATGCCCATCAACATCCACCGGCTCATCGCCAACGTCGTCTTCGGCGGGGCGATCGTGGCGGCCTACGCCAGCTACCGCTTCCTCGCCGCCAAGACCGACGAGGAGCGCGCCCATTACGACTGGATGGGCTACGTCGGCAACTTCATCGCGATCTCCGCGTTGATCGTGCTGCCCTTCGCGGGCTACTGGCTGGGCCGCGAGATCTACCAGTACGACCAGTCGTTGGGCATCACGATGATGGGCGGCTTCATGAGCTGGCTGTGGGTGATCCAGGCGTTCCTCATCGCCGTCCTGTTCCTCGCGGGCAACTACTACCTGTGGATCGGCATGGGCCGCATCCCCGGGGCCGAGCGGTTCCGGCCGTACACCAAGTACCTGCTCATGGTGCTGGTCCTGGGCGCGCTGGTGTGGGGCACACCGCACACGATGATCGCCGACACCAAAGAGCTGGGCGCGATGGGCGGTTCGCACCACCCGTTACTGGGCGCCTTGGGCGTGATGAGCGCCAAGAACACGGCCGTCAATCTCATGATCCTCACCACGTTCCTGTCGTTCCTCTTGTATCGCCGCGCCAACAAGCGGCCGGTGGTCGCCTGGGCGCGCCAGGGGACGAT
>JBGPOE010000060.1:0-14977 GCA_041487875.1 Gemmatimonadota bacterium | reverse complement strand
CGTGACGCCGCGCGTGTTGTTCGGGCTGGCGCGCGAGGGGCTCGCGCCCAGCGCGCTCGCGCGCGTGAACGCGGGCGGCACGCCGTGGGTCGCGATGCTCTTGGTCGGCGTGGTGGCCGCGGCGCTCGCCGCGAGCGGCACATTCGAGAAGCTGCTTGGCCTCTCGATCACGCTGATTCTCGTGATCGATAGCTGGACAATTCTGGCGCTGTTTCCGCTCCGCAAGAAGGAGCCCGCCGCGCCGTTTCAGGTGCCGGCGTTCCCGCTGGTGCCGATCGTATTCGTGGGAGTGTATGCTGTGTTGTTCGTAGGAAGCTTGAAGGCGCAACCGCTAATCACAGCGGTGGCGGTGGCGGTGATAGTAGCGGTCTACGGGGCGAGCTGGCTGGTGGAAGGACAGGAGGTAGGCAGACGTCTAGACGTCTAGCGGTTGGGAGTGGGGAGCGCGAGGAAAAGAACAACGCTGCGTTCGATTGGTTCGACGTGTTCGGCCACTCGTGATATGGTCGGGTATGGCGCCCTATCACACGCTGAAAGCGTGGCAGCACGCCGAACGACTCGCGGTGGAGTGTGCAAAAGCGGCAAAGCGGTTCCCAGCTTACGAGCAGGCTGCGCTCGCAGATCAGTTGCGGCGCGCGGCGTACAGTGCGCCTCTCAATATCGCGGAGGGTAGCACGCGCCGCGGCAGTCGTGAATACAGGAAGTTCTTGGACACCGCGAACAGCTCGATTGCCGAGGTCGAGACCGCGCTCTTCTTGGCGCGTGAACTCGAATATGTGAGCCTGACCGAGTACGAGCGGATTTCAGCGATTGCAACGGAAGCAGGCAAGCCCCTGTTCGGCTTGCTGCGGAAGGTGACAGACGTCACAACTCGTAGTACCTAGACACTGCAACCCGCTAGGCGTCTAGACGTCTAGACGTCTGCCTGAACGCTCGTCACTCCTCTTCTTCCAGCCCCTCGATCCGGTGCATCTCTTGTTGGCTGGGCCGCACGTTTCCCGGCCGGTACATGATCACCCGCGCCCGCTCCAGCGTGATCAATCCGCCGCCGATCATCTCGTCCAAGTCAGGGAGCACGGCCTGGATCGCTTCTTCGGTCTCGACCACCTCGATGATGATCGGCAAGTCGAGGGAGAGTCGCAGGATCTTGTCGGTGTGGACCGTGCTGCTCGCGCCGAAGCCCGCCACGCCGCGCAGCACGGTCGCGCCCGCGAGCCCCTTGGCGCGCAAGCGCTGCAGCAGCGCGTCGTACAACGGCTTGCCCTGATACTTGTCGCTCTCGCCGATGAAGATGCGCATCAGGGTGCGTTCTCCCTTAAAACGATGTGACATCTAGCGCCTCCAATTGCGGATTTCGGATTGCGGATCGCGGATTGGTTCGACGATCCCCACGCCGCTGAAAGGCCGGCGGTGAGAATCCGCAATCCGCAATCCGCATTCCGCAATCATAGCAGTTTGTTCGCCACCACCGTGCCGCACACCACCGCCAGGAAACATCCCAGCACCGTGCCGCCGACGTACAGGCCGGCGTACCAGTATTCGCCGTCGGAGAGCAGGCGCACGCTCTCGTAGCTGAACGTGCTCATCGTCGTGAACGCGCCGCAGAAGCCGATGGTGAGCGCGGCGCGCAAGTCGGGCGAGATCACGGTCGCGCCGGTCGCGAGCCGCAGGATGAACCCGATCAAGAGCGAGCCCGCGAGATTGATCACCAGGGTGCCGAGCGGGAAGCTCGATCCCGAACGGTGCTGGATCCAGCCTTCGAGGTAGTAGCGCGACAGCGTGCCGATCACGCCGCCGGCGGCGATGTAGAAGACGGTCACGCGTCCTCGCCCAGCCGGCCGGCCGCCGCGGCGAGCAGGCCGAGCTCGTGGCGCAGCACGTCCACGTGCGGGTCGAGACGCCGGGCGAGATCCGCGTGCACGGGCCCATAGCCCTTCATGCGGCGCGCCCGCAGGTCTTCCACGCGCGCGGCCCAGACGTCCGCCACGGCGGCGATGCGGCGCCGCAGCGAAGGACCGAACGCGTCGGGCAGGTCGAACTCGCGACGCAGCGCCTCGAGCGCGCCCGTGACCGCGTTGATGGCGCCGCGCACGCCGTCGTACGCGGGACCGGGATGCTCGGCCGTGGCGCGCAACATGAGCGCATGCAAGTCGTCGGCTAGGAGGCGCAAATGGCTCGCCAAGCGGCGGGTTTGGTCTTCGTTGAGCAACGGAGTGGTCACCTGGGAAACTCCTCCCGTGTGAGGGGTCACAGGTAGGAGTCATCAGCCCTTGTCGCGCTGCGGCGGGCGGTTGCGGGCGAACTCCATCGCCGGAAGAAAGATAGATGCGAAGGTGCCAAGATGCGAAGGCGCTAATTGGGCTTATCTTTCTCTCGTGCCCCGCCTCGCCATCAGCCAATTCCGCCCCGCCAAGGGCGAATACGCGGCCAACGTCCGTCGCATCGCCGACGTGATCGCGCAGGCCGCCACGCTCGACGGCCGGCCCGACTTGGTCGTCTTCCCCGAGACCGCGACGTCGGGCTATTTCGTGGAAGGCGGCGTGCAAGAGCTGGCCGTCACCGCCGGCACCCTGGCCCGCGACCTCGCCGCCCTTTACTCGGGGCCCCCGATCGACGTGGCCGTGGGCTTCTACGAGCTGTTCCAGAATCATTTCTTCAATTCGTGTCTGTATGTGACCCTCGGCGGCAAACAGCCAGCAGTCCGCCACGTCCATCGCAAAGTCTTCCTGCCCACCTACGGCGTGTTCGACGAAGAGCGGTTCGTGGACCGCGGCCAGGACGGCGTGCGCGCGTTCGACACCGCGTGGGGCCGCGTGGCGATCCTGATCTGCGAAGACGCCTGGCACTCACTCGCCGCCACCATCGCGGCGCTGGACGGCGCGCAGGTGATCCTCGTGCCATCGGCCTCGCCGGCGCGCGGCTCAGGCGTGGATGAGGCGGGCGCCAAACTCCCGGCCAGCATGGTGCGGTGGGAGCGCGTGGTGCAGGGCATCGCGGAAGAGCACGGTGTGTTCGTGGTGCTCGCCAATCTCGTGGGCTTCGAGGGCGGCAAGGGCTTCCCCGGCGCCTCGGCCGTGTTCGACCCGGCGGGCGAGCTGCTGGTGCGCGGGCCGCTGTTCGAAGAGGCGCTCGTCACCTGCGACCTGAACTTCGACCGGATCACGCACGCCCGCGCGGACTCACCGTTGCTTTCGGATCTGCAGAACGCGGTGCCGATTCTCATCAAAGGATTGGGGAAAGGGGAAGGGGGAAGGGGGAAGAGCGCGGTCAAGTTCGATGCGGCGACCAATGGCACCCCAGCGACCCCGCACCCCGCACCACGCACGCCTGTACCGCACGTCGTTCGTCGAGCGGCTGGAGATGAGGATCCGTTACGCATCGATGTGCGGTTAGCGGAGCAGTGGCTCGTCGCCTTCCTGAAGGACGAGGTCGTCAAGCGGCGCGGGTTCACGAAAGGCATCGTCGGCATCTCGGGCGGCGTCGACTCCGCGCTCACCGCGTGCCTCGCGGTGCAGGCACTGGGCAAGGCCAACGTGATCGGCGTGCGGATGCCCTATCGCACGTCGAGCCCCGAGTCGCTCACCCATGCGCAGCGCGTGATCGACCAGCTCGGCATTGCGTCCGTGACGGTCGACATCACCGCCGCGGTGGATGGCTACTTGCAGAATTTCCCCGAGGCCGACGCCACGCGCCGCGGCAACGTGATGGCGCGCGAGCGGATGATCGTGCTCTTCGACTTATCCGCGAAGCACCGCGCCCTGCCCCTGGGCACCGGCAACAAGTCGGAGCGGCTGCTCGGCTACTTCACGTGGCACGCCGACGACACGCCGCCCGTCAATCCGCTGGGCGACCTGTTCAAGACGCAGGTGTGGGCGCTGGCGCGGCACGTCGGTGTGCCCGAGGACATCCTCTCCAAGCCCGCGACGCCCGACCTGGTGCCCGGGCAGGAGACCGAGAAGGATTACGGCTTCAGCTACCTCCAGGCCGATCCGATTCTCTACTATCTGATCCGCGGGCTTCGCCCCGAGGAGATCGTGGCGCGGGGATTCCCGGCGGACGCGGTGGAGGGCGTACGGGCCCGGCTCGACGCCACCCACTGGAAGCGGCGCCTGCCCACGGTGGCGGTGATGTCGCAGACGGCGATCGGCGAATTCTACCTCAGACCGGTGGACTACTGACCATGCAGGGACGCCATCCGCGCGAGTCCGAAACAACCATGTCGGAGCTGATGACGCCGCAGCACGCCAACATCATGGGCAACGTGTTCGGCGGCGTGATCCTGTCGCTCGCCGACCGCGTCGCCGCGGTGGCCGCCATCCGTCACTCGCACCGCCAATGCGTGACCGTCTCGGTCGATAAGGTCGACTTCAAGGAGCCGATCCACGTGGGCGAGCTGATCACGGCGCATGCGCGCGTCAACTTCGCGGGCCGCACCTCGATGGAAGTGGGCGTGAGGATCGTGACGGAGACCGTCGTCACGGGCGAGAAGCGCCACACCAATTCCTGCTACGTGACCTACGTGGCGCTGGACGACCACGGCGTGCCCACCGAAGTGCCGCCCATCGTGCCCGAGACGCCCGATGAGAAGCGGCGCTATGAGCGGGCGGCCAAGCGGCGCGCCTCCCGGGTCATGGATCGCCGGTACGATACGGGGCAGGGGGAGTGATGCGGTGAGGGTCGTCGCCGTCTTCGGCGGAGGCGGCGCCAAAGCCCTCGCCTGCGCCGGTGCCTGGCGCGCGATCAGCGAAGCGGGTCACACCGTCGTCCACATCGTGGGCACGTCGCTGGGCGCGGTGGTGGGGGCGGCGTTCGCGGCGGGCGTCACGCCCGACTGGCTCGCCAGCCAGATGCAGTCGCTCTCCCGCAAGGACATCGGCCGCGTCTCGCTCTTCAACTTGGCGCGCGGTGTGTTCGCGCCGAGCTTGCTCAAGTCCCAGCCGCTCGAGGCCTCGATCGGCCGGCTCGTTCCCGCCACCCGGTTCGCCGACTTGCAGATTCCCCTGACCGTGACCGCCACCGACTTGGATTCGGGCGAGCTGGTGCTGTTCGGCGCGTTGGGGCAGGACGCCCCACTCGCCGACGCGTTGTACGCCTCGTGCGCACTGCCTGTCTACTATCCGCCGGCCGAGATCGCGGGCCGGCGGCTGGTGGACGGCGGCTTGCGCGCGGTGTTGCCGCTCGCGGTGGCGCGCCGCGTCCCCGCCGATCTGGTGGTCGCCGTGCACACCGGTCCCGGCTTCGATGAAGTCCGCCCGCCCGGCCGTCGGGCCACCATTCCCGCGCTTATTCGCGCGCACGGCGAAGCCGAGCGGGTGATGATGGCCGCGCAAACCGAGCGCGACATCGCGGCATGGCCTCAGGGCAAGCCGCGACTGATCGTGGTCCGGCCGGTGGCGGAGAAGGAAGCGACGTTCGCGCTGAGTGAGATCCCGCGTTTCATGGCGCTGGGTTACGATGCGACCAAGAAGGGGCTCGCTTAGATTGGATCATGGTCCGCAAGCACTTTTCTTTGGCCGAAGCCAACCGCACGCTGCCTCTCGTCAAGCGGATCGTCGCCGATTTGACGGCGCGCTATCCCGTCTGGCGCGACCTGATCTACAAGTACGAGCTGGTGGCGGCGCAGGCTCGGCCCGAGTGGGGCGAATCGAACGAGCAGCGGGCGCTGCGCACGCAGATCGCAGACGCGGCGCGCCTGATCGCGGGCTACATCCAGGAGCTCGAGGAAATCGGCTGCCTGTTCAAAGGCTTTCCTCAAGGGCTGGTGGACTTCTACGGCACGCTCGACGGCCGCGACGTGTTCTGGTGCTGGATGGCGGGCGAGGACACGATCGAGTACTGGCACGAGATCGACGCGGGGTTCGCGGGACGGCAACGCATACCGGCAATGGTGGGAGGCTGATCGATGCGCGGGTTCTGGCTCTTCGTCCACATCTCGGGCTTCATCTTCTGGCTGGGCGGCGGCATCGCCACCATGGTGGCGGGCATCAGCGCCAAGAGCTTCGCGCCGGCCGAGCGCCTGGCCGTGTATCGCGTGATCAGCGCGGTGCAGCGCATTCTCGTGGGGACGGGCGCCGCGGCGGTGATCCTGTCGGGCTTCCTCTTGTCGATGGCGTTCATGTCGAGCGGCATCGTGCCGGGCTGGCTGATGCTGATGATGACGGCGGGGCTCGTGGGCGCCATCGCGGCCCTCGCGATCAGCGTGCCCACCGCGGCGCGCTTGGGCCGCCTCGAGCTCGACCCGCGCGGCGACTTGCCGGAAGCATTCCATAAGTTGCGGAAGCGGCAGATTTTCGCAGCGTCGGTGGCGGGGGGATTAGGGATTGTGGCGCTGTTGGCGACGACGATTTTCAGGAGGTAGGGCAACGAGTGTTTGGGGAGGCGCGTGGACGCGTAGGCGCGTAGCGGTGCGTAGCGAGAAGTGCGTTGGAAAGGCACCGCAAGCGTAGGAATGTTGCTGCTTGTGACCGTACCGCGATCATCTTGTCGCCATGGCGACTCACCAGACTCTCCGCGCCTGGCAACATGCTCAGCACTTGGCCGTCGAGTGCGCGAAGGTCACTAAGCGGTTCCCGCCCTACGAACAAGACGCTCTGGCCGATCAGCTTCGACGAGCGGGCTATGGTGTCTCCCTCAACATCGCGGAAGGGCACGCCCGGCGGGGGTCTCGTGAATACCGCCGTTTTCTCGACACGGCTAAGGGTTCTCTGGCCGAGGTGGAGGCCGCCCTGGACGCCGCGCGGCAGCTCGAGTACCTGACGGACGAACAGTACAAGTCGCTAACCGCGATCGCGGACGAGACCGGCAAGACCCTCTTCGGCCTGCTTCGCAAGATCAGCGCCGCGAGCAGTCGCCCCTAGTCGCTGCGTCCTACAACCCGCTACGCGTCTGTGCGCCTACGCGCCTCCCTACCCGCCTACCCGTCCTACACTCTCTTCTAACCGGACACTCCGGACATTTCGGCCTCCGCGCGACACACACCAACGCCCCCAACTCCATGATGGCTTGATTGAAGCGCCACGCGCGCTTGCCGTTCTTCGGCACGAGGGCGGATGCCAGCTGCCACACGCGGGCGTTGTCCGTCTTGCGTCGTCCGTTTTCCGAGAGAAAGGCTCTCCGGATGACTCGCGCCACATTCGTATCCACCGCCGCCACCGGCTGCTCATACGCGAACGTCGCCACCGCGCCCGCCGTATACCGGCCCACGCCGGGCAGCTTGATGAGCTCGTCAGGGTCGCTCGGCAGCTCGCCGGCAAGGTCTTCGCTGACCACGCGCGCAAGCGCGTGGAGATTGGTGGCTCGGGCGTAGTATCCCAGCCCATCCCAAGCCTCGCGCACTGCGACGGGTCGAGCCCGCGCCAAATGTGCGACCGTGGGGAAGCGCTCCAAGAACCGCGGGTAGTACTCCGTCACCCGGCTCACCTGCGTCTGCTGCAGCATGAACTCCGACACCAGTACGCGGTAGGGATCGCGCGTCCGCCGCCACGGTAGATCGCGGCCGTGACGGTCGAACCAGGCCAGCAAGCGGCGGGTAAACGCCACTCTTGCCTTGGGTTTGGTGGTGCGGGGGGTGGACTCTCGGGGCATGACTGCACAAGATACAGCCGTGCCAGCCCTGACCGCTGCCCTCGACCTCCGGCGCTACGTGGGACGGTGGGCGCTGCGCGTGGCGGCTCACGCCGGCCGCTTCACGATGTTCATCGCCGATCTGTTCCGCGCCCTTCCCGAATGGCGTGTGTGGGTGCCGCGCACCATCGAGCAGGCCAACCTGATCGGGTTCGGCTCGCTCTTCATCGTGCTCGTGATCGCCGGGTTCGCCGGCGGCGTCACCGCGCTGCAGGCGGGCTATCAATTCACGGGCAACCTGCCGCTGTACATCGCGGGCGGCGTGATTGCGGAGTCGGTGGTGCTGGAGCTGGGTCCCGTGTTGACGGGGTTGATCCTCGCGGGCCGCATCGGCGCGCGCTTCGCCGCGGAGCTCGGGACCATGCGCGTCACCGAGCAAATCGACGCCCTCGAGAGCCTGGGCCGCTCGCCCTTTTCGCACCTGCTGCTGCCGCGCTGCCTCGCGGGGCTGATCGTCATTCCCACGCTCGTGATGGTCGCCAACGCCACGGGGTTCCTCGTCGGGTGGATGGCGGCCAAGAATTCGCTCGGCATCACCAACGCCGACTTCGTCTATGGCGCGCGCTACTTCTTCCGCTCGTTCGACCTGTGGTACTCGGCCATCAAGGCGCTGTTCTTCGCCGCCGCCGTGACCGTCATCCCCTGCTACATCGGCTACAACACACAGCAAGGCGCGGAAGGCGTCGGCCGGTCCACCACGGAAGCCGTGGTCGCCGCGTCCGTCACCATCCTGATGTTCGACATGCTGCTCGCGCAGCTGCTGCTGTCGCCCGCCAAATGATCGAGCTCAAGGGCGTCTCCAAGCGCTTCGTGGACAACGTCGTGCTCGACAACGTGGATTTCACCGTGCAGGACGGCGAGACCATGGCGCTGCTCGGCCCCTCCGGGGTGGGGAAGAGCGTGCTGTTGAAGAGCATCATCGGCTTGATCAAGCCGGACGCGGGCGAGGTGATCGTGGACGGCCACAACGTGGCGCGGCTGTCGCGCCGCGAGCTGGCGCAGCTGCGCAGCACCATCGGCTACGTGTTCCAGAACGGCGCGCTGTTCGATTCGAGCAGTGTGGGCGAGAACATCCGGCTGGGCATCACCGACGAAGCGCAAAACGCCGACACGGCGTACTGCCTCGAACGCGTGAAGGAGTGCCTCCGCCTCGTCAACCTGCAGCCCGACGTGGCGGAGAAGTTCCCGGCCGAGCTGTCGGGCG
Source organism: Gemmatimonadota bacterium (assembly GCA_041487875.1). GTDB lineage: Bacteria > Gemmatimonadota > Gemmatimonadetes > Gemmatimonadales > GWC2-71-9 > DATLWA01. Next base: position 6,150 of record JBGPOE010000060.1, on the reverse strand, counting down.
GCATGCGCAAGCGCGTGGGCATCGCGCGCGCCATCGCGGGCAAGCCCAAGTATCTGTTGTACGACGAGCCCACGTCCGGTCTCGACCCGGTGAACGCCGACGTGATCGACTCGCTGGTCGAGCGGCTGCAGCAGGAGCTGGGCGTCACGAGCGTGGAAGTGACGCACGACGTGCGCGGCGCCTTCCGCGTGGCCGACCGCATCGCCTTATTGTGGCAGGCCAAGATCCGCGCCGTGGGGACGCCCGACGAGATTCTGGCGTCGCGCGATGCCGCGGTGCAGCAATTCCTGGAGCGCGACCTCGAGATGGCCGTCATTCAATCCGAGAGCACAGATGGACCTCACGTATAAACAGGAAGTCGGCGTCGGCGCGCTCGTGATCATCGGCCTGGGCCTCTTCGCCCTCGGTCTGCTGTGGTTCAGCGGCCGCAGCATCGGGTCGCACGGCATCTACGTCGATGCCGTGTTCGTGAACGTGCAGGGCCTGAAGGAAGGCGACCCGGTGCTCGTCTCGGGCGTCAAGAAGGGGCGCGTCGCCAAAGTCCGGCTCGACCGGGTGGGGAAAGTCACCGTAACGCTGCAGCTGTCGTCGGACGTGCGCCCGAAGATGGACGCCGGCGCCACCATCACCTCGTCCGATCTGTTCGGCGCCAAGCTGGTGGATTACTTCCCGGGCGCCAAGGACGAGCCGCTGCCCGCGGGGCGGGTGATCATCGGCAGCGAGCAGCCGCAGCTCGCCGACATCGCGGCGGGCGTGGCGACCCGCGCCAACGAGCTGATCGGCCACGCGTCGGGTTTGGTGAACGAGCAGCTGGGGGTGGACATCCACAATACGATGGTCGCCACCCAGCGCGCCATGAACACCGTCACCCAGATGGGCGGCGGGACCGTCGGCAATCAGGCGACCAAAACCCTCTCCTCGATCGAGCGGGTGATGTCGCGCATCGATACGCTGTTGGGCTCCGCCAACCCGGTCGCCACCGGCAAGCGCATCGACACGCTGTCCACCAACCTGACGAAGCTGACCGATCAACTGTCGCAGGCGACCGGCACCCTCAGCGACTTGCTCAACAAGCTGAGCCACAGCGGCGGCACCCTCGGCAAGCTCGCCAGCGATACGACGCTGTATACTGACTTGCATCAGACGCTGACGGCGCTGACGGCGCTGCTTAACGACTTGAAGGAGAGGCCGGGGAGGTATCTGCAGGTGAAGGTGTTCTAACCACTCGTGCGGAGTGCGGGGTGCGGGGTCGCACTCGGTGCCAATGTCCCCCGCGGTTAGAGCTGGACGTGCTCCGCCAGCAACCCCGCACCCCGTACCCCGCACCCGTTACCAGATCTCCGCCCTCAAGCTGTCCGCCCGCACCATGACGTCCCCCGCCTTACATCCGAACGCGCGCGCGAATTCCGGCAGGTTCGAGAGCGGCCCCATCACTCGCCACACCGCCGGCGCGTGGGGGTCGGTCACCACCTGGTTGCGCAGCGACTGATCGGTCGCCTTGGAGCGCCAGATCTGCGCCCACGCCAGGAAGAACCGCTGCTCCGGCGTGTAGCCGTCGATCAGGGGCGGGCGCGGCTTGCCCGCGAGCGCCTTCTGGAACGCGGCGTACGCCACCTTGAGGCCGCCCAAATCGGCGATGTCTTCGCCCAGGGTCAGCCGGCCGTTCACGTGGGTGGCGGAATCGACCACCGTGTAGGAATCGAACTGATCCACCACGCGCTGGGCGCGCGCCTTGAAGCGCGTGGCATCCTCAGGCGTCCACCAGTCGCGCAGGTTGCCCTGCGCGTCGAACTGGCGGCCCTGATCGTCGAAGCCGTGCGTCATCTCGTGACCGATCACGGCGCCCATGCCGCCGTAGTTCACCGCGTCGTCCGCCTGGGGATCGAAGAACGGCGGCTGCAGGATCCCCGCGGGGAACGTGATGTCGTTCCAGGTGGGGCTGTACTGCGCGTTGACCGTGGGCGGCGTCATGCGGAACTCGTCTTTGTCCACGGGCTTGCCGATGCGCGTGAAGTTGCGCGCCGTGGCGAAGGCCTGGGCGCGCTCGACGTTCGCGAGCAAGGCCCCGCGGTCGATCACGAGCGCCGAATAATCGCGCCACGTGTCGGGGTAGCCGATCTTCTTGGAGAAGGCGTGCAGCTTGGTGAGCGCCTGCTGGCGCGTGGTGTCGCTCATCCACTCGAGCGTGTGCAGCCGGTCGTCGAGCGCCGCGATCAGGTTGTTGACCATCGCCAAGGCGCGCGCCCGCGCTTCGGGCGTGAACGCTTGCCGAACGTACGCCTGGCCCAGCGCGTCGCCCAGCAGGCCATTGGCGATCCCCACGCAGCGCTTCCAGCGGGGCTGCTGCTCTTTCACGCCCGAGACGGCCTGCAGGTAGTGGAAGTTCGCGAGCACGAAGGGCGACGACAGCCACGGCGCCGCCTGGCGCACCAGGTGCCAGCGCAGGTAGTCGCGCCAGACTGCCACCGGGACGTTGGCGAGCAGCGAATCCATTCCCTTGAAGAACTGCGGCTGGCCGATGTTGATCGAGTCGGCGGCCGGCGCGCCCGCGGTCTTCAAGAACGCGGCCCACTCGAAGTGCGGCGTGAGCGAGTCGGCCTGCGCCAGCGCCATCTTGTGATAGTTGGCGTTGGGATCGCGGCGCTGCACGCGCGTGAGCGACGTCTTGGCGAGCGCCGTCTCGAGCAGCATCACGTGATCGGTGGCGGAGTCGGGGATCGCGTCGCCCAGGAGCTGAAACATCTGCGTCACGTAGGTGGCGTAGGCGTTGCGCACGGCCGTACCCGCCGAGTCGGTGCGGGTGTAGTAGTCGCGATCGGGGAGGCCCAGGCCGCCCTGCGAGGCGCCGGCGATGTTGTGCGAGCTGTTCTTGTAGTCGGGCGAGCCGCCGAAGCCGAATAGCGTGCCGCGGCCGTTCTGATGCAGCCGCGCGATTTCCGTCACTACATCGCTCAGCGTCCTGATCTCGCCGATCCGCCCCAGCTCGCCATTGAGCGGCGTGGTGCCCGCCTGCTCGATCTGCGTGGAATCCATGCACGACGCGTAGAACGCGCCGAGCTTCTGGTCGCTGGTGGTGGGCTTGGCGGGAGCGGCGGCGGCCAGCCGGTCCACGATCTTTTTCAGGGTCGAGTCGTTGCGGTCGGCCAGCTCCGTGAAGCTGCCCCAGCTGGCGAAGGCCGGGGGCAGGGCCGTGCGGCTGATCCAGCCGCCGTTGGCGAAGCGGTAGAAGTCGGTGCAGGGAGCGCAGGTCGTGTCGAGATTTGCAGGATCGAGGCCATGATGCGCTGCCTGTGCGGCAGTGAGGCCAGGGACGGCAAGGAGTACAGCGAGCACGAGCAGACGGCGACGGACGGACATGCGGGTGAGCTCCTGAGGGGGCGAAGGACGATGAGAATACGCGCAGGGAAGGCGGGATGTTAGAGGGTGCGGGGTGCGGAGTGCGGGGTTGCTGACGGCGAACGATCAGGTCCTGACGGCGGGAGGCGCCCTCATGAGGCCCCGTAGGGCGCCAAGCGCCATCCCAATGCTCGCCTCGAGCGTCTTGGCCGTAGCGGCGTCCAGGTACTCGAGTTCGGTCACCGCCCGCACCAGACACTCGGCCTCGGCTGCGGACCCGATCGCAATCCTGATGTGGCGGCGACATAGGGGGGCGGTATTCAGCGCGTATCCTTCGACGACGTTCGCTTCGATCGAGATCGTGGCGCGACGTAACTGGTCGAACAGGTTCTTGGCCCGCGGGTGATACGCAGCATCCGTCGCCCGCAGCACGCCGAGGAGTGCCGCATGCGCCTGCTGCCAGGCGACCAGGGACCGGTAGCTATGCATGCGGCACGATGGATGGCCAGCTCGCGTATTGGCGCATCCTCTTGCCGCACTCCGCATCCTTCCATCGCATTCGGCGCGACCCCGCACTCCGCACCCCGCACCCTTATATTCGCCGCATGTTATCCGTCACCTTCCTCGGCACCTCCGCCTCCCGCCCTACCGTCGAGCGCAACGTTCCCGGTCTGGCCGTGGTGCGCGAAGGCGAGACGTTTCTCGTCGACTGCGGCGAGGGCACGCAGCGCCAGATGATGCGCTACGGCGTGTCGTTCGCGCTGAACGAGATCTTCTTCACGCACTTTCACGCCGATCATTTCCTGGGGGTGATCGGGCTGGTGCGCACGTTCGGGCTGCAGGGCCGCACCGACCCGCTTCATCTATATGGGCCGAAGGGGGCGAAGCGGGTGCTGGAACAGGCGTTGACGCTAGGCGTTGACCGTATTCCGTTTTCCGTAGAGGTCCACGAAGTGAAACCTGGTGAAGCCATTCGGGAAACGGGAAGCGGGAAGCGGGAAGCGTACGAGATCAAGGTGTTCGGTACCGAGCACGGCGGCGCGAGCGTCGGCTATGCCCTGGCCGAGCACGAGCGCCGCGGGCGGTTCGATCCGGAGAAGGCGCGCGTGGCGGGGATTCCCGAGGGGCCGTTGTGGGGCAAGCTGACCAAGGGCGAGACCATCACAACGGAAAACGGACAACGGTTTACGCCGGCGGAGTTCGTCGGCCCCAACCGCCCCGGCCGTCTCCTCGTCATCACCGGCGACACCCGTCCCTGCGCGAGCGTGGTGGATGCAGCGCAGGGCGCGGACTTACTGGTCCACGAGGCGACGTTCGGCGAGGAAGAGAAAGACCGCGCCAAGGACACCAATCATTCGACGGCGCTCGAGGCGGCGCAGGTAGCGCTGGCGGCGAAAGTGAAGAAGCTGGTCCTGGTCCACCTTTCGGCGCGCTACTCGGTGGCGCCGGAGGAGTTGCTAACCGAAGCGCGGACGGTGTTTGCTGAGACGGTAGTGGCGAGAGACGGGATGGCGGTGGAGGTGCCGTACTCCGACTGAGGCGGTGCGGAGTGCGGGGTTGTCAAAGGCGTGCGGCGTGCGTGGTGCGGGGTTGCCAACGGTGCCCATCGCTGCGACGCGTCCGGTTGGCTAGCTCCGAAAGCGACCCCGCACTCCGCACCCCGCACCTTGTTTCAGGCTGTCGCGATTTTTCTCAGGTTCTGCACCATCCCATCAAACCGTTTCTTGGCGCGGCGCCGCCGGAACAGCGTGCCCAGCAGCCAATTCTTGAAGCCGCTTCCCAGCCAGACCTCTTTCATGGTCAGGGTCGTGGTGCCGCCGCCGAAGGCGAGCTGGAAGAACACCTGGGCGCCCTCGCGGGGCGTGTGCTCGAGCCAGCCGAGGGAGGTGGGGGCGGTGAATTCGGTGATGACGAGCTCGATTTTGCGGCGGCCGAACTCGAGGGTGACGCGCGACTTCTTGCGCAGCGGCCCGTCGCAGTTGGCGGCGCGGCAGTGGGGCATCCATTCGGGAATGCGACTTGCATCGGAGAGCATGTCGAAGAGCTTCGACATGGGGGCTGGGATCTGAGCCGTGAATGTGAAAGATGCAGCGGCCACAGAACGAGTCTCCAGTTTCCAGCGATCAGTGGAGTTTCCAGACGGCAAGTTGCCAGCGGTTCCCAGTGGCAAGGTGATAGTGTCGAACCGCTCCGGCAACTGTTTGCTTGCAACCGCTGGCACCTTCACCGTCTGGCAACTCTACCGGGGTGGGGTCCACTTGAGGGCTTCTTGACGAGGGGTTCACAGATTGGCAGGGTAACGCTCAACCGGAGCTAACCATGCCTCGCCGCCCAATCGCCTACACGCTGCTCCTCTGGTATCTCGCCGCATGCACCAGTTGGCGCGTCCAGGAACTCACTCCTCAGCAGGTAATCGACCGTTGGCATCCCGCCTCGGTGCGGATTACCACCGCTGACAGCTCCGAGTTCGTCCTGGATAAGCCCTGGATCCCAGTGCGCGACAGCCTCTTGGGGTTCCGCAACGGAGTGCCAGCTAGCGTCGCGGTCTCGGACATCACGGCCGTCGCACTCTGGCAGCCCGACTCTGGCAAGACGATCGGGTTAATCGCCGGCCTCTCGCTCGTGCTAATCCTGGCGGCGGCCGCGGCAGGCGGCATTAATATCGGGCCGAGCGGGCCGATCGTAATTCACTGAACGCAGCGTCGAAGGTACGGTGTCGCATCGCGCTTCAAGTTGCCCCTCCTGGGATCGAACCAGGACTCTCCTGATCCAGAGTCAGGCGTGTTGCCAATTACACCAAGGGGCAGTGAAGCT
>JBGPOE010000059.1:0-14990 GCA_041487875.1 Gemmatimonadota bacterium | reverse complement strand
TGCACGTCGTGCGTCCCCTCGTACGTGTAGACCGATTCGAGATTGGCGAGATGGCGCATCGCCTGGTACTCGGCCAGGATGCCGTTGGCGCCGAGCAGGCGCCGCGCTTCGCGCGCCACATCGGTCGCCATGCTCACGTTGTTGCGCTTGGCGAGCGACACCTGCTGCGGCGTCATGGTGCCCAGGTCTTTCAAGCGGCCGAGCTGCAGGCACAAGAGCTGCGCCTTAGTGATCTCGGTGAGCATCTCGGCAAGCCGCAGCTGTTGTAGCTGGAACCCGCCGATCGGCTTGCCGAACATCACGCGCGTCTTGGCGTAGCTCACGGCTTCGTCGTAGCACGCCATGGCGGCGCCCACCGCGCCCCACGAGATGCCGTAGCGCGCCTGCGTGAGGCACATCAGGGGCGACTTGAGCCCGCCCGACTTGGGGAGGACGGCGTCCTTCGGCACGTGCACGTCCTGCAGCACCAGTTCGCTCGTGTCCGACGCCCGCAGGCTGAGCTTCCCTTTCTGGTCCTTGGCGGAGAAGCCCTTCGTGTCGGTGGGTACCAGGAAGCCGCGGATCGAGTCGACGTCGTCGATCTTGCCGGTCTTGGCCCAGACGATCGCCAGCTGCGCGGTGGAGCCGTTGGTGATCCACATCTTGGCCCCGTTCAAGACCCAACCGTCCTTGGTCTCCTTGGCCACGGTGATCATGCCGCCGGGGTTCGAGCCGTAATCGGGCTCGGTGAGCCCGAAGCAGCCGATCACTTTCCCGCTCGCCATCTGCGGCAGCCACTTCTTCTTGTGCTCGTCGGAGCCGAAGGCGTACACCGGATACATCACGAGCGCGCCCTGCACCGACGCGAAGGAGCGCACGCCCGAATCGCCGCGCTCCAGCTCCTGCATGATCAGCCCGTAGGCCACGTTGTTGAGGCCGGCGCAGCCGTATTCCTCGGGCAGGTTGGCGCCGAACAGCCCCAGCTCCGCCATCTGCGGGATCAGCTGCTTGGGAAAGTGGCCCGCGACGTAGCACTCGCCGATGATGGGGAGGAGGTTGTCGTCCACCCAGGAGCGGACGGTGTCGCGGACGGCGCGCTCCTCTTCCTGGAGCAAGGAATCGGTATTGTAGAAGTCAACGCCTTGAAAGCGGACTGCCATAAGACCTCGGTGATCAGTGGAGTTCCCAGACGCCAAGTTACCAGTGGTTGAAAGCCACTAGATGCCAGTCTGCTCGGCGTTCTGACTGGCACTCATTTCTTGGAACCACTGGCAACTTGGCGTCTGGGAACTTATCTGGGAACTGACATTGCTGGCGGCTTGGTATCTAGGCCGCGCGCAAACGCAAACGTGTCCGATGCGTTGAACCGTCCCCGCTCTCCATCCCACCGGAACAGCGTCACCTGCACCGCCGCGGGCTCGATGGTCACGAAGTTGAAGGACGACGGCCGGCCGCCGCGTGAGCGCGTGGAGAGGGTCCCCGCGGTCGAGATCACCACGCGGCCGCCCAGCGTGTCGACGGCTTCCTGGTGGTCGTGGCCGCACAGCACCACATCGGCACCCGACTCGACGATGCGCCACTGCGCCCGCGTCGCGCGCGCCAGTCCCATGCGCTGCGAGATGTCGCCGCGCATCACGTTGTGGTGCACCACGAGCACGCGGGCCGCGTCGGCCGGTGCCGCCGCAAACACTTTCCTCACTCGCTCCATCTCGCGCGCCGGCAAGTGGCCCTTCACGGCGATGTCACGCAGCCTGGTGGTGAGCGAGCCCCAGGCCACACCGTGCGACGTGAGCGCCCCGGCGATCACGGCGCCGGGCATGGTCAGCGTGGGCGTCAGTGCGTCACCGAAATAGCGGCGGTACTTCCCGTAGATCGCGCTCTTGCCGAACGGGATGAACGGCCGCCACCACCACTGCACGTCGTGATTGCCGGGGACCAGGTACACCGGCGCCGTCTCGCGCGCCAGGTTCAGGAACGCCCGCGCGCGCTGGAACTCGCCGTGGCGGGCGCGCTGCGCCACATCGCCCGAAATCACCACGGCGTCGGGCCGCAAGTCGGGAAGCATGCGCTCCACCGCCTCGATCTGGCGGATGTCCGCCAGGCCGCCGAAGTGCGGGTCCGAGAGGTGGAGGATCTGAACGGTCACGACTCGACCTGCACCGTATAGGTGAGGGTGGCCGTGCCGCCCGCGGGCACGCGCACCCGGAAGCGCGTTTCGCTGGACGACAGCTTCTCCGCGGGGACGCTGCTCTCGGTGATCCGCCAGGCGCCGTAGTGGGTTTCGCGCACGTCGACGGTGACGGAATCGGGTTTCGCGTTGGTGAGCGTCACGCGATAGCTCGCGGTGACGCGCTGGCTGGGCTGCAGTCCTTTGCGCGCGGGCGGCAGCTGCTCCTGCGTGTAATCGGTCTGCACCCGCTCGGCCGTGACGTCGAACGCATCGCCCGACTGGACGCGCACGTCCTTGCCGGCGGGCGTGTGGTCGATCGCCGCTTCGCCGATCAATTGGATACGTCCCGCAGAATCAGGTTGGTAGAGCTGGACGGTGCCCGCGGGCAGCGGCCGGTCGCCGAAGGCGCTGCCGCGGGCACGCTTGAACGTGTACCACACCTGCACCGGGACGGCCGTCGGATCCGTGGGCTGCGGGCCGAAATAGCCCCGCCACGGCAACACCCCCGGGACCACGAATTCCTGCGTATACGGCGTGGCGGCACGGGGAAACAGCGCCACGGTCAGCGGCACGCCCGCCTCGAGCGTCTGACGGCCGGGCAAGTCGTACACGTGGGTCTCACCCACTGCCTGCTCTCCGACGCCGGCCGCCTCAACCATCACCGCTTGGAGGCGCACGCCTCCCATGTTCGCCGGCTGGAAACCCTTGGCCCGTGCCTGATTCACCGTCCCTGCCACGAGCTGCACACCGGCGCTGTCGGCGCGGAATGCGCCGGACGTGATGGTGGCGCCGCCCGAGACCAGGGCCGCCTTGCCGAGGATCGCCTGGTAGGTGGCTTCCCACGTGACGCCGGCGGTCACGTAGGCGAGCTCGGTGCGGGGTCGGGGCCGGGTCGCATCCAGCGTGACGCTCGCCTCCGTCGCGCTGCGGATTTGCTCCGCCGCAAACAGCGGTTCACCCGGCTCCGACAAGAGCATCCGGCCATCCAGCAGCTTGTATTGCGGCGGATTCACGCTCATGACGGTGGCGCGTACGGTGTCGCCCTTGGCGCGCACGAACGACAGCGTCTGTCCCACCGCGCGCTGCAACGCCGCGCCGCGATCCGTGGGCAGGCGCGTCACCACCGACACCACCGTGACGCTCGAATCGGGCGAGAACAGCGTCGCGGGATCGAGGTTATCGAGGCGCGGCGTCAGCGTGTTGCCGCCCTTTTGCAGGGGCTGAGGCAGGGTCTTCCTGACCACCACCCGCCCGTCACTATAGATAGAAAGGGACGTCTGGGCAGCCGTGGGCGCAGCGAGGGCGAGCATCAGACCGAGGGCCACGCCCGCGCCAGTCCGCATTCCGCATTCCGCATTCCGCAATTGTCTCATTTGATCCACTCCAGTGCCACCCGCCGCGCGATCAGCGAAGTGAGAAAGTACCATACCACCACCGTCGACGCCCCCAGCAGCCGCCATTCCCGCACCGGCGGCAGTACCAGCATCAAGTACACCGCGAACGGCAGCGTCGTGGCCAGCGCCGCCCAGCGCGCGATCCGCCCCGCCCGCCGCAGCCGCGTGCGCCAGCAGTCGGCACAGTAGCCGCCCACCGCGATGCCCGCCACCAGCTCGCCGCAGCCGGCGCAGGCGTGCTTAAACCCGCTGGACCACGGCGCGGGCGAAATCGGCGGTAGTAGCACTGCCTCCCAGGTCCTTGGTGCGGATGTTGTCTTGAACGATCGCCGTCTCGAGCGCGTGCCGCAGCCGCCCCGCCGCCGCGGCCTCGCCGATGTGATCGAGCATCATCGCCGCGGCGAGCATCAGCGCCGACGGGTTCGCGATGCCCTGTCCCGCGATGTCGGGCGCCGAGCCGTGCACCGCCTCGAAGATCGCGGCGCGCGTGCCGATGTTGGCCCCGGGTGCGAGGCCCAGCCCGCCCACGAGACCCGACGCTTCGTCCGAGAGAATATCGCCGAACAGGTTGGTGGTGACGATCACGTCGAACTGCTCCGGTCTCATCACGAGCTGCATGGCCGTGTTGTCCACGATCTTGTCGTCGCACGCCACTACGCCCTCGTATTCCTTCGCGATCTGCCGGCCCGTCTCCAAAAACAGCGCCGAGGTGGCCTTGAGGATGTTCGCCTTGTGCACGATGGTGACCTTCTTGCGGCCGTTCTTCTTGGCGTACTCGAACGCGTAGCGGCACACGCGGCGGCAGCCTTCGCGCGTCATCACCGACATCGCCTGCACCACCGCCTTGGGATCGTCGCCCACGCGAAACGTGTGGTCGAGCCCCACGTACATCCCTTCGGTATTTTCGCGGATGATGACCAGGTCGATGTGCTCATAGCGGCCCCCCGGCACGATCGTCTTGATGGGGCGGACGTTGGCGTAGAGATCGAACTCCTGCCGCAGCGCCACGTTCACGGAGCGGTAACCGCCGCCGACGGGCGTCGTGAGCGGACCCTTGAGGGCGAGCTTGGTGCGGCGCATCGAGTCGAGCGTGGCGTTGGGCAGCGGCGTGCCCGCCTTCTCGACGGCCGCCATGCCGCCGTACTGCTCGTCCCAGTCGAACTTGACGCCCACAGCGTCGAGCACTTGCAGGGTGGCGGCCGTGATCTCCGGGCCGATGCCGTCGCCCGGGATGAGCGTGGCCTCGCGCGTCACGGCAGGCCCGGTGAGAGCGCCTTCACGGCGCGAGCCAGCGCCGTCCAGGGATCGTTCCCTTCGCCGCGCGCCACGGTGCGCCAGTCGATATGCCCCAGTCGCACATCGACGAGGACGATGGACAGCTCCGCCGTGGCCTTCGGCCGCGCCGTCGCGCCGCCGCTGGTCGCGGCGGGCGTGGGCCGGAACACCAGCGCCGCCGGCGCCACCACGTAGCGGCCGCCGCCCAGCGCGCTGAGCGTGCGCAGCTGCGAGCGCAGTGGGTCGGGCACCTCGCGCAGCCCCTCCGCCCGCAGCACCGCCGTGCCCAGCTGGTCGGGATCGGTGGCGATGCCCGGCGCGCGGCGCGCCTCGCGGCGCAGCTCGTCGGGCAGCACCCAGATCACCTCGGGCGTGCGCGCGGGCAGCCACGCCGCGATCACGCTGTCGGCGCGCAGCAGCGTCGCCCGGCGATCGGCGAGCAACGAATCCCAGCCGAGCGCTTCGTCGGCCGCCACCAGCGGAATCGGGACGAGGCTCACTTGCTGACCCGCGAGTCCGCCCGCGGGAAACGGGGCAGTCGGGAGCGGTGCCGGCGGACCGGACGGTTTCTTTCCGCACGCGGCGAGCAGCGCGATGGTGGCCACCGCGCACCATGCACCGCGCACCAAGTCTTTGTTTTTCAATGGATTAGTCACGCGCCGAAATATCGCGGGGGGACAGCGTCTTTTCAAGCGAGCGTGAGCCCGCCGTCCACCACGATCGTTTGTCCGGTGATGTGGCGCGCCGCCTCGCCGCACAGGAATACGATGACCTTCGCCACGTCCTCGGGCTCGGCCACCCGTCCCAGCACCGATTCGCGCTCGGCCCGCTCCAGCACTTCACGCGGCAATTTGGTGAGCAGCTCGGTTTTCACGAATCCCGGCGCCACCGCGTTCACGTTGATGTTGGAGGAGCCCAGGTCCACCGCGGCCGCCTTGGTGAGGCCGATCAGCGCCGCCTTGCTCGCGGCGTAATTGGCAATCCCGAAGCCGGGCCGGAAGGCCTGATGGCTCGCGACGTTGACGATCTTGCCGTAGCGCTGCGCGCGCAGGTGGGGAGCCACCACCTGGATGCAGTTGAACGCGCCGGTCACGTTGGTGTCCATCACTTCCTGCCACGCCTCGGGCGTGAGCCGCCACAGCGCGCCATCGTGTGTCACGCCGGCGTTGTTCACGAGGCAGTGAACGCCGCCCAGCCGCTCGCGCACCTCAGCGACGAAGTGCGTGACCTGCGCGTGATCGCGCACGTCGCAGCGGCTGGAGTAGACGGCGACGCCCAGCGCCTTAATGGCTGTCTCGGTGAGCAGCGCCTGGGCGGTGACGTCGCGCTCGGGGAGGTCGACGTAGTTGAAGGCGACGGCGGCGCCGCGCTGCGCGAACTCGAGGCAGGCGGCGCGCCCGAGCCCGGTGGCGCCGCCCGTGACCATGGCGACCCGCCCCTGCATGGTTTCCGCGGGGCCCCGGGGGTCCGGGCGCTCCTGCGTCACGCCGGCCGGCACCGGCGCTTCCCGCGCGGCGAGAGTCCAGGAGTACGCAGCCAAGCTGGCGCAACCTACGGCGGCATTTGAAGAGCGGCAAGCCGCGCCGTAGCTTTGCGGCCATGCGGCGGCTGCTGACGATCGTCATGTGGGGCGGCATCGCGGCGTTGGGGGCCGCGGCGTTCGGCGTGCTGGCCCTGTCGCGCGGCGAGCCCGTGAATGCCGCGTGGCTCTTGATCGCCGCCGTCTGCACCTACGTCGTCGCCTACCGCTTCTACTCGAAGTTCCTGGCCGAGCGCGTGTTCGCACTCGATGCTCGCCGCGCCACGCCGGCGGAGCGATTCAACAACGGCCGCGACTTCGTGCCGACCAACAAGTGGGTGCTGTACGGGCACCACTTCGCCGCCATCGCGGGCGCCGGTCCATTGGTGGGACCGGTGCTCGCCGCGCAGTTCGGCTACCTGCCGGGCACGTTGTGGCTCGTGATCGGGGTCGTGCTGGGCGGCGCGGTGCAGGACTTCACCATTCTCGCGTGCTCGTTGCGGCGCGACGGCAAATCCCTCGGCCAGATGGCGAAGGAAGAGATCAATCCAGTGGCAGGAATGACCGCCATGGTAGCCGTCTTGTTGATCATGGTGATCCTGCTCGCGGTGCTGGCGCTCATCGTGGTGAACGCGCTCAAGGCATCGCCCTGGGGGCTCTTCACGATCACCTGCACCATCCCCATCGCGCTGCTGATGGGATGGTGGATGAAGGCGTTCCGGCCGGGACGCGTGGGCGAGGCGTCGGCGATCGGCGCCGTGCTGCTGGTGCTGGCCCTCGTCGGAGGCGGCTGGGTGTCGCGCACCCCCGCGCTCGCCGCGCTGTTCACCCAGACTGGGCCCACGCTCGTGTGGCTGATGATGGGCTACGGGTTCGTGGCGTCGGTGCTGCCGGTGTGGATGCTGCTCGCGCCGCGCGATTATCTCTCGACCTTCCTCAAGATCACCACCATTCTGGTCCTCGCCCTCGCGATCCTCATCATCCTGCCGCCGCTCAAGATGCCCGCGCTCACGCCGTTCGCCACACTGGGCGAGGGCCCGGTGTTCGCGGGCAAGCTGTTTCCGTTCGCCTTCATTACCATCGCGTGCGGCGCGATCTCGGGCTTCCACGCCCTGGTGAGCTCGGGGACCACGCCCAAGATGCTGGCGCGCGAGCCCGACGCGCGGTTGATCGGCTACGGCGGCATGCTGATGGAGTCGTTCGTGGGCGTGATGGCCCTGATCGCCGCATGCACGCTCGAGCCGGGCGTGTTCTTCGCCATGAACACCACGCCGCAGGCGCTGGCCCAGGCGTCCGACGTGCTGCAGCACGCGGGATTTGTGGTGTCGCCGGACTCGATGCAGGCGCTGGCCGCGCAGATGGGCGAGGCGACGCTGGTGGCGCGTTCCGGCGGGGCGCCGTCCCTGGCGGTGGGGATGGCGCACATCTTCTCGCGAGCGGCGAGCACGCTGGGCGGCCGGGAGTTCACGGCGCTGTGGTACCACTTTGCGATCATGTTCGAGGCGCTGTTCATCTTGACGACGATCGACGCGGGCACCCGGGTGGGCCGCTTCATGCTGCAGGAGATCGGGGGGCACGCGTGGCCGCGGTTCGGAGAGACGTCGTGGTACCCGAGTGTCGCGGCGGCGAGTGCCGTCATCGTGGCCGCGTGGGGCTATTTCCTCTATCAGGGCGTGGTGGACCCGCTGGGCGGCATCAATTCGCTGTGGCCGTTGTTCGGCATTTCCAATCAGCTGCTGGCGCTCGTGGCGCTGTGCGTGGGGACCACGATCCTGATCAAGATGGGCCGGCAGCGCTATGCCTGGGTCACGCTGCTGCCGCTCGTTTTCCTCACGACCGTGACGATGACCGCGGGCTGGCAGAAGGTGTTCGCCGCCGATCCGCGGCTCGGCTTCCTGGCGCACGCCGCGACGCTCGCGGGCTCCACTGATCCGCACGCCGCCCGCCTCATCTTCAACGACCGCCTCAACACGTTCGTGGCGTTGCTGTTCATGGCCGTGGTGGCGCTGTTGTTGGTGGTGTCGCTGCGCGAGTGGTGGCTGGTCTTGTCGAAGCGCAAACCGGCGCAGGTCAACGAGTCGCCGTTCGTGCCGACCGCATATGCTCCCGGCGATTAGCCGGCTGCTGCGCGCGCTGCGCCGCGTGATCGGAGCGCCGGACTACGAGGCGTACCTCGAGCACTGCCGCCAGGCTGGGCATCCGGTCCGGCTCAGCGAGCGGGAGTACGTGAAGCAGTTCTTCGAGAACAAGGGAAAAGCGCCGCGCTGTTGCTGACCGCTCTACCCCACCGTCGCCAAGCACTCGATCTCGACCCGCGCGCCCAACGCCAGGCCGCTACCCGCCACCGTCGAGCGCGCCGGCGGATCCTTCGGGAAATACGTCGCATACACCGCATTCATCGCGGCGTAGTCCCTGATGTCGGCGAGAAACACCGTGCACTTCACCACGCGCTCGAGCGAGCTGCCGGCGGCCTGCAGCACCGTCTTGATGTTCTCGAACGCCTGCCTCGTCTGGCCGGCGATGCCCGTATCGGCGAGCTGGCGCGTGCCGGGCACGTTCCCGATTTGGCCCGACAAGTACAGCATGTTGCCCACGCGCACGGCCGGCGAGAACGGCAGCCCCGCGACGGTCATCCCGGGCACTGGCACGACCTGACGATCCTGCGCCGCGATCGCGCCTGGCAGCGCGATGCAAGTGGTTACAAGTAGCGCTGCGGCCCGCATGGTACCCCCTTGGCAACCAATCACTGGAAACCGCTGGCAACTTGGCGTCTGGCAACTGCTCTGACAGCTGACAGCTGACGGCTGACGGCTGATGGCTAGAGCTCGATCTGGGTCCCCACCTCGAACACCTGATTCGCCGGAATCTTGAAGAAGGCCGTCGCGCGCAGGGCGTTGCGCGCCATGAAGCCGAACAGCCGCTCGCGCCACACCGCCATTCCCGGTCGATCCGACGCGATCAGCGTCTCGCGCCCCAGAAAGAACGTCGTGCCCTCGATCGGGATGATGAGCTGGTGGACGCGGCAGGCGTGTAGCACCTCGTCGATCCCCGGATCCTCCATGAACCCGTAGCGCGCCATCACCTGGTGGAATCCCTTGCCCAGGCGTTTCACCGTGACCCGCTCGCCCGCAGCCACGTGCGGCACGTCCTCGGTTACGATCGTCAGAAACACCACCTTCTCGTGCAAGACTTTGTTGTGGCTGAGATTGTGCACCAGCGCGGGCGGCGTGCCCTCCGGACTGCCGTACATGAACACCGCGGTGCCGGGGACCCGGATCGGCGGCTCGGCCGCGAGATCGGCGAGCAGCATGTTGAGCGGCACCGAATGCTCGAGCATCCGCTTGGACAGAATCTCGCGGCCGCGCCGCCACGTGGTCATCAGGAGGAAGAGGCCGGCCGCGACCGCGAGCGGCACCCAGCCGCCGTGCTGGATCTTCAGGGCGTTGGCGATGAGGAACGGCACATCCATCGCGAGGAACGTCCCCACCACGAGCGCCGCGCGCAGCCGGCTCCACTGCCACACGTCGCGGCACATCACGTAGAACATCAGTGTCGTCATGACCATCAGCGTGGAGAGCGCCACGCCGTAGGCACCGGCGATATTGGTCGACGAGCCGAAGTACAGCACGAAGCTGCACGTCAAGAGCGCCAGCCCCACGTTGACCGAGGGCACGTAGATCTGCCCGATCTCGCGCGATGACGTATGCTCGATCTGCAGCCGCGGGCTGTAGCCCAGCTGCACCGCCTGCCGCGTGAGCGAGAACGCCCCCGAAATGATCGCCTGGGACGCGATGATCGCGGCCGCGGTGGCCAACGCGATCAGCGGATACAGCGCCCACGCGGGCGCGAGATGGAAGAACGGGTTCTCGGCCGCGTCGGGGTGCTGCAGCAGCAACGCGCCCTGGCCGAAATAGTTCAACGCCAGCGCCGGCAGGCCGACCGTAAACCAAGCGACTTGAATGGCGCGGTGGCCGAAGTGGCCGAGGTCCGCGTACAGCGCCTCGCCGCCCGTGACCACCAGGAACACCGCCCCGAGCACCACGAAGCCGCGCCCCACGTTCTCACTGAAGAACCGCACGGCGTGGTAGGGCGAAATCGCCGCAAACACCGCCGGATACTGCACGATCTGCAGAAGGCCGAGGACCGCGATGACCCCGAACCACACCAGCATCACCGGACCGAACACGGAGCCGATCCGCGCGGTGCCCTTGCTCTGGAAATAGAATAATCCGATGAGGATCGCGAGCGTGAGCGGGATCACCCAGCGTGTGAGCACAGGCGCCGCCACCTCGAGGCCCTCGACCGCGCTCATTACGGAGATCGCGGGCGTGAGTGCGCCATCGGCGTAAATCAACGCCGCGCCGAAGATGCCGAGCACGATCATGATGTGACTCGGCTTCAAGCCGCGGCCCACGCGGCTGCCCTGCACCAGCGCCATCAGCGCGAGCACGCCGCCTTCGCCCTTGTTGTCGGCGCGGATGATGACGACGTGATACTTGATCGTGACGACGAGGATGAGCGACCAGAACATCAGCGACAGCACGCCCAGCACGTTTCCGGGCGTGACCGGGATGCCGACCGGGCCGTGGAACGACTCCCGCATGGCGTACAGCGGGCTGGTCCCGATGTCGCCGTACACCACACCCAAAGCGGCCAACGCCAGACCCGCGAGATAGCGCCCGCGGGGCTGCCCGCTTGCCGACTTCGCCTCGTGCACGCTCGCTCCCTATGACAATGCGGTGGGAACCCTACCGGGTCGGGCCAGGAAAGGCCAGAGGATGACCAGGACCACGCCTGCGGCCGCGCTCAGCGCGAAGGCGATCGCCGCCCCGCCGCGCTGATACAGGGCGCCGAGCCCCACGCCGCCCGCGAGCGCGGCGAGCCCGGTCCACGCGTAGTAGGTGCCGAACCCCGTACCCTGGCGCGCGCCCGCGAGGCGCGACACCAACGCGCGTTCCGGGCTCTCAGTGAGCCCGGCCACGAGCCCGAACGCGAGGAACAAGAGCCACGCGGCGAGCGGCGTGGCGGCGAGCGCGAAGCCCCCGGCCACGAGCGCGTAGCACACCCAGCCGAACCGCATCGTGCGCGCCGGGCCGATGCGATCATTCAACGCGCCGCCGGCGAAGCTCGACGACGAGCGCACGACGTGCAGCGCCGCCCACAGGAGCAGCACGACCGCCACCGGGATGCCCAGCTGCTGGGCGCGCAGGATGACGAGCGTCTCGGGCATGCGGAGGAGATAGAAGGCGATGATGGCGAGAAGAGCGGGCGGAAGACGACGGGCAAGGGCGGTCGAAGGCGGTAAAGGCGTCTGTGCTGCGACCCCCTCGCCCGTCCTCGACCGCCCTTGTCCGTCCCTTACTGCCCACCACGCCAACGCCAGTACCGCCACGCCGGGCACGATGCTCAGGGCGATCACCCGGCGCACGTCCGCGCCGGACGCGAGCAGCGCCCAGGCGGCGAGGGGCCCGAGCACCGCGCCCGCGTGATCCATGCCGCGCTGCAGGCCAAAGGCCCGGCCCCGCAGCTCGAGCGGCGTGACGTCGGCGATCAGGGCGTCGCGCGGCGGCGTGCGGACACCCTTCCCCACGCGGTCCACCACGCGCAGCGCGATCACCTGCCAGGCGGCCGCGGTGAGCGCGATGACGGGCCGCACCGCCACGGCGATCGCGTACCCCAGCACGATGAGGGGACCGCGTCGCTGCGGGCGGTCGGCGAGGCGGCCGGCGCCCAACTTCACGAACGTGGCGGCGGCATCGGCGGCGCCGTCCAGCGCGCCGAGCGCGCCCGCCCCGGCGCCGAGCACGCCGGTCACGAACGCCGGAAGGAGCGGATAGATCATCTCGCTCGCGAAGTCGTTCAGGAGCGAGACGAAGCCGAACAGCTTGGCTTCGCGGGGAAGCTTACTCACCCAGCCCCAGTCCCCAGCGGATCAGGCTCACCGGGAGCCCGCCGTACGGGAGAATGGCGTCGTGGAACGTGCGCAACGAAAACGCCGCACCCTGGGAGTCGCGGAAGTCGTCACGCAGGCGCAGCAGCTCGCGCCGGCCCACCGCGTAGCACAGCGGATAGGCCGGCGTGCTGCAGTAACGGCGGACCTCCGCCTCGGCGTTGGCCCGGTCCACGTGCAGCGTCTCGAGCATCTGGTCCACCGCCTGCGCGAACGTCATGCCCCGTGTATGCAGGCCCACGTCGAGCAGGATGCGTAGGGCGCGCCACAGCAGGTGGACCCGCTGGAAGAAGCGCTCCTCCTCGGTCTCGTAGAACCCCTGCTCCGCCATCATGTCTTCGCAATACAACGCCCAGCCTTCGACCGTGAGCGGGGTCCAGATGTTCTTGCGGGTGTCGGAGTCCTGCGCCTGCGCCATCAAGAGCTGGAGGTGATGGCCGGGGTAGCCCTCGTGCAGCGCCGTGACGGCCACCTCGTAGCCGCAATGATCCCGCAGAATGCGGTCGCGCTGGGCAGCGGGCAGTTTGGCGTCCGGGACGGTCACGTAAAACAGCCCCGCGCGATCGCTCGAATACGGGCCGGGCGGCTCGTACGCCGCGAACGGCGTCGTGGGACGCATGAAGGCGGGCGTCGGCACGACCTGCAGCGGCGCATCGGGGATGGGCGCGAGCGCGCGGGCGGCCACGAAATCGCGGGCCCGCGCCATCTCGCGCGCGTACGCGTCCACCAGCGCCTCGGCGGCGGGGTGCTCGGCGCGGAGCTTTTCGGCCACCTCGGGCCAGCCACGGCCCCCGTCCAACCGCGCGGCGCGGGCCTTCAAGTCCTCCTCCAGCTCCTCTTTCAGTCTCAGACCATAGCGCCACAGCTCGGGCGCCGTGTCGCGCAGCGCGTGCTCGTAGTGCAACCGGAAGTCGAACTCGCTTTCGCCCAGCGCGAATTGCTCGGAGCCGGACTCGAGCCAGCGGTCGAGATCGTGCTCGAACGCCGCCAGCGCGGCCCCCGCCTGCTCGACCGCGGCCGCCAGCCGCCCGGCATACGCCGGCGCCTGCGCGCTGAGCGCGGGCTCGAGGCCTTTGAGCAAGGCGAGCCCGCCCTCCACCACCTGCAGTCCGGTTTCGGCGAACACGCGCACCGGCTCGACCAGTGTGGCGCGCGCGTCGTCCAAGAACGCCGGCACGTCTTCCAGCCGCGCGATGACGGCTTCCGCTTTCTGGTCCGGCGTACGGTCCGCGCGCACCAGCAGGGCGTGCAGCCCGCTCAGCAGGTGCGACAGCCAAAAGTCCGGATTCTTCGCCTGCGGCCGCTCGCGCTGCAGCCGCCGCAACTCCACCCGCGCGGCGTTCAAGAGGGCCGTGCGGTCGATCTCCTCCTGCAGCGAGCCGACCGTAGCTTCTTCCAGCGCGGCGGTGATGGACTTGAGAGCGGCGAGGTGCGGCGCGAGCGCGGTCGGGCTGAAGCGCCCGTAGCGATGGTCGTGCAGGGTCAGGCCCGCCTGCGTGGCCGCCACCGGATCGAGGTGCCAGCGCAGGTCGAAGTACGACCGCTCGACGTCCCGAAACGCGCCTATCGCCATGCGTGTTGTCGCAGCAGGCGGTGACACTCGTCGTCGCTGAGCGTGCGGTCCGCCCGCTTGGCCGCGTCGAACAGCGTCGTGCAGGCCGCCTGGTTCGCGGGATCGTAGCCGTGGGTCTCGAGCCAGTATTTCACGTTGGACAGGCCCGACACGGGCGAAATGTCGATCCGCTGGTCCAGACCGAGCTCCCCGGCGGGCACCGAGCTGTACACGCGGTCGGCCAGCCAGGCGTGCCCTTTCTTCTTCGCCTTGATGATCGCGGCGGCGTGCACGCCGGTGCCGGTGCGGAACGCGTCGCTGCCCATGACCGGGTAATTCACGGGGATCGGCACGCCCACCGCGTCGGCCACGAGGCGGCAGTACTCGGGCAACTTGCGGATGTCGTGGCGGTGCGCGCCCAGCAATTTCAAGTTGACGATCAACAAATCCATCTCGGCGTTGCCGACACGCTCGCCCACGCCCAGCGCCGTGGCGTGCACGCGATCCACGCCCACCTCGATCGCGGCGAGACAATTGATGAGCCCCATGCCGCGGTCGCGGTGGCCGTGCCAATCGAGCTGCACCGCTTTGGTGCCGATGATCTCCCGCTTCACGAACGTCACCAGGGCCCGCACCCCGTCGGGAGTGGCATGGCCCACCGTGTCGGCGAGGCAGAGGCGCGTGGCGCCGCAGTCGATCGCCGCGCCGTAGAGCGCCTTCAGCGTGTCGGGCTGGGCACGCGTGGTGTCTTCGGTCACGTACATCGTGGGCAGACCGTGCTGCACGGCGAACGTCACCGCCTCGGTCGTCGCCCGGAGCATCCGCTCGAGGGTCCAATCTTCCGCGTACTGCCGGATGGGCGACGAGCCGATGAATGTCGCCGCTTCGATCGGAATGCCCACTTCTTCGGCGATCCGTACGATCGGCTCCACATCGGCTATGACAGTCCGGGCGGCGCAATTGGGGAAGATCGGCAGCTTCGCGTCGCGGATTTCCGTGGCGAGCGCACGCACCTGCTCCACCATGCGCGGGCCGGCGCCGGGCAGCCCGATGTCGGCCGCCACGATTCCCAGATCCGCCATCAGATGCAACAACCGCCGCTTCACCTCGAGCGGCGGATCCTGCACCGATGGCGATTGCAGCCCGTCGCG
>JBGPOE010000058.1:0-16040 GCA_041487875.1 Gemmatimonadota bacterium | reverse complement strand
GGCGGCGGCATCATGGGCGCCTCCGGCCTGCTCGCGGCGCGCGAGATCCTGAAGGACGGCCGCGCGTGAGCCATGATACGATCGTCATCGGCGCCGGGGTGAACGGCCTCACCACGGCCCACTACTTGGCGCGCGCGGGGCGGCGGGTGCTGGTGCTCGAGCAGCGGACGGACGCCGCCGCGGCGCCGGACGCGGGTTGGGTCCCCGAAACGCTCATCAAGGAGCTGGACCTCGCGCGGCACGGCCTCGCCGTGCAGCAGCCCGATCCGTGGATCGCCACGGCCCTGCCCGACGGTGGCCGGCTCGAGCTGTCACGCGACGTGGCCCAGTCCGCCGCGGCCATCCGGCGGCTCAGCCCCGCCGACGCCGCCCAGTGGCCGGAGTTCTGCGCCCGCATGCGCCGCCTCGCAAGCGTGCTGGAGGAGCTCTACACCCAGAGCGCGCCCGACGTCGAGACCCGCGACCCCGGCGAGCTGCTGCGCCTCGGCCGCTTGGGCCTCCGCATCCGCCGCCTCGGCCGCCAGGGCATGATCGATCTCCTGCGTCTCCCGCCGATGGCGGTGCAGGAGCTGCTGGACGACTGGTTCGAGAGCGACGCGCTCAAGGCCGTGCTCGGTGCCGCCGGCGTGATGCACCTGCGCCAGGGGCCGCGCGCGGGCGGCACCGCATTCAACCTGCTGCACCATCACGTGGGCAGCCCCGCCGGTGTCTTCCGCCCGCCGCGCTCGAACGTGAGCGAGGTGCTCGCGGGATTGCCCGGCGTGGAGCTGCGGCGGGGCGCGCGCGTCGCCCGGATCAGCGTGAAGGACGGGCGCGCCACCGGCGTGACGCTCGCCAGCGGGGAGGAGCTGCAGGCCGGCGCCGTCGTCTCGAGCGCCGATCCGCGGGCGACCCTGCTCGGCTTGCTCGATTCCGGCTGGCTCGACCCCGAGTTTGCGCGCGCGGTGCAGAACATCAAGTGCCGTGGCGTGGCGGCGCGGGTCACGCTCACCCTCGATCGCGCGCCCGACTTCGGGACCCTGCTCGTGGCGCCGTCGCTCGACTATCTCGAGCACGCCTTCGATGACGCCAAATACGGCCGCGTGTCGGCGAATCCCTGGATCGAGGCCCGGGCCGACGGCAACAAGGTGGACGTGCACGTCCAGTACGTTCCGTACGTCCCGGATGCGGACGTCACGCGGGCGCAGATCTTGGGCGACACGGTCTTCGACTTGCTGAGCCAGCAGGTCCCTGGCCTGCCCCACGTGACCGCCCGGGAGGTGCTCACACCAGAAGGCCTGGAGCGGCAGGGCGGCCTGACCGAAGGCCATCTCTACCACGGGGAGCAGACGCTCGATCAGATTCTCTTCATGCGGCCGGTGGCCGGGTGGAGTCGCTACCGCACGCCGATCCGCGGCCTGTACCTGTGCGGCGCGGGCACGCATCCGGGCGGTGCCGTCGCGGGCGGGGCCGGCCGCAACGCGGCGCGGGAGATCCTGAAGGAGAAGCACGTATGACCACGTTCTTCAAGACCACGGACGCCTACAAGCAGGGCGCGCGTACGCTGCCGGGCCGCTATTACACGGCGTCCGAGATTCTTGCGGAAGAAAACGAGCGCCTATTCGGGCGCCGCTGGATCTGCGTGGGGCGCGCCGAGTCGATCGCGGCCGCGGGCGACTACGTGGTGGTGGAGATCGCGGGCGAGAGCCTCATCGTGCTGCGCGATCAATCAGCGGAGCAGCGGGCGTTCTATAATGTGTGCCGCCACCGCGGCACGCGGCTGTGCGAGGCGACGCACGGCCGTCTCTCCGAGACGATCCAATGCCCCTATCACGCCTGGACCTATGCGTTGGACGGCCGGCTGATCGGCGCGCCGCACATGAACGAAGTGGCGGGCTTCGACAAGAAGGCGTACCCGCTGCAGGGCGTGGCGCTGGCTGAATGGGAGGGGTTCCTGTTCGTGAACCTGGCACCGGACGCGGCGCCCTTGGCCGAGGCGTTCGCGCCGCTCTTGGACCGGTTCGCGCGCTACAATCTGCCGGCGCTGCGCAGCGTGCGGCGCATCGAGTACGACGTGCGTGCCAACTGGAAGCTGATTCTCCAGAATTACAACGAGTGCCTGCACTGCCCCACGATTCACCCGGAGCTCTCGACCAAGCTCCCGTACACGAGCGGCGCGAATGACCTGATCGAAGGGCCGTTCTTGGGCGGCTACATGGAGATCAAGGCGCCCAACGAAAGCGCCACGCTCACGGGGCGCGCGTGCGGGCTGCCGCTGGGCGATCTGCCCGACGCCGACCGGCGGCGCGCGTTCTATTACGCGCTGTTTCCTACGATGATGCTGAGCCTGCACCCCGACTACGCCGTGTTCTACACCGTGTGGCCCAAGGGGCCGGCCGAGTCGCGCGTGGTGTGCGAATGGATGGTGCACCCCGATTCGCCCGCGTCACCGGGCTACAACATCGCGGATGCCGAGGAGTTCTGGGACCGCACCAACCGCCAGGACTGGCACATCTGCCAGCAGAGCCAGCTCGGTGTCAGCTCGCGGATCTATCAACCGGGCCCCTACTCGCCGCGCGAGAGCATTCCCGCGGCGTGGGACCGTGAGTATCTCCGGGCGATGGGGCACACCCCCGACCGTTGAGCGGTCAGGTCGCGTAAAGAAAGACTGCGACCCAGTGGCAGGCGCTACCCGTGAGGACGAGAAGGTGCCACACGAAGTGGCTGTAGCGCATGCGCCGCGCCGCTAGGAATCCCACCCCTGCCGTGTAGGCGATGCCGCCCGCTGCCAGCCACAAGAGCCCGCTCACGGGCAGCGCCCGCCACAGCGGCCGAATCGCGACGACAATCAGCCACCCCATGGCCAGATAGACGGGGGTGAAGAACCGCTCGAATCGCTCGCCTCCTAGCGACGTCAAGGTGATCCCCATGGCCGCAAGGCTCCACACCACGGCGAGCAGCGTCCATCCCCACACCCCGCGGAGCACGCTGAGCGCGAACGGCGTATACGTCCCGGCGATGAGCAGAAACACCGCGCTGTGGTCCAGCACGCGGAACACGCGCTTGGCTGCGTTCCGGGGGAGGGCGTGATACAGCGTGGAGGCGAGGTAGAGCAGGATGAGCGTCCCAGTGAATACACTCGCGCCGACGAGGTCGAGCCGGCCGCCGCGGCGAGCGGCGCCGAGCAGCAGCGGCGTCGTGATGAGCGCCGCCACGAGGCCCGCGCCGTGACTGACGCTGTTGGCGATCTCTTCGCCGAGCGACTGCAGCCGGTGATCGTCGGGGCGCATCAATGCCGCGTCTCGTGGCGCTGCAGCAGCCACACGCCGGGAGACGTGGCGTGATGCCGCCCGAGCCACGCCTCCGAGTCGCGCTGCCGCGCGAACTCCACGATGGACCGCTCGATCACGCCGCTAGCGCGGCCACAACCAGCCGAACGTGCCCGCCGTCAACAACGCATAGACCAGCCCGTCCACTGTCGCCTTGATGGTGATGGTCCACGACCGGCCGTACCAGATCGACAGCTGCCACAGCGCCAGCGCGTATCCCATGAACGCCGTCGCGCCCACGAACCGGAACACGTGCAGGTACTCGCTGCCCGGAGGCAGCGCCCGGCTCGCGATGTAGCCCGCGAACACGTCTACCACCACCGCGTACAGGAACCATCCGATGAAGCGCGGCGCCATCGGCATCGGGCCGCTCGGCATCACCGTCATCACGACCACCGGCCCCTGCTTCAGCTTTTCGGCGAACTCGGGGGAGGTCATGTCCTGCCGCGTGGCCGGCCGGGGAATCATGTAATCTCCCGGCGGAATGGCGAGCGGCCGCAGCGCCGCCAGCACCCGGTCCTCGTTCGGCATCTTGGGGTAGTCGCCTTTGTGCCACGGCGACACCATGTGGATCACCGAGCTGACCACGAAAACAATCACCGCGGATAACAAAATCGGGAGCCACAGCGCCAGCAATCCGGTCATTCAGACCTCCAGAGAGAGTCCCGTGAGCAGCATCCTGGCATTCACACGTCCAAGCGGCGTTCATACGGCACCGATTCGCCGTGCTCGAGGTAGCGCCGCAGCACCCGCAAGTACATCGCCCAGCAGTAGCACGACACGCGGTAGTGTTCGTTGTTTTCGGGCCAGCCGAGGTGGTGAAACCGCACGCGCGTCGCGGCGTCGTCCGACGCCAACTCGAACCCCACGCGAGTACCGATCCAAGCTTCCCCGGCCCGCACGATCTCCAGCTCGAACGAATGCGGCGCCTGGCACCGCGTCACCCGCCCCCGCCAATCGTATTGGGGCCCGAACCAGAGCTCGTATTCGGCGCCCGGCGCGGGCTTGCCCGCCGAGCGCTTGGTCCACCATTCGTCCAGGCCCGGCGGCGCGCTGACGGCTCGAAACACCTGGTCCACGGGCGCCTGGATCACGAAGTCGTGGAAGATGTCGGGCATGGGGGAGGCGTCACCGCCGCCGCAGCGCTTGCGCGATCGCGACGAACTTCTCTAGGGGAGTGCCCGCCACCACTTCGCCCACCACGTCGAGCGCCAGATCGTCGGCCGTCCGGAACCGGATGCACGCCTTGCCCATATCGAGCCGCTTGCCCGCCGCACGGAACCCCGCGGCGAGCTGGCGCTGCACCGCCTTGCTGCTGTAGGCGGCGAGCAGGTGCAGCGTGAGGTAGTTCTTTTGCGCCGCGAGCGCGGCGTACCACAGCGGGTGGCCGTTGTAGGTGTCGGCGTAGCGCTCGAGCGGCACCTCGTAGACGATGATCCCCGCGCGCATCGCTTCCTTGTAGCCCGGCGGCAGGTGCTTGCGGACCACACGGCGCACGCGTGCCAGCTCGGCGCGGCGGGCGGCGGGGATGGCGGCGAGGTACGCCGCTACCGTCGTGGCGGTCGACTTAGCCATAGGCTCGCTCACTCCGGGTGCGGAACAGCGACGACGCGATGCCCTCATGCATGAAGTCGCGCTCGTACTCGAGGCCAGCCTTGCGCAGCACGTGCTGCGACGCGGCGTTGGCCGGGCTGGTGACTGCTACGATCGTGGTAAGGTGCAGCATTTCGCGCCCCAAGGCGAGGCAAGCGGTGGCCACCTCCGTCGCGAGGCCCCTGCCCCAGAACGCGGGGTAGAAGGCGTATCCGACTTCCACTTCGTCGACGCCGTCCACCAGCAGGTGTCGCAACACGGCCCGGCCGATCGGCGGTCCACCGTTCATGTCGTGCAGGATCCATAGTCCAAAACCGTAATCGGCCCAATGGCGCAGATTGCGAGCGAGGTAGGCGGCCGTCTGCTCGTCGTCGCGCACGCCGCCGAGGTGAGCCATGACGGCGGCATCGCCATGCATGCGCCGAATTTCGGAGAGGTGGTCGGCCGTGAGGCGCTCGGCCTGCAGCCGGCCGGTCGTAAACGAATCGGGAAAGGCCACGCCGTCAGGCCTCCACGAGCGCCCCGACCTTCACAACCGTATTCCAGTTCCGCGCCGTGCCGCGCAGCCCCAGCGTCTTGTCGATCAGCGCGGTGGTGAGGCGCGAGGTCCCGACGCCGTCCGGGTAAATGAAGTACGCCTGCCGGCCCACCGCGCACACCACTTCGCGGCCCGTGATCGCTGCCTGCAGCGCTTTGACGTCTTGCGCGGCGGGCGCCTCCTTGAAGCACATCGCGAGCAGGTGGCCGGGATCGCGCCGCGCGGCCTCGCGGAACGGGTTACGCGCGATGAGGGTCTGCCACTCGGCCGCGGTCCGGACATGGAACTCCGTCTTGAGCCCCAGCCGCCGCGCGGTTTCTTCCTCCAACACGCGCTCGACTCGCGCACCTGGCTGCGCCCGGCCCTGAAACACGAGGTTGCCGCTCTGCAGCAGCGAGCGGGGGTTGGTGAACTCCAAGTCCGCCAGCATCTCGCGCAGGTCCGCCATCGCCACCAGCTTGTGGCCGGCCAGATTCACGCCCCGCAGCAGCGCGATGTAGACCGTCATCCGCTCGCGGGCCGCGCCGGTTTATACAGACCGGGCACGAGCCGGGCGGCGATCGACAGCCGATTCCATGCGTTGATCGTCGCCACGGTGAGCGTCAGGTCGGCCAGCTGCTTCTCGCTGAAGTGCGGCTGCACCTGCTCGTAGACCGCGTCAGGCACTTGGTCCGCGGCCACCCGCGTCACGGCGTCGGTCCACGTCAGGGCCGCGCGCTCGCGCTCGCTGTAGTACGGGGACTCGCGCCAGGCGTCCAGTCCGTAGAGCCGCTGCTCGGTCTCGCCCAGCGCGCGCAGGTCCTTCCAATGCATGTCGATGCAGTAGGCGCAGCCGTTGATCTGCGAAGCCCGCAGCCGCACCAGATGCAGCAGCGCCTCCTCCATGCCGCACTTGCCGAGGTATTGGTCGAGGGCATCCATCGCGTCATAGACGCCCGGAGCAGCCTTGGCGTAGTTGAAACGCGCTTTCACGATCCCTCCCTGAATGGTGGGACCTCCAGGTTCATCCTCTTGAGCAGCGCATGAAAACGCGGGTGGCCTCGCAACGGGTCCACGATCGGATTCACGTTGAGATACGCCACCCAGCCGCGCCGTTCCTCGCACGCCCGCTCGGCCCACGTGAGCGCCTCGGGCCACCGCTCCAGGCCCAGGTACAGGGTCGCGAACGCCACCGACGAGACGTACCCCGCCTGACCCCGCGCCGTGAGATCGGCGAGGATGCGCTCGGCTTCCTGACGTCCGCCGGTCCGCGCCAGCACGTAACCCAACGCGGACGCCGTGTACGCCCCGGCGCCCGGCAGGGTCATCCCTTCGCGCAACACGCGCTCCGCCTCCTCCCAATCCCCCCGTTGCGCGAGTGCGTGCCCCAACACGCGATAGCTCTCGGCGGCCGTGGGATTCATCTCGATCGCGCGGGAGATGTGATATCGCGCCTGATCGTAGCGGCGCGCGTAGTAGTACAGCCAGCCGACGCTGCGCCGGATCGAGACCGACGCCGGGTCGAGCTCCAGGGCGGTATGGCCTTCCGCCAGCCCCTCGTCGAGCCGGCCCATGGCGCAGAGGAAGAACCCGTACCATTGGCGCGCCGTGGGATAGCGCGGGTCCAGCTGAATCGCCCGTTTGAACTCCCGGCCCGCCCGGTCCCAATCCCAGTCGTAGATGAACACCGCCCACGCGAGCGACGCGTGCGCCTCGGCCACGGTGTCATCCAGCTCGAGCGCCTTGCGCGCGTATTCCTCGGCGCGCGCGAATCCCTCGGCGACGGGCACGCTACGGTAGTCGAGCAACTGGGAATAAGAGTCCGCCAGCCCCGCGTACGCCGGCGCGTAGGCGGGATCTTCCGCGATCGCCTGCTCGAAGAACTGGATCGCCTCGACCGTCCCTTCCTGGGTGCGCTTGTTCCAGGCGTGCCGCCCCTTGAGATAGAGCCCGTACGCCGCAAGGCTCCGCGTGTACCGGCGGGCGGGGGGCGCCGTGAGGTCCGCGAACGACGTCGCCCGCAACGTGTCCACGATGGTCCGGGCGATCTCCTCCTGAATCGCGAACACGTCCGCGAACGTGCGATCGTAGCGCTCGGACCAGAGCAGCTGGCCATCGTCCGTCGAGGTGAGCTGCGAGGTGATCCGCAGCCGGTCGCCCGCACGCCGCAGCGTGCCTTCGAGCACCCAGGCGGCACCGAGCAAGGCGCCCGTGGCCCGCACATCCTGGGGTTTGCCCTTGAGCGAAAAGACCGACGTGCGCGACGCGACCCGCAGGCCCTCGACGCCCGCGAGCGCGCTGATCAGCTCGTCGGTGATGCCGTCGCTCAAGTACTCGTTGTCGGGATCGGGGCTCACGTTGACGAATGGCAGGACGGCGATGCAGCGCGTGGCGGACCACATCGCGGGGCCGCCCGCAGCGGGACCCTCCCCCTGCAGCGCGGCGACGAACGCGGCGGCCGAGGCGAACCGGTCCACAGGATCCTTGGCGAGGGCCCGGGCGAGTGCGCGCTCGACGGAGAGCGGAACCTCGGGCCGCAACGCGCGCAGCGGGGCCGGGGCCTCGGTGACCTGCTTCGCCATCGTGGCGCGGGGACCCGCGCCACGAATCGGCGGATGGCCGGACAGCATTTCGTAGACGACGCACGCCAGACTGTACAGGTCGCTCGCGCCGCCCAGGTCCCGCTCGCCGGCTGCTTGCTCGGGGCTCATGTACTCGGGCGTCCCCAGGGTCAGGCCGACCTCGGTGACGGCGTCCGTCCCTGCCGCGCAGCACACGCGCGCGATGCCGAAGTCGGCGAGCACGGCGTGGCCGTCGGCGAACAGGATGTTCTCCGGTTTCACGTCGCGGTGCACCAGGTCCCGGCGGTGCGCGTAGTCGAGCGCCGCGCCCACGTCGCGCGCGATGCGCACCGCCTCCACCAGGGCGACCTTGGGCTCGCGCTCCAGCCGCTCGCGCAGCGAGCCCTCGGCGACGTGGGGCGTGACATAGTAGAGGAAGGCCCCGGCCTCGCCGGAGTCGATCAGCGGCAGGATGTGGGGATGGGTGAGCCCCGCCGCGATGTGGATCTCGCGCAGAAACCGCTCGGCGCCGAGCGACGCCGCCAGGTCCGGGTGCAGCACCTTGATGGCGACGTTGCGGCCGTGCTTGAGGTCCTCGGCCAGATACACGGTCGCCATGCCGCCCCGGCCGAGCTCCCGCTCGACGCGGTAGCGACCGGCGAGTGTAGCGGTGAGGTCAGCGGGTGGTGGCGTCATCGGGCCGTGGAATATGCCCGCGCCCGGCCGGAAGCGGGAGGCGGACGACGCGCCTAGCGCAGCCGCCGCAGCTCGACCTCGGACATGATGAACCCGAAGGCGGGCCAGCCACCCGAGCGGATGGACCGCTCGAACCAGCTCCGCGCGCGCGCCGTGTCGCCGCGCACCAGATACCAATTGCCCACGCCGTAGGCGAGGGTGGCGACCTGGATGTCTGCCGTATCGGCCGGCGTGAACACCGAGTCGGGGCCGATCTGTCCGCGATACAGCTTCAGCCGTTGCGCGTAGGCGTTTGCCACGGGCAGCGAGTCGGGGTGGCGGCCGAGCATCGCCTGCGCCGCCGCGGCCCGGCCGGCCCGCGATAAGGACATCCACAGCCAGTCGGTGGCGCCCGCCAGCTCGCCCGCGTCCGGCGCTCGGGGCTGCGCGCGGGCGAAGGCGTCCGCCGCGCCCGCGAAATCGCCGCGCGCGTAGCGCACGATGCCCAGATGGTACCAGATACCGTAAATGGTGCTGTCGAGCCGGGCGCCGCGCGTGAGGTCGTCCCGGGCGCGGTCGAACTCGCGCACCGAGAGGTAGCGGTGCCCGCGCCAGCGATACAGCAGCGCGTTGTCCGGCGCGATCTGCAGGCCGCGCGTGAAGGTCGCGATGGCCTCGCGGAACTGCCGCGCGCCCGATTGCGCGACTCCGAGCTGAATGATCCGGTCGACGTTCTTGGGATCGGCGGCGAGGGCGCTCTCGGCGCGGGCGATCGCGCCGGTGTCCCGCTGCGCGCGGTACTCGACGCCCGTGGGCGAGCGGTACTGCACAGACTGCGCCTGGATGGGCGCTGCTGCCAGCACGCCCGCCGCAAACGCGCCGTAGACGATGGCGCGCCCTACAGATAGCTGAGCCACGCGTCGCTTCTCCTGGCCTTGAGGTCGCCGAACCAACGACAGGCGAAATACAAGATCGCAATCGCCACGGCCCACACAACGTACAGCGTGCCCAGGCCCCACGTGTACCCGTCGGGTGGCGGCGGATTCCCCATCGGATGATTGGTGAAGAGCCAAGGGCTTACTTCGCCCAGGCGGATCTTCGACACGACTAAGGCGCAGGCGTGAATCAGTGGGATGTGGAGCATGTAGAAGAAGAACGGCACGCGCCCGAACACCGTGAGCCAGCGGGACGCGGCGCCGCGACCCCGCTCCAGCAGCGGGATCACCGCGATCGTGGGTCCCAGCGTCATCAGCAGGAACAGGAACGATGCCGGATACTTCGTCGTGTTCAGGAACGCGAGCAGCGCGGGCATCGGCGGCCCGTCCGGGCCGCCCCAATGGCCCGACGCGGTCCACGGCTGGGGATCGCCGTAGAGGTTGAATCCCCGCAGCGCGAGGAACAGCGCGGTGGCGCCCAGCCCCAGCCGCAGGCAGAGGCGGTCGCGCCGCGCTGGCTCGAGCGTCAACAGGAGGCCGAAAGCGTAGCCCGCCGCCATCACACCAACCCACGGGATGATCGAATAGAGCACGATGAGGTTGGGCCCGTCGGGCCCGAATTGAATCGGCCCCTCCCAGAACCCGACATACAAGATCTTCCACAGGCCGCCGAGGCCGGGCACGGCCGCCACCACGCGCGGCATGACGGCGTTGTGCAAGGTGATGATCGCCACCCCAATCGCGCCGACGGCCCTGATGGGAAGCTTGATCAACCCCGCCAGCAGGATCATGCACCAGCCGATCACCCAGATCACGCCCGCCATCTCGTAGTGGGCGAAATCGAAATTGAACGTCCAGGCGACACGGAGAAACGTGAGCTCGAGGAAGACGAGCCACAGGCCGCGGGTCAGAAGGAAGCGTGACAGATCGGCGTGCTTCTTGCCATAGAAGTGGGCGCTGGTGCCGGCCAGGAAGAGAAACGCCGGCGCGCAGAAGTGGGTCACCCAGCGCGTGAAGAAGATCCCGGCCGTGGGGCCCCCGGGCGGCAGCCCGGCATACACGCGCACGTGATCGATCGCCATCAGCACCATCACGGCGCCGCGAATGACGTCGATGGACGTGACGCGCCCGCCGACGGCGGCGGGACGCATCGCGCCTGCGAGCGGAGCGCTCACGGTCGGCTCAGCGCGTCGCGTTCGCCAGGTCGGTCACGGCGCGGCGAGCGTCCAGAACGGACAGGGCGGATGACACGAGTTTCACGAAGGGCTCCGTTTCAAGGCGTCGAGCATGCGATTCATGCGGGCGATCTCCGTGGTCTGGTCGGCATAGACATCGGATGCGAAGCGGAACACGATCCCTCTTTCTCCGCCCCCCTGCGATCCGAAGAGCTCGTTCACCATGGCGATCGCGCCCATATGGTGCTGGATCATGAACGTCAGGAACAGGCGGTCGAAGTCGGGGCCCCGGGCGCTGTCGAGCTGCGCCAGCTGCGCGGGCGTCAGCATGCCGGGCATCAGCGGCGCGTGCTCCATGCCGGGCATCATGTCGTGCGAGGCGTCGCCCTCGGGCACCATCTCATGGCGATCTCGCAGCCAGCGTTGTATCAGGACGATTTCGTCGCCCTGGCCGACCACGATGCGCTCGCACAACGCGCGCAGCGACGCGCTCGCGCCATGCGACGGCGCCCAGCCGGCCATCAAGACGGCCTGCGCGTGGTGATGGATCATGCCGGTCATGAAGTGCACGTCGGCCGCGGTGTATCCCGGCGCAGGGGCGGCCGGAATGGAAGCGGCGGGGCGCTGTGCGGCGGAGACACACGCAGTGGCGGCGAGCGCGGCCAGCGCCGTCGCGCCCACAAAGAGGGCTGAGTTGCGCATCCTCAATGTTGTCTCAAGAATCCGCGTCTGCCAAGGCCGGGGGACGGTGGCCTCGGGGGGCGCCGCGGTCGCGGCAGGGAATGGTCAGACTCACCCGGTGGCGGCGCCGAACAGGGCGCCGATTCCGGCGGTGATGGCCATCGCCAGCGCGCCCCAAAACATGACCCGTGCCGCACCGATCACGGCGCGCGCGCCACCAACCCGCGCCGCCAGCGCGCCCAGGGCGCCCAAGCACACGAGCGACGTCGCCGCGACGAGGGACACGAGCCGGCCGGTCGGCGCCAGCAGCGCCATCACGAGAGGAACAGCCGCGCCCACGGCGAACGTGGCGGCGGAGGTGAGCGCCGCCTGCACCGGGCGCGCCCGCAGCGCAGCCGAAATGCCCAGCTCGTCCCGGGCGTGCGCCGCGAGCGCATCGTGGGCCGTGAATTGCTCGGCCACCTGACGTGCCAGTCCGGGCGTCAAGCCGCGCTGCACGTAGATTGCGGTGAGCTCCGCCAACTCCGCCGGCCCGCCCGCGGCCAACTCGGCGCGCTCGCGGTCGAGGTCGGCGCCCTCGGTGTCCGCCTGGGAGCTCACCGAGACATACTCCCCGGCGGCCATGGACATCGCTCCCGCGACCAGTCCGGCGACGCCCGCCACGAGGACCGCCGAGCGTGTGGCCTCGGCCGTCGCCACCCCCACCAGCAGACTGGCCGTCGAAACGATGCCGTCGTTGGCGCCGAGTACCGCAGCCCGCAGCCAGCCGATGCGCGCGGTACGGTGACGTTCCGGATGACGCGGCACTTACGGGCCCGCCCCGGTCGCCACGACGACGCCCCACGCCGCTGACGCGACCGCCACGATCGCGCCCAGATAAGCGCCAAACCGGATGCCGACCGTCGTCACCGTTTGAGTACCGAAGCTGGTGCCGCGGCGGCTCTCGAGCTCGGCGGTCACGGCCACCAGATCACGATGGTTCAAGGCCGCGAACGCGCTCACGCCCTTGAATCCCGCCGCCTGCGTCCCCTCGCCCAGAAACGCGACGCCGAGGCCGAGATCGAGCGCCAGCGCGCTGCCGATCCAACGCCGGTAGGGCGGCATCAGGGCGAGGCGATAGGTGCCCGTTTCGCTTCCAGTCGTCAACTCGAGCGTGCCGCCCAGCGCCACGCCCGGCGAGCGGTTGACCATCAAGCCAAGGGCGTTGGCGGAGCCCATGTGGCCACCCGCCAACGCCTCGTGGTTGCCGAATCGCGGTCCCGACTCCGTGATCCAGAAGCGGCGACACTCGGGCAACTGACGCCCGCGCCAGCAGGTCTGGGCGGCGACACGCGGCGCCGCGAAACACACGGACGCCGCGGCGACGAATGCCCGGCGCACCAGGAGTCGCATGCTCAGTGGAGCTAGCGGGCCCGGCC
The DNA here is from genome assembly GCA_041487875.1 of Gemmatimonadota bacterium. GTDB lineage: Bacteria > Gemmatimonadota > Gemmatimonadetes > Gemmatimonadales > GWC2-71-9 > DATLWA01. The sequence goes on along the minus strand of JBGPOE010000058.1, from coordinate 3,177 downwards.
TTTCGACAGTTTCCGGTTCTCCTGTTCGGCCCGGGCAGCCGCGATTCCCGCCGCCACGGCGGCGACGAGCGCCGCCCGTCCCGCGGCCCGCAGCACCCGCCCCGTCTTCAGGAGCCGCTGCTTGATATGGCGCCGGCGTTCCACGGATTCGGCCCGCTTCTTGGCGTCTTGCAGCAGCCGGTCAGCCTCGCGCCCCGCCACCTGCGCCCATTGTTTCGCCTGCTTCGCGGCGCGTACCGCCGCGCTCATGAAGCGGTCTGTGCGTTGTCCCATACCATGCCCTCCTTATGGTTTGCCAACAGTCGTCGCGGCGGCGGCACTGCCCCCACCCACGAACCACGTCTGCACCTCGCCCCTGCCCTCGACCTCGAGCGCGCCACGCGCCTCGAGTTGAAACGCCGCGCCCAGCAGCCGCCGGGTGCTCTCCGACACTTGCACGTGCCCCGCCACGCCGTGGGACTCCATCCGGCTGGCGATGTTCACGGCCTCCCCCCACACGTCGTAGACGTACATGCGCTTGCCGATAACCCCCGCCACCACCGCCCCGCTGGCGATGCCGATGCGCACCTGCAGCGCGTGGCCGCTGCGCTCACGGACGTGCTCCACCGCTTCGATCATGTCGAGCGCCATGCGGGTCGCCCGCGCCGCATGATCGTCCGCGGGGACGGGCACGCCGGCGGCGGCCATGTACGAGTTGCCGAGCGTCTTGATCCGCTTGAGGCCGTGCTGGCTCGCCAAGCCGTCGAAGGTGGTGAAGATCTCTTCGAGCAGAAGCGCCATGCGGTCGGGGCTCACGGCCGGCGTCAGGTCGGTGAACCCGATGATGTCCGCGATCAGGATGGTGGCGTCCGAGAAGTTGTCCGCCGTGACGTCAGGGCGCGCCTGCAGCCGCGCGGCGATGGAGTCGGGCGGCACGTGGAGGGCCAACCGCTCCGACACTTTCCGCTCCGCCACCACCTGGTCGAACAGCTTCTTCAACTCCTCGTTCTTGCGGCGGATCTCGCCGTGTAGCAGCCGGACCTCGATCAAATTGTGGACGCGCGTCAAGACCTCCGCCATGTCGAATGGCTTGCTGATGAAGTCCCTCGCGCCGCCCTTGAGCGCGCGCAGCTTGTGATCCGGCTGGGCGGTGATGACCAGGACCGGCAGGTATCCGTCCTGCTCGATGTCCTTCAGTCCTTCCATCACCTGGAATCCGTCCATGCCGGGCATCTGCAGATCGAGCACGATGAGGTCGTAACGATTCTTCTCGTGCAGCGCATGCACCGCGCGCGGATCGAGCGTGGACGTGACGGCCTCATACCCGGCGCCGGTCAGCATCCGCTCCAGCAGCAGGACGTTGGCCGCCAGATCATCGACGATCAGGACCTTCGCCTTGAGGATCGCGGCGGCGTCAGGCATGGGCGCGCCCCGACGCCAGCGCGGCGTCCAACGCTTCCATGAACTCCTGGACCTTGATGGGCTTGGTGAGATACGAGAAGAACCCCGCCTCAATGCCGCGCTCGATGTCGCGGGGCATCGCATTGGCGCTCAGCGCGACCACGGGGATGTGCGCGGTCGTCGGGTCGTCGCGCAGGATTTTCAGAGCCTCGATCCCACTGATGCCGGGCAGATTGATGTCCATGAGGATCACGTCTGGCTGGTTGGCGCGCGCCACTTGAATGCCGATGTTGCCGTCCACCGCGGTCAGCAGGCGGATGGTGGGGCGCCGCGCGATCAGCTGCTCGACCAGCTTCAGGTTCGCCGGGTTGTCCTCGACATAGAGCAGTGTGCTTAACGACGCGTCATGTTGCACCTCCGCGCTGGCAATGGGCGCGGGCTTCGCGATCATCGCTTCGACGCTCGGCGCGGCAGCCGCGCCCAGCTCGCACCAGAACACGCTCCCCTCCCCGACGGTACTCTCCACGCCGAGCACGCCGCCCATCAACTCGGTCAGGCGCTTGCTCATCACGAGGCCGATGCCGGTACCCTGCTCGGCGCCGCGCTCCTGTCCCAGCCGGTTGAACGGCTGGAACAGCTGCGCCAGCTTCTCCGGCGGCAAGCCGGCGCCGCTGTCCCTCACGTTGATGCGAATCCGATCCGCCGTGCTGCCAGCGAGGTCCACCACGACCGTTCCGTCCGCGGTGTTGTACTTGACCGCATTGGACATCAGGTTGATGAGCACCTGTTTCAACCGAGTGCGATCGGCGTGGACGAAGCACGGAACGTCGAACTGTGGGAAGGTCATGCGGATGCCGCGGTTCTGCGCCTGCGGCTCGATCATGGCCTGGCACTCGAGGATCACTTCGGGGAGGGACGTCGGCTCCTTGGACAGCGACAGCCGCCCGGACTCAATCTGCGCCAGGTCGAGAATCTCGTTGATCAGCTCCAGGAGATACCATCCGGCACGGAGAATCTCGTCGATGCTCGCCTTCTGCGAGGGCGTCGCCGGCGTGGCGTCGGAATCCATCAGCTGGGCGAAGCCGAGGATCGCATTCAGCGGTGAGCGCAGCTCATGGCTCATGCTGGACAGAAACTCCGACTTCGCGAGGTTGGCCTTTTCCGCCACGGACTTGGACTTTTCGAGCTCGATGTTCTTCTCCCGCAGCACCTGATCCAGGCGTTTGCGCTCCGTCACGTCGCGCGCGGCCGCGAACACGCCCTGCAGCTTCCCGTCACGGTCGTAGAAGGTCGTCGCGTTGTAGGAGACCACGGTCTCTTTGCCGTCCCGGGCACGCGCGGTGAGCTCGTAGTTGGTGACCGCCTTCTGGGTCAGCACCAGGGTGATGGCCGATTCGGCTTTCTCGGGATCGGTGAAATACGTCTTGAACGGTGCGCCGATCAACTCATCGCGCGTGCAACCGGTGAGCACCTCCATCTGCCGATTGACATCGCTGATGATGCCGCGCGGATCGGTGGTCATGATCGCGTCGATATTACCCTCGATGAGCGAGCGCGTGTAGAATTGCTGGTCGCGCAACCGCTGATCGAGCTTCTTGCGCTCCTCTTCGACCTGCTTGCGCGCGGTGTTGTCGGTGCCGATCAGCAAATAGCCGATGATCACGTCCTGCGCGTCGCGCAGCGCCGTGACTGACACCACCGCCGGGAAGCGGCTGCCATCCTTCCGGATGTAGCTCAGCTCGTAAATGTCTTCGATGCCGCGCGACGCCTTGAACACGAGCGCCTCGAAGCCCGGCG
>JBGPOE010000057.1:0-16213 GCA_041487875.1 Gemmatimonadota bacterium | reverse complement strand
GCGGTCGCGTACCAGATCAAGTCGGGCTCGGCGTTCATCACGTAGGCGATCTGCTTGCCATCGGGACTCCAGGCCGGCTCCTCGTCGGGTCCGGGATTCGTCGTCACCTGCCGCAGCGTCCGGCCGCGCGTCGTGTCGTCCGCGGCGACGATCCAGATGTCGGTGTTGCGATTGCCGTCGGGCTCGGCCGTGCGGTTCGAGACGAACGCGAGCCACTTCCCGTCGGGGCTCCAGGCGGGATCCGACTCGTCGTAATTGCCGGACGTGACCTGGACCAGGGCGCCGGTCGCGAGTGTAAACACGTAGAGGTGGGTGCGCAGCGTGTCGAGGTAGCCCGTGCCGTCCTGTTTGAACTGCAGGCGCGTGATGACCTTGGGCCGCGGGCTCTTGCCGGCCCAGGGGATGCCCAGCGTGTCGCGAATCGCGAGCACCAGCCGGGTGCCGTCGGGAGACCACTCGTAGGCCTCGACGCCCTGCGGCACATGCGTCAACGGGCGCGCTTCGCCGCCGCGGCGGTCCAGCGCCCAGACTTGCGTCTTGGGCTCGCCGCCCGAGTCCGCCGCGGCGCCCGGGCCGCGCGGCCGGGTCGCGAGAAAGGACAGGTACTTCCCGTCGGGACTCCAGCGCGCGTCGCTCGGCGCGTACCCCGGGGCCGTGAGCGGGATGGCGCCGCCGCTCGCGTCGAGCGGGGCCATCCACAACGCCGTCTCGTTGCGGTCCGCCTTGAGATTCGTCGTGCGCACGAGATAGGCGACCCAGCGGCCGTCGGGACTGACCTGGGGGTTTCCCACCTGCTGGATGGCGAACAGGTCGGCGACGGTGAGCGCCCGTTTCGCCGGCGCCTGGGCGAACGCGGTGGTGGCGGACATCGCGAGCAGCAAGCATGCGTGACCGGACATGAGTACACCTCCTCAGTTAACTTCTCATCTTCCGCGTCACTTCGCACCGTCTCTCCGGAGGCCCCCATGGCCCGCGACCGGCGCATCGGACTGTTGCTCGCCAACTTCGACCAGGCGTTCGGCGTCGCGTCGTGGCACGGCACGCCGTTGGGCGGTGCGCTGCGCGGCGTGTCGCTGCGTCAGGCGCTGTGGCGCCCACGACGAGGCCGGCACAATATCTGGGAGTTGGTGCTCCACACCGCCTACTGGAAATGCATCGTGCGGCGGCGGCTGACGCGCGACGAGAGTGTGACATTCCCGCGCGCCGGGGCGAACTTCCCAGCGCTGCCGCCGCGGCCCAGCGCCGCTCAGTGGCGGCGCGACGTGGCCCTGCTCAAGCGCGAGCACGCGCTGTTGCGCCGGGCGATCGCGCGACTGGCGCCGGCCCAGCTGGGGCGCCGCGCCTGGCAGTCGCGCTGGAGTACGGCGGCGACCGTCATGGGCATCGCGTCACACGATCTGTATCACGCCGGGCAGATCCAGCTGTTGAAACGCTTGCAGCGAGGCAACCAATGAAACAACGGAAGCTGGGCACTCAAGGCCTCGTCGTCTCGGCGCTCGGGCTCGGGTGCATGGGGATGTCGGACTTCTACAGCGGCCGTGACGACGCCGAGTCGGTCGCCACCATCCACCGGGCGCTCGAGCTGGGCATCACCTTGCTCGATACGGCCGACGTCTACGGGCCGCTCACCAACGAGATCCTGGTCGGCAAGGCGATCAAGGGGAAACGCGATCGCATCGTGCTCGCCACCAAGTTCGGCAACGTGCGGGGCGCGGACGGCAGCTGGAAGGGAGTCAACGGCCGCGCCGACTACGTGCGCCAGGCGTGCGACGCGTCGCTCGAGCGGCTCGGCGTCGATCACATCGACCTCTATTACCAGCACCGGGTGGATAAGAGCGTGCCGATCGAAGAGACCGTGGGCGCCATGGCCGAGCTGGTGCGCGCCGGGAAGGTCCGCTTCCTCGGGCTGTCCGAGGCGTCGGCCGCGACCATTCGCCGGGCGCACGCCGTCCATCCGATCAGCGCGCTGCAGACGGAGTACTCGCTGTGGACCCGCGACCCGGAGGCGGAGATCCTGCCGGCGTGCCGCGCGCTGGGCATCGGGTTCGTGCCCTACAGCCCGCTGGGACGCGGGTTTCTCACCGGCCGGTTCGCGCGCTTCGAAGATCTTCCGGCGGACGACTACCGCCGCAACAACCCGCGCTTCCAGGGCGAGAACTTCCAGAAGAATCTCGATCTCGTCGTCAAAGTGAAGGAGGTGGCCCGGGAAAAGGGATGCACGCCGTCGCAGCTCGCGCTGGCGTGGCTCCTGGCGCAGGGCGCGGACATCGTTCCCATTCCGGGCACCAAACGCCGCACCTACCTCGAGGAGAACGTCCGCGCGGCCGGCGTCGCACTCTCCGCGGGCGATTTGCGCCGCCTCGACGCCGTGGCGCCGCTGGGCGTGGCGGCGGGCATGCGCTATCCCGAGGGAGGCATGCGCACGATCAACGGGTGAACGGTCTCGGTCCAGGCCGTCACCCCGCCCACGCGATCAGGACGATCCCGCCGCATACCACCAGCGCGCCCGCCACGCGCCGCGCGCCGAACGGCTCCTTGAGCCACAACCATCCGGCGAGCGCTCCCAGCACGATGCTCGCTTCGCGTATCGCGCCCGCGTACGCTACCGGCGCGCGGGCATAGACGTACAACACCGCGAGATACGCCACGGCCTGCAGCAAGCCCACCGTGGCGATCAGCCCCCAGCGCGCGCGCAACGCACCCTCCAGGGCAGGCCAGCCATACCAGCGGATGGTCACGGGCGCGAACACGAGGGCCGCGAGCACGAACATCGCTCCCGTGTACGCCGGCGCATCCACGCGCCGCACCGCGGCGCCGTCGATCACCGAGTAGGTCGCGATGCAGAGCGCCACCAGCAACGCGAGTGCGACCCCGCGGCCCGGCTGCGCGCCCGTCATGCGGCCGGCGGCCACCAGCCATAGGCCCGCCACGATCGCGCTGAGTCCCGCGACTCCCGTGGCGCTGAGCCGCTCGTGCAGCAGCAGCACGGCGGCGAGCGCCAGCAGGGCGGGCGCGGCGCCGCGGGCCACCGGATAGACGAGCGAGAAGTCGCCCACGCGGTACGCGGTGGTCAACGCGACGAAGTAGCCAGTTTCCACCACCGCGCTCGCGAGCGCGAAACGCCAACCGACGAGGGGGAGCGCGGGGCGCAGTGCCAGCACCGGCACGAAGCACAGCGCGCTCGTCACCACCGCCCACCAGACGATCAGCTGGCGGTCCGCGGCACGCTTGAGCAGCAGGTTCCAGCCGGCGTGCAGGGCGGCGGCGGCGAGGAGGAGAAGCAGCAGGGACAAGGTCATGGGGATGGAAGGATGCACCGCGGGAAGACCGCCGGCCACTTGAGCCCGGCTTGATGGGCGCGCGCTAGGGTTGGCGCGTCTCGATCAGCGAGTCGTTCCGTGCGTCAGCTCTGCAGAGTCGTCTTCGTGCTCGCCGTCCTGCCGGCGGTGGGCGCCGCTCAAGACGCCGCTCCCCTCGGCGCCGATGTCCGCATCGTTACCACCAGCGGCCGTGTGATCCGCGGCCGACTGGTGCAAGAAGATGCGGCGACCATGGCGATTCGCCGGAGCGATGCCCGTGCCACGGCCGCCTTTTTCGTCACCCCGCGCGATAGCATCGCGTTGCTCGAGGTACGCGCGCCGGGTCATCTCCGTCCCGAGTTCGTGCTGATGGGCGGCGCGGCGGGGGCGGCGGGCGGCGCGATGTTGGGTGCGACCGTCGCGTGGATGGAATGTCCGCTCGGGGAGAGTCTCTGGTGCTCCGCCCGGGGTCGCCGGAACCAGATGCGCGCGATCACCACCGGCATGGAGATCGGGGTCGTCGGTGGCTTGGTGGCAGGATTCCTTTACCGGCCGAGCCGCTGGCGGGCCGTACCCACCGAGCGGATTCGCCCGGCCATCGTGGGACTACGCCGGGGCGTGGGCGTCGGGGTGGAGCTCAGACTCTGGCCCGTCAGGCCCTAGAACAGCTCCAGCTGCGCGCCGATCATGCCGCGCAGCCGCTCGAGCAGTTTCACCATGGCGAACGTGTCGCGCTCGCAGTAGCGCAGCAAATCGTCGCGCAGCCGGGTCCGCTCGGCGGGCGGGATGCGTTCTTGCTCCTGCATCAGGCGCATCAACTCGAGACTCGCGAGCATGCCGTCCTGGAAGGTGAGATCCCGGTAGGACAGCGCGGGCACCAGCGCCGGCAGCACCTGTTTGATGCTGAAGCCGCCGCCGAAGTCCGGGTGATACACGTGATTGCGCACCACGGGGAGCAGGTCCACCAGCCGCGTCGCGATGTCCGTCAGCTCGTACGCCAGGTCGGGGAGCAGCTCCGCCAGCTGCTCCAGGCACTCGCGCTCGAAGCTCGCGTAGTAGGCCACGACGCTGCGCGCGCCGGCGCAGGCCTTCACCAGGGCGCGCGCCAGCCCGGGACGCGGGTCGTCGGGTCCTTGGGCGATCCACTGGTGATGCGCCAGCCGGTTGCGCCCCTGCTCGATGTGCACGCTGAATTGCACCGGCACGTTTTGCCAGGGGCGGCAGCCGGTCCACCGGGGTACCGCGTATCCCACGGTCTCGAAATCGAGGTACGCGATAGGGGAGGCGAACTGCTCGAGCGCGCGTGCCAGCGTCGGCTCCACCACCATGCGTCCCGCCGCGATCGCTCGCACCTGACGGTGGTGGATCACATTCATCTCGAAATCGCTCGGCAGATCGCGAATGCTCGTGTAGCCGTCGGCTTCGTAGGCGAGCGCCTTCACCCGGCCCACGCGGTACAGGCTCGACACGTGGTCCGCCGGCACGTCGGGCCAACAGCGCGCGAGGAACGGGCAGTCGTACGGCTTGGTGCAGTGCTCGCCCACGGCGACGTCCGGCAGCGTCCCGCGCAGCATGCGGCGCTGTGACTCCAGCTCGTCCGGCACGCCCAGCAGCACGGCCTCGACTTCGCGCGTCACGTCCACCCGCGTGAACAGGTTCCCCAAGTCAGGAAACCGGCACGCCGAGTTCAGGTGCATCACCTCGGCGCGGGTCACGGGCAGGCCCGCGCGCCGCAGGATGTGCACCTGAATGGCGAGGTCGGGCAGATGCTCGGGTTTCACCTTGGTGGACGACTTCACCTCGATCACGCCCCAGCCATCGGGCAGGCGCTCCAGTACGTCCACCGCGGCGACGGTGTCGTCGGCCTGGAAGGTCGCCTCGAAGATCGCGGGCGCGGTGGCCGTGAGTGCTTCGCGCGTGGCGGCGATCTTGTTGTCGTACTGAAACGGCGGCAGGTCGATCAGGCGGCCGCCGGGGAAGCGCGTGCGGGCCGCACGCGTGACTTCGTCGCCCTGCTCGAAGCGGTTGCGCGCGACGGGATCGGGGACGAGCTCTTTCGCGTTCGCTTCGTGAACCTTCCACCACAACAGCTTGTGGCACTGCAGGCCGGCGACGAAGCGGGACTTGGAGAGGCGGAGCTGGACGGCCATATGCACAAGATGGGATATCGCCGCCCGGACTAGAAGCCCCGTTACCGCCGCTCGAGGATCCCCCGCGCCACGTGATCGGCGATGGCCATGATCGTGATCATGGGGTTGACTCCTGAGGAGGTCGGGAACGTGCTGGCGTCGGCGACATAGAGGCCCGACACGCCGTGCACCTGGCCCGTGGCCGCCGTGACCGAGTGCGCCGGGTCGCGCCCCATGGCCGCCGTGCCCATCTGATGGAACGAGATGTACGACATCCGGCAGCGCGTATAGCCGAGGCGATCCATGCCGGTGCTGAGTCGCTCGAGCCAGCCGCGCTCGCCCACGCGCGCGCGCACGGGCGGCGTGTGCAACGTGAACAGCTCGGTGGCGCCCGCGGCCGCGAGCACGCGAGCCGCGCCGATCAGGCCCGTCCGCACGTGCGCGACGTCGAACGCCGAGAGCTCGTAATGCACGCGCGGATGTCCCGCCCGGCTCACGGCCACGCGGCCCGCGTCGCGGTCGCGCAGCAGCACGCCCACGATGCTCGTATGCCCGAGCCGCGCCAGGTCGCCGCGGTGCGCCGCCGCGCTGTCCCACCCGAACCCGCTCGCCGGCAGGGCGAAATGCACCGGCGCGGTCTCGAACTTCGTGCCGTAGCCCGCGTCCTGATCGGCGAGCTGGTCGGAATAGCGCGTCTGCAGGGCGCCGGTCCACGGCTCCACTCGCTGCGGGAAGATGCCCGCCACGGCCGTTGCCGGATGCAGGTGCAGGCCCCGGCCGAGCCGCGACGCCGCGATGCCTGAACGGGCGAGCAGGGTGGGTGTGTAAATGGAGCCGCAGGCAACGACGATGGTTTTCGCCTGCACCGTCAGACGGTGGGCGCCCACCCGCGCGGTCACGCCGCTGGCGCGGCCGCGCTCCAGCAGTACGCGCTCAACGTCACAGTCCGCGATCAAGCGCGCGCCCGCGGCCACGGCACTGCGCAGGTACGTCTGCGCGGTCGAGTTCTTGGCGCCGAAGCGGCAGCCGTAGCCGCAGTAGCCGCATTCGGCGCCCTCCCGGCAGTCCGTCACGTTGCGGGGGATGACGCCCACGTGCCAGCCGAGCGCCTTGCAGCCTCGCTCCAGCAACTCGTCGCGCCGGCCCGGCGTGCACCACCGCGTGCCGACGTCCACGCGCGCCTGCACGCGCTCGAGGGATTCGCCAAACCGCGCGCTCGTGAACAGGTCGAGCCCCGAGCGCGCATCCCACTCGGCGCGGGTGGCCTCGGGCAGGGCGAAGCTCGTCGTGTAGTTGATCACCGTGCCGCCGCCCAGACAGCTGCCGGCCAGGATCGGGAGCGAGCCGCTCTGGGTCATCATCAAGCCGCCGTCCAAATACAGGCGGCTCAGCATCTCGCCCTCGACTTCCGTGAACGTGCGCGGATCGGGGTTCGGTCCCTTGTCGAGCACGACGACGCTCAACCCCCCGGCGGCGAGGACGCCCGCGACCACACCGCCCCCGGCCCCGGAGCCGACGATCACGACGTCGCAGTCCAGCGTGGTGTCGCGATCGAGCGTCAGCACGCCCAACGGCGCCGGTGCTTGCGGCGGCGGCGGCAACGGCCCCGGGTAGCCCGCCGCCCGCCACGCGGGGTGCGTGCCGTCCGTCGTGGGCCAGCAGTAGTGCGCCACGTGGACCAGGCGCTTGAGCGCCTGAAAGCCCGCCCGGCGGAGGCCCAGGCGCGACGACGCCCAGCCGCGGAGCGCCGCTTCACGTTGCGGCAGGGTCATCGCCGCGAACGCGCGGGGCCGCCCGGCCAGGACCAGGTTCACGAGCGGCAGGTCGAGGGCCGAGAGCAGGGCGCCGAGGCGGGCGCGGTCGCGGGGGTCCTTGAGCGACGCAATCAATGTCTCGGCGCGCGCCAGCGCCGGCTCACGTTCGCCCACGAGGGTCTCGCACACCGCGCCGAGTGTGCGCCGCTGACGCGCAGTGAGCGTCATGATGCCTCCTTGGCGCCACAGTCTAGAGCGGGCTTCCTGAGGGGAGGGTGAACGGCGGGTGAACGGGTGGTTGCCCCGGCGTGGAAGGTCGATAACGTTGTCGCCCATGCGCCTGCTCGCGGGAACGTCCGGCTACAACTTCGACGAGTGGAAGGGCACGTTCTACCCGGAGAAATTCCCGGCCGCCAAGATGCTCGCCTACTACGCCGAGCGCCTGCCGACGGTCGAGATCAATTACACGTTCTATCGGATGCCCAACGCCAAGACCATCGCGGGGTGGCAGGAGCAAACGCCCGCGGGATTCACGTTCGTCCTCAAGGCGTCACAGAAGATCACGCACTTCAAGCGTCTGAAAGAAGTCGAGAGCGAGCTGCGCTATTTCTGTGACACCGCGCTGCAGCTCGGTCCCAAGCTCGGTGCGATCCTGTTCCAGCTGCCGCCCAACTTCAAGAAGGAATCCGATCGGCTGGGGGAAGTGCTGCGCCTCGTGCCCGATGAGATCCGCTGCGCCTGGGAATTCCGCCACGAGTCGTGGTTTGCAGACGACGTGTATCACCTGCTCAAGAGCCGCAACGCCGCGCTGTGCATCGCCGATACCGGGGAAAGCACCACGCCCGACGTCGTCACCGCCGACTGGGGCTATCTCCGCCTCCGCGACGAGGGTTATCAGGAGGGTGATCTGCAGCGCTGGGCGGATCGGATCAAGCAGCTGGGCACGGGCTGGAACGACGCGTTCGTCTTCTTCAAGCACGAGGAGGCGGGCATCGGGCCGGCGCTGGCCAAGCAGTTCGCGGAGCTGTTCGGCTAACGCCCGTTGCCCCTCAGCGCTCGCGCGTCAACTCCACGCTGTCCACCATCATCTTCCATAGCGTGCCGTCCAAATAGGGCCGGCGCTGCACGTGAAACGTGGTCGTGATGCCCATGGCGCCGACAACGAAGTCGTCACCGGCGAAAGAACGGAGGGGGGCGGACACGGATGTCGTGGCCGCCCCCCGCCGCCGTTGGTACTCCACGTGACCCGCGGCCGTGATCGCGAGCGCCATGTCCGGGCCGCGCCACGTGCCGACGTAGTCCCGCCGGTCCGCCGGCACGGCGATACCGCAACTCGCCAGCAGGAGGAGGGCGGGAACGGCGCCGGCCCGCGTCATGCTACGCCATCTGCGGTGGCGGCTGATACGTCGCGTCGCTCCACGCCAGGATCGGGAAGAAGATGAAGCCGAGGAAGATCAGCCCCAGCGTGAACCCGGTCCCCTTGCCGAAATTCTTGGCGACCGCGGCGTACATCAGAATGCCGATGATGATGTTGACGAGCGGAATCAGGAAGAGGAAGATCCACCAGATGGGCTTGCGGGCGACCTGCAGCATCACAATGAGATTGTAAATCGGGATGATCGCCGCCCATCCGGGCCGGCCGGCCTTTTGATAGACGGTCCACATGGCCGCAATCTCAAACACGACCACCACACACCAGACGATCCAGAACGTTGGGCTCAGGCCCTGCGACGCGTAGGTCTCTTGCATCTGCGCGACCTCCCCGCAAAATGGGTGACGGGACGGCTACCGACCCAATCGGGACGCGCTAAGATAGGGGTCCGGCGCGGCGGCGCCAGCTACGAGTCCCCTAGCAGCCGCCGGTAGATTCCCAGGTGCCGCAATGCCGCGGCCTTCTTGCCCGCCTTCTCATACAACCGCGCCAGATTGAAGTGGGCATCGGCCAGCCGGTGATCGGCGAGGATGGCGCGGCGGTAGGCCTCCACGGCGTCGCCCGCGCGGCGCAGGTCCTCGAGCGCCGTCCCCAGATCGAACCAGGCGGTGGCGTGCTGCGGTTGGGCGGCGAGCGCCGCCCGGTAATGCGTCTCCGCTTCCTCCGTCAGGTCTTCCTCTTGGAGGAGCCGGCCGAGGTTGACGTGAGCGTCGGCGTGGTGCGGGTCGAGCTCCAGCGCGCGGCGGTAGGCGTCGCGCGCTTCCTGCGGGGCCACGGCCTCGAGCTCGAGCCCCAGCTCGTACCAGCCCAGGGCGTCGTAATCCGCCTCGGCGGCCTGGGCGGCGCGGGCGGTGCGGCGCGCGATCGGCGCCGCGCGCGTCGCGAGATCCCGCACCTGAAAATCCAGCACTACCTGGCCCGATTCGGGATTCCAGGCGGTCTCGCCGTCGCGCACCACGATGCGGTCGCCTTCCGCCGTGATGCGCAGCTCCGCGAGCGAGCGCCCGCGCGGCAGCTCCTGGCGCAGCCGCTTGAGCGCGCGGCGGATGCGGCGCGCGGGAATGCGCGCGGCGGCGAGGTCCTTCGCCGCGCGCAGCACCACCAGATCCTGGAACGAGAAGCGGAAGTCGCCGCGGGGCCCGCGGCCGGGGGAGAGATAGCCGTCGCGCGCGAACGCCCGCACCTGCGCGGGCGCGAGCTTCAACAGCTGCGCGACATCGGAGACGGTGTAGCCTTTCAGCGGTCTCCGGCGACTTTGCGCTGCCTGACGACCGGCTTCACAACCTTGGCGGCTTTTCCCTTCGAGCCGACGCGCTGCGCGGGCTTCTTGTCGCCCGCCGCCCCCGCGCCGCGGCCGCCCTTGGCGATGCTCGCCTTGAGCGCTTCCATCAGGTCGATGATCTGCGTCTTGGGCGCCTCGGTCGGCTCCTCGGTGATCTCGTGGCCTTCGACCTTCTGCTGGATCTGGTCGAGGATGCGGCGGCGCACGTTGTCCTTGTAGTTCTCCGGTTGGAACTCATCCGACGCGCTTTGGTCGATCACCTTGATCGCCATCTCCAGCTCGCCCTTCTTGATCTCGGTCTTCGGGATCGGAACCTCGGAGAACGACCGCAGCTCCTCCGGATATTTCAGCTGCTCCATCGCGAGCCCGCCGTCCATGGGGCGGACGAGGATGAGATACTGCTTGCCGCGCGCCGCCCACTGGCCGAGCGCCACGCGGTCGGTCTTCTTCAGGGCTTCCGAGAGCAGCTTGTAGGCTCGCTCGCCGCCCTTGTCGGGGCCCAAGAAGTAGGTCTTGTCCACGTAAATGCGGTCGACTTGCTCGGCCGGCAGGAACTCCATGATGTCGATGGCCCCGGTGCCGCGTGGCTCCTCCAGCGCCTTCAACTCCTCGGTCGTGAAGAGGACGTACTGGCCCTTCGTGAACTCATAGCCCTTGATGCGATCGTCGTTCTCGACCTTCTCGCCGTCTTTGGAGCAGATGTACTGCTGCTTCAGGCGGGAGCTGCATTTCTTGTGCAGCCAGTTGAAAGAGATGGCTGCGGACGATTCCCCGGCCGAGAACATCTTCACCGGGACGGAGACGAGTCCGAAGGACACCGTGGCGGATCCAATGGAATGAGCGCTCATATGGGGCTATCATAAGAGCCCGCGCCCATGCCCGCAAACCGTAAAGGCCCCGCCGCGCCCGATCCGCTAAGCGCCTACCGCGCAAAGCGTTCCGTCGAGAAAACGCCGGAGCCAGCGGGCGTCGTTGCCGCACGGCCCGGCCCGGGCGGGCTGTTCGTCGTGCACCAACACGCCGCCACCCGACTGCATTTCGACCTGCGACTGGAAATGGGTGGTGTGCTGCAGTCGTGGGCCGTGCCCAAGGGGCCCTCGCCCAACCCCGCCGACAAACGGCTCGCGGTGCATGTCGAAGACCACCCGATCGAATACGGCGATTTCGAGGGCATCATCCCCGAGGGCAACTACGGCGCGGGCCAGGTGATCGTGTGGGACCGCGGGCGCTGGACGCCGCTCGAAGATCCGGTCGAAGGAATGAAAAAGGGCAAGCTGCTTTTCGACCTCACAGGCTACAAGCTCAAGGGCAAGTGGACGCTCGTGAAGCTGAAGAAGGGCGTGAAGGATTGGCTCCTGATAAAGGAAAAGGACGGCTACGTTCGCACGGACGGGACGGCGTACCCGCCCGAGTCGGTGCTGTCCGGGCTGACGGTGGAACAGTTGCAGGACGGGCCGAGCAAGGGCGCCGCGCTGGCCAAGAAGCTCGCGAAGCTGGGCGCGCCACAGCGCGCGCTCCAAGCGCGCGACGTCTCCCCGATGCTCGCCGAGACGCGCGACCGGCCGTTCACGAAGCCGGGCTGGCTGTTCGAGCTGAAACTGGACGGCTATCGCGTGATCGCCGGGCGCGAGCGCGGCGAGGCCGTGCTGTTGTCGCGCAACGGTCATGACATCACCGCGACCTTCCCCGAGATCGCGAAGCCCGTGCGCGCGTTGCCGTTCGACGGCCTGGTGGTGGACGGCGAGCTGGTGGTGCTGGACGAGCGCGGCCACCCCAGCTTCCAGCGGTTGCAGAACCGCGCCCAGCTGCGCGGCACGCGCGAAATCCGCCGGGCCGCCGTGGACAACCCCGCGACCTACTACGTCTTCGACCTGATCGCCCTCGAGGGCTACGACCTGCGCGCCCTGCCGCTCGAGCGCCGCAAGGCCCTGCTCGCCGAGTTGCTGCCGCGCGCGGGCGCCTTGCGCTACTCCGAGCATTGGGAAAAAGACGGGGAGACGTTGTATGCGCAGGTCGAGCGCATGGGGCTCGAGGGCATCATGGCGAAGAAGGCGGACAGCCCCTACCGCAGCCGCCGATCTTCCGAATGGCTCAAGATCCGGGCCGATCGCACGGGCGACTTCGTCGTGGTGGGCTATTCCCAGCCCAAGGGCTCGCGCGGCGGCTTCGGCGCGCTGCACGTCGCGGGTTTTCAGGACGACAAGTGTATCTACGTGGGCAGGGTGGGCAGCGGCTTCACGGCGCAGCAGCTCGAGGATGTCGCGGCGACGCTTGAGAAGGCACGCCGCCCCACGCCGCCGTGCGAGGGCCCGGTGCCCACGGGCGCGCAGCATCATTGGGTCGAGCCCGAGCTGGTGGTCGAGGTGCGGTACAAGGAGTGGACGGCCGAGCACCTGCTGCGGCAGCCGGTGTTCTTGCGGTTCCGAGACGACAAGGATCCGAAGGACTGCGAACTGCCAGAAACGGGGAATGGGGAAAGGGGAAAGGGGGATGAGCCTTCAGACACGACCATTCCCCAGTCCCCTGTCCCCGTTCCCCATGACGTTGTCTTCTCGAACGTCGCCAAAGTCTTCTGGCCCGCCGAGAAATACACCAAAGGCGACCTGATCGAGTACTACCGCCAGATCGCGCCGTGGCTGTTACCGTATCTGCGTAACCGGCCGGTGGTGCTGACGCGGTTTCCCGACGGCATCGCCGGCAAGTCGTTCTTCCAGAAGGACGCGCCGGCGTTCACGCCGCCGTGGCTCCGCACCGAGCGGATGTGGAGCGAGGACGCCAAGCGCGACATCGACTATTTCGTGTGCGACGACGAAGCGTCGCTGCTCTATCTCGCGAATCTCGCGAGCATCCCTTTGCACGTGTGGGCGAGCCGCGTCGGGTCGCTGGAGCAGCCCGATTGGTGCGTGCTGGACCTCGATCCCAAGGGCGCGCCGTTTGCGGACGTGGTGACGGTCGCCAAGGCGACGCGCAAGCTGTGCGCGTCCATCGGCCTGCCGAGCTACATCAAGACGTCGGGGTCGACCGGCCTGCACGTCATGTTGCCCTTGGGCGGCCAGCTCACCTACGAGCAGTCGCGCACGCTGGCGGGGCTCTTGGCGCGCCTGATCGCCACCGAGCTGCCTGACATCGCCACGATCACCCGCCAGGTCTCAAAGCGCGGCGGTCGGGTCTACGTCGATTACGTGCAGAACGGCCATGGCCGCCTGATCGTGGCGCCGTTCAGCGTGCGGCCGTTGCCGGGCGCGCCGGTGTCGATGCCGCTCAAATGGACCGAGGTGAACGACAAGCTCGACCTGCGCGCGTTCACCATCAAGACAGCGCCCGCCCGCATGAAGAAGCTCAAACAGGATCCGCTGCTGCCGGTGCTGGATGAGAAGCCGGACTTGGCGTCCGCCCTCGACAAGCTGCAGCGGCGGTTGTGAGCGAGCCGCTGCAATTCGCGGTGGGCGGCGCCACCGTGTCGGCGCTGCTCGACCGGCCGGCGGACGCACGCTGGCTGTACGTCTGCGCGCACGGTGCCGGGGCGGGCATGCGGCATGGATTCCTGGAGCGCTTGGCTGCGACCCTGGGTGCTCACGGCATCGCGACGCTGCGCTACAACTTCCTCTATATGGAAGCGGGGAAAGGCCGGGTGGACCCGCCGGCGCTCGCCCATGCCGCCGTGCGGGCAGCGGTCGCGGCCGCGGCCGCCGCGGCGCCGGGGCTGCCCCTCGTCGCGGGCGGCAAGTCGTTCGGCGGGCGGATGACGTCGCAGGCCCAGGCCGAGGAGCCTCTTCCGGGCGTGCTCGGCCTGGTGTTCTTCGGGTTTCCGTTACACCCGCCCGGCAAGCCCGACACGGCGCGCGCCGACCACCTCGATCAGGTGCGGATCCCGTTGCTGTTCTTGCAGGGCACGCGCGATGAATTCGCCCAGCTCGACTTGCTGCAGCCCGTGCTCGACCGCTTGGGCGCGCGGGCCACGCTCCATCTGGTGGAGGGCGGCGATCACTCGTTCAAGGTGAAAAAGAGCACCGGGCGCACGGAGGCGGACGTCATGGCCGAGTTGGCCGGGGCAATGCGGGAGTGGGCCGACCGGCTAAGGTGAGCCGAAGATCTTTTCCCCGTCGAACCGCCCGTTCTCGATGAAGATCTCCGAAATCGCCCGGCCCGCCGCGATGCTGCCGACCATGTAGATACCGGGCACGTTGGTCTGGCGCGTGGCGGGATCGACCGTGGCGCGCAGGGTCTTGGCATCGAGCGCGATGCCCATCTTCGCAAAGAGATCGAAGTCCGGGTGATAACCGGTGAGCGCGTACACGCGCTGCGCCGGGACCGTTGCTTCGTGACCGTCGTGCCGGATCACGACCGCCTCGCCCGTGATGCGCTCCACCTGGGCCCCGAAACGCGCGGCGATCTCGCCCGCCTTGATGCGGTTCTCGATGTCGGGCCGCACCCAGTACTTGATGGTGGGCGGGAACTCCTTGCCGCGATAGACGAGCGTCACGCGCGCGCCCGCGCGGAACAGCTCCAGCGCCGCCTCGACCGCCGAATTCTTGCCGCCGATCACCACCACGTCGAGCCCGAAGCCCCGGTGCGGCTCGTCGAAGTAGTGGCTCACGTGCGGCAGCTCCTCGCCCGGCACGCCCAGCACGTTGGGATGGTCGAAGTAGCCCGTGGCGAGCACCAGCCGGCGTGCCGTGACGCGCTCCTCGCCGGCACGGGTCGCCAGCACGCAGTGGATCTCCCGGTTCTCGCGCTCGGCCGCCGTGAGCCGCACGTACGGACGCACGCGCAGGCCCTCGTTCTTGGCCACGCCGCGGTAATACTTGAGCGCCTCTTCGCGCGTGGGTTTCTGGCCCGAGCACACCAGCGGGTGCCCGCCGATTTCCATCTTGTCGGGGCTCGTGAAGAACGTCATGCCGATGGGGTAGCGGACGATCGAGTTCACCACGGCCCCCGCGTCGATCACCAGCGGGTCGATGCCGTGCCGCTTGGCGGACACCGCGCAGGCGAGGCCGATGGGGCCGGCGCCGGCGATGAGCGTGTCTTCCATGATGTGGAATCCTAACAGGCGAAGCCCCGCGCCGCCGGGAGGCGACGCGGGGCTTCGTCTCATGCCGCCGAGGCGCTCAGCCCTCGACGATGATCAAGAACTTGGTGCTCGCCCAAAACCGGCCCGGCTCCGCGATGGGCAGCGTCGTGGGCCCGCTGATCGTGCCGTCCTCGGCGGGGTGTACGCCCAGCGCCGAGAGATCGTTGCGCGACACGATGCGGTAGGTCCGCCCCGGGTCGCTCAGCGGAATGCTCGTCACCTGGCGCTTGTCGATCGCCGTGAACGCGTGCGGATCGAGGTTGCGCGCCGGCACCAGCGTCTTGCCCGACTTCCACAGGACGAAGAGGAAGCGACTGCCGCCTTCCTCCGAAATGATCCCCTTCTTGATCAGGTCGTCCTTGGTCCCCACGATGTAGTACACGGTGTTCGTGTAGGCGGTGAGGTTGCCGAGCGTGTCGCGCAGCGCGCCGTTCTCGCCGCGCAGCGTGTCCACCTGAGCCGCGAGCGAGGCGATCTGCACCTTCTGGTTGTCCACCATCTGCTGGAAGTTTGTCAGCGTGGACTCGAGCGTCGCCCGCAGGCTGTCGGAGATCTGCGTCAGCGAGCGGACGTGCTGCTCGCTGTCCTTCAACCGCGCGTCGGTCTCCCGCATGCGCGTGGCGATCCAGCGGATCTTCGCCGCCACTGTGTCGCGCACCGCGTCGGAGGGCGATTCCGCGCGCGGCAGCTTCAGGTCCTTCGCGCGGATCTGCACTTTGGACAAATCGGCGCCGATCGCGCTCAAGAACCGCGTGTTCTGCGCCATCTCATTGATCAGCTGGTCGCGCTCGGCGGCCGCCGTGGTGAGTGAGTCGATACGGGCCTGCGCCTCGGGCGAAACGCCCTGACGGCAGGCCGGGGACGCGGCGAGAACCACCGCCAGCGCGCCCTGGAGCGTTCGCTTGACGAACATGGCAAATTCCTCCTGGCTGCGTGTTGCCCGATGTCGGGTGATACCCGTCACGCGGCGGCGGGTCGCGTGTCGACCCTCCCGACCGCGTGCGGCGAACTTGGTACACCTCGCACCCCTGATGGGTTCGCCGATGCACGAGTCCGTTCCGCCGCGCATTCTGCTCGCCGACGCCGACGCGTTCTACGTGTCGGTGGCGCGGCTCGTGGACCCCGCCGGGGCCGGCCGCGCCGCGCTGCTCATCGTCGGCGGGTCGGCCGAACGGCGCGGCGTGGTGACGTCGGCGTCGTACGAGGCGCGCGCATTCGGCGTCCATTCGGCCATGCCGATGGCGCG
>JBGPOE010000056.1:0-16572 GCA_041487875.1 Gemmatimonadota bacterium | reverse complement strand
TCGGTGTGACGTTGATGTCGTGGCTGAGGCCGCCCTCGTTGCCACCCGCCGCCATGGCCATGGTCAGTGCTCCCGGCGGATGGGTTTTTGTTCGGCGATGGCGCCGATCACGCGCACGCCGGCGCGACGGGCAAGCTCGACTGCCTCCTGGACGCGCCCCATCTGCACGTCCTGGTCGACCTTCAGGAACAGGATCTTGTCCTTAGTGCGCTGGGCGTACAGCGCGCCGAGCCGGCCCGGCAGGTTTTCGTCGCTGATCAGACGCATGCCTTCACCCACGTCGATGAAGTACTGTCCCTTGTAGTCGATGCCGAGGCGGATTTCCTCCGGCTCCTCGGAGCGTTTCTCGGCGTTGTCGGCGCGCGGCACGGTGGCCGTGAAGCCCGCCATGATGGCGGGCGTCACGATCATGAAAATGATGAGCAGCACCAGCATCACGTCGATCATCGGCGTGACGTTGATGTCCGCGCGGACCGCGGCCCTGCTGCTAGCGGCTGATAGGGCCACTGGACTGCGACGCCTTCTGCGTCTGGAATTCCTTGGTGAAGATCGAGCGGCCGAATTCCGAGCCGACGCTCTTGATCAGGTAGTCGATCAATTCCTTGGACGTGTACGTCATTTCCACCGTCATGAAGTCGATCTTGGTGGTGAAGTAGTTGTACAACCACACCGCCGGGATCGCGACGATCAAGCCGAACGCGGTCGTGATGAGCGCCTCGGCCACGCCGCCCGTGATGGAGGCGAGGTTGCCGCCGCCACCCGAGGCCGCCATGGCCTGGAACGCGGTGACGATACCCATGGTGGTGCCGAGCAGGCCCACGAACGGTGCCGTGGCGCCGGTGGTCGCGAGGATGCCGAGGCCGCGCTTCAGCTCCGAGGTGATGATCAGCATTTGGCGCTCCACCGCCCGCTCGGCCGAGTTGATGTCGGCGGCGGTGATGGTGGCACGGTCGCGCAGCAGCGGCTTCACTTCGGACAGCGCCTCACCGAGTACGCGCGCCACGTGCGACAGTTTCTGCTTCTCGGCCAGCTTGATGGCGGCGTCCATCTGTTCTTCCTGGAGGAAGCGCGAGAACTCGGGGGCGAATTTCTTCGTCTCCTTGGTCGCCTTCCGCAGGCTAAACCACTTCTTGAACGCCACGCTCCACGACCACAGCGACATGACCAGTAGCAACACGACGATGAACTTGGCGAACGGCCCCATCGTCGACCACAGTTCGACTAGGCTCATTGGGCTGGCTCCTCTGGGCTACCGCGTGATCTTGAAATCGTAGGGAATCTGAATCAGGACGCGCACCGCGCGGCCGTGCACGCGCGCGGGGCGGAACAAGCTGCGCCGCACCGCGTCGATGGCCGACGGATTGAAACCGGGGTTCGGCGATTGCAACACATGGATCGAGTTGGGCTCGGCGCGGCCCGCGGTGTCGATCACCGCCTGGACGACCACCCGCCCCTGGATCTGCGCCTGCTTCAACAGCTCCGGGAACGCCGGGTGCGGGCCCGACAGTAGCTCGGGTTGCTCCTCGACGATCGCGGTGGTGTACACGGCGTCGGAGCTGGGCACGATGCCGTTCGCCACACCGCCCTCGACGCCCGTGCCGGAATAGTCCTTGGGGTCGAAGTGCTCCGTCAGATTGATCTGCGGGATGCTCGCGGGGATGATGTCCGGCGCCACCACGGTCTGGAAGCCTTTCAGCGGCACGTCGGGCATCACCACCTGCTGCTCGGGCGGCTTCTGCTCCTGCTGCTGGTTGATGAACACCGCCATGGTGTCCACCAGGACCTTGTCGTTCGTCGCATTCGCCCCCAACGTCGCCCACACGGCGGCCCCGATGAGCACGGTGTGGATCGCGACCGAGGCGAACCCCACGCCGAAGAGCCGCTTCTTCTCGGGTTTACGGCCGGACTCGATCAGGTTGTCGAACACGAGACCACGCTCCTGTACGTTGGTACGGAGATACTACCAAAACGACCTAACCCGCCAGTAGCCTGAAGATTACAAAACGATAACAGGGCCGTGAGGGGACGTCCGCGCAGCATCTTTCTCAAGCCCCCTGCGGCAACGACACCGTGAAGACCGTCCCCCGCCCCGGCCGGCTCTGCACGTCGATGGTGCCGCCGTGCGCCTGGGCGATCCACTTGCAGATCGCGAGGCCCAGGCCGGCGCCGGGGCGCTCGCCGGTGCGCGTGCGCGCCGTGTCGGCCCGGTAGAACCGGTCGAAGATATGCGGCACGTCTCCCGGCGCGATACCGATGCCCGTGTCGGCGACGGCGAGCGTGATGCGCCCGTTCTCCTGGCCCAGGCGCACACTCACGCGGCCGCCGCGCGGCGTGTACTTCATCGCGTTGGTGAGCAGGTTCAAGAGCAGCTGGCGCACCCGGCTGCGGTCCACGTCGAGCACCAGCGGCTCGGGCGGCGTCGCGATCTCGATCGTGACCCCCGCCTGCTCGGCCAACAGCTCGCCCGTCTCCCGCGTTTCCTCTACAATGGCGCGCAGATCCACGGGCTCGCGGTGCAGCGGCGCGCGGCCCTCGTCCACCCGCGCCAGCGTCAGCAGCGCGTCCACCAGCTCCGTCATGCGATTGAGCTCCTGCAGCGACTCTTCGAGCCACGGCAGCGCGTCGGGCGGCAGCGCGGGCGTCGCGAGCGCGCGCTCGAGCCCGGCCCGCATCACGGTCAGCGGCGTCTTCAGCTCGTGGCTCGCGTCCGCCGTGAAACGGCGCAGCGCGGAGAAACTGCGCTCCAGGCGGCCCATCATTTGGTTCAACGTCTCGGTCAGGCGGCCCAGCTCGTCCTCGACCATCGGCTTGGCCAGACGGCGGTGCAGGCTCGTGCCGTCCGAGATCTCACGCACTTCGGTGATGATCAGGCCCAGCGGCTCGAGCGCCCGCCCGGCGATCCACTGTCCCACGAGCACCGCGGCGAGCACCGCCAGGGGCAGGACCAGGAGCACGGTGCCGAGCAGCTGGCGCGGCCCGAGCTCGGCCGCCTCCGGATCGGCGCCCGTGAGCAGGGCGCCGAACTGCGGGCCCGCGTCGGTGAGCGGGCGAATCACGTACCGCACGGTGGGACCGCCGGGCGCCACACGGAACGCGCCGCTCTGCAGGCCCGCGGGCGGCACGGCGACCAGCCGGCGCAGCTGCTCGAATTCGTCGAACGTGAGGGCCCGGGCGTCGGCCGAGGCGAACAGGACGCGGCCGCTCTCGTGCGTGATGATGAGAAACCCCGGCACCGCCTCCAGCGTGGCGGCGATTTCCTGCGTCAAAATGGGGCGGCCCGCGGCGTCCTGACGCACCAGCAGGCCGCCCGTGCGGTTGATCTCCATCAGGATGCCGGTGGTGAGATCGGCCTCGGAGCGGACCCGGGCGTCGAGCTCCTCGAGCGACGCGCCCCGCCGCGCCACGTACAGGAGGCCCGCGAACACCGCGAGCGTGATCGTCAGCGCCGTGGCGTACCACGCGGTCAGGCGCCCGCGGATCGTCTGCATGTCAGGTCTTCACGACGTAGCCCACGCCGCGAACGGTGTGAATCAGCTTGGGCTCGCGGCCGTGGTCGATCTTCTTGCGCAGTCGATTGATCACCACGTCGACGATGTTGGTGCCGGGGTCGAAGTGGTAGTCCCAGGCGTACTCGGTGATCAGCGTGCGCGACATCACCCGCCCGTGGTGGCGCAGCAGATACTCGAGCACGGCGTATTCCTTCGGCGTCAGATCCACGAGCTCGCCGTCGCGCTGCACCTCGCGGCTCGCCGTGTCGAGCACCAAGTCGGCGAGCTTGAGCACAGGCGCGGCGATCGCCTTGGGGCGGCGCCCCAGGGCCTCGACCCGCGCCAGCAGCTCCTCGAAAGCGAACGGCTTGGTGACGTAGTCGTCGGCGCCGGTGCGCAGGGCCTGGACCTTGGTGTCCACCGAGTCCTGCGCCGTGAGCACCAGGATCGGCTCGGTGAAGCCGCGGTCGCGCAGCGTCCGCAACACCTCCAGGCCGTCGATCTTGGGGAGCCGCAGGTCCAGCACGACGAGGTCGTAGTGCCCCTCGGCCGCGTGGCGCAGGCCCTCCTCGCCGTCGCTCGCCAGATCGGCGGTGTAGCGCGCCTCGGTGAGCCCGCGCTGCACGTACTGCCCCACGGTCTTGTCGTCCTCGATGACGAGAATCTTCATCCGACCGGCAGGTACACCTTGAAGTCACTGCCCACGCCGACCTGCGACTCCACCTCGATCCGGCCGCGGTGATCGGCGATGATGCCGTAGCAGATCGAGAGCCCCAGCCCTGTGCCGCGGCCCTGCGGCTTGGTGGTGTAGAACGGCTCGAAGATCTTGGTGAGCTCTTCCTGCTGGATCCCGGCGCCCGTGTCGATGAACTCGATCAGGACCTCGTCGCCGCGCTCGGGGTTCACGCTCGAGCGGACGGTGAGCGTGCCGCGCGAGTTCATCGCGTCCATGGCGTTCAACATCAGCGCCATGAAGCTCTGGATCAGGCGCTCGGGATCGCCCGCCACCCGCGGCAGGCTCACCCCGAACTGCCGCAGCACGGCCAGCCGCTTGAAGCGCTCGTGATGCTTCAACAGGAACAGCGTCTGGTCGAGCAGCTCGTTGACGTCGAGCGGGCGCTTGTCGCGCGCCTTGGGCCGGGAAAAATCGAGCAGGCTCTCGACGATGCGCTGGCAGCGCTGCACTTCCTTCTCGATGATCTCGAGGTACTCCTCGCGTGCCTGGCGGGCGGGCGCGGCCAAGTCCTCGTTGCGCCGGTGCAGCGCTTCGGAGCACGCGAGGATGGTGGCGAGGGGGTTGTTGATCTCGTGCATCACGCCGGCCGCGAGCTGGCCCACGGCAGCGAGCTTTTCCGTCTGGGCCAGGCGGTGTTGCGCCATGCGCCAATCGGTCACGTCCTCGCCGATCGTGATGACGTAGGAGATGTCCTCGTCGTCCATGCGCATCGGGATCTTGGTGATACGGTAGTAACGCGTGTCGCCCGACACCTGCGATTCCGTTTCGACCTGCTGGATCTCCCCGGTGGCGAACACCCGGTCGAACTCACCCTTCAGCAGGTCGCGGGGCTGGCGGTCCAGCACCTCGAACACCTCGCGCCCCAGCGCGTCCTCGCGCGACACACCCTGCGTGCCGGTCTCGCGCTTGCGGTTCCAGGCGCGAATGCGGTAGGCGCGGTCGATCACGTACAGCCCGACGGGGAGCGAGTCGATGATGCGAGCGGCGAAGTTGCGCTGCGCCTGCACTTCGCGCGTGCGCAGCGCCACCTCGGAAGCGAGGTCTTGCGACAGCTCGGTGGCGGCGATCACCGGCGCCAGGATCTGGGACACGACCACCACGACGTCGTGCGCCACGCTGCCGTAGCGCGACACCGGAATGACCACCTCGAGCAGGCCCAGCGGCTCCTCTTCGTGGATCAACGGCAGCCGCATCACCACACCCGCGGCGGTGTCTTCGCGCTGCGCGCCGGCGCGCACCCACTCGGCCACCGGCGGCGTGGCGTCCGCGGCAGGGGTCTCGTCGCCCTGGGTGGCCACGGCGGTGTAGCTCGCGCCGTCCGGTGACCGCAGCCAGAGACGACAACGCCGCAGCGTGAGGCCGCGGCGCAGGGCGTCGACGATGCCGGTGAGGGCCTGATCGGAGCCCAGTCCCGACGCGAGGATCGTGGCGACCTCCGCCAGGACCCGTAGCCCGGGATGGTCGGTGTCGAGCGTGGGAGCGGCCATCGGCCGCTAACCTAGGGATGCGACGCGCGGCGCGCCAGCGGAGCCTCGAAACGGACGCCCAAGAACGCATGCACGTCGGTCGAACGCCCGAAAAACACCGCCGGGCCGAGCATCAGACTGTACTGCATGCCGCCGCTGCCGCCGAACCGCAGGCCCGGCAACAGCGCCAGCGACGCCCACGAGCCGCCCTGCGGCAGTGGCGAGTTGGAGCCGAGCCAGCCCGCTCCCTCCAGCGTCAGGTCCACGCCGATTTGCGTGGGATTGGTGTCTTCGCCCAGCTCCGCGATCGTGAGCGGCGCGGTCTTGAGCCCGAGGGTGACGGCGCCGATGAGCCCCTTGGCGCCGCCGATGATCGCGCCCTCGTCGATGAACGAGCCGAGTCGCAGCGTGCCGCTGACGCGCTGGAACGGTCCCGCCGCCACGCGGCGCACCAGGCCGAAATCGGCGCCCTCGATTTGCCAGCCGCCGCCCAACGTCGCGGCGAGCCCCAGGGTGAAGGCGTTCTGCGCGGCCGCCGGCGTAGACAACACGAGAGCGACGAGGAACATTGTGACCATGGATCGACGCACGTTTCTGCTCCTGACTGGTGCGGGGTCGGCGGCGCTCATTCGCCCGCCGGCCCGCCCGCCCTGGAGGGCAGGCGGTCAGGCGGTCGGAAAATTGCGTTTCGAGCTCGACCAGCAGCGGCGCTGGTCCCTGTGGTACCAGGGCGACGGCCCGCCCGTTCCGCTGCTCGCCGCGGCGGAGCTCGGCGCCTGGGTGGGCGAGCGGCTCGTGACGTTCGCCGAGCTGGAAGATATCACCGTCGGACACCAATCCGCCGAAGGCCAAGCCCTATTGATGCGCGGGCGCTCCGCGGCCGCGGGGGTATGGCTGGAGGCGCAGTTCACGACCAGCGATACGGCGCCCGCGCCGCTCGCCACACTGCGCTTCGCCGTCTACCCCGATCGCTACCTGCCGATCGTGCGGGGCGTGCGATTTTTTCAGACCGCCGCGGACCGGATCGCCGCCGGACCGGGCGACCTCACGGCCCTCGTGAACGGCTACCACTCCTGGAGCCCGTGCCGGATCGTCCGCGTCGCACCCGGCGACGCAGGGCTCGACGCCGTGAGCCACGGCGCACTCGGCCTGAGCCGCGGCGGCGCGGGACTCGCGCTCGCCTGGGACCCAGGGGAGCCGGGCGAGGCGAAGGTGAAGATCTCCGCCGCCGGCCTCGATGCCGTATCCGACTGGCTTCCCGCCCGACCGCTGCGGGCCACCGGCGACGCGTCGGTCCTCCGCCTGGCGTATGACCCAGCGGGTGATGGCCTTGCGGCGTTGCATGCGGTCTTCGCGCCCGCGGCGGACGTGGACCGGCAGCGCTTCGCGAGCCTCACCGTGCCCGCCGGCTGGTGCTCGTGGTACGAGCTGTACGGCGGTGTGACCGAGGCGGACGTCCTCGCGAACCTCGAGGTCGCCGCCACGAGCTTCGACCGCCGCTTCTTCCGGGTGGTGCAGGTAGACGACGGCTACCAACGGGCGACGGGCGATTGGAACACGAACGGCAAGTTCCCCCACGGGCACCGCGCGCTCACCGATCAGATCCACGCCAAGGGATTCAAAGCGGGCCTGTGGGTGGCGCCCTTCGCCGTGACGGAGGGCTCGGGCGTTCCCGCCGCGCATCCCGACTGGCTGTTGCACGCGGGCGGCCAGCCGATCGTGTGGGACACCCGCGCGGATTGGGGCGGCAAGGTCTATTCACTCGACGGTGCGCACCCCGGCGTGCAGGACTGGTTGGAGCAGCTGGGACGGCGCGTGGCGCAGGATTGGGGTTACGACTACCTGAAGATCGACTTCCTCCTGTGGGCCACGGCGGGCGATGCGCATCACGGCAGCCTGACACACGCCGAAGCCTACCGCGAGGGACTGCGCGCCATCCGCGCCGGGCTCGGGCCCGAGGCGTTCCTGCTGGGCTGCGGCGCGCCGCTGCAACACGCGGCGGGCCTCGTGGACGGCATGCGCATCGGCACCGACGTGGACCCGAGCTGGGGCGGCCTGCAGGAGCCCGCCCGGGCCGCGGCGCTGCGCAGTTTCTACCACCGCGGCGCGTGGCTCAATGATCCCGACTGCCTCGTTGTGCGCGCGCCGCTGACCGATGACGAAGCCCGCGCCTGGGCGGCGATCACCGCGCTGTCGGGCGACTTGACCGTTTTCTCCGACAACCTCACCAAGCTCGCGGCCGCACGCGTGCGCCTGCTCGCGCGGACCATTCCGGTGACCGCGGCGGCGGGGCATCCCGTCGGGGCAATGGCGGCCGCGGCCGAAACGGCGCCCGCCCTCGTCGCCGGCGACCGCGCCGTGCCGATCGCCGGCCCGTGGCGCTTCCGCACCGGCGATGCCGCGGGCTACGCCGCGCCGGAATACGACGACAGCGCGTGGGAGACGATTCCCGTGCCGGCGCAGTGGGAGCAGGCGGGCCACCCGGGGTACGACGGCGTCGCGTGGTATCGCACGCGCTTCACCCTGCCCCGTCTGCCGATCGAAGTGCTCATGAGCGGCGCGCCGCCCATGCTCGAGCTCGGCAAGGTCGACGATGCCGACGAGACGTACCTGAACGGCGTGGCGGTGGGTGCCACGAGCGGCTGGTCGCACTATCGCCGCTACGCCGTGCCGCCCGACGCGCTGCGCTGGGGCGCGGAGAACGTCCTGGCGGTCCGCGTCACCGACGGCGGCGGCCCCGGCGGCTTCTGGAGCGTGCGCCGCGATGCGCCGCCGGCCGCCTGGATCACGGCGGGCGGCGAGCGCTGGTGGACCGTGGCCGTGATCAACTGGGACGACGTCGCGCGCGAAACGTTCGTCTCTCTTGCCACGCTCGGCTTGCCGGCGGGCAGTTACGACGCGTACGACGTGTGGGGCGACGTCCCGCTCCCGCCGCTGCGCGACGCCGTGGCGGCCCACCTCGCCCCTCACGCCGCGTTGCTCGTGGCGCTGCGTCCCAGCACCAGCCGCCAGCAGGTGATCGGCACCACGCGGCACCTCGTGCAGGGCGCGGTGGACGTGGCGGCCGAGTCGTGGGACGCCCTCACGCGCACGCTCACCGCGCGCGCCACCAATTTGGATGCGCGCGATTATGCCATGACGATCAGCGTGCCCGCCGGCTGGCGCGCGATGTCATGCGAGGCGGATGTGAAGTGCGAAATGCAGGAGATGGAGACGGGGCACGTCGTGCTGAAATGGGCGGGGGGAGATGGGCGCGACATTAAGTGGCAGATCGGATTCAAGCGAGTGCCCGCCAGGCGCAAGTGACCGCAGATGCCAGTAGAGTTTCCAGACGGCAAGTTGTCAGCGGTTGCAAGCCGACAGCCGCAAGTTAGATCCGCAACGGACTGGCAACTCACCGCTGGGAACCGCTGGCAACTTTGCCGTCTGGCAACTCCACCGATCACTTGAGTCCCGTCAACTGTATTCCTTGTATGAAATAGCGCTGTGCAAAAAAGAACAGCACCACCAGCGGTATCACTGCTGCCATCGCCGCCGCCATCTGATACGGCCAATTCGTGTAGTACAATCCGTGAAACGACGCGATGCCCACTTCCACCACCTGCATCGGCGTCGAGCGCGTCACGATCAGCGGCCACAGGAAGTTCTTCCATTGATCCACGAACGCGAACACGGCGAGGGTCGCGAGCGCAGGCTTGGACAGCGGCAGCGCCACGCGCCAGAAGATCGTCCATTCTCCCGCCCCATCGAGCCGCGCGGCGTCTTCCAGCTCGCGTGGAATGGTCAGGAAGAATTGCCGCAGCAAGAAGATGCCCCACACCGACACGAGCTCGGTCGAGATCAACCCGGCGTAACTGTCCACCCAGCCCAGCGCGTTGACGATCAGGAAGCGCGGGATCAGGAGCACGATCGCGGGGATCATCAGCACCGACAGAAAGACGAGGAACACCCGGTCGCGCCCCGGAAAACGCAGTCGCGCGAACGCATAAGCGGCCGTGGCACTCGTCAGCAGCTGCCCCACCACCACACAGCTCGCCAGAATCGCGGAATTCAGGAAGAAGCGGCCGAACGGCAACGCCGTCAGGGCACCCGGATAATTGGCAAAGGTGGGGTGCGCCGGCAGGACGGCCGGGGGATAGCGAAGCACCTCGAACTCGTCCATCAGGGAGGTGGACGCCATATAAAGGAAAGGGGCGACCATGGTGCAGGCCAGCAGCACCACGCCCACCCAGGCGAGCGCCAGACCTGGCCGGAACCACCTACGCATACTCCACCTGCCGTCCCAGCAGCCGGAACTGCGCCCACGTCACGCCGAACAGCACCACGAACAAGATCAGCGCCAGCGCGCTGGCGTCGCCGAAGCGGAGGAATTCCCACGCCGATTGATAGATCCGATACACGACGACGTCGGTCGCGTGCAGCGGACCGCCGTCGGTGAGGACAAAGATGTAGGTGAACACCTGAAACGAGCCGATGACGCCCGTCACGAGCACGAACAGCGTCACCGGCTTGAGCAGCGGGAACGTGATCCGCCAAAAGCGGCGCCACGCGCCGGCGCCATCGACGCGCGCCGCGTCGAGATACTCCTGCGGAATGCCCTGTAATCCCGCGAGGAACACCACCATCTGGTAGCCCAGCTGCACCCACACCGACACGATCATTACGGCCAGCAGCGCGGTCCGGGGATTGCCGAGCCAGTCCACGGGCTTCACCCCCACGAGCGACAGCAGCCAGTTGATGAGCCCGAAGTCGGCGTTGTACATCCATTGCCACACGAGGGCGATCGCCACCACGGACGAGACCGTGGGCAGGAAGAACGCGGTGCGCAGCAGGCGCGCCATACGACTCGAGCGGCGCAACACGAGCGCCACGGCGAGCGCCAGCGCCATCGTCACCGGCACGTACAGGGCGTACAGCACCGTGTTGCGCAGCGAGATCCAGACGAGCGGATCGGTGAGCACCGCGCGGAAGTTGGCGAGGCCCACGAACGGCTTCACGGGCTCGATCGGGCTCCAGCGGTGCAGCGACAGGTACAGCGCGAAGAGAATCGGTCCGAACGAGAACACGGCGAGATGCGCGGTGGCGGGCGCGAGGAAGCTCCAGGCGGTCACCGTCTCGCGCAGCCGCTGCGGCCGGGCGCTGGCCCGCTCCACCCACCCCAGGAGCCAGAGACCCGCGGGACCGAGCAGCGCCAGGCCGAAGCACAGCACCACCCAGCCCGTCGCGAGCTGCTCGGCGGGCAACGTTTGCAGCTCGAGCCAGCGCCAGGCGGTGAGCCGCACGCGCACGCCCGCGCGCGGCCGCCCCTCGACGCTCAGGCGATAGGGAGTCACGGGCCCCGAATCCGCGGCCGCGAGATCCGCACCAGGCACGAGGCGTTGCAGGTCGGGGGTGGTGACCGCAGGCGTCCGGCCGGCCTCCTGCAGCAGCAAACGCGCGTCGTCGAGGTAGCGGTCGGTGGCCGCGCGGGCGGCGCCGCGCGCGGCGGCGGCGGTGACGATACCGAGCGCCACCGCGGCGACGACATACCGGCGCAGCGCCTGGCGCCGCGCAGCAGGGTCGGTCTGCGGGCGTCGCGCGGCGGCGATCCCCAACCCCACCGCCACCAGAAAGACGCCGAGGACCCAAGGGCCCAGCCAGCGCCGCGCGATCTCGTCCGGCGCGGGGCGCAGCGCCACCGCGCCGACCACGTTCCAGTCGTCCCGGTCCTTGAGCGGCGCGAGTGCCGCTCCCGCTCGCCAGCGGATGGTCTCGACCTGGCGCAAGCGCTCGAAGTCGCCGGGCGGCAGCGGCAGCGCCGTGGCGCTCACGAGCGGCGCGGTGCCGTGATAGACCTCGACCTCGGGCGTCCAATCCGGCAGGGTCTCGAGCGCGCGGGCGCGGATCAGGAGCAGCGACAGGTTGTAGTCGGCGCTGCCGCGCGCGGGCGGCGTCACCAGCGCGAGATAACCGGCCACCGTGCGTGCCATGCGCGCGGCGAAGGCGTGCTCGGCACGCACGCCCGCCCAGCGCGCGCCGCCCAACGGCAGCAGCGCCGCTGCGCTCACGGCGATCGCGCCCGCCAACCGCCAGCGCACGCCTGCCGTCATGGCCGGCTCTGCGAAAGGAGGCGATCGAGCCGCTGCGCCATCGCGTGCGCCGCCACGGCGGGATCGACGCCCGCGAGCGTGATCTGATCCATCAGATCCGGCAGCATAGCTTCCACTTCCCGCCACTCGGAAATGCGCGCGCCCCAGGGCGCCCGCGCGTGCGACGACGCCCGTAGGAATTCGATTTCCCAGCCGAGCGTGTCGCGCACGGCGAGCGCCGCCGCGGCGCCCGTCATGCTCGGCAGCTCCAGCCCGCCCGCCGCGCGAATGCTCTGCGCGGTCGAATCGGCGAGATTGGCCGCGAGCTCCACCGACAGGCGCCGATGCGACGCCCCGGCAGGCACGGCGAAGCCCGACGCGTAAATCACCGTCGCCGGCGGGAAGCCCGTGCGATGTGGGATCTCCACGAATCCGATGCGCAGGCGGTGCTGCTCGAGGTAGGGCCGCAGGTTGGGAATCCAGAAGTGGCCGGCGGTGAGCATCGCCACGCGGCCGCTCGAGAACAGCCGCAGGTTGTCCCCCAGCGTGCGCCGCAGGGTGAAGACCCGCGGGACGACGCTGTCCGTCGTGACCCAGCCCGTGTACCAGCGCAGCGCCGCGATCGACGTGGGGGAATCGAGGCAGCCGCTCGCGCTCTTGCCGTCGGGGCACAGCACATCACCACCGCCCGACCACAGCCACGGCAGCCAGAGAAACACCCGGCGGTCGAAGTAGGTGCCCCACTGGTCCACCTGGCCGTCGCCGTCCGTGTCGCGCGTCAAGCGCTTGGCGATACGCGCGAAGTCGTCCCACGTCCAGTCGTCGGTGGGGTACGGGAGGCCCGCGCGGTCGAACAGGTCCTTGTTATACGCCACGACCATCGGCGTGTACCCCTTCGGCAGGGCGTACACCGCGGCGCCGCGCCGGAAGATGCTCAGCACGGTGGAGTCGTAGCGCGTGAGGTCCACACCCACGCGCGGCAGGAACGGCGCGAGGTCCAGCACCGCGTGGCGGTCGAGGAAGGCCGGCACGTCGATGTTGTCGAACAAGAACACATCGGGCGGGGTGCCCGCCGCCATGGATGTGAGGATGCGCTCGCGGTATTCGGCCTGGCCCGTGCCCGCGCTCTGCTGCACGACCGTCACGGCGGGATGCGCCTGGCGAAATGCGCCCAGCGCCCGCTCTTCCAATCGCGCCTCGACGTAATCCGCCCAGTTGTCGAGCTCGAGCGTCACGCGGTCGCCCGCGGTGGCGGGGCGGCAGGCCGTGAGGATCGCGACGACCGCGAGTGCCGCGAGCGCGGGCAGGAGGCGGCGGACGCTCAGCCGAGCCGCGCTCCGGCCGCGTCGAACAGGTGAATCTGCGCGCCGTCGATTTGCACCCCGACCTGCGTGCCGGGCGCGGCCGTGGCGATCCCCGGCACGCGGGCGACCAGGCGCTCGCCGCCGGCGTCCAAATGCACGAGCGTCTCGTTGCCCAGCGGCTCGACCACCGTCACTGCGGCATCGCCCACGCCCGCGCCTGGTGGGCAGAGCGACACGTGCTCGGGCCGTACGCCGAGCTGCAGGTCGCCCGCGTAGTCGGGCAGCGTGAGCGCTACCTGCAGACTGCCACATTGTGCCACCCGTCCGCCTTCTCCCTTTCCCCGCCCTTGCTTCACTTCCGCCACGCCCGCCAGGACATTCATGCCGGGATTGCCGAGGAATCGCGCTACGAAGACGTCGGCAGGGCGCTGGTAGATCTCGGCGGGGGCGCCCAGCTGGCGCAGGCGGCCTTCGTTCAGCACCGCGATGCGCTGTCCCATGGTCATCGCTTCGACCTGGTCGTGGGTGACGTAGATCATCGTGGCGCCGAGCGCGCGG
Source organism: Gemmatimonadota bacterium (assembly GCA_041487875.1). Taxonomy (GTDB): domain Bacteria; phylum Gemmatimonadota; class Gemmatimonadetes; order Gemmatimonadales; family GWC2-71-9; genus DATLWA01. The sequence goes on along the minus strand of JBGPOE010000056.1, from coordinate 2,952 downwards.
TGCAGGCGCAGCAGCTCGGCCCGCATCTCGACGCGCAGCTTGGCGTCGAGGTTCGACAGGGGTTCGTCGAACAGGAAGACGCGGGGGTTGCGGACGATGGCGCGCCCCAGCGCCACCCGCTGGCGCTGGCCACCGGAGAGCTGGGCGGGCTTGCGCTCGAGCAAGTCGGACAGCTCGAGGCGCGTGGCGGTCTCCGAAACCCGCCGCATAATTTCCCGCCGGCCCACACCCCGCACTTCCAGTGCGAAACCGATGTTCTGGCGCACCGTGAGATGCGGATACAAGGCGTAGTTCTGGAACACCATGGCGACATCGCGCTCGCCGGGCGGCAGGTGGGTGACGTCACGCTCGCCGATGAACACCTGCCCCGCCGATGGCTCCTCCAGACCCGCGATGCACCGCAGGACGGTCGTCTTGCCGCAGCCCGAAGGCCCGAGCAGCACGAGGAACTCCCCATCCTTTACGGCGAGGGAGAAGTCGGCCAGTGCCGGAGCGTGGGAGGAGTCGAACCGCTTGGCGAGCTCGCGCAGCGTGACGGACGCCATGGGGCATTAAGCTACCGGGGCCGCCGCCGCGCGCGCCAGTTGCTGTGCCACCCGATCGATCACGCGCCGGTCGTTCCAGTACGCGAGGTGCGCGAGCGGCGTCCAATACCACGGCCAGAGGCGCGCCGCGAGCAGCCAGTCCTCGCGCACCGCGGCGCGGTAGGCGGCGCTCTCCGCACGCAGCGGCTGCGCGATCACGTCGGCGCGATAGAACGCGTTGATCCACGTGCCGCCCGGCGCGAGCGTGATCGGCCGGTCGAGACCGCGCGTGGGATAGCGCAGGCCGTACAGCGCGAGCGGCGAGCCGAGCGTGAACAACGCTTGCAGGCTGAGCCGGTAATGTCCTTCCAGGCCGCGGGGCGGCGTGACGCCCGTCTCGAGGTCGTACACGAAATCCGTGAAAATGACGGACCCGAGCGAATGCGCCACGACGACCAACGGGACGGCGGTCGTCGGAGCGCGCCCCGTGTGGCCCGTCACGCCGCGCAGCACGTCCTGCAACCGCGCGCTGATGCGCTGGTGCACGGCGCGGTACGTCCACCCTGGCACGTTCCACACGTGCGGCGGCGCCTGATAGGCGACCAGGTCGCCGCCGTAGCCCGTCACCAAACGGCGCAGCCAGCGCCAGCCGCGCGGGGCGCGCGTGACGAGGGCATCCTCGAGGCGTTGGGTGAGCGGCGCCCACCACGCGAGCGCGGGTGCGAGCGCCACGTCGGGGGCGCGTCGCGCCAGCGCCACCCTCACGCGGCGGACGAATGCATCCGCCCAATCGCGGCGTTGCGCCCCGATACCGTGCACCACGAGCAGTCCGACCGATGGCATGACGGCGCGCTCCTGTCCGTTGCGACCCTCCGTATATATTGCACTCTCATGAGACGGTCCACGCGGGCGGCGCGGGCGGCGGGGGCGGCGCTGGCGGCGACCGTGGCGGTGGCGTGCCACGAGACGCTGGTCGTGCTGCCGCCCCCCGTGCCCGTCGCGAGCCTCGCCGTGAGCCCCGCCGCCGCCACCATCGTCGCGGGCGACAGCGTGCAGCTGACCGCGACGCCGCGCGATTCCGCCGGCACCCTGATCACGGGCGTCACCATCACCTGGACCAGCGACAGCCTCGCGTTCGCCTCGGTGACGAGCGGTGGCCTGGTGCGGGCGACGTTCCCGGGCTTCGCCCCCATCATTGCCGCGGCGGGAGACAAGGCCGACACCGCCAGGATCACCATCGTCCCCGTCCATCTCCTGACTCCAACGGCAGGCGGGCACCACACCTGCGCGCCCACCAACGGCGCCGCCACATATTGCTGGGGGCGCAATATCGACGGCCAGCTCGGCGCCGGATTCCCGTCGTTTTTCGAGGAGGCGCCCGTCCCGGTGACGGGCCTCGCACGCTTCACCGGACTGGCCGGCGGTGAGGACCACACCTGCGCGCTCGCCGGCAACGGCGCCGCATCCTGCTGGGGTGACAACCGGGCGAGCCAGCTCGGCTCCAGCGGCAACCTCTCCACCAACCCGACCCCGGCGGCGGTGACGGGCGGTAACGCGTTCCGGCAGCTCACCGCCGGCGCGCGGCACAGCTGCGGGATCAGAACGGACTCCTTGGCCTACTGCTGGGGGTCCAACGACAGTGGCCAGCTGGGCGACAGCCTGACCGGCGGCGGCGGCGCCACACCCGTGCGGGTGGCCGAGAGCCGTCACTACACCGTCCTGAGCGCGGGTGGTACCCACACCTGCGGCGTGAACGGGCTGATCATGTACTGCTGGGGGGGCAACGCCAACGGTGAACTGGGCGACGGCACCGCTTCGACCCGCCCGTACCCCGTGCTCGTGAACGACACGGCTGACTGGCTCGATGTCACAGCCGGCGCGAGTCACACCTGCGCGCGGTTGCTGGGGAACTCGGCCTACTGCTGGGGCCTGAACGATCGCGGCCAGCTCGGCACCGGCCAGGCCGATTCGCTGTCGCGGCGGCCCGTGCCGGTCACCGGCGGCCACACGTGGCTCATGCTCACGGCCGGCGGCGCTCACACCTGCGGCATCGCGGCGGACAGTCTGGCGTACTGTTGGGGCGCTAACGATAGAGGCCAGCTGGGCGACAGCTCCTTCAGCGATCGCCCGGCGCCCGTGGCGGTCCACGGCGGCATCCGGTTCGTGTGGGTCACCGCGGGCGACGCGCACACCTGCGGGTTCTCGACCACCGGCTTGGTGTATTGTTGGGGTGATAACGGCGACGGCCAGCTGGGCGACGGCTCGACGACGCCGCGGCCCGCGCCCGTTCTGGTAAAGCCGCAGTAGTCAGTGCGCCGAGAAGTCGACCGGAACGTCGATCAGCACGCGCACTTTTCTTCCCTCCAAGATTCCCGGCCAGAACCGCGCTCCCAGGACGTACGCGCGCGCCGGCTCTTCAAACGCCGCG
>JBGPOE010000055.1:0-16594 GCA_041487875.1 Gemmatimonadota bacterium | reverse complement strand
GCTCAGCGCGCGCTGCACGCCCGTCGCGATCCACAGGCCGAGGATGGTGGGGAGCATGTCCCGGACGTGGAGCGACTGCTGGCGCGCGAGGGCGATCTGATTGACGAGGCTCGCCCCCAGGTAGACCATGATGGGCGTCAGGGTGGCGCCCAGGATGCCCAGCAGCGAATAGCGCACCAGCGCCTTGGGCGACGCCGCCCAGGCGAGCTCCAGCCCCTGCCGCAGGTTCTTCCAGACGCGGCGGGCGCGGCTGTCCGCTTGGGGGCGCCCGTCAACTCCCAGGGTGGTACTCCCGCTCGGTGTGGCCCGCGAGCTGCGAGCGATAGAAGTACACGGCCCGCAGGTCGCCCGCGGCGTAGCGCCCGGCCTGGTCGTTGAAGTGCGGCGAGCGGGGGTCACCGCTCTCACCGCCCGCCGTCACCGCCCGGGCGCGCACGCTGTCGCCGAACTCCACCACCGCCACGAAGCTGTTGCCGCTCGTGCCGTACCACTTCTTGGTGTTGGCATACGGCCGCGCGCCGAACGACGCCAGCGATCCCCACACGGACGACGTGAACGGCACCGCAATGCTGGGGCCTTGATCGTCGAAGCGCGGCACGATGTCGTCGTTGATGCGCTGGAAGCGATTGATGTCGCCCCAGGGCGTCCGCCACGAGCCGAAGTCGGCCGTGAGCGACTGCGACACCGCCGCCAGCGCGCCGAGCAGCTCGGCGGGCGGCGCGCGCTGCACGGCGTAGGTCATGGGCGACAGGCCGGCGGCGCGCGCTTCCGGTGCCACGCGGCGCAGCACCTCCTGTCCCCAGAACACGGCGAGCGACGTAGGCACGGATGACGCGTTCCAGCGGTCGTCCCAGCCGCGCAGCGCCGCGATCGGCTCGGCGAATTTCGTCTTGATCGAATCGGGCGCCTGATCGTACGCCCGCAGCAGCGGCGGCAGCATGCGCTCGAACGCCGGCAGGTAGCTGTCGAACGCCGCCGCGGCCAGGGCGTCGATGGTGAAGTCCTTCTTGCCCGAGAGCACGCGCAGCGCGTGGTAGCCGCGCGGGGTTTCCTCGGTGCCCGTCTCCACATAGCGCGGGAAGTCCCCGCGCTTGCGGCTGCTCGGGCCCGCGGCGGACCACGGCCAGTTGTTCGAGTTGTAGAGCCAGCCGCTCGCGGGGTTCAGGAGGTTCGGCGTCTCGTCGATCGACAGCACGCCGTGATAGTCGGTGGCGGGGTTGCTGCCGTCCACCGGCTTGTTCCAGTCGAAGCTCGTGTCGCGGCGGGGGATGTAGTTGGAGTGGAAGTACGCGATGTTGCCTTCCGCGTCCGCGAAGATCGTGTTGTTGGACGAGTTGGTGTGCAGGTCCATGATCCGGCGGAACGCGGCGTAGTCCTTGGCCTTGGCGCGTGAATAGGACTGGATCAGCGCGTTGACCGGACTCTGCATCAGGCTCACGCTCACCCACTGGTCGCCGAGCTTCCGCACGACAGGCCCGTGCTGCGTGTAGTAGACCGCAAAGGTCTTCCGCGCCATGCCGCTGTCGCTGCGATAGCGCACGGTGATCGTCCGGACGGTGAGCGGCAGCTCGGCCGTGCCGTGGCGGTACGTGTATCGATTGCCCTGCCTGCTGACCGTCTCGAGGAAGTCGTCAATGTTGTCCACGCCGCTCGACGTGTGCATCCAGCCGGCCGTGGCGTTGAAGCCCTGATAGACGAAGATCTGCCCCCACGTGACGGCGCCGTAGGCATCGAGTCCTTCGTCGCTCACCATCTGCAGCTCGGAGCGGAAGTAAAAAGACGTATGGGGATTGATCCACAAGAGCGCGTGATGGTGCAGCGTGTTGGACGGCGCGATAGCGATGCCGTTCGAGCCGCCGGGCTCGGTCATGGGATCGTCGTCGTCGTCGTCGCCACCGCCCGCCTGCGGCGCGGCGCCGGAACCGTAGAACGCCTGCAGATCGCGCACGCTGATGCGCTCGATGTCGCCGCCAATCGAGCCTTCAGTGAAGGACAGCGCCATCCACGGCTCGAAATGCGTGATGACGCGGGGCGTCACGTCGGGGTGCGTATGAAGGAAGAAGTTCAGGCCGTCGGCCCAGGCGTTCATCAGGTGCTGCAGCCAGACCGGGCTCTTGGCGTACAGCGCCTTGAGTGTGTCGGGGTCGATGAACAGTTTCTGGCGCAGGTCCTGATAGATCGCGGACTCGCCCTCCGCCTCGGCGAGCCGGCCCAGCGAATTCAAGTAGTTGGTCTCGACACGATTGAAGTCGTCTTCGGCCTGCGCGTAGATCATGCCGAACACCGCGTCGGCGTCGGTCTTGCCGTAGACGTGGGCGATGCCCCAGTCGTCGCGGACGATGGTGACGTTCTGGGCCTGCCGCTGCCAGCGGGCGGCGTCGGGCGTCCGCGGTGCGAGCGCCAAGGCGGCCGCGGCGATGAGAAGCGGCGCGAGAGCTTTCATGAAGGCAGTGTAGCGTCCGGTGGTGGTCGCGTCCAGTATTGTCTCATGTCGCACGCGTTCGTTAAGAACGACGATTCCTTCGCCGCGGCGTTGCGCGGCTTCGGGCCGACCGGCATCCTCGCGATCGTCGTCATCCTCCTGCTCGGCAACTATCCCGTGGCGCCCGCGAGCGGCCTGCTCGTGCTCCTGTGGGCCGAGCGGTCGCACACGCCGTGGCGCGAGATCGGGTTCGTGCGACCGCCGAATTGGGCCAAAGAGGTGGCGCTGGGGATCGCGCTCGGCATCGCGTTCAAGTTCGCCATGAAAGCGCTCGTCATGCCGCTCCTGGGAGGGCCGGCGGTGAACCCCGCCTTTCATTATCTGGCGGGCAACACAGCCGCGCTACCCGGAGCCATCTACGCGATGGTGGTGGGCGCGGGCTTCGGCGAAGAGACCGTGTTCCGCGGGTTCCTCTTCGAGCGCCTGGGCAAGCTGCTTGGCCCCGGCGGCCGGGCCAAGATCGCGATCGTGCTCATCACGTCAGCGCTGTTCGGGCTGGCCCACTACCAGGTGCAGGGCCTTCCCGGCGTCGCGCAGGCGATCGTCACGGGCCTCGTGTTCGGGACGATCTTCGCGCGCACCGGCCGGCTGTGGCTGGTGATGTGCGCGCACGCGGCGTTTGACCTGACGGCGCTGTGGATGATCTACACCAGTCAAGAGGCGGCCGTCGCGCACCTGATCTTCAGGTAGCCCGAGAACAAGGAACCCCAGGCGGGTCACGCCTGGGGCTCCGAGAGGGTGCGGCGCGACCGGTCTAGAACCGCCAGGCGAGCGCGAACGAGAACGTATTCTCCGCGAGAACGCTGGTGCTGTTCGCGTACTCCGTCGCGACCAGGTGCGGCGAGCCCGCGGTCTGGCGATTGGCGAAGGTATGCGCGTACGCCGCGTTCACGGTGGTGCGGCCGAACTCATAGCCAGCACCGAGCGTCGCGGCGCTCTGCACGATCGCCGGGAAGATCGTAAACAGACCGTTCGCGGCCACCGGATTGGTACCGTAGATGCCGCCCGCCCGCAGCGTCAGCGCCGGCGTCGCGCTGAACTCGGCGCCCGCGCGCGCGGTCCAGCTGTCTTTCCACCCCATCGGCCACGCAGTCGCGAAGGCCCCGTTGGTCGAGTCGCCGTTCATCACGATGTTGACGTTGGCGCTGCTGCCGTCCGACAGGCGCACCGGCATGTCGCGGAACGCCTGCTTCCAGCCGATCCAGCCGAGGTCCGCGCCCAGGCGCAGGCGCTCGGACGGCCGGGCGCCCAGCGCCAGCGTCAGCGTCTGGGGTACGCCGAAATCGACGGCTGCTCCGAACCGCGTCGCCATGCCGTTCGCGAGGTTGATCCCGAGCCCGGCGAGCTGCGCGTTCACGGTGGCCGTGTCGCCGCCCTTGGCCGCGACCATGCCCTGATACAACGCCCCGAACTGCGCGTTCATATCCATCGTGGCCTGGCCGCCGTGCAGCGTCAGGGTTGACGGCGCAGTCCACGCGAGTGCCACGGTGAGCGCCTGGGTCGGTTGATACTGCACGCTCGCGCCCGCCGTGAAGCCGAACCCCGAGAGCCCCGACATATCCGCATACGCCGTGGCTTCGGTGAAGCTGCCGAGCAGCGGGGCATAGTCGGGGTCACCCGCCAGCCCGGCGAGGCCCGCGAGCTGCGCCGGATTGACGGCGTACGGCGTGGCGAATTCGACCTGCCCGAACAGCGCGCCCGCCATCGCGCCCACCGACAGCCGGGGCGACACGGCGAATGCCGCGGCGAGGCCGCCTTTCATGAGGCCGAACTTGGAGTGATAGCGCTGGTTCGGGCCCAGCAGCGCGTGCGACAGCGTGTAGTCCGCGCCCATGCCACCGAGTGTCTGGGCGCCCACGCCCAGTGTCCAGGAGCCGCGGGCGCGGTCGGCGAAGAACGCCGCGGGGAGCGGGAAGATGTTGTTCTTGCCGGCGGTGCGCGGGTTGACCGCGTTGCGGTAGCTCATGGTCGGCAGGAACGCGGCGCCGTTGAGCGACGCGGCGCGGCCGCCCATGGTGGCGAGCCCCGCGGGGTTCGCCAACAGCGCCGACGGATCGGCGGGGTCGGTGAGGATGGTGCAGCCGCGGCCGAGCGGCGCGGCCGCCGAACACGCGAGCAGGTACCCATTGGTTTGCGACCGGGCGGCCGGCGCCGCCGCCAGCAGCAGCGCGCCGACCAGGACGATTTTGAGATGACGTGACATATGCGCTCCTCAGCGATGCGTGTTGGTCAGGTGAAGATGATTTGCCCGCCCGCGGCCAGGCCGTAGAAATCACCGACCGTGATGATGTTCTCCACCGTATCGACGAAGTCCTCCTGCTTCAGGCCGAACATGTCCACCGACGCCTTGCAGGCGAACAGCCGCACGCCGGAATCGGCGCAGAGCTGGATGAACTCGCCGATCGGCGGGATGTCGAGCGCCGCCATCTTCCTGGCCATCATCTTCGTGGCGAGCGCGCTCATGCCGGGCAGCGCGCCTACGAGCGTCGGGATGCCCATCGCGGGGTTGCCGACGGTGGCGACGCGGATCTTGCCCTGTTTGGCCTTCGTGATCGCATCCATTCCGAAGAAGGTGAAGAACAGGTTCGCCTCGATGCCCTCCATGCGGGCGCCGTTGGCCATGATGAGGGCCGGATAGATGCCCTCGAGCGAGCCGTGCGAGACGACGATGGAGACTTTTTGGATCGTCGCCGTGTCGGTCGTGGCCTCGCACTGGCAGGCCGTGACGGGAATTGCGGTCGTGGTCATGGGTGGATCCTTTAGATGCAGCCCTTGGGCTTCGGAATGCCGCCGATTTTCGCGGCGAGCTTCGCGGGGCCCTTGGGAAACAGGTGGTACAGCTCCTTCACGGGCACGCCCGAATCCTTGCCCAGCGTGCGAATGGTCGGGGCGGTCCCGGTCTTCAGGTAGGTCTCGCGCATGAAGCGAATCACGAGCCAATGCCGGTCGTTCAGATCCGGCAAACCGTTCTCGCGCGCGATCTCGAGCGCCAGGTCCTCGGTCCATTGATCGGGCTTCTGCATGAAGCCCTCGGCGTCGACGTCGATCGACGCGCCCAGGATGGTCGACACGGGCATATCACGACTCCTTTACAGCGGTCAGGGTGGCGGCGGACGGCACCGGCTCGACCGGACGCTTGCCGGCCATCGACATCCGCGCCGGGATGCCCGGGATGTCGTGCCCCGGCAGCAGCACGTTCCAGTAGGCCCAGCGGAACGCAAGCTTGCCGAGGTGGTTCAGCCGGGACTCCCGCAGCAGCGACATGGGGCCCAGGGCGAAGGGGAATTTCCCAGGCAGCGGCTCGACTTCGTAGTTGAAGTCGATCAGCAACGCCTTGTCGAAGCCCGTTTCGATGAAGCAGTTCGAGTGGCCGTCGAAGTCGGGATCGAGCGGCTGCCCCTCGAGGAAGCGCCGCACGTTGGGTGCCAGGATCTCCGCCTGGAAGTGCACCACGGAGCCGGCTTTGGACGAGGGTAGATCGGTCGCGTCGCCCAGCGCGAAGATGTTCACTTTGCGCTTCGCCTGGAGCGTGTGCGGGTCGGTCGGGACGAACTTCAGCGAATCGCCCAGACCCGGGGAGCGGCCCACGTAGTCCTGCCCCACGTGCAGCGGCACAGTGACGAGGAGGTCGAAGTCCACCACGCGCTCGTCGTACGACACGAGGCGGCCGACGGCCCCGTCCACGCTGCCCGTGGCGAACTCGGTCACCAGCGTAATGCGTTTGTCCGCGAGGAAATGGGTCAGCGTCTTGGCGCACGTCGCCTTCGTGAATGCCGAGTCGAGCGGTGTGACGTAGGTGATGTCCACGGCGGAACGGATGCCGCGCCGCGTGAAGTACGCGTCCGCCAGAAACGCGAACTCGAGCGGCGCCACCGGGCACTTGATCGGCATGTCCACAATGTCGATCACGAGACGGCCGCCCTTGAAGTTCGCGAGCGCATCGCGCAGCGCGGTGGCACCCTCGAGCGTGTAGAAGTCGAATACCTTGGAGCGCCAGCCCGCGCCGAGCAGTCCTTCGGTCTCTTCGGGCGCGAGGCGCGTGCCCGTGGCGACGATCAGCACGTCGTAGGAGATGGCGCGGCCGTCCGCCAGGTACACCACGTCCGTGTCGGCTTCGACGCGGTCGATGCCCGCCTGCACGTATTCCACGTGCTCGCTTACGAGGGCGCGGCGCGATTTCACGAGCTGCTCCGGCACATAGCGGCCGAAGGGCAGGAACAGCAGGCCGGGCTGATAGAGGTGCCGGTCGTCCTGATCGACCAGCGTGATGGTCACAGTGCCCTGCGCGAGCTCCCGGCGATACATCTTGGCGAGCCGGTTGGCCATGATCGTCCCGCCCGTGCCGGCGCCGAGAATGGCAATGCGTTTCATGCGGTCTCCTTCACAGGTCGCAGTCGCGAATGCAGGCGAGGATCTGGTGCACCTTGGGCTCGGTGATCGAGTAGCGTACGAACGGGCCGTCGCGGCGCGCGGCCACCACGCCGTGCCCGCGCAGCGTCGCGAGCTGCTGCGACACCATCGCCTGGCTGGCCCCGGTGCGGTCCTGTAATTCGGTGACGGTCGCCTCGCCCGCCTCCAACACGTCCAGCAGCTGGAGGCGCAGCGGGTGGCCCAGGCACTTGATGACGGCAGCGGCGCGGTCGAGCACTGCGGGGTTCAGCGTTGTCGTGCGGCGTGGCATACGGCCTCCGTTCGATTGCGCATGGACATATTGCCCTATGGCAATGCAACGGAGTGCGAAACGCGGGTGAGGAGTCCTTCAGCCCGGAAAGGTCGGCTGCGGGGTCGTGCCCTGATTATTATTGAGACATGTCACGCGCCTTCGTCAAGGAAGACGCCGGCGAGCCGGAGCGCCGGTATCACTTGCCCCCGCGTACCGATCCGGGCTATGACGAGGCCGCCGCCGCGGCGCTGCTCGCGGGCGCCAACGTCGGCGACTCCCACTCGGCCGAGCTGGCGACGGGCTACCAGTGGGGCGAGCCGAAGCTACGGCCGCACGTCGAGCGCATTCTCGCGACGGCGCGGGCGGAAAAGAATGAACGGCTGGAGCAGCTGGCGGAGCGGTTTCTGCGCTAAGAGAAAGGAGCAAGCCCCACACCGGACGTCAGTATGGGGCTTGCTGGTCAATCAGCGGGGACGGCGGGAGTGGACGCGTCCGGCGGCGTCAAGTCAATTAGGCGTCATCCGAAAGACGAAATTGAGCGCCTTGGTCTCGCCGCCGCGTATGGTCACGACCTGGCTCTGCGTCCCGAGCTGCTCCTGCCACGCGGTCACGGTGTACGTGCCCGGCGGGAGTCCCTGCAAGCTGAATGCCCCATCGTGGCCGGTGACTGCGTAGTGCGACGTATTGATTACCACGAAGTAGCCGTGCATCCACGGATGTTCCTGGCACTTCACCGCAATGACCTCCGCCTTCGCGAACGTTGCGTGAATCGACGTGCTCGGCGCTTGCCCCCTGTTCCATCCGCGATTCACCCGCGCGCTCACCTGGACGTTGTGCAGGACTCCGTCGTCGTTGCGGATTTCGAGCGGCTGGTTCACCTGCATGGCAGCAACGTGGGGGACATACTGGCAGCCGTGCAGATCGAACCGGACCGCATCGGTATCGGTGACTGCTGCCTGATCGCCGTCCGAGACGTAGACAACGACGTACTGCAGGGCGTTGCGGAGCCCGGTCACGACGTTCTCGGTGCTCGCCGGCGTCGCGTGCTGGGCCGCACAGGTCGGCTCTTTGGACATGTCAACAGGTTTCATCCGCGGAGGCGTGCCCGTGAACGTCACCCTCCCGCTGACGGTGCCCGCGGTCACCGGTGGCACGGCGCGTCCCACAGGTGCTGGTCGTCCCAGCACCACGATGGCCAGAGCCGCGATGTACTGTGAGCGCATCAGAAGCCTTTGGTTACGGGACAACATCTATCGTCTATCTGTACACTTAAGCTCGTAGCCATGAAGCGAGCGTGAAGACTTCGTGAGGGCGCCCCACTCACGTCGTGTAGCGGTCGTGGTAGCGGACCCAGGACTGCGGGTCGTCGGGGTCCTCATCGCGCCCTTTGGGCACCAAGTCGAGGATCTGATAGGTGCCGTTCAGCATGTCGATGCCGCGCGCATAGCACGAGTAGGTGTGAAAGATACCGCGCGCATCGCGGCAGAAGACGCTGAGGCCCTCGCGGTCGGACATGCCGGCGTCGGTCGTACCGTAGTTATAGCAGGCTCCCCGCTTCACATCCTCCGGCGTGAACGACGCCTGAAAATCGTAGTTGAAGTCGCTGTCGGAGGAGGACAGCCATTTGAACCGCCAGCCCATGCGCTTGCGGAACGGCTCGATCTTCGCGAGCGGGGCCCGCGAGATCACGACCATGCTGACGTCACGGGCGTTCAGGTGTGGTTGCATGGCGTCGTAGTGGTCGGCCCAGAACGAGCAGTGGGCGCAGCCGTCCTGCCACTCGGGCGGAAACATGAAGTGATAGACGGCCAGCTGGCTGCGGCCCGCGAACAGCTGGGCGAGCGTCTCCTGGCCGTCCGGCCCCGCGAACACGTACGTCTTGTCGACCTTCACCCACGGCAGGGTGCGCCGCTGCCGGCTGAGCTTGTCACGCGCCCGCGTGAACGCCTTCTCTTTGGCGAGCAGGGCGGTGCGTGCCCTGAGCCATTGTGCCGGTGAAACCACCCGATGGTCCGACCGCTTGCTGCCGCCGCGCCGAGTCATGCGTTCACGCCTCCGGACAGGGGGGATGAGCGCATGAATTTAGCGTCTCAATGCGGGGCCGCGCTGAACATCCCACCCAGGTAGTACGGCCACACGATCAGCGCGAGCAGCGCCTTCCAGAACGCCAGGTGCACGAAGCCGATCGTGAACAGCCATCCCGCGAACCACAGCATCCCCACCGAGCTGTGCTGCTCGATCCGGATTTTCTCCACGTCAGTGACCCCGCCGACGCGTCACGGCGCGAGCCGCGGCAACAGTGGCCACGGCCGCACCGGCGACGAGCGCCGCCCGTCCCACCTGCTTCAAGGTCCGCTTGACCGCGCGGGCCCGCTGGCGCCGCTCGGCCGCGTGTCCGGCTTCGACCAGGACGGCATCGGCCGCGACGGCCAGGCGCTTCGCCACTGCTGTGACGTTCTTCTTGGTGATGGTCATACGTCCTCCCATGCGGAATGTGCGCTCCTCGCTACGGCTGAATGATCCCGCGGCGGGCGTGATGCCACCGTGAACGCGGGAGGAAGAGGGGACAAGAAAAGGGGGCGGCGACTGCCGCCCCCCTTCCCCGAACGAACCGCCGGCTCCGAACGAGCCCCAGCGGATCTAGTTAGCGACTAATTGCGCGCCGCGATCTTGTGGAAGGTCGAATTGGAGACCTGGTACGCGTCCACTGCGGGCGTGCCCTCAACCACCTTCGCCAGCGTCGTCAGCACCTGGGGATACGTGTCGCGGCCGTAGGACTCCGCGTTCTCTTTGTTCTCCCACAGGCTGATGGCCAGCGCTTCCCTGCCGTCCGGAGCGACGAACGTGATCTCGTCCTTGAAGCCGTGCTGCTTGCGCATCACGGGCAGGACATCGTTCTCGAGCGTCCGGGTGAACTCGGCGGACGAATTGGCCTTGAGCTGGAGCGTGACGTTACGTGCGTACATGTGACTCCTTAGCAACTGCTACATGGACCTACCGAAACAACTACTACTACGCAACTGGCTCAACGTACCCCAGTGTACTATCTTTGTCAAGTAGCAGTATATTGGTGAGAACTTGTTAACAAATGATTGTTAACAGCGGGGAGGCGGACCGTGGACGTGGCGTTGGTGATTCGGCAGCGCTTGGCGAATCTGGGCTTGGAGCAGAAAGGGCTGGCGCGGGCCGCCCGCGTGACGGAGTCGTACGTATCCCAACTGCTGGCGCGCAAACGGGCGCCGCCGGCGCCCGCCCGGTCCGACATCTACGACAAGATGGAACGGTTCCTGCGCCTCCCGGTGGGGGAGCTGGCGCGGCTGGCGGACGCGCAGCGCAAGGAAGAGCTGCAGCGGACAATCGCGGGGCCGCCTGCCCCGCTCCTGGGCGGCGTCCGACAGCTGCTGCTCCGCAAGTGCCGTCCCGAGCGGGCGCCGCACGTCCGCGCGCTGTTCGAAAAGGAGCCGTTCGGCGAGCTCGAGCGCCTGGTCACGCAAAAGCTGGTGGACGTGGTGAAGCAGGTGGCCAAAGACGAGGTGGAGAATGACGCGTGGCTCCGCACCGTGGCGCAGCTGAGCGGCCAGAGCAAGGCGGGGATGCGGGCGATGGTGCTGGAGTTCCTGAAGACGGACATCCTCCAGATTTCGGCCCAGCAATGCGCGTCGTTCCTCGACCCCGTCATCAAGTCGTGGGACATCGACCTCACCACCTTCAACCTGGAAATCGCCCTGCATCCCCGCATTGCCGCGGCGCCGGTGCGGCGTTTCGGGTTCATCGAGCAGGATGCCGGCCACCCGGACGAGGAGCCCGGACTGCGCGACTTTCTCGCCGATGCGTCGTTGAGCGGCACGGCGACCGCGGCCGAGCGCGCGTTTCTCACGCGCCTGCGGTTCAAGGACCGGCGGCCGACGCCGCTGTACTACTATCGCGAGCTGCAGAACCTGCGGGATCCCCTGCACTTTCGGCCGGCGTAGCAGGGCGCCGCCCGGCCGCGGCTACGCCGATTCGCCACCCGCCTGCCGGGGATGGCGGCGGAGCCCCGCGGTCGCCTCGTCGATCCGGCTGATGTAGCGCCGCAGGCTCTCGCCGGGCACGCGTTGTGGCACCACGAAATGGGCGTCGTCGGGCCGCGAGCTCTTCAAGTCATCGACCATCAAGTCCCCACCGTGCGCCTCGACCGCGCCTTCAAAGCGCTGCACCGCGGACAGCACGTCCGCCAGGTCTTCAGGGCTCTCGGCACCGGTCAGGGCAATCCCCCGGTGGCGCAGCCGCGCCGCCACCTCTGCTGCCGCCGCCGCACGTTCCTTATCCATATGAGTGCTCCCCCCCCTTACAACGCCCGCGTGAGCGCGGCGGCGAGCGTGCTCGCGTCCCCCGGCTCATCGTGCGGGCGCCCGTTGATGAAGAACCGCGGCGTGCCGCTCACCCCGCTGCGCACGCCGCTCAGGAAGTCCTCGTGCACCCGCGCCGCGTGGATGTGGGCGCCGAGCTCGCGCCGCACCCGATCGCCGTCGAGCCCAAGCTCGCGCGCGTACTCAATCACGTCCTCGTCCGTGAGCGCCACCTGGCGCCGGTACAGGAGATCGTGCATCTCCCAGAACTTGCCCTGGGCGGCCGCCGCCTCGGCGGCCTCGGCGGCGTGTTGGGCGTGCGGGTGCTGTTCACCCAAGGGAAAGTGGCGGAACACGAACCGCACTTTGGATCCGAGCTGCCGCAACACGCGCTGCAGCTCGGGGAAGGCGGCGCCGCAAAACGGGCACTCGAAATCCGCATACTCCACGAGCGTCACGGGCGCGTCCGCCTTTCCCAAAACGTGGTCGCGCGCGCCGACGGGCGGGCTCAAGAGCGTCACGGCGGTCATGTGCCCTGCGCTGCCTGCTGCAGCGCCACAAGCAGCGGCGCGGCATCCCAGTCCGCATCGTAGCGTACGCCGTTGATGAAGAACGTGGGCGTGCCGTTCACGCCGCTCGTGACGCCGCTCCTGAAGTCTTCGCGCACACGCGGCTCGTACGTCCCCTGGAGCAGCTCCGCCTGGAAGCGGGGGACGTCGATGCTCAACTCACCGGCATACTCCACCAGACTCGAGTCTTCCAGCGCGAATTGCCGCTCGAACAGCCGGTCGTGCATCTCCCAGAATTTGCCCTGGGCGCCCGCGGCCTCGGCGGCTTCGGCCGCGTGTTGGGCGTGCGGATGACTCTCGCGCAGCGGGAAATTGCGGAAGACGAATCGCAGGCGGCTGCCCATCTTCTGCTGGATCTGCTTCACGATGGGGTAGGCGCGCCCGCAGTGCGGACACTCGAAATCCCCGTACTCGACGAGGGTGACGGGGGCGGCCGCGGGGCCCTGCGCGTGGTCGCGGTCCCCGACGGGCAGCGTGAGCGTGGCCGCTGCGTCGCGCCGGCTCACAACGCTTCGAGGGCGCGCAGGATGCCGTCGGCGCCGGGGTTTTCACCGACCGGTGAGAGGTAGCTCCAGCGAATGACGCCCTGCGAGTCGATCACGAACAATGCGCGCTCGGCAAAGCCGTCGCCGGCGCGATACGCGCCGTAGGCGTGAGCGACCGACCCCTTGGGCTCGAAGTCCGCGAGCAGCGGGAAGTGCAGGTTCCGCGCCTTGGCAAACGCCGCGTGGGACCACACGCCGTCCACCGAAATGCCGAGCAGCTCCGCATTGTACCGCTGGAATTCGGACAGCACTTCGTTGTAGAGCGCCATCTGGTCGCCGCAGACGGGACTCCAGTCGGCCGGATAGAATGCCAGGATCACCGGCCGGCCGCGGTAGTCGCGCAGCTGCACGGTGTGAGTGGGTGTGCTCGACAGCGTGAACTCCGGTGCCACAATTCCGGCGGCCAGAGGTGCCATTACTTCGCCAATCCCAGCTGCTTCATGTACGTCTGATTGTCCCAGAACAGCCACTCGTGATCCATCACGCCGGCGTCGGTCCAATGGCCGATCGTGGCCATGATCATGTCCAGTTTCTTTCCCGTCGGCGGAATGGCCTTGCCACCGGCCATCGCCATCGGCTTGGAGAACGTTCCCACCATGCGTCCGGTCACCGCCGTCCAGTGGCCGTTGGCGATGCGGATGGGGTGCTCCGTGATCTTGAGATCGGGCAGGGCCACGAACATCGCCTTGAGGTCGGCGATGTGCTGCTCGATGCCATGGGTGTCATGCCCATCAGGCCATGACACAATGATGTCCGCCGCATGGCTCTCCTTCAAACGGTCCCACTTCTGATTGCTGAAGACGTCGAAATCCAGGGTGTCGAAGGTCGCCAGATGCGCCGCGATGGCGCTCGCCGAGTCGCCCAGCGCCGTGGCTTGCTGCATCGTCTGCGCGGAGCTGCCGGCACCGCCGCCGCCGCACGCCATGACAGCAATAGCCATGGCGCTGGCAGCGATTACGATCACGCTCTTGTAACGCATGCGCCCTCCTCTTTTGACCCGTGCGGACCAGGGACAGGGGTCTTAACGCTCCGCGATTGAGGCGTCAAGCGCGAGTGCAGCGCCCTGTTCGGAGAGCACGCGCGTCCCCATCTTAGCGCGTGATGACAGGCACGTTCTGGTCCCGCTTGGCTCGCGTCCCCGCCCTGGGGGCGGTTGTCGTCGCGGCGCACGGCGCCATCGTGTTGGTCGGCTGGTGGGCGGCCTGGCCCATTCTCGTGCGCCCGCCGCAGCACTTCATCCCAATGGCACCCTCCACGGCACTCGCTTGCCTCCTGCTCGGGCTCGCGCTGCTCACCCGCATCGTGTGGGCCGAGCGAGCCGGCATCCGCGTCGCCGCCGCGGTGGTCTCATGGGTGGTGGCAGGCGTCGCGCTCCTGAGTCTCGCCTTCCCGGCATCGCTCGACAGGATGCTGGGCGGGGCCACCGGCGCTTTCGGACGCGTGCCGCTCGGCGTCATGTCCCCCGTGACCGCCGGCGCGTTGTTTCTGCTCGCTGTCGCCATCGGCCTGCTCGGCCGCCGTGCGCTCGACGCCAGCGTATGCGCCACGATGGCGGCCCTGGTGGGCGCCACCGTCGCCCTCGGCTACGCGTACGGTACGCCGCTGCTCTACGGCAGCTCGACCATTCCGGTCGCGCTTCCCACGGGTCTCAGCGTGCTGGTCCTGGGATCGGCGATCGTCGCGACCGCCGGGGCCGGCGTGTGGCCGCTGCAGCCGCTCGTCGGCCCATCACCCCGCGCGCGCATGCTCCGGGCGTTCTTGCCGGCGACGGCGGGCCTCGTCGTCTTCCTCGGGCTGCTCGACGCCCGGTTCGGCACAGCGCTCGGCGCGAATCGCGCGCTCGTGGCGGGGTGGCTCGGCGTCGCCGGCGTCGGGCTGGTGGCACTCCTCGTGTCCCGCCTGGCGCGGCGCATCGGGATGGAGCTCGACGGCGCGTACGACGACCGCCACCGGGCGGAGCAACGTTATGCCGGGATCATCAACCTCGCCGGAGATGCTATCGTCTCAGCGGACGAACGTCAGCGCATTCAGCTCTTCAATCAAGGAGCCGAGCGGATCTTTGGATATGCCGCCACGGACGTGGTGGGTCAGTCGCTCGACATCCTCCTGCCCGCGGGGTTTGTGGACGCTCATCGTCGGCATATCGACGGATTCGCGCAATCGACCGAAACCGCAAGGAACATGGGGGAGCGTCGCGAGGTGTTCGGCCGTCGCAAGGACGGGACGGAGTTCCCCGCCGAAGCCACGGTCTCCAAGCTACGGATGGGAAGTGAAATCGTGTTTACGGTCATGCTGCGCGACGTCACGGAGCGCCGGAACCTCGAACGGCAGCTGCTCCAGGCGCAGAAGATGGAAGCGGTCGGCCGGCTGGCGGCCGGCATCGCGCACGACTTCAACAACCTGTTGACCGCCATTTACGGGTCGACCGAGCTCCTCCTCGGGGGCCTCAGCGCCGACGACGAGCGGCGTGAGGACGTGCAAGAGATCAAGAAGGCCGCCGAGCGCGCTGCCGCCCTGACACGTCAGTTGCTCGCGTTCAGCCGCCAGCAAGTGCTCGCACCCCAGATCCTCGACCTGAACACCGTGGTCGCCGACGTGGAAAGGATGCTGCGCCGGCTGATCGGAGAGGACATCGAATTCCGCAGCGTGCTGGCACCCGGGCTCGGCGCCGTGCAGGCCGATCCGGGGCAAGTCGAGCAGGTCATCATGAACCTGGTGGTCAACGCTCGCGACGCCATGCCCCGGGGAGGGCAGCTCGCCATCGAGACCGCGAACGCTGAGCTGGACGACGTCTACGCCGAACGGCATATCGCCGTCCGACCCGGGCGTTACGTCATGCTGGCCGTGAGCGACACCGGCATCGGCATGAACGCGGACACCAAGGCCCGCATTTTCGAGCCGTTTTTCACCACGAAGGAGAAAGGCAAGGGCACGGGGCTGGGCCTGGCAACGGTGTACGGCATCGTGAAGCAGAGCAGCGGCTACATCTGGGTGTACAGCGAGCCCGGCCAGGGCACGACGTTCAAGGTCTACCTGCCGCGGGTCGAGGCCGCCGCCGAGCCGCCCGCCCCCAAGCCCGTGGCGCCGGCCTCGCTGCGCGGTACCGAGACCGTGCTCGTGGCGGAGGACGAGGAGGCCGTCCGGAACCTCACCCGGCGAGTGCTGGAGGGCCACGGCTACGCCGTGCTCGCAGCTCGGGACGGGGAAGAGGCACTACGTCTGGCGACCGAGCACGCCGGACCGATCCACTTGCTCCTGACCGACGTCGTGATGCCCAGCATGAGCGGACGCCAACTCGCGGAACGTCTGGTATCGGCACGGTCGGAGATGAAGGTGCTGTATCTCTCGGGATACACTAACGACGCCATCGTCCATCACGGGATGCTCGACCCGGGGATCGCATTTCTCCAAAAGCCGTTCACGCCCGAGGCGCTGGTGCGCAAGCTCCGGGAAGTGCTCGATTCGGGCGGACTCTAAGACAGGCCCTTGGCCGGGGCGCCGTGCGGTCAACAAATAAGCGCCCGCGACACGAGCGGCGGGCGAGGCGGGTCCGCGAGCGGCCCGCTCTTGCGCGCCGACTCGCGCGGGGGGATATACCGTCACCCGCCGGTCCCCCGAGGAACGCCATGACCACCGTATCCGCCTACCGTATGCTGCTGCCGTTCGCGTTGGTTGTGGTACTCCACACAACTCTCCAGGCCCAAGCAACGCCGCCCGCGCCCGCTCCCGCGGGTACGACGCCGGCGTGGACGCTCCGACTGCAGGGGGAGATCCTCTGGCAGCAAGTCACACCGGCCGGCGTGCTCCTCGCCGCCACCGACCGCGAGCTGGCGGGCGTGGACGTCGATCTGGGCAAGCTCGCCTGGGAAAAGCCCGACCTCGGTGGCTTGCCGCCCGATAGCGTCCGCATGGTGGAGGGCTCGCTGCTCATGGAGGCGGCCCGTCCCGGCCTGCTGCTGGTATTCGACCCGGTGACCGGCGTCGTCGTGTTCGATTCGCGGCGGCTC
>JBGPOE010000054.1:0-16658 GCA_041487875.1 Gemmatimonadota bacterium | reverse complement strand
GTCGCGCCACGCTTGCTGCCCGCGCGCCGGGTTACCCGCCCACTCGTTGCCGATGCAAATGCCGCCGAGCATCGCGTCGCGA
Organism: Gemmatimonadota bacterium; assembly: GCA_041487875.1. Classification (GTDB taxonomy): domain Bacteria; phylum Gemmatimonadota; class Gemmatimonadetes; order Gemmatimonadales; family GWC2-71-9; genus DATLWA01. Next base: position 16,576 of record JBGPOE010000054.1, on the reverse strand, counting down.
CCGTCGGCGACCACCAGCTTGCGGTGGTCGCGACGCAGCACGCCCAGCGGCCGGGCAGAGAACGGCGGATTGAAGCCGCGCACTTCGGCCCCCGCGTGGCTCAGCCAGTGCCAGAACGAGCTGCTCGTGCCGAACGAGCCGATGCCGTCGTACAGTACGCGCACCTTTACCCCGGCCCGCGCGCGTGCCGCGAGTGCTTCACCGAAGCGCCGGCCCGTCGCGTCGTCGCGGATGATGTAATTTTCGAAATGGATCCAGCGCTTGGCGGACGCGATGACGTCGAGCATCGCGGCGAGCGCGGTGGGACTGTCGGCGTATTGGGTGAGCGTGTTGCCGGGACTCGGCCGCACGCCGGCGGCGCGGTCGAGCGCGGACGTGAACCGACCGAGCGCGACGGCTGCGGAGTCGCGCGGCGTCACCCGGCCGGCCGCGCCGCGGCGCCGAGCGACAGCGTGTCTTCCACGGGACGCAACGCGGCGATCACGAACGCGATGTGCTCGTCCAGCGGCACACCCAGCTCCTCCGCCCCCTGGTGCACCTCGTCGCGATTCACGCCGCGCGCGAACGCCTTGTCCTTGAGCTTCTTCTTGACAGACGACACCTCGAGGTCGGTGAGACTCTTCGACGGCCGCACCAGCGCGCACGCCACGAGGAAGCCGCACAGCTCGTCCACGGCGAACAGCGTTTGCGCGAGGCGCGAGTCGCGCGGCACCCCCGTGTAGGAGGCGTGCCCGAGAATCGCGCGACACAGCGCCTCGGATAGTCCGCGCTCGCGCAACACGCCCACGCCCCAGGACGGATGCCCGTCGGTGGCGCTGTGCTCCTGGTTGGGATAGCGCTCATAGTCGAAATCGTGCAACAGCCCCACCACGCCCCACGACTCGGGATCGTCGCCGAACTTCACGGCGTAGGCCCGCATCGCCGCCTCCACCGCCAGCATGTGCTGGCGCAGCGACGGCGATTGCGTGTGCTCGTGCATCAGTTGCAACGCTGCGGTGCGATTCATCCCCAGTCGACCCCCCAACGTTCCCCCCACAGCTCGGCCATCAGGATCGGCCACAGCTTGCGGGCGTGATTGCGGCGTCCCGCACGGTGCTCGGCCCACAACACCGGGACCCGCTCACCGCCCAGCCGCGGGTGCGTGAAGCACCGCTCGGCGAGCGGCGCAAGCGCGGTCACCAGCCACCGCGCCACCGGCACCGACAGCCCGCGCTTCTTGCGGTCGATCACGCGGTCCGGCACGATGCCGCGCGCGGCCTCCTTCAATATCGCCTTGGTGGTGAAGCCCCGCACCTTGAGCGCCGATGGCGCCGGCAGCGCCAGCTCCATCACTTCGCGGTCGAGGAACGGCGCCCGCGCCTCGATCGACGCGAGCATCGTGCCCCGGTCCACCTTCACCAGGAGGTTGTCGGGTAGATAGGTGAGAAAGTCGAGCCACAGCACGCGATTCAACGGGTCGTCGTGCGGAAACGACGTCAGCAGCCCCGCCAGCTCGCTGACCGTGGCGGAGCTCGCGCCGAGCGCGCCAAACCACGCGATGTGGCGCTCGAGCCACGGCAGGTCGGCGCCGGCCACGAACTGCTTCAACAAGAACTCGAGCGTGACCTTGCCGGCGGACGTGGGCAGACGCTCGACCACCGCGCGCAGTCCCCGTCGTACCACGCCCGGCAGGCGATGATAGGCCGTCGCCGCTTTGTGGCCGAGATAGGTGGGGTAGCCGCCGAACAGCTCGTCCGCGCCCTCACCCGACAGCACCACCTTCACGTCGGCGCGCGCGGCCTCGGCGAGCAGGTAGGTGGGCAGGATCGCCGGGTCGCCCACGGGCTCGGCCAAGTGGCGCGTCACGACGTCGAGCGCGCGGCTGAGCGATGTGTCGTCCGCCGTGACGACGTGGTGCACCGTGCGGATATCATGCGTCACGGCTTCGGCGAAGGCGCTTTCGTCGTAGCCGGGCTCCACGAACCGGGCGGCGTAGGTGTGGATGCGCTCGTCCGGCAGGGTCCGCGCGGCCGCCGCCGCGAGGAACGAGGAGTCGAGCCCGCCGCTCGTGAACACCCCCACCGGCACGTCGGACATCAGCTCGCGCCCCACGGCCGCGAGCAGCGTCTCGCGCAGCGCCGCGGGTGACGTGAGCCGTGAGGGTTGCGCCGCGGCGACGGCGGCGTCCCAGTAGCGGCGGCGCGTCACGCCCTGGGCGCCGGCCACGAGCAGCTCGCCGGCCCGGAGCTTTTCGATCCCGGCGAACATCGTATGCGGCGCGGGAACGTAGCCCAGTGCCGTGTACAGCTCCGCGGCGGGGCGGTGCACGCGGCGCGGCTGGTCGGGGAACGCGAGCAGCGCCTGGATTTCGGAGGCGAAGCGGATCTCACCGTCGCGTTCGGTCCAGAACAACGGCTTCTCGCCCGCGCGATCGCGCGCCAGCACCAGCGTGCCGGCGCGGTCGTCCCAGATGGCCAGCCCGAACATGCCGTCGAGCCGCGCCACGCCGTCGGCGCCGAAGCCCCCGTACAGCGGCACGATGGTTTCGATGTCGCCGGTCGAGCGGAATGGAAAGCCCTTGGCGCGGAACTCGGCGCGCAGCGCCGGCGCGTTGTAGATCTCCCCGTTGCACACCATCCAGATGGCGCCGTCAGGGCTCTGGAACGGCTGGTCGCCGGTGGTGAGGTCCATGATGGCGAGCCGGCGCGCGCCGATCCGCGCGCGCTCGTGGCCCACGATGCGCTCGCCGTCCGGCCCACGGTGCGCCAGCGACGCAGCCATCCGCGCGAGACACTCGGGGTGCGCGAGCGGCCGCCCGGTGAGCGACACCGCGCCGAAAATGCCGCACATCAGCGCGCTCCCGGGGGACGGCAGGGGCCGTAGGCGATGTAGCGGACGTCTTCGGCGAGCAGCGGCAGCGCCGCGGCGAGCGTGCCGCGCGCGGTCGCGTCGCCCCGGCGCGTGATGAACACCGTGGCCACGGCGCAGTGTGCCAGGACGTCGCGCCACGAGTCGGCCGGTCGCAGCGGCGAGTTGGGGAGCGCGCGAAATGCCGCCTGCTGGTCCGCGATATAGTTGCTGGTCAGTTCGCGCCCGGTGGCGGTAGCCACCGGCACGACCCGGCGCATATAGAAAGGAAGAGAGGGCGGATAGGCGGCGACGCCGAGTACGTCACCGCCCCCGGCCAGCGCGGCGGCCGTGGCTTGCACGATGGGCGCGGAGGAGCGGTCGTCGCCCACGGCGGTGAGCAGCCGCGCACCCGCGAAGGGGATCGCCATCACGCCCACCGCATACCCCGCCGCGGCGAGGTCGGGACGGCCCCATCGCGCGCCGCTCGCCACTAGGGCCGCCGCCGCGAACAGCACCACGCCCAGCGCCAACACGGTCGGCGGGATCGCGGCCTTCTCGGCGGGTGTGAGCGCCAGCGGCACAGGCAACCACCGGGTCAGCGTGAGCGACGTAAGGCCCAGCGCCGCCAGGGCGCCGCTCGCCCAGCGCCACGCCGTGGCGCCGGCATCGGGCGCCAGCGCGCGCGCCGCGGCGAGCGCCAGGGCCGGCATGAGCGGCAGGACATAATGCGGCAGCTTCGACTGGTTGAGGGAGAAAAAGACCAGCGGCACCAGCACCCACGACACGAGCAGCAGCGCGTCGCTCGCCGCGGGGTCGCTGCGGCGGGCGGCCCAGGCGGCACGCCAGCGCGCGAGGCGCGCCAGCGCGGGCACCACCCAGGGGAACGCACCCACCAGCACGATGGGCAGATAGTACCAGAGGGGCGCCGTGCGGTGGAAGCTCCGCGTGGTGACGCGCTCGAGTGTCTCGCGCACGAACACGTAATGCGGGAAGTCCGGATGACGGAGCGACACCGCCACGAACCAGGGCAGCGCGGTCACCGCGAACGCGCCCAGCGCGGGCAGCGAAATCAGCCGCCGCCACGGCCGTCCGGTGGCGAGCGCCCAGGGCAGCACGGCGAGGAGCGGCAGGGCGAGCGCCACCGGTCCTTTGGTGATGGCGCCCAGTCCCATGGCCGCCCACGCGAGGGCGGGCCGCTCTTCCACCAGGGCGAGAATCGCGGCGGTGATGAAGAACGTGAGGGTGGCGTCGAAGATGGTCTCGCGCGCGTAGGCGAGCACCAGGGGCATGGTCGCGAACGCGAGGCCCGCGAGCCAGCCCGCGTCGCGCCCCCAGCGGCGGCGCGCGAACCAGACGAGCAGCGCGAGCGTGGCGATCGTGGAGAGGTATGCGGGCAGGCGAGCGGCGGCCTCTGTGGGGCCGAACACGGTCATCGCGATGGCAGCGGCGGCGAAGTAGACGATCGGCTTGTCGAGATACGGCAGGCCGTCGAGGTGTGGCACGAGGTAGTCACGCGTTTGCGCCATCTCGCGGGCGATTTCGGCGTTGCGCCCCTCGTCGGGATCGAGCAAGCGCCACCCCCCAAGGCCCCAGCCGAGCGTGAGTGCTGCGGCGACGCAGAGGAGCGGCAGGCGACGGAACGGGCGTGGTGGCAAGGAGAAAGCGGCCAGGGTAAGCTTTTTGTGTGGGTGACCGGAGTCGCGCGCTAAAGCTATTCGAGCGCGCTTACCAGTGCCAGCAGGCGGGCGATCACGCGGGTGCCATTCGCCTGTATCAGGCGTCGCTCGCCGAGGAGCCGACGCCCGAGGCGCACACGTTTCTCGGCTGGGTGTACTCGTTCGAGCGGCGGTTTGCCGAAGCGATCGCCGAGTGCAAACGCGCCATCGCGGTCGATCCGGAATTCGGCAATCCCTACAACGACATCGGCGTCTACCTGATCGAGCTCGGCCGGTTGGACGAGGCGGTGCCGTGGCTCGAGCAAGCGGCGGCCGCGCCGCGCTACGAAGCGCGGCACTTTCCCCATGTCAATCTCGGTCGCGTGTACGAGCGGCGGGGCGAGCTACTCGCCGCGGCACGCGAGTACGGCCGCGCGCTCGAAGAGCTGCCAGACTATGAGCCGGCGGTCGTGGGCCTACGGCGCATGCAGCAGCGGGTGAACTAGGCGCGTCGCCAGCGCGGACGCAACAAACCGACCACGCCACCGAGGGCCGCGGTTCCGATCATGATCGGCACTGCGGTGCCGGGAAATTCCTTCCAATTGCACGTGTTCCCGCCGAGGTGCTCAATACCGCAGTCCGCCAGCGCGGCCGCCAGGCCGATTGCGGCGCCCGCGAGCAAGCCGCTGCCGACGCGGCTGCCGCGGCGGACGTCGACCGCCGCGACCGCGCCCGCCGGCGTGACGAGGCGACGCAGCTCCCCGTCGGGATGACAGAACGCCGTCCCATAGGGGCAGTACACCCACGCGGTGGAGTCCGGGGCGAACGGAGCGAGGAGGCGGCCCGCCATCGTTCCGCCGCTCATGAAGTGCAGGCGCACGACGGTGCCGCTGTCTACGTGCAGCTGGGGCGACGGGCTCTGCGCCGCGAGCGGGATGGTCACGCAGCAGATGGCTACGAGCTCAGTGAAGCGTGGCATCATGCTGCCCTCCCGGCGAGGCGGGCATCTGCGACACCGAAATGGGCACGGCCGCGGCGCGGGCGCCGTCGATCGTGATTTCAAAGCGATACTGGCCGGCGTGTGGAAACGGGACGTCGAAGACGAGAATCGCAGCCGCCTCGATGTCGGTGATGCCCGCGGGCGGCTCGGCGAACGTCACCTGGCCGTTGCCGCCCAGCATCTCCTGATCCTGCTCGTCGAGCAGGCGGATCTGCACGGCGTGCTCGCCGATTTCGGTGCGCTTGCCTTTGAGCCGCAGCACGAGGTGCAGACGCGGGTGCATCGCGGGGAACTGCTGCACCCAGATGTGCTGGAAGATGCCGAGGACCGAGATCTTGCCGGCTTGATCGACGAGCGCGTAATCCGCGGCGACGGCGAAATCCAGGTGCATGAGAGTGCGTGGTGTGTGGTGAGTGGTGCGTGGGAACATACCTGGCCCACGTACGACGCACCACTCACCACGCATTCTTCAGTTATTTCTTGGTGAACGGTATCGCCACCCTCGTCTTCTCCCATGCCATCCACAAGACGCCGCCAGCGCCTTGCGGGTCCAGCCCGATGGTGAATTGCTCCACCGGCTGCGCCAGCGCCGTCACCTGCAGATCGATGCGCGCCAAGTCCGAATCCGCCGAGTAATCGGTTCCCCACAGGTCGGCCCGCTTGGGATCGTCGCACTCAGCGGTGGTCTTGCATGGTGCTTTGGTCTGCTTGTTGACGATCAGCTTCCAACCGGTGGCCTGTGGCAGGGTCCACAGCGTGTAGGTGCCGGCGGGAACGGCCACGCCGCCCAGGACGATGTCGGCGGAGGTGGTGAGCCGGGTGGCGAAATTCGCCCCGGTACGCCACACGTCGCCCCACGGCACCACCGGCCGCGGCGTGGCGGTGCCCGGCCCGAAGATGATCCGGCCGCGCATCGACGGGCGGCCGTAGTCCACGGCGATGCTCGCGCCGGCAATGCTGGCGCGGACGGAGTCGGGCGGCGACGCCTGCCCGAGCGGGCGGTTCTGGAACGCGGTCGTGAGCGCCCTGAAGTCCACCGTGCGCAGGCGCCGCGCGATCACTTTCTCGGTCGAGTAGCGCCCGTCGACGGTCTGAATCCGGCCGTCGCGATCGACGGTGAACAGCGTAGGCCCCACGTCGCCCGTGAACGCCACCGTGAGCGAATCGCGCGCCGGGTGCTTCACAAGGAGCGGGACGGGGTCGGTCTGGCCCGCGGCGACGGTGAGGACCGTGTCTTTCCCGGTGGTCACGCCGCGCCGCCCGATCAGCTCGTACAACGCGTAGGAGTAGCTCATGAACGGCAGGCCGCCGCCGGGAGTGGCGACGCGGAGCGTTTGCTGCGAGCTGTCCCGCGTGATCACGACAATGGTCGTGTCGCCGAAGGTGGAGACGATGTGCGTCACCGACGCCTGCGCGTTGGCCGCCACGCGATTCACCACCTCGAACCGCGCCATGGTGCCGTCAGGCTTCAGGGTGCCGATGTAGTGCCGCGCCACCACCGCGCGCTGGGTGCGGATGAGCATGTCGCCTTCGATGGTGATGCCCGAGCGGTGAAACCGCTCGATCACGGTCGTGTCGCGGCCCAGCGTCACGACAAAGGCGCCCGCCGAGCTCTGCGCGGCGAGCGGAGCGGCACAACACAACACGAGTGCGGCGAGCGCTTTCACTTGACCCTCACGGACTTGAGTTCGTCGTTCTGCTTGATGGCCAACACTACGTCCATCCCTTTGGTGACTTGTCCGAAAACCGTGTGGACGCCGTCCAGATGCCGTTGGGCCGTGTGGCAGATGAAGAACTGGCTGCCGCCCGTGTCCTTGCCGGCGTGCGCCATCGACAGGGTGCCCGCGACGTGCTTATGGACGTTCTTCTGGGTTTCGCACTTGATCTTGTAGCCCGGGCCGCCCGTGCCGACCGGCCCTTTCCCGGTCTTGGAGTACGGGTCGCCGCCTTGAATCATGAAGTTGGCGATCACGCGGTGAAACTTGGTACCGTCGTAAAACTGCGCGCCGGCGAGCTTCTCGAAGTTGGCGACGGTGTCGGGCACTTCGTCCGCGAACAACTCCAGCTCGATCGTCCCGCGCGCGGTCTCCATCACAGCGGTCTTGGTGGGCATCAGGTCTCCACGGCCAGGTTTTCGTCCACTTGCGACACGGTCTTCATTCCCACAATCACGGTGGCCACGGCCTCGTTGTCCAGCACGAACTTGAGCGCGAGCTGCGCCGCGGTGAGCCCGCTCTTCAAGGCGAGCTCCTTCACACGCTGGCCCAAGGCGGTGAGCTGCGCGACGTAGGGCCGCGGCATGCGGGCGCGGATGTCGCCCTTCTCCCACACGGTGTCGGGCGCGTACTTCCCGGTGAGGAAGCCGTTGGCGAGCGGCTCGCGCGCGATCACGCCCACGCCCGCCGCCTGGGCCGCCGCGAGAAATGCGTCCTCCGGATCGCGCCGCGCCAGGTTGTACACGATCTGCACCACGTCGGGCATGGTGGCGTGGATGGCGGCCAGGCCCTCTTCCGGCGGGTGCACCGACACGCCGTAGAAACGGATCAGCCCCTCTCGCTTCAGGTCCTCGAGGACCGCATACGTGTCCATCTGCGTGATCAAATTGATCGGCGGATTGTGGAGCTGCAGCAGGTCGATGCGGTCGGTGCGCAGCCGCGCGAGCGAGCGCTCCACCGCGAAGCGCACGTAGGCGGGACTGAAGTTGACGTCGTGGGCCACCGGCAGGATCGCGTCCGCCGCCACCTCGTCGAGCGACTTGCCCACCATCTGGCCCAGCCGGTCGCGCAACAGCGGGTGCACCGCGCGGTTGTAGAAGTTGCCGCCGACCTTGGTGGCGAAGATCACCTGGTCGCGCACGTCCCGCAGCGTCTCGCCGATCAGCTCCTCGGAGTGGCCGTGGCCGTACACGTCGGCCGTGTCGAAGAAGTTGCACCCCAGCTCGAAGGCGCGGCGCACGGCGCGGCGCGACTCGGCGTCATCGGTCGCGCCGTAGGAGTTGCCGACCGCGTTGCCGCCGATGGCCCAGCCGCCGAAACCCAACTCGGAAACTTGCAGTCCGGTTCGACCCAGAATGCGGCGCTTCACGCGAGCAGCTCGGCGAGCCGCGCAGGCTCGGCCACGGGGAGGGAGCACGTGGCGCCCACGCAGACGGTCGCTTGCGGCTGTGGTGCGATCGTGCGGATCACTATCCGGCGCGGCCGGTACGCCTGCAGCGCGCGCAGGTGCATCGCGCAGGCGGGGCCCTCACCCGCGGGGCCCGCAACGGCGATGCGAGTGACGGGGTTCACCGCCCAATCCACGGCGGTGAGCAGCGTCGCGCCGTAGAGCGAGAGATCCCGCACCCCGCCCGCGAAGGCGGCGAGCTGACGGTCGAGCAGTCTGCGCCATTCTTCCTGCTCGGTGATCGCCCACAGGCGCGCCAGGACCACCGCGGCCACGCCGTTGGCGGAGGGCGTGGGGCTGTCCTGCACCGGCTTGGCGCGCGTCGTGAGGTAGGCGGCGCCCGCACGGTCGCGCGCCACGTCGCAAAACCCGCCCGCCGTCTCGTCCCAGTGCTGCGCCAGCGTGCGCCGCATGACGGCGACGGCACGCTCGAGCCAGCGCGCTTCGCCTTCGGCTTCGTAGGCGTCGAGGAACGCGGCCGCGGCCTGCACGTGGTCGTCGAGCAAACCGTAGGGCTCACGCCGCCCCACCACATGCGTCATGCCACGCTCGGCGCTCCACGACTCCGCCCAGATGCGCTCCAGCACCCGCACCGCCAGCGCGTTGCACTCGGGCCGGTCGAGCACCGCGCCCGCCTGCAGCAACGCACCCGCCATCATCGCATTCCAGTTGACGTACGCCGTGCGGTCCACGAACGGCGCTTCACGGCGGTCGCGCGCGGCCTTGAGCTTGCCGATCGCGGAGCGGAGCAGGGCGCGTGCGGCGTCGTCCGCGGGCTCGCTCCGTAACCACAGGACGTTCTTCTCGTGGTCGTGCGGCATTTCACCGGGGATGCGCACGTCGAAGACCTTCTCCACCACCGCGAACTCGGCCGCCTCGAGCACGGCCCGCGCTTCATCGGGCGTCCATGTCCAGTAGCCGCCGTCGTCGCCCGCGGCGACGTCGGCGTCCTGCGACGTGAAGAAGACGCCGGCCGCGGGGTCGCTCAGGACTGCCAGCACCCAGTCGACGACGCCCGCGGCCACGTCCTTGAACAGCGGCGTGCCGAACGCCTGGTAAGCCGAGAGGTAGGCGCGCAGCAGCTCCGAGTTGTCGTAGCTCATCTTCTCGAAGTGCGGCACGATCCACTGCTCGTCCACCGCGTAGCGGTGGAAACCGCCCCCCAGATGATCGCGGATTCCGCCCGTCGCCATGCCCACGAGCGTCTTCTCCACCATGTCGCGCTGCCAGGCGGCGGCCGTATCGCGCCAGCGGGCGAGCAGGAACCGACACGCGGCGGCGTGCGGGAATTTGGGTGCCGTGCCGAAGCCGCCGTAGCGGACGTCGAACAGGCGCGCCATCTGATCGGCTGCGGCATCGAGCAGCGCGGGCTCGACCGCGCCCGGCTTCGCTTCGTCGAGCGCCTCCGCCACGTGCTCGCGAATCGTTCGCGCGCTCTGCACCAGCTTCGCCTGCTCCTCGCGCCAGGCGCTCGCCAGCCGGCGCAGCAGCGTCAGGAACCCGGGCCGGCCGTACGGGTTCTCCTCGGGCGGAAAGTAGGTGCCGCCGTAGAACACTTCGCCCGCGGGCGTGAGAAACGCGGTGAGCGGCCAGCCGCCCTGCCCGGTGAGCGCCTGCACGGCGCGTTGGTAGCGGGCGTCCACGTCGGGCCGCTCGTCGCGGTCCACCTTGATGCAGACGTATTCCTTATTGAGGAGCTCCGCCACCTCGGGATCCTCGTAGCTCTCCCCGTCCATCACGTGACACCAGTGGCACCACACGGCTCCGATATCGAGGAGGATCGGCCTGTGCTCGGCCTGGGCGCGGCGGAACGCCTCATCGCCCCACGGCAGCCAGTGCACCGGCTGGTGGGCGGCGGACTTGAGGTAGGCCGAGGGCTCGGTGGCGAGAAGATTGGACATCAGGGGCCTTGCTCCAGGTACCGCACCGCCGCCCGGGTCAGGAGCTCGGCGCCGATCACGAGCGCGTCTTCGTCGATGTCGAACGTGGGACTGTGATGCGGCGACGCCTTGCCCTGCTTGGGCGCCGAGCCCACGAACGCGAAGCAGCCGGGCACCTTGGCGAGGAAGAAGCTCATGTCCTCACCGCCCATCGTCCGGACGTCGGTCTTGATGTTCGCCGCGCCCACCAGCTCCGCCGCGACCTCACGCAGCAGCGCCGTGATCGCCGGGTCGTTCACGAGCGGGCGCGTGAGGCGGCGATACGTCACCGCGGCGGTGGCGCCCAGCGCCTGGGCCACGCCTTTGGCGGTATGCTCGAGCAGCTCGGGCGCGTCCGCCCAGAAACGGCCGCCGAACGTGCGGACCGTGCCGCGCAGCGTCGCGCGCTCGGGGATCACGTTGAATGCGTGGCCCGCGTTCACCTGCGTCACCGACACGACGCCTTCCTCGAACGGATCGCGCCGCCGCGAGACCAGCGTCTGCAGCGCCGTAATCACATGCGCTGCCGCGACGACAGGATCGATCGCGCGGTGGGGTATGGCGGCGTGGCCGCCCGCTCCGGTGATGACGATCTCGAATTCGTCGACCGACGCCATGACAGGTCCCGTCGCCAGGCCGATCATCCCGACGGGCAGCTCGTTCCAGAGGTGCAGGCCCAGCGCCGCGTGCACGGTGGGATTGTCGAGCAGGCCGTCCTGAATCATCGCCTCGGCGCCGTGGGAGACTTCCTCGGCCGGCTGGAAGGCGAACTTCACGGCGCCGGGGAGCTGCAGCCCGGCGAGCCGCCGCGCCACCTCGAGCCCGATCGCCACGTGCCCGTCGTGCCCGCAGGCGTGCATCTTGCCCGCCTGCCGCGAACGGTAAGGGACGTCGTTCGCTTCGTCGACGGGCAGCGCGTCCATGTCGGCGCGCAGCAGTACACACCGCGTGCCGGTACCCTTCACGGCGGCTACGCCCGTCCGGCCGACGCCCGTGCGGACGCGATAGCCCAACGCCATCAAGCGCTCGGCCACCAGCGCGCCCGTGCGCGTTTCCTCGAAGCCCAGCTCGGGGTGCTGGTGGATGTCCCGGCGCGTGGCGACGAGGGCGTTCCGGTCCACGGGTGGCAGTGTCGCGGTCATACGCGCGAGCTCGGGCACAACGCGCTCACCACGCACTCCTCGCACCTGGGCCGCCGCGCGATGCACACGCGCCGGCCGTGGTGGATCACCAGGTGGCCGAAACGGTCCCACTTGGGCCGCGGAATCAGCTCCATCAGGTCGCGTTCGATCTTCACCGGGTCGTCCTGACGCGTGAGTTTGAGCAGCCGGCTGATGCGATGCACGTGCGTGTCCACCACGACGCCTTCGCTCTTGCCGAACCACACGCCCAGAATCACGTTCGCGGTCTTGCGGCCCACGCCCGGCAGCTCGACCAGCTCCGCCATCGTATCGGGCACCTGCCCGCCGTGGCGCTCGACGAGGGCCTGCGCCATGCCCAGGATCGATTTCGTCTTGTTGCGAAAGAATCCGGTGCTCTGGATCTCCCGCTCGAACACGCGGGGGTTCGCGATCGCATAGTCGTTGGCGCTGCGATACTTCGCAAACAGCGCCGGCGTCACCAGGTTCACCCGCACGTCAGTGCACTGCGCCGAGAGGATCGTGGCGACGAGCAGCTCCAGCGCGCTCGCGTGATTGAGCGCGCATTTCACGTCGGGATAAGCGCGCTCCAGGCGCGCCACGATCTTCTTGGCGCGCGCCTTCCTCGCCGCGGGCAACTCAGTGCCCGCCCGGCGCTTTCCCTTGGGCTTCGCTCTCATCCCGTCCCCCGCCGGCGCGCGAACGCGAGGAATTCGTCGGCCGTACGGGTGTTGAGCACCTCGCGCGCCGTGAGCCAGCCCTTGCGCGCGATGCCCATGCCGACGGCCACGTGGTTCATCCCGCTTACCGAGTGCGCGTCCGCGCCGATGGAAATCATCACTCCAAGCTCGCGCGCCCGGCGCACCGCCCGCCAGTCGAGGTCGAGCCGGTGCGGGTCGGCGTTGACTTCCACGGCGATGCCCTGCGCCGCCGCCGTGGCGAGCACACGCTCCAAATCGAGCGGGTAGGGATCCCTCGACAGCAGCAAGCGGCCGGTGGGGTGGCCGAGGATCGTCAAGTGCGGGTCGTCCATGGCGCGTAACACGCGCGCCGTCATCTCGTCGGCGGTCATCGAAAAGCGCGAGTGGATCGAGCCGATCACGAAATCGAACCGGTCGAGCACGGCCGAGCCGTAGTCGAGCGTGCCGTCGGCCAGAATGTCGGCCTCCACGCCCTTCAGCACGCGAAAGTCCCGGAACCGCGCATTGGCGGCGTCGATTTCGGCGTGCTGCTGCGGCACGGCGTCGGCGCGCAGGCCGCCCGCGTACGCGGCCGATTGGCTGTGATCGGTGATGCCGATCCACTCATACCCGGCGCCGCGGCACGCCGCCGCCCATTCCCCCACGGTGACCGTGCCGTCGGAATAGTTGGTGTGGCAGTGCAGCAGTCCGCGCAGGTCGCGTTGCTCCACCAGCACGGGTAGCGTGCCGGCGGCGGCCGCGGCGCACTCGCCCATTCCTTCACGCAGCTCCGGGGGAATCCACGCGAGACCGAGTGCGCGGTAGACGCTCTCCTCGTCGGGGAAGCTGCCGCCGGGGCCGAGCGTGACGTTCCTGGCGGCGGCGAGGGCCCGCAGCTCGTCCAGGTGGGCCGCGGCGCCCGTCGCGAGCACCCAGGCGAGACCGAAATCGTCGGGCCCCGCGAGAAACACGTCGACCACCGTGCCCGAGGCGAAGCGCAGCGTGACGGCGCCTTCTTTCCCGGCGAACTCGGTGACGCCCGGGGCCTGGCCCAGCCGCTTGATCAGCGCCTCGCGCGCGGCGCCGCCCGCGTGCTGCACCACAAGGTCCAGGTCGCGAATGATCTCGCGCCGCCGCCGCACGCTGCCCGCCAGCTCCACCCGGCGCACGCCCTCCAGTGCCTGCAGCGCGTGCTGCACGCCCGTGGCTTCGTCCAGCGCGTGATGGAACAGGCGGAACTCGCTCGAGCGCTTGAGGAAGGCGATGCCCTTCTTCACGTTCGCCGCCGTCTTCTGGCCAAAGCGCGGCAGCTCGGCCAGGCGGCCGTCGCTCGCCGCCTCGTCCAGCTCGGTGAGCGAATCGATGCCGAGCTGATCGTGGATTTGGCGGATCTTCGTGACCCCGAGGCCCGGAATCTTGAGCATCTCGACCAGGCCGGGGGGCACCTGCTCGCGCAGCTCGTCCAAGGCCGACGAGCGACCCGTCGTCACCAGCTCGCGCACCAGCTCGAGCGTGCCCTTGCCGACGCCCTTCACCTCGGCCAGGGCGCCCGAGCGTGCCGCCTCGGCCACGTCGCCCGGGTAGCCCGCGATCGCCCGCGCCGCGTTCTGGAAGGCGCGGATGCGAAACGGGTTCTCACCCCTCAGCTCGAGGAACGCGGCGAGCTGCTCCAGCGTCTGGCGCACGGCTTGCTTATCCATCGCGGCGGAAACATAGGCGGGGACAGGGGAAGGGGGACAGGGGAACGGCGACGCATTGCCCCGACCGGCGCCCCGTGAATATTCATCCGATGCTCACCGCCTTGTTGTCCCTCGCGCTCGCCGCCACGCAGCTGCCCACCGTCGCCGCCAACGACAACCGCACGCCCGCGGGGTTCCGGCGCGGCGGTGTGGCGAGCATCCACCTCGTCGCGCAGCGCGGAGTGTGGCATCCCGAAGCGGAGCGCGGCCCGGGCCTCGTCATCTTCGCGTTGGGCGAAGACGGTCGCCGTCTGCAGAACCCGGGCCCGTTGGTACGCGTCGCTACGGGCACGCTCGTGGCGGTGACTCTGCGCAACGAGCTTTCCGACACGCTCGTGATGCACGGCTTCGCCGCGCATCCGCTCGCGGCGGACGATCCTTGGGTGGTGCCGCCGGGCGCCGTGGCCGAGCGGACGTTTCCGGCCGGCGCGCCGGGCACATACCTCTATTGGGGTAGCACCGGGCGCCACTCGCTCGCCACCCGCAAAGCGGGAGAGAGCCAACTCGGCGGCGCGTTCGTCGTGGACTCGAGCGTCGCGCGGCCGGCGGATCGCGTGTTCGTGATCGGCATGTGGGTCGACTCGCTTACCGTCGCCGGGAAGCGCGACGAGCAGGAAGTCCCCACCATCAACGGCAAGATGTTTCCCTTCACCGACGACCTGACGTTGACGGTCGGCGACACCGTCCGCTGGCGCTGGCTCAACGCCAGCGAACGCACCCATCCGATGCACCTGCACGGCTTCTATTTCCGCGTCGACGCCGAGGGCGACGGTCGCGTGGACACGAGCTATGCGGTCGAGGCGCGGCGCACCGTGGTCACCGAGGCGCTGGTGCCAGGCGCCACGATGACGATGACGTGGGGGCCGGAGCGGCCGGGCAACTGGGTGTTCCATTGTCACGTGTTGTTCCACGTGGCGCACTTCACGAGTCTGGCGCCGCCCAGCGGCGAGTCGCCCGGCGCAGCGGCGGAGCGGATGAGCGGGCTCGTGCTGATGGTGCACGTGCGTCCCGGAGCGAGCGCACCCGTTGCGGCGCCCGCGGTCGAGCCGCAGCGTCTGCGGCTCGTGGCGCAGGCGCGGCCCGCCGTGTACGGCAACGCGCCGGGATACGGGTTCGTGCTGCAGGATGGCACCGCGGAGCCCGCAGGCGATTCGATCCGCATTCCCGGGCCGCCGCTCGTGCTGACGCGCGGCCGGCCGGCGGAGATCACGGTCGTGAATCACCTGCCGCAGGCGACCGCGGTCCATTGGCACGGCATCGAGCTGGACAGCTACTACGACGGCGTGCCCAACATGAGCGGCGATGCGACGCACGTGATGCGCTCGATCGCCCCGGGCGATTCATTCGTCGTGCGCTTCACGCCGCCACGCGCCGGGACATTCATGTACCACACCCACATCGACGACCCCACGCAGCTGCAGTCGGGTCTGTACGGTCCGTTGCTCGTGCTCGAGCCCGGTGCGCACTGGGACCCGGCGAGCGATCACGTCCTGCTGTTCAGCGACGCGGGACCGGGCGGCGACACGTTGCCCGCGCCGCTCTTCAACGGCCGTTACGTGCCCGACACACTCGAGCTCGCGGCCGGCCGCGCGCACCGGCTGCGGTTCATCATCATTCCCACCGCCGGCTACGGCGAGGTGGGCGTAACGGACGACTCGGGGTTCGTGACGTGGCGGCCGCTCGCCAAGGACGGCCGCGACCTGCCCGAGCGCAACCGGATGGCGCGCGCCGCGCGGCAGTACATGGCGGTGGGTGAGACGTACGATTTCGAGCTGCCGCCGCGCGGACCGGGCCTGTTGCACGTGCAGATCGCCGTCGGGCCGCAGGTCGTCTGGTCGGCGCCGATCCGGCTCCGCTAGCGCGTCAGCCCCGCGGCAGGAAGGCGTCGAGCGCCTTGACGAATTGCTCCGTCGCCTCGACGTGGGGGCAGTGACCGCAGTCGAGCTCCAGCAATTCCGCGCTCAGCAGGCGCGCGAGCTCGCGGGAGCCGGCAATCGGAATCGGGTCGGCGGTACCGTGGAGAATCAGTGCGTGGTGCGTGGTCCGTGGTTCATTCAGCGCCTGCAGCCGGCCGCGGAGGTCGAAGTCTCCCAGACTCTCCCACACGGCCTGTTGGGTTCGCGCGGTGACCCGGAATGGGGTGAGGTTCTTGGCGTCGCGGAAGTCCTTGAAGTAGCCCGCCACCGACAGCGCGAACGCGCGCCGCCGGTAGGCGGCAGGATCCGACTCGCGCAGGCCGCTCGCCGCGAGCGCTGCGCGCTCCGCCGCCACCGCGGGCGCCGCCATGCGGCGGGCGAACTCCGCCTCGAACTGGTCGCGGTACTGGGCGGTGATCGACGCGGGTGAGACGAGCGCCAGCTGGGCGACCCGGTCGGGATGCTCCAGCAGGTACAGCACCGCCAGCAGGCCCCCCCAGCTGTAGCCGCACAGCGTCAGCCGGTCGGGGCCTAGAG